>NZ_RYFF01000048.1 GCF_004138165.1 Candidatus Chloroploca sp. Khr17
GCGCGGTTGGCTTTCGTTCCTGACCCAGACACGCCACCTGCGCCTGGGCTGGGGTCAAGGAAGCAGGCCTACCAGGCTTGTTCGGGGGCAGGGGGTCCCCGAAAGGCGGTAGGCCCCTTGCGCCAGGCCAGGACGCTGTGGCAGGCTGAACCGGGCAGAACGCAAGCCATACCGCCCGGAGTGGCCAGCCGCAGGAACGCCTGACTGGGCAGCAAGCGTCACGGGATAAGGCACGCCTGGGCTGCACCGGCACGCCGCTGAGCGCCAGGAACCTCACGCAGTGCGCAACATGCCGCCGCCATCAACGAGCAACGAACATGGGGGCATGCAGGCAGACCCACCCGCGCCAAGGCGTCGCCAGCGGCCATGATCGCCTCGCCCCTGCGCCGGTGGGAACACGACGGGGGCGCAACGCAGGCAGGAGTTACCCGTGTCCAGGGGGCAAGCGGGATACAGTGCGCGAGCGAAACAGGCGGGATCGGCCCGCTCCAACGCCCCTGAGCGGTGATCGCCGGTGGGCACCGCACCCTCCGCAGCGTGACCGCACGGGCCAGCGACCGCACGGCGGATCTGGGCAGCGAGCGTCCTGGTGCCCCTCCTGGCAGCGGCATCACCGACGCGGCGATCAGCGGAGGGCACCGCCACCGGCAACGCGCCGCGAGGCCCAGCGGAGGGGCCCAAGCAACCCGGCCCGGCGCCACGCGGCCGCAGGCGCGGCTCAGCGGGCCAGCCCGCCCGCGCACCGGGCAAGAACGCCCGCGCTCCGCCCAGAACTGCGCGAAGCGGGCAGGCCCGGGGGCCTTGCCAACCCGGCCCGGCCCCACGCTGCCGCAGGCGCGGCTCAGCGGGCCAGCCCGCCCGCGCACGGTCAAGAACGCCAGTGCTCCGCCCAGAGCTGCGCGAGGCGGACAGGCCCGGGCCTTGCCAACCCGGCCCGGCGCCACGCTGCCGCAGGCCCAGCCCAGGGTGCGCCCGCACCGGGGCAACGCAGGCCCGCCCCGGCACCAACGCGGCCGCAGGCGCGTACGGCGCACTACGCACGCCTGAGCTTCCAGGCGTGCGTAGTGCACGCAGCTAGGTGCCATAGTAGGGGTTCGCCCGTTCAAAGGCGTTCCACTGGGCCAGCAGGAGCGCCCCCGTGAGGTTACCCTGCCGGATCATCGTCGCAAGCTCGTCATCGCGGGCGGCCTCGTCCAGCAGCAGCGCAAACTCCTCGGCGTTCATGCTCACCCCAGGCTCGGCTAAGGCACGGGCAAGCGCGGCGTGGTCGGCGTGGGTCAGGTTCTCGTCATCAATCCTGGTCATCGGCGCTCCTCCTTGGGTTGGTGCGACCGGTCGTGCCGGTTCGTGCGCCAGACACGCCACCTGCGCCGCCCTGGTGACAAGGAAGCAGGCCTACCAGGCTTGTTCGGGGGCAGGGGGTCCCCGAAAGGCGGTAGGCCCCTTGCGCCAGGGTCAGGCGCTGTGGCAGGCTTGCCGCAGAACCAAGGCACCGTCCGCTGGCGCCCACCCAGGGCAGGGAAGCGTCCGATCAACCAGGAAGGCTGACCGGGAACCACCGCACGACCAACGCTGTCAGCGCGTGCTGCGACGCCGCAGCGGGGGAGCCTGAGGAACGCCGAGGATGCGCTGCGCGACGAGGGAGCCGCCGCGAGGGAGCGCCGCCGACGATCGGCGGCGGGTGACCACGGGCGCGCACGGACGGCCATGGAAGGTCGGCACGCGGGCAGCCCGTCCGCGTGGCAACCACGCTGCCGCAGGCCCGGCCTAAGGCTCCGCCGGGGCCGCGGTAACCCGGCCCGGCACCACGCTGCCGCAGGCTCAGCTCAGCGGGCCTACTCGCCCGCGCACGACCAAGAACGCCCGCGCTCCGCCCAGAACTGCGCGAGGCGAGCAGGCCCGGGAGCCTTGCCAACCCGGCCCGGCTCGACGCTGCCGCAGGCCTGGCTGATCAGCCGTGCGACCCGACGCCTCCGCTGCCATCAGCGCTGCCGCGCAACGGCGCTGATGCTCCGAGGCAACCCGGTGGGTTCCACCGCAGCACCAACGCATCGGCAGCGACCTCACGGCGCGCAGCGAGCACGCTGCTCACCATGCCGGGGCAGGGAGGCTCAGGACGCAAGCGAGCGCGGCCGGGCGGCAGCTCGTTCCAAAGATGATCATGAGCATGCAACCGACCGGTGTAACCCGATGATCCAGGCACCGCAATGATCATAGCAACGCAAGCAGCCGGCCAACGCGAGCACCAGAAGCGCCGCGATGATCAGGCCAACGCAAGCAACCGGCCAACGCGAGCACCAGAAGCGCCGCGATGATCAGGCCAACGCGAGCAGCCGGGCACCGCGATGATCAGGTCAACGCAAGCAGCCGGCCAACGTGAGCAGCGGGGGAACACAAGCACCAGAAGCACCACGATGATCAGGGCAACGTGAGCAGCCGACCAACGCGATGATCAGGGCAACGCGAGCAGCCGGCCAACGCGATGATCACGATGTATCGGCACGGGGATCTGGGCACGCTCGGTGGCCTGATCCGGTGACCAACGAACCTATCCGCCCACCATGCGCCCACCCACTCCACCCACCGCACGCGCCACCGGGGAGGGGCTGGATGACGCTGCGGGCGCACACACGCCGCAGATCGCCCACCCCTGCACCGCGTCCTGATGCGATGCAACGCCTCGCTGGGCTGCGCGAGCCGCAGCGTTGGCCCCTGCGTGGTACCCCTGCGTCACGGGCGCAGGAGCTGGCTTTGGGGGCCACGCAGGGGTTGCAGGGTTCGACGTTGGGGTTGCGTACGAGGTTGACGCTGGGGCTGACGGCGCACGCGAGCAAGCCCGCAGACGCATGCCGCCAGCAGGTCAGCGCATACGGATAAACCCGCGCCCGTCCACCGATACCCCCAGCTTGATCCAGACGCCAGCGCACGACCAGAAGACCGTCTTGCCCCCCAAGGTTAGCTCGCTGTCTGGGTCGTCACTCGCCAGGCCAGGTGATCATCGTCGCAGGCACGACGGCGACCTGCCCCAAGGCTGGCTCGCTGTCCGGGTCGGCACCTCTGAGGATCACGATGCGACCCAGGAACGCGGGCAACACACTGGCGTGCCCATTGCGCATCTACGACACCGTCGCCAACGGCCCCGGCGATCCCCCCCCGACGGCGGCCAGCCTGGTCGCCTGGGCGCACCAGATCTCCCCCGCGTGGCTTGACGAGCCGGGGGAGCGGAGCGGCAGCGGGTAGGCCCGGCGGGGCCGTGGATGCGGGCCGGACGACGTGCGTCCGGCCCATATCCACAGCGGCCCGGTTAGCGGCGCACGAGGGGGAGATAGACCCGTGACCTTTGCACCGTAGCAGCCTGCGCCAGAAAATCCTGACCTGCCAGCGCTGCCGTCACCGTTACTGACCGGGTGGTCGGATCAAAGGTGTAGCCCGCCAGGGTCGGCGTTAACACGTGCGGCCCATACGGTACGTTGACCAGGGTGTAGGCTCCCGTGCTGTCGGTCGTGGAACTCAGCGTGCCATTCGTGATCACCACATTGGCCAAACCCACGCCATCCACCGTCACGCGGCCCGTTACTGGGAAGGTGCGCAACGTCGCCGAGAAGTTCTGATCGCTTAACGCCTCGGTCACGGTGATCATGCGCGTCGCCGGGCTAAAGGTGTACCCCGCCAACGTCGGGGTCAGCACGTGCGTCCCATAGGGCACGCTCATCAAGACATAGAAGCCCGTATCCGTGGTCGTCACAGTGCGCGTGCCGTCCGTGATGACCACATCCGCCAGCCCTACCCCGCCCACCGTGACCCGGCCCGTCACGGGGAAGGTCACGGGCGTCGCCGCCTGCGCCAGAAAATCCTGGCCGGTCAGTGCTGCCGTCACGGAGATCGTCCGCGTCACCGGGCTGAACGTATAGCCCGCCAACGTCGGTGTCAGCACGTGCGTCCCATACGGCACGTCCGTGAGCCTGTAGGCCCCCGTCGCAGTTGTGGTTACGGTACGCGTGCCATCCGTAATGACGACATCCGCCAACCCCACCCCGTCCACTGTCACCTGGCCCGTCACCGGGAAGGTCTGCAGGGTGGCGACAAAGTCCTGGCCTGTCAGTGCTTCGGTCACCGTGACCGTACGCGTGACCGGCGTGAACGTGTACCCCGCCAGCGTCGGCGTCAGCACGTGTGTGCCGGACAGCACCTGGGTCAGCGTGTACGCCCCGGTACGATCCGTTGTCGCCGTCCGCGTGCCATCTGTGATGACGACATCCGCGAGCCCCACCCCCTCGACCGTCACTTGCCCACTGACCGGGAAGGCTAACTCAAAGGCGAGCAGCACCATCGCGAGGTTATTGCTACGATTGATGTCGTTCAGCGTGAAAGCCGGGTCCGCGAGCGCATAGACCCCCTGGTGCAGCGGCACGGTCGTCGTACCGGTGATCATCGCGTAGCCACCCGCAGGGATCGCAGCAATGGTCACGGTGAAGAGTTCCGCCTGCTCCGTAAACGTCCCGTCATGGTAGAAACTGACCGGCACGTTCTGCATCGCGACAGCGCCCACGTTATACACGAGCGCCCGGATCTGCGTGCCGCCCGCAGCCAGCGGTTCCACCCAGAGCGTGGCCGGGCTGAGCATGAGATCTGCCCCGCGCATGAAGCTGAAAGACAGGCTCTTGTCGTCAGGCCAACGATCACTACCAGTATCCAGCATCACTGTGGCGGTTAGCGTATGTGTACCAGCCGCCATACCGCTACTGTCCCAGAGCGTGGTGCTGGTATAGACCTCACCAGCGGCGATCATTGGCAATGTTTCGCTGATCAACGCGGTGTCGCCGATCGTTTCGTGCGTGTAGCGCAGGGTCGTCGTGGGGCTGGTGGTGGTGCCGCGGTTGGTTACCACCGTTAGGAGTTCGACCTGGTCGCCACTGAGGGGCACGGCCGCCGCAGAGCGTAGGGCCAGATCCGGCCCAAAGGCAGCCCGTATCGCCTGGTTGTCCTGCTCGTTGGTCTCGGCGATCTGGTCGTCGGGGTCGGCCAACGCGAAAAACGTGTGTGCGCCGCCCGTGCTCGGTACCAGGTAGTCGAGGCTCAGCGTGGTGGTGAAGCCCGCCGCCAGCGGGATCGTCAGGCTGGGTGTGCCGAGCAGTGTACCACCGGCGGTTGGGTCACCATCGTAGAAGGCGACGCTGACCCCGGTGAGCGCGAGGTCGCCGGTGTTGCTGATCGTTGCGCTGATCTGGATCGTCGTACCCGGGGCCGGGTGGGTCTCCGAGACGCTGAGGCCATCAGCGGCCAGCGCGAGATTGCGCTCCAGCGGGTGCCGCAGGGCGATCAGGTCAGTGCCGACTTCCACTGGGATGCTATAGGTGAACGGGGCCGTCCCGCCCGGCATCGTGATCTGCTGTTCCTGGTGGTCAATGGCAGTCGCGGCATAGCCTACCCAGAGGTTCCCATTGGTGTCGAGCGCCGGTGCGAGATACATCTCCTGATCGGTCGTTTCGGTCAACGGGCGTGGCTGGCCCCAGAGGCCCTGCGCCTCGTCGTACACGCTCAGGAAGAGGTCGCGCTGGGTCGTCTGGGCACTGAAGACCAGCAGCAGGTTGCCTGCCTTATCGCGCAGGGCCCTGATCCGGTCAATGCTCTGCCCCTCAGATAACGGCATGCTACTGGTTGCCCCACTGACCAGATGGAGCGAGCGTATTTGCCCGTCGCTCAGCCAGACCAGGAGTGGCTGATTGGCGGGGTCGTAGACTACCTGTGGTGCTCGGTGGCCAAGGGTGTCGTTCGTCCGCTGCACCGGGGCCGACCAGGCGCTACCGGTCCAACTGGCGGTGAAGAGTTGGAGGGTGGGTGATGGTGCGCCGGTGGCGGTCAGTAGCCGGGTAAAGGCGATCGTTGCTGTGCCATCACCTGCACCGAGCGCGTACTCGGTTAGGCCGGGGATGTCGCTCACGGCTGCGACGGGAGCGCCCCAGCCACCCTGATAGGTTGCCGCGACGATCGTGTCGGGGCTGGCCGCGTCGCCCTGGAGCAGGCCCGTGCGGTTCTGCCGCCAGATCGCCAGCAGCCGTCCGTCGCTGCCCGCCGCCAGCTGGGGGGTGAAATCGAGCGCATTGTTGGCAGTGAGCATGCTGACGGGCGACCACTGGCCGCTGGTCGGGTCGAAGCTGGCGCTGGCAATCTCGACCTGATTCGCCGTGGCGGCATCCCAGGTGGCATCGGGCGAAAGCGCCGCCCCCATGCGTTGCCAGACGGCGACGGCACGACCGTTGCCGGCCCATGCCAGTTGCGGTGCCCCATCGAGGCGATCATCATTGGTCAGACCAGCCGGGGCGGCCCAGGCGCTGCCATTCCACCGGCTGAAGGAGAGCTCGTGGGCCTGGCCGAGCGGCCTGGTCGGATCGACCTCTACCCAGACCATGAGCGCCGTCTCATCGCTTGGACTCGCGGCCAGCGTCGTCTCGGCATACGTATAGACCCTGGTTGCCACCAGGCTGGCCCCGGTGGGCACTGCGCTCAGAGGCAGCGATACCAGGCCTGCTGGGGCTGGTGGTGCCGCCGGGATCAGGCGGAAGGCGGGTACCGTGGTGGGGGGGGCCGAGAGGAGCATACTCCTGGCCTCCGGGTAGCGCCAGCTAATCTCGCCTGTGTCGCTCCGCTCGAACCAGCCAGATCGGAGACGCCAGCCCACCTCGCCCTGGAGTTCGACCCGGTCGAAGGTCAGCCCCCCGGTCGGGGCGGCGATCGGGCCAGGTATGGTCGCGGTCGGCCCACCATTGCCACCCACCCACAGCTTAATCTCGGCTACCGGCAGATCCCACCGATACCCTCCCTCAATCCCCAGCCGACCGCCGACCTCCAGATCAGACAGTTCGACATAGGGTGCAGCAGCCAGCAGGCGGCTATGGGCATCCCCCTCGATGGCAAGGCTCCCATCTAGGTAGATCTCACCCAACACCTTGGAGATGTACTCTTCCGCATGGAGGATGATCACCGTTTGCTCCAGGGCGATGCCGATAGTGGTATTGAGGTAGGCGACCATTACGAGAATTGGCTTACGGACCCAGGTCTGCTTTGCTTTGATCTCAAAGCCGACCGACCCTTCCGGCACGTCCCATACGCAAAGCCCGATTGGCTGGGCTTCCATCTGTCCCTTCACCTGCGGACTGATCTCGGTGCGGAAGAAGGTCAAAGTCGGGCCGCCACTCACCTCACTCGTAATTGGCCCAAGGCAGAAGAGAGGGTAACCGAATTTCGCACTAAACTCGAACTTCTTAAGGCCAAAGTCAGCCTCGTTGCCCCCGAACCCAGGTGCGCGCAGATCAAACGTGCGGGGCGGTATCACTAACGTAAACTCATACCCGGTCTTCCCACTAGTCGAATCTACCATGAGTGGCATAGCAGCCCTGTTGGTCGCAATTAAGCCCGCCATCCAGGACGGCATCGGCCATGAGAACGGAGTGTAACTCACCACCGCCGAGCGCTGCCCCGCCGCATTCACCGCCACGATCTCCAGGCTATTGAGGCCGTCGCGCAGATCGCGGCCCATATCGAGCGTATGGCGTACCGAGGTCGCCGTCGCTGGAATCGTGGTCATCACGCCATTGAGCTGGAACACCACCCACCTCGGTGTGGTGCCGCGCCAGTCAACGCTGACCGAGACCTCGTTCGGCACCGACACCCCTGCGAGATACCGCCCATCAAGCGGATGGCGGGCACTGACCTGGGTGATCACGACCGGCCCATCCGTCGGCGTGATCCCAGGAGCGGTGAACGTGATGATGACGACCGGCGCAAGCGGCTGACCGTGCTGGGGATCGTCGAGGCGCACCTGCACCAGGCCAGGCAACGCCGATGTCAGCGTGGTACGGAAGCGCCCCTGGGCATCGGCGGTACCAAGAGGCTCCGCAAGCTGCCCCACGCTCCCATGCCCCAGCGTCAAACGCAGACGTTGCCCCGGCTGAGCGCCCCGCACATCCACGTCCACCGTGCTCCCAACCGCCACCATCGTCGCACTGGTGGTCAACGTCACCTCTGAAGACGCCCCACCCTCACCCAGCGGATCACGCGGGATGGTCGTCTGGCCCGCCCGATTATCCCCCCAGCACCGCAGGGTGCCATCCACGGTCACTGCGCACGTGTGCGTCCCACCCGCGCTGACCTGGCTGACTGCGCCGAGGTTGCCCGGCACCGTCGCCTGGCCGTACTCGTCCCACCCCCAGCACCGCAGCATCCCGTCCGCCCTCACCGCACAGGTATGCCATGAACCCACACTGACCTGGCTGACTGCACCGAGGTCGCCCGGCACCATCGCCTGACCAAGATCCTTGCCATTCCAATCCGTGTTTGCCCCCCAGCACCGCAGCACCCCGGCCATCGTCACCGCACAGGTGTGATACCCACCCGCGCTGACCTGGCTGACCGGGCCGAGGTCGCCCGGCACCGTCGCCTGACCAACCTCGTTGCCATTCCAATCCGTGTTCCTTCCCCAGCACCGCAGCATCCCGTCCGCCCTCACCGCACACGTATGCGACCCACCCGCGCTGACCTGGCTGACCGCGCCGAGATCGCCCGGCACCATCGCCTGGCCAAACGAGTTATTCCCCCAGCAGCGCAGCATGCCGTCCACCGTCACCGCACACGTATGCCCTGAACCCACACTGACCTGGCTGACTGCACCGAGGTCACTCGGCACCGGATCGGAGTACACCCAGCACCGCAGCACCCCGGCCATCGTCACCGCACAGGTGTACAACCGACTCACGCTGACCTGGCTGACCGCGCCGAGATCGTCCGGCACCGTCGCCTGGCCTGACCCGTTGTTCCCCCAGCAGCGCAGATCCCCGGCTACCGTCACCGCACACGTGTGCAACCCACCCGCGCTGACCTGGCTGACCGCGCCGAGATCGTCCGGCACCGTCGCCTGGCCGGATCCGTTGCCCCCCCAGCAGCGCAGATCCTCGGCTACCGTCACTGCACACGTGTGACTCCCACCCGCGCTGACCTGGCTGACCGCGCCGAGATCGTCCGGCACCGTCGCCTGGCCAAACGAGTTATTCCCCCAGCAATGCAGCTCCCCACCCACCGTCACCGCACAGGTGTGCGCCCACCCCGCGCTGACCTGGCTGACCGCGCCGAGGTCGCCCGGCACCGTCGCCTGGCTGGATCCATTGTCCCCCCAGCAGCGCACCACCCCATCCATCGTCACCGCACAGGTGTGTGTGTCGCCCGCGCTGACCTGGCTGACCGCGCCGAGGTCGTCCGGCACCGTCGCCTGACCAACCTCGTTGCCATTCCAATCCGTGTTCCTTCCCCAGCACCGCAGCATCCCGTCCGCCCTCACCGCACAGGTGTGTTCTTCACCCGCGCTGACCTGGCTGACCGCGCCGAGGTCGCCCGGCACCGTCGTCTGGCCGTTGCCGTTGTTCCCCCAGCAGCGCAGCGCCCCGTCCACCGTCACCGCACACGTGTGACTCCCACCCGCGCTGACTTGGCTGACCGTGCCGAGGTCGCCGGGCACCGTCGCCTTGCCGTCTCCATTGTCCCCCCAGCAGCGCAGGACCCCGTCCACCGTCACGGCACAGGTCTGACCTCCACCTGCGCTCACCTGGCTGACCGCGCCGAGATCGGCTGGCACATCAGAAAAAGCCCCCCAACAGTACACTTGCCCGGCGACATTGATCACACAGGTCGTATGACCACCAGCAACCACCTGTGGCAGCGCGGTGGTGCTGAGCCCGAGCGCGGTCTGCGGGCGCAGATCCAGGCGCAGTTGCTCCGGTACGACTGGCAACGAGGGTACCGGTGCTGGATGCAGCACCGGTGGCATAGCCATGGACGCAGCCTGGGGCACCAGCAGGGGCAACCCCAGGGCAAACAGGATAACCAGCACGAGTGGCAGGCAACGACGATGGCGCATGACAGCCTCTGCTTTCACGGGCCGCCCGGTCAGCCCCATGCCAACGCCGCGACCACGCATCACATATCTTTCATCCTCTCAGTACCCATCTTTCCCGTTTGACTCTTGGCTTTTAGCGCATAGTTGCGGGATCACCACCAAGGTAACTCCTAGCCACCCACGGTCGTGGCCTGGCACCATCCATCCCGCACGCCCTGCCCCCACCACGTCCGTAGCCCGGTGGGTGCGCCAGGAAAACCTCGCCCCCACCCTGACGCAACGCCTCGGCAGGCAACGAATGATCATCGCGACCACGGCCACGCGCCGCTAACCCGGGGCCACCGTCAGCGTAGGCGACGCCGAGCACCGTCATCAGCGCAGGCGTTAGACCAACCCGCTGATGATCGCCTACCTACCCCACCCACCGCACGCGCCACCGGGGAGGGGCTGGATGACGCTGCGTGCGGAAGTGCACGGTCGCTCGCCTACCCCTGCACCGCGTCCTGATGCGAGACAACGCCTCGCTGGGCTGCGCGAGCCGCAGCGTTGGCCCCTGCGTGGTACCCCTGCGTCACGGGCGCAGGAGCTGGCGTTGGGGCCAACGCCGGGGTTGCAGGGCTCGACGTTGGGGTTGCGTACGAGGTTGACGCTGAGGCTGACGCTGCCCTTGAGGCGGAGCGTTGCACGGATCGCTGTCTCCGCATTGCCACCCCCACCCCCACCGTGCCGTCAGTATTCAGCGATGTCGCTGCCCCCAGGGTCGGCGGGGCGGGGCAAAGAAGGCGGGGCGGCAAGGCCTGGCGCGGGGGCAGCCGCTTCGGGCGGTGGGGTGGGCCCACCAGCACGAGGCGGTGGCGGGGCCGGATCAGGGGTCGGCGTGAATGCGGCGTCCGGGGTTGGGTCTGGCACGGCGGGCGACGAGCGGGGCGGCATCCGGCGGGCCGCAACCGTGCGACAGCGCTGGCGGGTGGCGTCGTCGAGGGCGATGCCGTCGGTGATCAGCGGCGGTGTCACCGGAGGCGCGGCGGGCCGAGGGGGGCGCGGTGACCGGCGCGGTGGGCGAACACGACTGACCCGGATGTGTTGCGCTGCGCCCCCCGCAATCACGACACATTCCCCCGGTTGCAGCCGTTTGACCATGTCGGGGTGGATCTTCAGGCTGTCCTGAACCGCCAGGCTGCCTTCGCCTAACGCGTACTCTTTGACGCCCCGCCCCATGCCCCGTTCGGCGACGCTGATCCGCCGCTGAAAGCTGACCTGAAGCCCGGCTCGGGGCAAGAGGCGTTCGGGATCGGCACACTGGTGCAAGATGACCCCGCCCGCCGCCCCCAGGATGCGATCGGCGTCACTCCCCATGCCCGCATAGCTCTGTGCTGTGACGATGACCCCCGCCCCCCGGAAGCGTACCATTTCGAAGAGCGTGGCGGCGTTGGCTCCGCCCACCGCAATCGCCGGGAACTCGTCGATGATCAGCAAGACCCGTTCATCCGGCGGTTTGCGCACCGCAACATAGTGGGCGAAATCTTCCAGCAGGTAGCGCCCCAGGCTCGCGGTCTGGTCACGCAATTCCAGGCCTTTGAGCAGCAAGTACCCAGCCGCCACGTCCTCAAACGCCCACCTCCCATCCAGGCCGCCCCGCAGCGCACGAAAGAAGGAGCGGTATCGGTTGGCGGCGGCCTGGGCGTCTTCCTTGCGCAACCCCGTCAACTCCTGGGCTTCGGGGTGCCCACGGTAGAGGGTGAGCAGGTGCTCAAGCCGGAGGCGGGCGAGCAGTTCCTCGCTCGAGCGCGGCGGCCCGGGGGGGGCATCCACGGCCAGGCTGAGCAGCAGCTTGGTCATGTCACGATAGTAGGGTTCCGTATAGTCGAGCACGGCTAAGAGCCGGTTGAGGATGGCGGTGCTGTCGCCACGCCAGCCGTCATAGGTGGTGGTTGGAAAGTGCGCCACATGGGCAATGCCCGCGGTGTGCATCGCCCTCGTGAATTCCGCAGCGGTCGCTTCGTCCCCTTTGCAATCGAGATAGAAGACGCGCCAGCCGTACGTGCGGGCCGCCCCATACGCGAGCCGTTTGCTCGTTTCGGTCTTGCCCGTGTTGCTCGCGCCGATCAGCACCAGGTGGCGGCCCAGATTGGCCGCTGGGTAGGTAAACCAGGCCCCGTGGCTCCAGGCAAGATCGCCACCCAACGGCACGCCGAGCACCAGTGATCCACCGGCAGCGTCCGGGGCGGTGGCGCACTGGTGCTGCGCCCGTTGCAGCGCTCGCTGATCGCGGGCGGTGTCACGCGCCAGGCGTTCGCGTTCCCGATCTTCCGCCGTCTTGACGCGCGTGTTCTGGAGATAGAGGGCCAGCAGCGGGGCCAGCAGGAGCATGGTCAACCAGAGGTGCATCACGTCGGGCCAACTCTGGTGGAACAACGCCGGCAGCGCGGCTGGGGAGGGTGGGGTGATCAGCGAGGGTTGCAGGTAGCCGAGCAAGGGCTGGGTCGTACGCGTCAGACTGGTGAGCGTGGCCTCCAGATGACGCCAACGGAAGGCGATGACCGCCAGGCCCGCTAGGCCCAGCAGGGCACACCAGCGGGCGCGGCGTTGCGTCCGATCCGCCTGGACGAAGGCCGCCAAGAGCCCCGCCAGCATGAGCGCCCCGGGGCCAGTCAGGATGAGCAGCAGGGCGAGGCTCACCAGGCGGCTCTGTTGTTCCTGGACGGTCTGCGGGGCGAGCGGGCGACGGGTTGGCCGGGAGGGCAGTGGCGCCAGGGTACTCATGATGGTGTTGGCTCCCAGAGGTGACTCGGGGCCAGCGTGACCTGCGGTTGCTCCACAAGACGATCGACGACCTGGTTGGTTGTCCACGCCACGGTGCCGATGCCGAACCAACCCCGGCGAATGGTCGTCGGATGCACATGGGTTTCGGGGAGAAAGAGATAGTTCGCCGCCGCCTGGTGGTTGACTTTCACCACTTCTTCGGCGATCCGCTGCAGGCGCGTCATGCTCGGAGCCACGACGAGCACGCGGAAGTGAGCGGTGCCATAGCGTTGCTGCAACAACGGGTGGCCCTGGTAGGCGTCGTAGGCCTGAGCTTTCCGGTACCAGGAACGCAGCGGGCGGGTGCCGCGATCGAGTTCGAGCACGAGGCGTTCGCCGTCGAAGAGGCAGGTGGCATCCGGCAAGACCGGCTCGGGGTCGCGTTGGCCGCTGATCGGGACGCGGTCGTAGGCCTGACGTGCCAACTGATGATCGCCCCGCCAGTGCGTGAGTGTCCGGTGACGATAGGTGGCTTCGGCCCGCAAGGCGGCGTAGCAGACGCCAATCGCGATCCGATGCTCAAAGTTTTGCAGCGCTTTGCTGCGATGATCGTCGCACCAGATCTGTTCTGGTTCCAGGGTGCCATATTCGGTCAGGATGGTGGCCCCCAGCGGGGTCAACGCATAGGCATCGGCGCTCCGCCGCACCCGCACCGTCAAACTATCGGCGATCCGGGCCAACCGGATGATCAAGCCATGCGCTTGCAGCAACCCCAGCCGGTGATAGAGGTTCGAGCTCGCCTGATACCGATTGACCGTACCGGCCGTCACGGCCGCATGATAGCGGGTGCGCCAACTCGGAAAGTGCAGCCATTCAAGCGCCCAGGCGGTCAGATACCGGGCCTCGGCGAGCGAGGCGAGCATCGCGACATCGCGCGGTTGCAACCGCATGCGCGGTAACGCGGCGGCGGACGGGGTGGACGGAACGGCGGAAGATGAAGAAGCCATAGACCCTTTCCTGATGAGGTGCGCAGCACCAGCGTGGGCACGCCGTGCGCGTGCAGTTGTCACTCCCACACCTGGGGCGACGCGGCCAGGTCAGCGTCGCCTGCGAGGGCAGAGCCAGGCTGGCCGCCCACCCACGGAGTCAACAAAAGGGGGACCGCACCCGGCCAGCGGGCCCCCAGCCAGCGTCGCGGGGTCGGTTTGGGCTGACGAGCCAGGCGGGGGCCGAAGAGTCCGCTGCCTGGCAGCACCAACCACCCGGCTGCCCGTGCGACCTCAGTTGGATCGGGGCCATCGTCCTCAACGGCGAGCAAGGCCCCCACCCGCACCTGGCGCGACCCCGTCCAAGAGACGATCAGCCGGGCCTCGTCCCAACGGGTCAGTTCAAATGGCCGGGCCGTGCGCCCGGGCCAAAGCACCACAACCCGCTCGGTGGGGCGGGTCGCCAGCCCTTGCGGGGCCGCGACCAAGCCCAGGTCACTGCCAGGCAATGACCTGGTCAGCACCCGTCGGAAGAGGGCCGAGCGACAGCCGGGACGACAGGCCTGGCGCAAGCAGCCCTCACATCCTTCCAGCGTCACATACGCCTGCTCCCGTCCCCGGACACGCAGGGTCATGGCCGCGACCGCGCTATAGCGCAGATGCAGCCGTACCGCCGCCTGCCAGGCGTCCCTATCCAGCACGCACGCCTCCGCCGGCACTTCCAGCCGCCACAAAATCCAGGGATGGATCATGAGCTCGGTTCCTCCTCCCACGGTTGTCGCAGACCGGGCGGGCACGCGCCCGTCCCCCAGTGGGTCACGACCCCATAAAACTGTGGGCTTCGCGACGATTGAGTTCCACATTCAGCTGATAGACATCATTGCGCAGCACGGCCAGACATTCACCCGGTTCAGCCCGTGGCAAGAAGGCGAGGTACGCGGGGGGCACGTCGGGCAAGGCTGCGGCCACTTCCTGGGCGGCACTCGGTTCCAGGTGGAAGAAGATGCGCGCCGCCGCTTGTTCATAGATCTGGCGTCCGGTCTCGGTGCCAAAGAAGGTCGAGGGGTTCTGATCAACCAGCACGATCCCGCAGCCATACTTGCGGGCCGTTTTGCTAATCGCGTGCGCCAGGCGTACGACCTCCTCAACCTGGGAGGCATACCCAAACTCATCAATTTCGAGAAAGATCTTGCGCTGACGATCGCGTCCAGGCAGGCGCAAATAACGATGGATGGCACCAATCGCCTGGAGGTAGTAAAACGGGCGCAAGAGTTCGGGCACCTGGGCAAAATCGTAGTAGACCACATCGCGGCGAAAATTCCAATCAATCGTGGTGGCTCCATGAAAAGCGGCCCCTTCGGGGGTGAGCGTGGTGGCGTGGCGATCTTCCGTGCCGTAGAGCAAATAGCGCAAATCGAGGGCCAGGGCGTGCGCCACCGGGCTAACTTCCGCTTCCAGCATGGTCAACAGATCGCCGAGCAGCGGGGTGTGCGCAATGGGGGTTTCCGGGGTCACGCCATGGGTTTCATAGAGCGCCTGGATCACGCGGCCCAGCACGCCGCGTTCGCGGACGGAAAAGATGCGCGGCTGATACGCTTGGCGATGATCGGTCGTCTGGCCGGGTTGACCAAAGAGCAAGGCCAGTTGCCCGACGACATGCAGCACCTGATTAGGCAACCACCCCCCGTCAGTCTCGGTATCGAAGACAACGTCAAGCAGATTGACCGTATGTTCCAGCCCAACCCGATAACAGACCGCCCCGGCCAGCGCCGCCGCGACCCGCAGACCATTGGCAAAGGCGTCAATGCCAATCACCTGCATGCCATGCACGGCCGCCGCGCGTTCCGCCAGGAGGTTGATAAAGACGGTTTTGCCATAGCCCGATTTGCCGAGCACAATCGTATGCGCGGCTTGTTGCTGCTGAAAAAGATCCATAAAGACCGGTGCACGACGCAGCGCATCAATCCCGAGGAAGATGCCCGTAGTGGCGGTCGGGCGATGCAACCCGACAATCCCGGCCATGCAGCCGACCGCCTGCGACAATTGCGTGCGTGGCTTCCAGGGTGCTTCGAGATGGGTACGGGGGAGCGGGCTACACAATTTGAGCACTTCAGCCTGCGCCCCGGCGGCCCGCATCAGGCGCAACGATGAACCCAAGCGGTCACGGGTCTCCGCGACATTGATCTCGAGGTCGTCGGGGTCGCGGCCACCGACGATGACCGCCAATTGGAGACGATGGAGCGTCTGGTGATGCAGTTCGTGCAGGGCATGGGTGGCATCGGCGGTGACCCGCTGCGCCCGGGTATCCAGCAGGCGGTGATCGCGTGCGACCAGGTTGGCGGCATTGAAGGCAAGTTCTGCCGTACGCTGCGCCTGACGATGGGTCATGGTTTGAATATCAAGGGCCAGGATGACATCGTAGTTCGTGGCAAGCAGGGGATGCAGCGTACTGGCATCCCAGATATCCTGCAGATCATAGGAGTGGAGCGCCGCCAACCAGGGCTGTCCAGCTTCCAACGGTTCCAGGCGGGTGGCATGTTCACGGTAGGCACAGCCCAGCAACGTAGGCATGACAGGCAGGTGCGTCACCGGACGGCCAAAAGCGTGGCGTAAGGTTGTGCTGAGCACCGTCGGCGCAACGTCGGGTGGGGGCCATGTCAACAAGAGGTAGGTCGCCGAGCGCACATAGGCCTGCTCCATCGTGCGGTAGAACGCCATCATTTCTTGCATCCACGGGAGCCGCCAGAAGACCTGGACGATGGTATCGGCGAGCGTCGCCCAGGCGACGAGGGCGTCAGTGACCGGCAAGGGTTCGCCCCGCACGGCGGCCTGCACCAGTGCTTGCATCGCCGGAAACGGTGCCAGGTGGGTCAGCAGCATTGGCACCATGGGTTCCGGCAAAGCACGCAGGATCTGGGCAGGGTCATGGGCCTCGGTTCCGTCAACCAGGGCATCAATCGCCCGCAGCAACGGGCCCAGGCCGTGGGCGAGATAGGCCAGCGGAGCCTGCTCACGCCGCATGCGCTCGGTGGCGGTTTGCAACGAAAAGCCGCGTGAGAGCGCCAGCAGGCGGGCCGGATAGGGACGGGCGGCAAACCATGCGCCCACCCGACGTTCAAAGCCCTCCCGGTCAGCCACTTGTTCCAGCGGGAAACTGTGCAATTGAAAGAGATCCATAGCTCTCCGTGCTCATAGCTGACGCCGCTGGCGGCGTCAGCGGCGGGTCAATCAGCCGCAGGCTGCGGCTCAGCGAGCGGGTCATCACGCAACGGCGCGGGCGTGAGCGCGTCAGGCGTGCTCACCTTCGGGACGGGCGGGCGGCGGCGGCGCTGGCGCGGATCGCGCACGATCTGCACCGGCCCATCGACCGCTAGCGGACGTTCACGGCGTTCACTTTGCACGGTACCGGTAAGCATCTCCGGGGTGATGATCCGGCCATGCATGCGCATGCGCAGCTGCCCGCGTAGCTGCCAGAGGAGGTGTTCATAGATTGCCATGCCGCCCACATCGAGGGTCAACGCCAGTCCCAACAGCGCGGCCCCAATGATGAGCGGGGCGCGCACCAGCAGCGGCAAGCCCGCGGAAACCACCACACACGGGAGCACCACGAGAATGATGCCCACCAGATGCTCAAACGTGAGCAAGACCGCTACCTTTTCTTTGCGGCGATTATGCAACTCTTCTAACATGCGATACGGCATAACGCGCTCCTCCCCATGCTCAGGACACAAGCCAGCCATGTTCCTGACGCCTACCGCCTGCAAACGGGGCAACGGTAGGGCGTCAGGAACGTCCTGCCACCCCATGGGGGCAGGACGCACCACCCGGCGTGGTACTTACCCCCCGCCGACCGCCCCGCCCGCCCCACCGAGGCCGTAGAGGGCCGTCACAATCGTGGTCGCAAACCCCACTACCACCACTCCTAACAAGACCCGTTGCAAATGCCCCCGGGCCGCCTGGGCCCAGTCGGGAATGACCGGAGCCAGGGCGTTCATCAAAAACCACAAGACCAACGCAATCACTGCTGTGGGCAACACCAACGACAACAAACTCGTTTGCAGCGTGGTGAACATCGTCGTAATCGCTTCCACCGGCGTCTCCTTTGGGCTAGGGCAGGCATCCGCCTTGCGGTCAGGGCCTGCCGTCGTGGCAACCGTTTGCCGAACGTTCGTCGCGGGGGCAGCCATCTGCCCCCCGGCTGAGCTGATGCACCAGGTGGCGACCGACAGGGACACGGCGCGTCCGCAGGACGGGGCTCCGGTCTGGCGCGCAGGCGCTGGCGCAGCCGATACCAGCGCCCAGCGGCGAGCGTTGCCAGGCACTGGCGGGTGGGCTGTCCACACCCCGTGTGGCGGCGCCATCCTGCCATCGGTTGGGTATGTTTCATCGTTTCTCCTCCCTCTACCTGCCTCACGGTAACGCCTGGCCCTGCTCAGGGGCCAGGTGCGGGCGAAGTTCCATCCGCGTCGGCCCGACCTGCAAGAGCATGCGACCCTGGGCCTGGGTTGGTACCGTGACGGTCAGGGTGCGGGTTGCCCCCGGGGCCAAGGGGGTGCGCAGATCGGTCATGGCTGGCATCACGAGTGGGCGCTCTTGAACGGTCAGACTGATATCGGTCGCCGTGAGCAACAAAGGCTCACGATGCTGATTCCGCACCGTCACGCTCAGATCGTAGGTCGCCAGGTGCGTGGCGGTGACCGTGACGGCCTCGACCACCAACGCCGTCCGCAACACCTCCTCGCGACTGAGCGGTGGCTCCAGCAAGGTGCGCCAGCGCAGCAGCGGAGCAGGCGGCGCGGGGCTGAGACTCCAGGTCACGTCAAGCGGGCTGTGGGGGTGAGGAACCAGGTACTGCACGGCACTCCCGGTAGGGGTGTTCGTCAGCGCACTGGGCAGCAGGGCCGTGCCGTTGGGCAAGCGCAGGGTGGGGGCCACCAACGGCCAATCCACCGGCGCGGAGCTCGTGACCATGACGGTGAGGCGGGCCTGCTGCGCGGGCAAGGTGGGATCTTCGCCGCGCCCGGTCAAGATGAAGCGGTCAACCGTAAGCGCAGTTCCGTCCGGGAGCGTCACCGCCTGACCCAGCGCACGTGGCTCAGCGGGGGCAACGATCTGCAACAGCGCCAGCCGGGGCGTCACAGTACTTTTCGGCTCACACGCGTCGATCTGGAGATCGGCCTGGCTGAGGCGGTCGGTCGTCAGGTGCCCTACGCGGGTCGGGGTGTCACCGCCACCGGGCAGGGTCACCGTGGTGGCGTCAGCCAGCAGCAGCGCCGGCACGCAGAAGCGCAGGGGGAGCCAGGTCGCCGCTGCCCAAACCGCCTGGGTACCCTCGCGGAGCGTGGGCCATCCGGCCTCGCGGGCGGTCTGGGTCACGGTCAGAACCGTCGTCGTGCCATTGGCAGCGGTGAGGTGCAGGGTGTCCAGGGGCCAGGGCGTAACGAGCGTGCCATTGACGGTGAGCGGCGGGGGTGGTGTCGCCCGCGAAACCGCCTCGGCGCGCGGCCAGAGCATCCAGATGAGGATGACGAGAATCAGGCTGACACAGATCATCACGGTGCGTACGAGCCGGGCGCGCTCAGACGTGCCCCCGGCACCCAGGGCATACTGCGCCTCAGTGGGAGCCATGGTCAACGCATGGACATCGACGCTATACCAGCGCGGCTCGTCGGGTGTCCCCCGTGGCAGCAAGCCCCGGCCATCTTCGGTCGCCAACCCCTGGGCATCGTTCAGCAGGTGTTGCAAAGCGGCGCGGTGGATCTGATCCGGATCCGTCGTCGCCTGAGCCGCTAGACGGGGATCATGCTGCCCGTTCGCCCGGATCGTGTCGCGCTCCTGATTGAGCACCGCGTCAAAGAGCGCCCGTTGCGCCGGGGCAATGCCGTCGAGCGTGGCCTGGGCCGCCTGGGCTTCCTGTTCACGGCTGTGCGTCAACTCAAAGGCAAAGGTACGCTGGCGGTCAGCCTGCACCTCAAGCAAGGTGCGCTGGGCCTGCAAATAGGCCACCCAAGCCCGATAGGTCGCCGTCATCTGTTCATGAAAGCGGGCGGTATCACGTTGTTCGGCGGACGTAGGCATCACTCATCTCCTGTCGCGGGTACCTCAATGATCAGCACCGCCTGATCAATCTCCACGTGCATGCCGAGCGCCGGGATGCGCAACCGCCAGGCATGCTCCGGGTCAACCTCACGGGTGAAAACGAGGGTGCCATCCGCCGGGGTCACGGCTTCGGCCAGCAGATCGTCGAAAGCATTGAGCACCTGCACGCGCACACCACTGAGCGGGAGTCCCTGCGGGTCGGTGGTACGCATGGCCGCCGGGAGGTTCGCTGCGGTGGGAGCACGACGGAGGCTGACAGTTACCGAACGGGAACTGCGCGCCGGGGGCGGGGCAGGACGAGCCACCGGAAGCGGTTCGAGCGGCACGACCTGAATGGCCTGCACGCGCAGAGACGAGGGCACGGCGGTCGCGGTGGCGCGTGACCCCGCCGAGGCCGGTGACGCACCAGCCTCCTCGGATGACGGGGGCAAGCCTTCCGCAGGCGCGTCCGGCAGAGGCGCGGCCTCCAGCATCCGCAGGTCGGTGCCGCGCATCCAACCGGGCATGACCAGGTCGTGCGGCTGCACCCGTACCCAGACACCGCTGGCCTGGCCGAGCAAGGTGACGTGGTGGCCTTCGGGGAGGCTGGTCAGCACGGCACTGCTGCCGCGTGGCCCCTCATGCAGATCACTGGCTTCGGTGATCACCAGGGCCGCGCCGGTTGGCGCGTCGGTACTCGGGGGCGCAGCGGTGGGGGCCGGTGGGGCTGCGGCGGGCGCGGCAGCGGGCGGGGCGACGGGGGCCGGGGCCGGGCTGACCGGGCGACTGGGCAGCGGTGGGGGTGTCGGCGTTGGCGGTCGCCCGGACTGGGCCTCACTCCGCGCCCGGATCTCGCGGCCAAGCGAGCTCTCCGCCAACGTGATCGCGAACCGATACCGGCCCGCGTCGGCGTCGGTGACGATGGGTTGCAACGCGCCCGTGCGGGGGGCGAGGCGGATGACGGCTTCACCGTCGCTCGGGGCCGTCCAGGTGAGCAGGCTGTGCAGACTGAAGCCAGGGAAGGCATCATCGTTGTGGGCGACCGGCACATGCTCGTCGCCCCAGAAGAGATCCAGCACGGTATCGGTGCCTGGCCCCAGGTCAAACGTCGCAAGGCGGTAGGTCAGCCCGGCTTTGACGGTCACGCGCAGATAGTCATGATCACCGCCCGGACAGCCGCCAGCGACGGGGCAGACGAAGGTGAGGTCGTAGATCACGCCGACGGCGATGGGTGCCGCGTGGGCCGGACTCCAGTTATCTTCGAGCGCGTCTGGGGCCAGCGCGGGGTCAGCCGGGGCCGGGGGAGGCGGCGGGGGCGGCAGCACCTGCTGTACGGCCAGGTCGTAGCTCGCGACGGCGGCGGACGGGCGCAGGGTGGGGGTCACCTGCAGGAAGAGGGTGCCGGAGATCGTTGGGGCCAGCGCCAGGGTCGTCGCGGGCGGGGTGAGGCTCGCCAGCAGGGTGCCATCGGCCTGGCGTGCGGTCAGGGCGAGGGTCAGATCCGCGCTGGGGTGCAGCGTGATCTGGGTCACCAGGCCGGTGGCCGGGAGTTCCAGCTGATACCAATGCGGCGGCGTCCCTGGGCGGACGGTGAGGGTCGCCGTGCGGTCATCGCGCCGTAGGCGACAGGCCCGCGCCCGGTCGTCATGGCCTACGCAGGTGGTTCTGGCAGGGGCGGCTCCCTGTTCCTGCGCAGGCGGCGCGGGTGGGCTGACCGCCGGGGGCGCGGGTGGGCGCCCCTGGCCCCGGGGTTGCGGTCGCGGACGGCAAGACCGGCGTGACCACAGTCGGTTCGCCCAGGATGGGCGTCATGGCCTGCGCCGCAGCCACTGTCGGCAACGGAGTAAACCAGGCCATCACCGCGATCACGAGACCCAAACCAGTGAACACAAGCCCTGAAATGACCAACCACACCAGACGAGCCATAACCTTCCTTCCTTCCCCGTTCTCACGTGCGCCACCTTCATCCGTACTACGCCGCGCAGGCCATACACCCACGCGTTCCTTAGCCTGCCTCACGCCGCCGGCGGCGTCGCCGGGGCGGCAATGGTGCTGGGGCCACGACCGGCGCGGGAACCGCCGCGTGCGCTTCGTCCGCCGGTGCGGGCGTGGCGAGCGCCACGTCAGCCGGGCCTGCCCCTGCGTTCGCCGGGGGCGGCGGGGTTCCCACGGGCGGCGGTGCGGCTGGGGGTGGCGGGGGCGGCGGCGGCGGTGGCGCCATGGGCGGGGCAGCCACCAGAGGTGGTGGCGGTGGAGCCGGGGCCGGGGCCGGGGGCGGGGCAGACGCCGGAGCCGGGGGCGGGGGCGGCGGCGGTGGCGTCGGTGGCGGCGCCGCCGCCGGTGGCGGCGCCGCCGCCGGTGGTGGGGCAAGCACCGCAGCGTCGCGCCGCATTTGCAAGCGCATCGCGCGCGTCCCCTGGTCATGGCGCTGGCCGGCATACAAGCCCCGATACAACTCATCCTGATCGTCGAGGTGGCCCATCGCCACGGCGACTTCCCCCAGCTGCATCATCGTTGCGGAACGACCCATCATCGCGGCCATCGCATAGCTTGGGCGTTCCGTCTGGGCCATCGCGGCCATGCCGGTGAGCGCTGTACTCGCACCTGCCGTCGCGGCGCCGGCGGCCAGCGCCACCCCACCAGCCGCCGCGCCTGCGGTCGCCCGTGCCGCGCCCGCCGTCGTCTCCCAGGCGGCCAGCATCGAGAGCCCCGTCAGCGTTTGCACCGTCGCACTGACCGTGACCAGACTCCCCTGCAACGTGTTGGCGGCCAGCACGAGCAAGACCCCCATCAGCAGCAAGCCCCCGATCGCAAAGCCGGTATAGGCCGCCGCATTGCCCATCTCGGCTGCCGCCAACAGGCAGGCAAAGAGCAGGCCCATCACGAAACTACTTGACCACGAGACCTGGATCACCGTGATGGCCCGACGCACCAGACTGGTAATGCCCTGTGACGTCTGTTGGAACCAGACCACGAGCAACGCAAGGGGCAGCCCCACCCAGAGCATGACCATGCTGAGGCTCAGGACGAGATGCACCATGGCTTCCGCCACCGCCAGCATGCTCGGCAACAGCCCGACGGCCAAGCGGGTCACCCCGCGCTGGATCCCATCCAGCGCCACTTTGCGGTCATTGGGTAGCAGAATCTGGCTGACATCCTCAGTCGTGGCAAAGTTGGGCGGATCAGCAAAGAAGGCATCAGGCAAGGTGCTGCTCGGCCCGGTCAGGTTCGGGCAATGAATATCGGCGGCATTGGCATAGAGCAACGCTGCGGCCAAGTCATCCATCTGCATTGCACCAAGCGGCCCCCGGCGCTCCAACTGACCGGTGCCGCACGGATTCGCCGGATAGAGCGGCACCGGTGCGGCCATATCATCGGCAGTCACGCCAAAGATCGCGCCCGGTGCTGCGGCCGTGGCTTCCAAAAACAGGGTTGTCGCAACTTCGGAACGCACCTGTTCCGCCTGGCTGATCAATTGCCCGCCTACTGTCAACAGCACCGGGGTGAGGATGGCCCAGAGCAGCACATGGCGCAGCGTGATGGGGACGTTGCGCCCCGTGAACGGGAGCACCATCAACAGCAAGCAAGCCAGGATGAGCGCCAGGACGGCGAGGGGCACATAGAGCGGGTTGAAGAGGTCGGTCACCACCTGATAGGCCGTCGTGAAGACCACCTCAACGAGCCACCAGCGCATCACCGTCAGTTGATAGGCGAGTTGTAACAGGGTACGGTTGAGCATCCAGCCCACCGACGCGAGGCCCAGCCAGAATTCATACTGCGCACCGTCCATGCAGGCTCCGACATTCATCGGACTGCATGCCGCAACCGGCGACGGCCAGCGCAGCAGCGCCCCCACGCCGCCAATGAGCATCAACCCCGCCAGCCACCAGCGGCGGGGGCCGCCACGCCATGGGCGCATGCTGCGTCGACCGGGGCGGATCATGCGTTCCTCCCACGCCACCAGATCTGCCCGGTGGCAACGGCCAGCACGAGGAGGCAGCCCATCAGCAGCCAGGCAACCCAGCCGTGCAGCAGCGCACGAGGGGCCGTCGCCGTTCCAGCATCCCGTGGCGCGGGCGACAACGCTGAGCCTGCGGCCTCCGCACGGCTCGGCGGCGCGGTAGCCATGCGCAGGTCAGCCGGGGGCGCGCTCAACCATGTGGGCGAAGCTGGCCCTTCGGCAAGCGGGGGGGCAACGGGTGGCGCAGGCGGCAGCAGCGGCAACGTCTGCAAGGTCGCTTGCATCGCAGCCGCAACCCCGTCAGGTACCGGAACGGGCTGATCGCCGGCGATCATCGTGCCCGGGTCAGGCCGCACCAGGCCCGAGGCTTCCGCACGGAGATCGAGCCGATTCGTGCCTGGGTGCAGCGTGAACTTGATCCCGTCGGTTTCAGCCCCAGCCAGGAAGAGGGGCCCCCCGGCCACCCGGCCCTGGACGGCCACCCGTACCTGCCCTGCGGCAAGCTCCGGCACGGTTGCCATGCCCGTAGCGTCCGTCGTCGCACGCTGGATCAACTGCGACCCGGCGGCATCACGGATCAGCACCGTGACATCGGCCAGTCCAGTTCCGTGTTCGTCACGCAAGCTCACCACGAGCACGGCCCCCAGCGGCGGCGCCGCCGTTACGCGTGAGACCAACCCGAGCAGCAGCACCAGCAAGACACTCCCGCCCCACCACCACCGCAT
Organism: Candidatus Chloroploca sp. Khr17; assembly: GCF_004138165.1. Classification (GTDB taxonomy): domain Bacteria; phylum Chloroflexota; class Chloroflexia; order Chloroflexales; family Chloroflexaceae; genus Chloroploca. The sequence goes on from NZ_RYFF01000048.1 coordinate 24,379, forward strand.
GATCGGCTCCTTTCTTGACGCCAGCTTGCTCGTCACCGCTCCATCCTTCCCGTGGCGCAGTTCCTCCGCCTTGATCACCGACCCCGCCCCATGTCTCGCCCTGGTGCGCCGTTCAACGGGCGGTGCGAAAACCACGAATGCGTGGCGCATAAAAACTGGACTGCAAGACGTCGTAGTCAATGCGCACCCCCAGACTGGGACTCGCGGCATGCACCATATCCCACTGCCCGTTCCCATTCAGGTCGCCCACGAGCATGCCCACGTGATCAATACCCTGCCCGCCGATCGCAAAGAAGATGAGATCGCCTGGGGCAAGCTGGGCCAGATCAACCGGTTGCATGCGCGGCCACTGGCCCGCCGTGCCCTGCGGAATCGTCACTCCGATCTGGGCATAGACCCAGGTCATCAAGCCTGAACAGTCAAACGCTTCAGGGCCTTTTGCCCCCCAGATATACGCTTTACCCACCTGATGGAGCGCCAATTGCACGACCCGGGGACGCCCCGGCGGGGCGCTCACGCCCTGGATGGGTACCTCGTGGCCCCAGGCCTGCCCTGGTTCGGTTGACCACCCGGTCAACGCGCCCGGATCAGCGCACGGTTCGGCCCCGGGTGCCCGCCACATGGCATCAGTCCACTGAAGCGTGAGCTGATTGGGTTCCTGGCGCTGCAAGCCCAGGTTGGGCGTGGGCGTGGGCGTCGGCGGGGCCAGGGTCGGCGTCAGCGTCGGCATCCCTGGCGGCACCGTTGGCGAAGGCAACAGCGGCACCGCGCTTGGATCGCCCACCAGGGCCAACTCAACGACCTTTGGCGTGCCACGCGGCCCTAGCACAGGGACGGTCACGCTACTCACGCCTGGCGGAATAAGTTCAGGCAGACTGGCAACCCCCGCCAGGTGGAGTGCGACTGGCGTGACGCTCCAGGTACCGCCTGAGACAACGGCCCCTGATGGTTCCGTCACGGCCCGTAGCCGGAGTTGTTCGGCATACTGAATAGGAATGGGGGCCACCGTATGGTTGTGCCAGATCAACTCGATCAACGCGAGTTGCTGCTGGTCAGCAGCCACGCCAGGCAACGTCACCACTGGCCCGGCCTGCGCCGTAACCTGGATGTGGAACGGCCAGGCTTCGACGCGCTGTCCAAAGACATAGGCCGTGCCCACGGCGGCATACGGCGTGGGTGACGGAAAGGGCGGGCCACCCAACGGGCCATACTCCTGCTCCCAGCGCTCGTAGAAAAGCTCTTCCTCCCAATCGCCACCTTCGGTGATCGGGCGCGTATGGGTAATGACCTCTTTCACCGGGCCATCCACCCCAAACGGACGGGGGGTTGGACTCGGACAAGCCCAGCGCGGCGCGGAGGTAATCACCGTGCTGGCGGTTCCACAGGCCAGAAAGAGGAGACTCACACTGCTGATGAGCACCACCACCATCATCCGGCGCTGCGTCGTTGACAGTACGAAACGCGCCGCAAGCCGCCGCCCTTGAGGGCGTGTGGTGAGGCGGGTTTCGCGCTGGCTTGAGCCAGAACATTGCCGACATTGAACATTTGTGTTACAATGCCCGCAATGTGGGCCTGCGGGCTGCACAGGTGCTCCTTCGGGAGCCGCACCTGAACAGCAGGATATGTTGCTGGTTGTGTCGCTCAACTCCTGCGGCACATAAAACATGTCAGGTGTTCCTTGGATGGTGCAATACGTTCCTTCGGGAACCGGGTCGGACAGATCCGTTGGTCGTTACGCTCGCCACGAGGCGGGTTGGGCCAAGAAGCCGCCGCCCTTGAGGGCGTGCGGAGTGTCACCAGGTCTGCTTCATGGTCGCCCGCCTGACGGTGTCGCCGCTGGCGCGAGCGTCTGGGCGGACAGGATCTGATTGAGTTCCAGCGTTCGCACGGTCACACGCTGCTGCTGTTCAACCCAGGCCAACCAGAGCGTGCGACTCTGCAAAGCCTGGGCCCCCACCGCCAACCCCACCGCCCGTGAGCCCAGCGCCAACGGGAGAGGCGCCGCGCTCAGCGGCTCCATCAGCGTCTGCCATGCCCCGGTGCCGGGGGTGGTCACGGCAGCATAATGGGTCGCCATCTGGTCACAACACGTCCAGAGCGCCGCCACCTGATCAGCAACCGGGTCATAACCAGGGATCACCGTCCCCACTGTAGCCCCAGGACGATGCACGATCGCTTCAAGCGGAAGCCAGTGCGCCCCGCCATCCAGCGAGGTCAAGGCATACGCGGTTGCCGGATGCTCGGCATCTGTCCAGGTAAACATGATCAGGGGGCGGTCAGGCGCAGCCGGGCGCGGGGCCACCAGCGCCTGCACGCGCCACATGCGCAGACTGGCCGCGATGCCGGGTACCGCAACGGGCTGATGCGCAAGCTGCCATGGAGCGTCAGGCGCACCGTGTTGGTGTACCAGCACGGCGGTCACCTGCGCACCGCCCGTCAAGACCACGCCCAGCACATGGGTGGCCTCCCCGGCCCCAAGGATCACCAGACGCCCCTCGCTAAAATACCAGGTCGGAACGGGCAAGCGCGTGACGGGTTGCCAGCCCTCGGCGGGCAACCGGGTGACCATGGCGAGTTGCATTGTGTCCGGGCCATCTTCGCAGATGAGCATCGCCACCAGGCGGCCATCGGCCCCCACCGCCAGATCATTGACCCGGCGACAGCCGGTCGCCAGGCGCTCAGGTGCCTGCCAGGTGGCCCCGTAATCGTGACTCTGGCTGGCCCAGATCCCCGCCGGCGTTCCCGAGGCTGGGTGCGGATCACTCATGCCCCACACGGCGTGAAGCGTATGATCGGGGGCGATTGCCACCGCCACCGTGCGACTAAAGCGCCCAACCTGGGCAGCGCCCAGATCCACCTGCCGCGCCGGGCTCCAGACCTGTGTCTGAGGATGCTGCACCATGACAAAGATCCGATCCGGGTCTTCATTCGGCGACCAGACGGCCGCCCCGAGCACGGGCCAACCTTCGGTCGGGTGGGTCGCCAGATCCAGATCCAGGATCATCCCTGGCAGCTGAAGCGTGGTCTGGCGCTCACTGCCGTGGCGCCAACGGCGGGCTTCCATCGTAGGATAGGGTGGCGGCGCTGGGATCGGCGTCGGCCAGGGCGGCAGCGTCGCCCCAGGGCCAGGGTCACAACGCGGATAGGGCGTCGTCGTGGGGAGCGCCGTGGCGAAGGGGTCAGGTGCGCCCGCCTCCAGCGGTTCATGGTCAGGGGTCACGGTTACCGGTGGGGGTGTCGGTGCCTGATCTGGCCAGCAGCCCGTGACCTGGGCCGTCGCACGGCGATCGGCATACGTGGGCGGTACGGCACAGCCCGTCAACCCAAGCAACAAGCTGCCCAGAAGCACCAGCCACCAACCGCCCAGCGCCCCTTGGGGCCGCCCCTGATCCATGAACCGCACCATCCCATCCCTCCTGAGCCCCCAGGCCAGCCTGCCGCAGGCACAGGCACGCCAGCACCAGGTCAAACGACCTCGCGTGCATCGCATCAAGCCTGAGCCACGACCTCGAAGCTGAAGCCAACCATGAGGATAACGTTGAGGCGAACTATGGCGAGTATAGCAACCTGTCACGGGGATGCCTATGCCCAGAGTGGGAAGAGTGCGCGTCAGCGTGCCAGCGCTGGCGTGCCGTAGTCTTGCACTCAACGCCAGGGTAGGGTACAATGTCCCAGGTAGGACATGAGGAGGAACGATGCTACTGACAACGCGCCAGGCGGCCGCACGCCTCGGGGTCACCCCACGGCAAGTGCGCCGCTATGTGCGCCAGGGGTTGTTGCAGGGCCACCCGCTCGGTGAGTATCCAACGGCACCGCTGGCGATCACGGAAGAGAGCGTCGCCCACCTCGTCGAAGTCCGGGCCGCCCATCCCCTACCGCGACGCCAGCGTACCCTGGTAGCGCAGAGGAGCGAACCATGACCGTACTGGCTGTCGCGATGCAAAAAGGCGGGGTTGGCAAGACCACCACGGCGCTCTCCGTCGGCGTCGAGCTCGCCCAGGCAGGTGCGCGGGTCTTGTTGATTGACCTTGATCCGCAAAGCAACTTGACCCAGGCCCTTGGCTATGATCCCACCACCATCGAGCAATCCGTCTATGAAGTGCTCTTAAATCCGACGCTGGGCACCAGCTTTGCCACGATCACTACCAGCTATGGGGTTGATTTGATCCCGGCCACCCTGGCGCTCGCCGGGGCCGAACTGACGCTTGCCGGGCGCTTTGGCCGTGAGTTGCTGCTCCGCACCGCGCTCGAGGAGACGCGGCGCACCTACGACTACATTCTGGTCGATAGTCCTCCCAGCCTGGGGGTCTTTACCGTCAATGCTCTGACGGCGGCGGATGCGGTGCTCGTACCGTTGCAGGCCCACGTCTTTGCGTTGAAAGCCATGCCTCAGTTAGAAGAAACGATTGGCATTGTCCGGCAACTCAATCCGTCGTTGCGGATTGGCGGCATTGCGGTCACGATGGTTGATCGGCGTACCAGCGTCAACGCGGTGGTGGAAGAGGCCATTCGCGCCCAGTACGGCGAGCTCGTCTTTCAAACCGTCATCCCCTTCAATGTCAAACTCGTCGAATCACCTGCGTCCGGCCAACCCATCAGCATCTACGCCACCGAGAGCAGCGGGGCGCAAGCGTACCATCACCTGGCCCAGGAGGTGGCCGCACGCTATGGCAAACGGTAAGCAGCGGCTGCAAGGTCTGATCGGCACGGGGGTTCCGCTCCAGAAAGGAGCGCCCTATACGGTTTCGTCGCCGGATGCTGAAGGCCAGGAGCCCGTCCCAACCACCACCACCCTGCAGCGTGGGGCACCCTTTACCATTTCCACGGCTGACGACGTGGACATCCCCCTCTCGGACGCCGTCCTCAGCTTGCGTGAGGAACTGCAGGCGCTGGCACGCAACTACATCGGGGCCCGGCGGCGGAGCGGGAAAGCCCTGCTTGAAGCGGCCCGCTGGTTGCGCGAAGCACGGGTGGCGGCCGATCACGGCGAATGGTATGCGTTTCTTGAGGCAACCGAGACGTCAACGGATACCGCTGAACGGTTGCTGCGGATCTACGAGCTCGCGATGCAGCACCCGGCCTTTGGCAGCGCCGTCGCCGAAGGGCGCTTGAGTCAATCGACGGCCGAACGCCTCGCCCGTGAGTCAACCCCGTTTGAAGTGATCGAGGTCGTGCTGACGGCCGAGAAACCCCCAACGGTCGCCGAGGTTGATCGCGCCATCCGCGCCGCGAAGCGGGCCTCGGTTGAGTCAGGGCGTGCGGCGGGGCCGCAACCCCTACCAGCTGATCGCGCTGAAGGCGCAACGCCCAGGGTGGCCCTCCTGGCGAGCGGAGGGCTTGATCCCGCGAGTCCAGACGCGCTACCGATGCAGCTTGCCCTCCAGGAAATTGCCACCATCCTGGCGGAACTGGCCCAACATGCCGAACAGTTCACCCTGAATGAAGCCTCGACGCAAGCCCTGCAGAGCATTGAACAGTCCCTTGCCATCCTAAAGGCCGCGCGCAGCAAGCAATGACGGAGGCCTTGCGTCACCCCAAATCCCGCAATTTGCGGGGTACTCGTACACCTGTGCGCCTCTGCGCCCTTGCGTCTCTGCGTTAAAAAAGCAGCTGAAAAAAGCGCACCTCACCCCAAATCCCGCAATGTGCGGGGTACTCGTACACCTGTGCGCCTCTGCGCCCTTGCGTCTCTGCGTTAAAAAAGCAGCTGAAAAAAGCGCACCTCACCCCAAATCCCGCAATTTGCGGGGCACTCGTACACCTGTACTCCTTCAACCCTTTGCGCCCTTGCGCCTTGGCGTCAAAAAACCCGTCTTATCGGTGCTTCAAACGCACCAAACTGTGGTATACTCCCCCATATGGTGCTTCAAACGCACCATACCGTGTCATATGACTGCCTTTGGTGCATAAGAAGCACCAACACCCATGGAGAACATGATGTCCAGCGATCTGCCGGTCCCTGCACCGTCGCCCCATGAGCAACTCCCGATCCCGCTCTTTGATGGGGTCGTGCTCGCCGTGCGTTCTGGTGATGGTCTGATCTTTCTCGACTTACGCGACCTCTGTGCAACCCTCGGCCTAGATGTTGCCTCACAGCGTCGCCGCATTCTGACCATGGATGACGTGCGCCTGGCCCCCTTCCGCGTGTCAGTGGGAGGAAAACAGATCCGCACGCGCGATTTCCTCTTGCTTGATGATGTGCCGCTGTGGCTGCTGAGCGTGCAACAGCGCCGCGTGAACCCGGAGGTGCGTGAGCGTTTCAGCTATGTCAAGACCTATCTCGTCAACGCCGTGCGGCAGGCGTTCGCCCAACTGACCGGGCTGCCCGATGCGCCAAGCAGTACGATCGAGGATCTCAGTGAGCTGGATCGCATAGATCAGGCGCTGAGCCAGTTGGCCGTGTTAGGCCAGCGCCAGGCCGAGCTTGAGCAGAGTCAAGAGCGTGCGCGGACAGCCTACCGCGATCTCCGCTCGCTCTTGAGCGAACTCCGTGAGCGGGTGCAGGAACTCGAACATCAGGCCCACACGCGGCTGAGCCCAACGCAACGGGGAACCATCTACCGGATGGTGCAGACCTGGGGCCAGGCCCGCGCGCAGCACACCCCCGATCTGGCACCTGGCCTTGCTATACGCCGCAGCTGGGCTGAGGTCAATGCCCGCTTTGGGGTCAGTACCTACACCGATCTGCCAGCGTCACGCTATGACGACGTCGTGCAGTTTATCCAGGATCGCTACCGCGATTTGACCGGCAAGGAACTACCACGGATCGAGCAGCACGAGCTGGAGGAATTTGATGGAGCATGAGCGCCTCGCGCAACGGGTAGGGCGGCGCCTGCGTGCCGCCCGCTTTGCGGCTGGGCTGACGGTACGCGAAGCGGCCAGGCTGGCCGGTCTTCCGGGCCACACCCAACTCGTGCGCTACGAGAACGGCACCGCGCAGCCCCCGCTCGAACGGCTCGCCCTGCTCGCCACCGTCTATGGCACGACGCCAGCCGCCCTGCTCGCCGCTCATGATGACGCGGTCGCCTTGATCGCAGTCATCGAACGCGCCGACGAAGCACTGCTCCACCGCTTACTCAGCGCGTTGGGGTGACGATGGCCCACCGGCACGCTCTGGGCTTCAGCGCTCCTCAGCCTCGAAGGGCTGAGCGAAGCGTTGGCGTAGCCGTTGCAGCCATGCGCGCACGGCGGCGCGATCAGCGAGTTCCAACTTTTGATAGATCTGTTTCCAATACCGTTCAAGCAACAAACTGCACCTGGATCGGTCGCCCCAGGACATCACATAAGGCCCGTTGCACGGCTCGCTGGTAGCGGGCTTGCAGATGCACCAGATGCTCCGTTGGAGCCTGAATGGTCGCGAGGCCGTCGTCGAGGCCGATCAGCCGTGTCGCCCGTAACCAGGTGTCAAACTCCTGCCGCGAACACGCTTCCCGGAGCAGCGCCAGGGTCGCTTGCCACGCTTGCCTTGCCGCAAGCGGGTTCTCCAGCACGGTTTCGTCGTGCCCAACGCTGCCCATCGTTGCCTGGGCAGGTCGCTGGACGCTCTGGTCATCAGCACCCACCGCAGGATCACCCAAGTCACGGTCGCCCAGGTGCGACCCCGCCGTGCCTTGGCCTGGGGCGGCGGTTCGCAGCATGGGCTGCTGGGCGGCTCCTGCGCACGGCGCTGGTTCAGCCAGCGCGGAAGGCTCGGTGTTGCCCAACGCATGCCCAGCAAGGGCTTCTTCAGCGGTCACGCCCTCCGCCGGGTCGTTGGCCGACGCTGCCGGCAGCGTGAGTTGCGCCCGTACCCGGTCAGCGTCATAAGCCCGTGGAGGGGCCTGCGGCGAGCGGCGGTGCGGTTGATGGGGTGAACCCTGGGGCGCACTGGGGCGCATACGTGCCGCATTCACCCGCTCGCCCCGGCTCCAGCATGCCAGCACCAGACCCTCGGGCAGGACGATGTTGGCTCGACTCCGCGCCGCGGCCAGATCCTGCTGCCATGCGGCCAGGGTTGCCGTTGGAAAGCCCTGGAGCGCGGCCAGCGCCGCCGCACATTCGTTCACGAGCGGATTGTTGGCCCATGCCGTCAGCAGCGCTCGATCAGCCTCAGGAAAGGCTTGCAGCAGCCTTTGGACGAAGCTGATCCCACCCGGTTCTTCGCTTTGCGTACGCCCATGCTGCTGCTGCATAGATTCATGCTTCCACATGGGGGGGTGTGGGGGGGGATCGATCCGGGATGGATCAAACCCCGCTGAGCCAGAGCCGGTCTGAACGTTTGGCGCACGTGGTCGCTCCGCTTCCATGCCCGTCGGGTTCACTGTTGGTTTGAGTGTCGGGGTGACCTGTGGCTTGTGCGTGGGGCAGGCTGGTTCAGCGACGTCGTCGGCAAGGCGTTCGCCCTGGTTGGCCTGACTCTGAACGGGGGCCTCGGGGTTGGAGGAATTTGTCATTGCCTCGTGATGGTTTGGATGGTCAACTCCTGCTTCCGCCAGGGGATCCGTAGGCATCCTGGGATGGACACCAGTTGATGTCACTGGGGCCGCCGCGTCTGCCGTGTCGTCGAAGGCTGCCCTCACGGCCACTTCCGCGCACAGGATACGACCACGCTCGGGCTTAATCTCTAGGGTGATCAGCCCGCATGCCGCGAGTTCTTCCAACAGCCAGCGGGGCCGACTGGCCCCACAGTCGAGCAGCACCATCCAGCCACGCACCCCTCCACGGAGCACGACCTTGCCGTTGGCATCCATCAGACGGCGGAGCCGCCGCATGGCCCGTTGTTTGGCGGGACTGTTCCGCAGATCAAGCTCAAGCATTGCCTCAAATTCGGTATCCGTGCGTCGGCGTCCGGTGGTCGTCTGGGCGCAAGATGGGATCATGCGAGCTCTCCGTAGGGCTCATGCTGAACCTGCCTTGGGTCGTTGGGGTGCTTTTTGGGTACAAAAACCCCCCAACCTCTTGACAGCAGGATCAAGGGCTGCTAGTATACGGAGCAGAGGCACACGATTGATCGTTGCTACGATCAAGCCTCGCGCGAAGAGCGGGCTCCTGACCATTGGCTTGGCGGCATGGTGGTCTGGGGCTTCGTTTTTTTATGCGCGTCGTTTTGCTTGTGGGCCACTGCTCAGGTGTGCTGTTCCGGGCCGTGGTGCTGCGCAGGTTTTGCTTACGTCATCGTTCCTTCCTCTTTGGTTGCGGCCGAGGCCATGTCGTGCGAGCGACCCACCTGGCTGTGTGTCCGGGGCGCTCGGCGGCCCCGTTGGGTGGCCTTCATGTGAGGGGCTGGTTCCCACCGGATTGCTCTCTAGCATAGCGAAATAGCTCGACATGTTCAAGAGGATTGCGTGACATTTTCTGACCAGTTGCGCGACATGCAGAGGCAGTTGCGCGACATGCAAAGCTGTTTCATGTCGAGCAACGGGATAGTTAGCGTCGTGGTGAAGGTGTTTTATGGCTTTCTGAAGGGCTTTTACGCGCCTCGAAGCGCATGGTTCGTTGCTCGACATGGCGGCTGGTGGGTGTGGCTTGCCAGCAGGTCGCTCATGGCCGTCAGGGGACTATTTGCTCGACATGTCCTATGTCGAGCAATGTCGAGCAACCGAACTGAAGCCATGCCTGCGTGGGTGCGGTTGTGTCAGACACCCAAGCCTAAAAGGGCTTGGGCTTGTGCCTCAACCCGAAGGCTGGGCACCATAGGCCGTCTGACAGGCGGCCCGATTGCGGATATTGATCGCGGCATTGACATCGGCAGGAGCCGTATGCCCACACACGACACAACAAAACTCAGCTTGCGAACGGCGATTGGCCTTTTCGCAATGCCCGCACACCGCACAGGTGCGACTGGTGTTGCGCGGGTCAACCGCAACAACGGGCACACCTGCTCGTTGCGCCTTGTAGCTGATGAACTGCCGCAACTGAGCGAAAGCCCAGTTGCTGTGTCGCGCTCGCTGCTCCGGCCCTCTAGCCCTCGTCCGCTGGCGAATGTGGGTCAATTCCTCGACCGCAATCGCCCGCTTCGTGCGTTCGGCCTTGGCAACAAGCCGCTTGCTGATGCGGTGGTTTGTGTCTTTTTGAAACCGTTTCTGTCGGCCCGACAACTGGCGCAGCCGCCGTTTGGCCGACTTTGTGCCGACCGACTGGAGTGCAGCTCGACGCCGGGTGTACCACTGCCGCTTGCGATCTACGTGCTCGCCTGTGTGCGCCTCACCGTCGCTGTCGGTTGCCAGATTGACGATGCCCAGATCGACCCCGAGCACCCCTTCCATCTGCTGCTCATTCGGCTCAGGCACATCGCAGACGGCCAGCAGGTAGAACGCACCCTTATGGTAGACCAGGTCACTCTCGCCTTTTCGGAACAGCAAGAGGTGCTGCTGATGCTCGCCCAGGCGGTAGGGGACGTGCTGCCGCCCTTCAACCGTCCAGATCGACACCGCTTGCTTGTCGGTGTACCAGGACAGGTTGCGGTCGTCAAAGGCGATAGCTCCGTGTGGACGAAACGTGCGCTTCACGTTTCGGTCGAGCGTATAGGCATCGGCTACTTTCGCAATACAGCGAACGAGGATTTGCGCCCCGAGCTGAAACGAGTCCTTGACCTGATGGTAGGAGAGCTTTTGCAAGGGGATACGGCGAAACTCACGCGCCTGCCACGCAATCAAGCTGATCGCATCACACGCGGCGTTCGCTTCTGCCAGCGTTGCCAGCAGGGCCGCGTGCTGCTCAGGGGTTGGGTTCAGCCGGATTTGTGCGATAAGTTTCATACAGTATGAATTGTAGCACATATAGGCGGCGTGCGCAAGCATTGGGCTAAAGCCGCTCAAGCGGGGGCGTTCCTCCCGGCGCTCAAGCTGCCGGGCTTCCCGCCCTAAAGGGTAAACCATCGTGACATCCCGTCTGTCGCGCAATGTCGCGCAACGCCCTCGTAGGGCCGCCGTCCCCGCCGCTCGTGGCCTTGACCCAATAGTTTGCAAAGAAGCTCACGCGAAGGCGCGAAGGCGCGAAGGGTTAACTCACCTACGCGAAAACCTTTGCGTCTTTGCGCCTTTGCGTCAATACGGGTCAACCTTATGCGCCAAGCTGCCCTTGTGCTCGTGTCGACGGGCGACGGAGCCTTGCCCCTACTGCAAGCAATAGCGGGTATTGCGTGAGCGTCCGATCACCTTGATAAAGCCGTGCTCCATCAAGCCATGCAGATCGCGCAGGATCTGACGTGAACTGATGTCAGCGCCCAGCACGTCCTTCAGGGTGCCCAGCGTCACTTCACCCTGTTGGCGCATAATCTCGATCATCTCTTTCTGGCGTACATTGAGTTGGGCGTAGATATCCTGCTGGAAGAGGGTTTCGATGGGCCGCCGCCAGACGCGCGCCACAAAGAAGGCATTGTTAATATCTTCAAACTCAGCCGGGCGCATCTTCGCCTGGGCCAGGGTTGCCACCACCGTATCAAGCCCCTGGCCCACCCCTTCAATGAAGCCCCGCTCAAAGAGCAGGGCGAAGAGGGCCGGATTACGGCTCCGCTGCACATCTAACAAGCGATCGATGGTGACGCCTTCAGGCAGGCCCCCCGGATTGTTCCATTCAATGTGATTATCGAAGACTTTCACGATGGCCTGCGTGTAGAGATCGCGGTAGTCCCGATGCGCAATCATATTGACGCTCAATTCGCGGAGCACGACCGGTGGGTATTCATAAATTTCCACGCGCTCATACCCACCTTCAATCGTCATGCCCCGGCGGTTATGGGCTTTCAGATAGGCCTCAATGCTCGCGATCTGGTCAAACACCGTGCCGCCAATGCTCCGCTCGATATGCATAACTTCAATCGAATTCGGGGTGCTGCCCCGATAGTGGACAATATTGACCCCCGTGTTGGCAAAGTAGCGTTGCGGTTCGTGCCCAAAGGCGAGGATCCCGGTGGGCGTGGCCAGCAATTCCGCGCCTTCCTTGACCATACAACGGCTCCGGATCAGGTACTCGACCGGATCAGGGTCGCCATTGAAGCGGAGTTGTTTCGTCGCACTTGCAATGTGCGCCCGCACCCGTTCCATATCCAGGACATCAAGGCTGGTGCCACTGATGGGCAAGCTGTCGATTGTTTGCAGCTGTTGGAGGGTAAGGTTTGGTTCCTTCATGTCATGCTGGTTCCTTGCTGGGGTGGCGTCAGCACCGTCGGCTCGTCCTGAAGGAGGTTGCCCATGCTGGTGGTGCTGAGCAGGTTGGCATGCCCTCCTTGGCGCTCAATGCGTTCAATGAGCTGCGCCGTTTCCTCAGAGCTTGCCAGCAAGGCGGACGGGGAGCGCCCTAAGGCATGCGCCAGGGCAATCAGCCGGGGCAGGCTTAACGAGCGGCGTCCGGTCTCATAACTCGACAGCGTCGAGTGATCCCAGTTGAGGCGTGCGCCGAGTTCGCGTAACGTCAGGCCAGCCTCGGCGCGGGCATGGGCGAGGCGCTGTCCAATCAGGTGATCGATCGTTTCAGCCATAGGGGGCTGCCTGCCCTTCTTCTGGTCATTGCTTCGCCCTCGGCCTGCAACGGTCGTGATCCACCTGCTTGTCCCAGGGCTTGGTGACGTATTGACAACAGATCATAGAGGATGCACCGCTTTTTGTCAACCGAGTGGGCGATCATGGGTAGGGCTGAGCAACGGCGACCCGACCGGGTCGCCGTTGCTCAGCCCTCGGCTATCCGGGAGCGAAGGCCACCTCCGTGGCCTGATCCAGCCGACCCATGCCGGCGTTGCCCTCCGTCGCTGTGAACGGCGCGTCAACGGTGCCCCCCGGAGCGCTGACGTTGCATCAGTCCTGGCGCTCATGGGTGCAGGTATGCGCTCAACCCCCTGGCACAGGCGAGGGCTTTCTCAGGACACCGGAGGGAGCCTATTCAGCTGCGGCTGAGGCTGGTACTTTGGTCGAGGCTCTGCACCAGGGCTCCAAGGAGACAGCATGATCTCAGGAGGCGGGCCTACGCTGACCGAAGCGCTGCGGCAGCGGCCCGGTGCGCGGTTTTCAAATGCGCACCGGGCCGCTGGGTTGATGGTACGTGCGGTAGGCGCAACCGGTGAGCGCTGCGCCTACCTTGCCTACCAATGAGCCTATGCCTTGCTTCTTGGCTGTTCCGCAAGCCACTTCGTCAGATCGTTGAGCGTGTCAAACTCCAGCAACGCTTCACTCAAGATCAGTAACTGCTCGGGTGTCAAGGCCAAGACCTCACGCCGAGTACCCTCAGGCAACGGTTCAAGTTTGCGCGTGAGTTGGCGAAGGAGCAAGTTCTGGCGTTCCTCTTGGCGGCCTTTCAATTCCCATTCCGTGATCAATTCCACCACAGCCTCCTGGATTGGTGTTTGCCATGTGGCAACTTCCGCCTCAAACCGACGGGTCTCGTCGCCATTGAGCGGGAGATAGATGCTGACAAAGGCTGCCAGCATCCGACGCTGCGCCGCCGTCATTGGCACGCCCGCCAGCATCCGCAGACACGCTGCTTTGACTTGCCAACGTTCTTCACGGGCGATCCGCATGCGTGCCATCAACGCAGCCGCCAGCGGATTGGTGCTGCTCAGATAGACGCGCCAGTCCAACTGGTTCAATTGTATCATGAGGTACTCGAACCGGAGCACCTCATGGTGACCAACTGTGACCTCGTGTCGGTGGGGGGCTAACCGACGCGGACTCGGATACGAACAGAGCGCAATGGGATAAATGGGCCGGTCGTATCGGTCATAGAACCGGGCAAAGTAGCGAAACATCCGGCGCGGCAACTGAGCATCGCGCTGAGCTTGATGCTCCAGGTGGATCAGGAAGGTTGCCATCCCCTCACGTCCTTGCGCCTGGACCACCAGGTCAGCGGTGCGGCGGTCAGGATCGAGCAAGTCCACGAACGACTCGGGCGCGAGCAGGGTCAGTGTGTCGGGATCAAGCAGGGCGAGGATATCGGGGGCAAAGAGGTCGAGAAACTCGACGAGAAAGGTGCTCAGCAACTGCTTGAAGATGCCATCATGATCGAGCGCCATCGCGTGACCTCAGCGGAAACAACGCCTGTCACAGGGTGCGATGTCGATGACAGGCAAAGAAAAGAACGTATGTACTGCACATCATACCACCAGTGGGGTTCCCTGGCAAAACGAGTGGATGTGGCGCTGCGACACAGCGCATCATGGCCCAAGCGTCTGGGCTTGCTGCTTACTGGGCCTCCTGCCACGCCGCAGGACAGCGAGCAGCGTTGGGTCGCGTCGCTCCTCGCTGTCCTCATCGTCACCAGAGGGGAAGTTGTTCGGGGTGTCCCGTTGGGGGATCCCCAAGGGATGGCTGCTCTGGGGGCGAAGCTTCGCTCAACATAGACCCTGCCAGCATGGCATCACCCCGCCACAGCGGGGTGATAGGTGCGGCGGTCATGCGGTGGTTGGGCAACCATACATCGATCCGTCTGCTATACTAGCGTCAGCACAGTTTCTTGAGGCTTGT
>NZ_RYFF01000135.1 GCF_004138165.1 Candidatus Chloroploca sp. Khr17
GGCGCTGGTGCAGTCCCAGGCGTCACTCCCAGCGGCCACAAAGCTCGTGCTGACCGGCACGGTCTCGCTGATGACGACGCCGACGGCCTGCTGGTTGCCGGTGTTGGTGTAGCGGAGCGTGTAGGTAATCAGCCCACCCGGAACCGTGCTGATCCCGCCGTCGGTCTTGGTGATGACGAGGTTCGGGGCCGCCGTGACGGGCGTGACCTCGTCGTTCTCGTTATTCAACGGGGTCGGGTCGTCGCCATTGGTGCGGTCGTCGGCGATGACGACAGTGTTGGTGATGGTCGTGACGCCCGCGGGCAGGCTCGGATCAACCTGCACCACGAAGGTGACGGTACCGGTGAGGTTGACACCGAGGTCGCCCACCGGGTAGGTGCAGGTGCCGCTGTTGCACGTCCAACCGGTCGGCGTGATGAAGGTGGTGTAGGTCGGCACGGTCTCGGTGATGACGACGCCCGTCGCATCCTGGTTGCCGACGTTGGTGTAGGTCAGCGTGTAGGTGATCAGGTCACCCGTGGTCACGGTGATGTCGTCATCGGTCTTGGTGATGACGAGGTCGGGCGCGGCGGTGACGGGCGTGACTTCGTCGTCATCATTGTTGTCCAGCCTGATCTCGGGGCCGTTCAGCCCGTCGTCGGCGATGACAACGGTGTTGGTAATGGTCGTGACACCCGCAGGCAGGCTTGCATCCACCTGCACCACGAAGGTGATGGTACCGGTGATGTTGACGGCGAGGTCGCCCACCGGGTAGGTGCAGGTGCCGCTGTTGCACGTCCAACCGGTCGGTGTAATGAAGGTGGTGTAGGTCGGCACGGTCTCGGTGATCATGACGCCCGTGGCATCCTGGTTGCCGACGTTGGTGTAGGTGAGCGTGTAGGTGATCAGCCCACCCGTCGTCACCGTGCGATCGTCGTCGGTCTTGGTGATGACGAGATCGGGCGCGGCCGTCACCGGGGTGGTCTCGTCGGCCTCGTTATTCAACGGGGTCGGGTCGTCGCCATTGGTGCCGTCGTCAGTGATGGCAACGGTGTTGGTAATGGTCGTGATGCCAGCGGGCAGGCTTGCATCCACCTGCACCACGAAGGTGCGGGTCAGGGTGCTCCCGGCTCCCAATGCTGTGCGGGTATAGACACAGGTTGTCCCGGATGGACTGCCGTCGGCGCAATCCCAGCCTGTACTGCTGCCGGCCCTGACAAAACTCGTGTAAAGCGGAACCGTCTCGGTGATGGTGACGCCGGTCGCGTCCTGGTTGCCGACGTTGCGATAGGTGAGCGTGTAGGTGATCAGGTCGCCTGGCTCCACGGTGATCCCGCCGTCGGTCTTGGTAATGACGAGATCGGGCGCGGCTTCGACCGGGGTAGTCTCGGTATTCGAGGAACCTTCGGGGTGGTTGGTGCCCCCGATGCGGGCGGTGTTGGTGATGGTCGTGATGCCGTTGGGCAACGGGGTGTCCACCTGAACGATGAAGGTGCGGGTGAGCGTGGCTCCGGCATTGAGCGTGCCGATATTCAGGGTGCAGAGCGGAGCGCTGCTGCAGTTCCATGCGTCACTGCCGTCACTGACAAAGCTCGTATTGGCGGGCACGGTCTCGGTGATGACCACGCCTGCGGCCGCCTGGTTGCCGGTGTTGGTCACGGTCAGTGTGTAGGTGATCAGCCCACCCGGAACCGTGCTGAGGTCGTTGTCGGTCTTGGTGATGACGAGCGTTGGGGCGGCAGTGACGGGGGTGGTCTCGTCGTCGTCGTTATTCTCGGGGGTTGGGTCGTTACCATTGCGAAGGTCGTCAGTGATGACGACGGTGTTGAAGATGCTATTGACGCCCGCAGGCAGACTCGCATCCACCTGCACCACAAAGGTGACGGTACCGGTGAGGTTGACGGCAAGGTCGCCCACCGGGTAGGTGCAGGTGCCGCTGTTGCATGTCCAACCGGTCGGCGTGATGAAGGTGGTGTAGGTCGGCACGGTCTCGGTGATGACGACGCCCGTCGCGTCTTGGTTGCCGACGTTGGTGTAGGTGAGCGTGTAGGTAATCAGGTCGCCCGTGGTCACGGTGCGGTTGTCGTCGGTCTTGGTGATGACGAGATCGGGCGCGGCGGTGACGGGCGTGGTCTCGTCGTTCGAGGACGAGCCAGGATCGTTGGTGCCGCTGATGGCGGCGGTGTTGGTGATCGTCTCCACGCCTGCGAGCAGTTGGTCGGCCACGCGCACGATAAAGGTGGCGCTGCCAGAGGCCCCGGCGTTGAGGTTGCCGATAGTCAGGGTGCAGCGCGGGGCACTGGTGCAATCCCAGGCGTCACTGCCTTCACTGACAAAGCTTGTGCTGACGGGCACGGTCTCGCTGATGACGACGCCCACGGCCTGCTGGTTGCCGGTGTTGGTGTAGCGCAGCGTGTAGGTGATCAGCCCACCCGGAACCGTGCTGCGGTCGTTGTCGGTCTTGGTGATGACGAGATCGGGCGCGGCGGTGACGGGCGTGGTTTCGTCGTTCGAGGACGAGCCAGGATCGTTGGTGCCGCTGATGGCGGCGGTGTTGGTGATCGTGGTGACGCCTGCGAG
>NZ_RYFF01000049.1:0-18516 GCF_004138165.1 Candidatus Chloroploca sp. Khr17
CAGGGGTGGCGCGGGCCAGGGCGGGGTCGTACCGGGCAGGGCAGGGGCGAGCCCTGCCCCTACGTCATCATCCGAAACCGTAACCGAAACCGTAGGGACAGGGCTTGCCCCTGCCCCCATCGTCCCCATCGCCCCGGCCCCCAGTTCATGACATACGCCGCGCTTGCTGACCAACCTCGGTGAGGCTGAGACGGCGGTATTCATCGCGTTCGTCGCGGGCAAGGTGGCCATCGCTGATCAGTTGTTCGATGAGGTCTTCGATCGCGCTGAGGGTCATGTGGCGCAGGGTACCATATTCGCGGAGGCGGTCAGGGCCAATCGGGCTCTTGGGGCTGCCTTTGAGGATGCGAGCGAGGCCGCTCCGTCCAATGGCAAAGGGCATGTGCGCCAGACCGTCGAGCAGGCGCTGGATGTCGCTGCGCGGGTCGTCGTCACGCGGCGGCAGGGGTTGCGGTGCTTGCCCGGCACCAGCAGCACGGATCACCCGTACCCCTGTGCTGGCCTGCGGTGCGCAGATATCGCAGCCGGTACGGCACGGGGCAAGCCGCTGCCCAAAATGGGCCGCAAGCGTGCGGTGGCGGCATTCGGAGGAACGGGCATACGCCGCCATCGCTTCGATGCGCTGCTCCTGACGACTCCGATAGTCGTGGAGCAACTGCTCGATGCGGTCGGCCACGTCGGACGGGGCCGGGCGCAGTTCGAGTAACGGGAGCCGCATGCCCCCGCGGAAACGGAGGAAGCCTGCGTCGTGCCAGGTGAGCACGTACGCCTCGATCTCTGCCGGATTCAACCCGGTACGTTCGGCGAGTTCGATCAGGTTCACGTCAACCGAAACGCCTTCGAGAAGTTCAGCCGCCTGGGCAACCATGGACGCCTGAGGATCAGGTGCCGGCATACCGGTAAGAGTCAGGGTTGCCGTTTCGGGGGTATCAAAGTGGCGCTTGAGTAGGCCGACCCGTTCGAGCATGCTCAAGCCAACCCGCACTAGCGTATCGTCGTCGCCTGGTAGGGCGCGTTGCAACTGGTTGAGGTCAACGACATCAAAGCTGCCGCGCATCATGCCACGCACGGCCTTGTAGAGGGCGCGCAGATCATCGCGGCTGATCGCCTCATCTTCGAGCCAGGTGCTCAGCCGCGCCTTATCGCTGCCTGCGTAGAGCAACACACAGGTGGCGGGACGGCCATCACGCCCGGCGCGTCCGGCTTCCTGGTAGTAAGATTCGACCGACTGAGGCAGGTTGTAGTGAATAATGGCGCGAATATCGGCCTTGTCAATGCCCATCCCAAACGCAACCGTCGCGACCAACACCCGGGTCTTGCCGCGCATAAACCGTTCTTGCGTCGCATCGCGGTCAGGAATCTGGGCGTGGTAGTGATCGGCCGAAATGCCTATCTGGCGTAGGGCGGCGGCAAGCTCTTCGCACATCTGGCGGGCACGTGCATAGACAATGATCGGCCCGGCGATCTGCTGACACAACTCGCGCAAGGCTTGCAACTTCTCGTCGCGATTGCCCGCCCGGATCACCTGAAAATAGAGGTTGGGCCGATAGACCGAGGCCACAACTGTTTCACACGAACCAAGCGAATTGACAATCTCGTGCTGCGTCTCTTGCGAGGCCGTCGCGGTCAGCGCGAGCACCGGTGGGCGTTCAAGTTCCTCGAGGGCGCGCCCAATGAAGAGATAATCGGGGCGAAAACTGAGCCCCCACAGGCTGAGACAGTGAACCTCGTCAACCACAAAACGCGCAACGCCGCAGCGCTTGAGGGCGTGGAGAAACGCACGCTGGCGCAGGCGTTCGGGGGCGACATAAACAAGACGATAGTGTCCGGCGGCCACACCACGCAGCCGCGACGCAAGCTCGCTGGTACTGAGCGACGAGTTGATCAGCGTCGCATAAGGGCGCGCCTGCGGAGGCAAGCCATCGAGTTGATCCTTCATCAGCGCAATGAGTGGGCTGACCACAACGGTCGCCTGCGGCAAGAGCAACGCAGGCAACTGATAGGTCAGCGACTTGCCGGCCCCGGTCGGCATCACCGCAAGCGTCGCCTCACCAGCGAGCACACTCTGGATCACCCGGGCCTGATTGGGCCGAAACTCATCGAGACCAAAGATATCGCGTAAGACACGATAGGCCTCTTCGGGCAACGCGGGAGCGGGCGCCTCAACCGGCACCTCGGCCAGGCGCTCGGCCTCGGGGCGAGAAGCGATGCGATGTCCAAGGGCCTCGGCGGTTGCGAGACGCTCGGCCTGCTCGATCGCCGCGAGCTGACCGGCCAGGGCAGTGGCGGTATGCGTATCTTCGGCGAGTTGGGCAGCCCGCAGCAAGATCTGGAGATCGGGGATACCAGACGCATACCCAGGGCGGAGCATCAGCGCATCAATGTGACCACGCGCCCGTTCGGGGTCGCCCTCTTCCAGGGCTAGTTCAGCGAGCCGACGGATCGGCGCGATAGCGGTGGGATCAAGATCAGCGGCGCGGGCATAGGCAGCGGCGGCCTGTTCAGCGTCATCACGCGCACGCAGCAGATCACCACGCATCAACCAGGCAAAGATAGCGTGATCATGATCCTGCACCAGTTCATCGAGAAGTTGCTCGAGTTCGGCAAAGCGACGGGCGGCCAACAACGCCCGCAGACGCAACTGGCGACGGCTGAGACTGACCGCACGCTCGGCATCAAGTTCATCAAGGATCGCCAGCGCCTCATCACCGCGCCCCAGCTCAACCATAACACGAGCACGGCCCTCACGAAGCATCACGGCTGTTGGTTGCACTTCGAGCCAGGTTGCGAAATAGCTGAGCAGCGCATCGTAATGGCCCCAGCGATTGAGATAACTCACCAGACGTTTACGCGACTCACCAGCCACTAGATCGAGAGCCGCAGGGGGGATAGCCAATAATGGATTATGCTCAACGCTCTTCATACGCCGTATGATACCACAGCCGTCTGGCTAGCAACCAATCCCCAGGGTAATATCCAGGAACCATGTATGTAACCATTTGCCACTGGCGTGCATCTAACAAAAGGAGTAACCGACCCTCCAGGCGCATGGTTCATACGGCTGTTGATGGCGACTTCATGGTGGCGTGGGCTTTCCAGCCCGCACGCAGGCTGGAAGCCCGCGCTACCATGACGGTTTGCAAGTATGAATAGTCTGTGAATGAAGTTTTCTGGTGTCGCGCCGCCGTCCACGAAGTGGGGCCACGAATAAACGAATACCACACCGCCCCTATTCGTTTATTCGTGCTCAGCATTCGTGGTCGGCGGCGCGACCGGGAAACTTCATTCACAGACGACTGATTGGTCTTCAAGAAATGAATCCGCTCGAACAGCGCTCACAGGCCTACTAGACATGTGAGCTTGCGGAACCATGCCTTAGGGTCAATCCTTTTGCGAGAACGTGCAGCGACTGTCACAAGGAGGTGTCAGATGGCCCGTGTTGTGATCATTGGGGCCGGCTTCGCCGGGCACACAGCGGCACTCTATTTAGGGGCGCAACTTGGCAAACGGCATACAATCACGGTCGTCAACCGCTACGACTATTTTGGGTTTGTGCCGTCGTGGGTCTGGGTCGGTGTTGGGCATATGCGCCCCGAGCAAACAACGATCCCATTGAAGCCAGTCTATGATCGGATGCACGTCAACTTTGTGCAGGGGCGCGTTACCGAAGTCCACCCGGACGAGCAGTATGTGACGGTTGCGCCACATCACCAGGGCCAACCTGAGCGGCTCGACTACGACTATCTGCTGATCGCGACGGGGCCAAAACTCAACTTTGCCGCGACCCCAGGGCTTGGCCCTGCCGAAGGAAACACCGTTTCGATCTGCACGCTTGATCATGCCATCGAAGCGCGTGACAGCTACCTGGAGCATGTCAAACGGCTCGAAAAGGGTGAGCGCCTACGTTTTGTCGTTGGCACAGGGCATCCGGGGGCAACCTGCCAGGGGGCCGCCCTTGAGTACATCTCGAACATCCACAAAGATCTTGTGCGGCGACGGGTGCGCAACCGCGCCGAACTGATCTACCTCTCGAACGAAGCGGCCCTTGGCGACTTTGGGGTAGGGGGGTTGACCGCAAGGCACAAAGGGCAACTGCTCGCGAGCGAAGACTTCATCAAAGCCGTCTACAAAGAATACGGCATCGAGTGGCACGTGCAGCGCGGCGTCCACAAGGTTGACGACCGCCACATCTTGTGGGAGGACTACGCAGGGCACTATGGCGAGACCGCCTACGACTTTGCGATGCTGATCCCGCAATTCACGGGGCAACCAATCCGCTACCTTGGGCAAGACGGAAGCGACATCGCCGACAAGCTTGTCATGCCAAACGGTCTCGTCAAAGTTGACGCGATCTACGGGCTCGACTACGCCACCCTGCGCAACCAACCCGACGCGTGGCCGGCGACCTATCAGAACCCAACGTACCCCAACATCTTCGCCGCCGGCATCGCCTTTGCGCCACCCGGACCAATTTCGGCCCCCCACATCACCCCCAACGGCACCGCGATCACCGCCACAGCGCCGCGCACCGGCATGATCGCCGGCATCATCGGGCGGATCACCGCGCTCAACATCGCCGAAATGATCACCAGCGGCACCATGCACCACCGCGAACGCATGACCGAGATGTTCGCCGCGTGCATTGCCTCGATGGGTGACTCATTGTGGGACGGCGAAGCAGCAACGATCATCATGTACCCCGTCGTGCCGGATCACCGTCGGTACCCCAACGGCACCGGGCGCGACCTCTTTGTGACGCACATGGAACTGGGCACAAGTGGCGCATGGATGAAACGGATGGTACACGAAACCTTCATGCACAAATTCAGAGCTCGTCCGGGTTGGCAAATCATCCCTGAATAGGAGGCACCCGTGGAAATCAGTGATCGTGACCGTTTCTGGATGCGATTCAAGCTCTTTCAACTCTGGCGTTTCATCGTACTCAACCTAAAGATTCTCAAAGCCGTGAATCACAGCAAACGAGCGTGAGAGGTAAGCGTTCACCCTTCTCCTGCGAGCGCGGGCGGGTTGCCCGTGCTCGCAGGAGAAGGATGAACGCTCAGTTTTGAGGACAAGCAAACGCGTTACCGCGCCCAAGCTAGATTTTTTCCAATCAGAAGTTCGGTCATCTCCGCATGATGGCTGCTCTTCATTGCCACGAGTTGGGTATCAAAATGATACTGACGAGCGAGATCATAGAGTTCATCGGCATTATCATACGTGATCAGAAAATCCCCACAAATTGTCGATATCACGCGGAAGAGTTCCTCATGATCGAGCTCAGAATGCGTGTAGAGTCGGCTACCTGCACGCTTGCCGCCAGCCGTATAAGGTGGATCGATAAAGAAGACGGCATCCGCACGATGCGCGTTGGCACGAATGACTGAGAGACCATCACCTTCAACAAAGCTAATGCGGTCACGCACATCGATAATATCCATAATGCGCTGCTTCAGCGTTTGTGGATACCATCGTGATTTGAGACCCTTCCCATTCTCACCATGCTTAATTCTTCCGGCCCCATTGGCCAGAATGCCACCGCGATTGACACGGTTTTTCAGGATTGTCTGGAACGCAAGATCAGGTAGCGTGCATGCCGGTTCACCAAGCGTTGCTTCGACGGTTTCAGGCGTGAGATCGAAGTTTGCGATGCGCTCCGCAAGCCATAGCGCATCGCCATGGATGATGGTATGCCATACAGCCGCGACGTGCTGATCGAGTTCAACGATGGTGACATGCTTGGCGAGACGCTCAAACGCAACGGTTAGGCTGACAATAGCACCTCCTGCAAATGGCTCGATAAACTCGGCAGGAGACGTGTTTCGGCTGCTTAACCACTCACGAATACGTGGCACAAGCCAGGTCTTCCCCCCAGGATAACGAAAAGGACTACGCTGTGGAACCATCGCCACATTGACGATTGGCCGAGGTTTCGGATCATCAATAAATGATAGTTGCTGCATCGTGGTTCTCATTACTGTAACGCATAGATATGTGCGGTCAACAAGTTTTTCGTACAAGTATGCTTATCATACCTGATTTAGTGTAAGGATCAAGAGGCACTTGGGTGAAACTGAGGGCCATTGCATCTTGCCTTGGCACGTGCCACTAGGCTGGCGGATCGCCCTCACACGCCCACACTGTCGGCGTAAATGCCTCGGCTACCGAGGGCGAAGCCGGCCTTCGCCAGCTGGATCAGGCCACGAAGGTGGCCTTCGCTCCCCAGGAGCCGAGCCGTTCACGGCGACGGTAGGCTGCACTTCGTTCCGATAGGCAGCCTGCCGTGCAAGCCACGTCTGATACACACTTGCCCATTCGGTAAAGTCAAGTACCCAGTTTTCATCATCAGGTTCTTCACCACTAATGTACGCCGCATAGAAGGTTTCCGAGCGAACACCATACTTGCGCTCAAAGGTCAGAATGCTCTCTTCAAGCGCGTGGATATCAGTAAGCAGATCAGCGAGCTGCATAGTTATTTTCCTTGAGATGATATGGTCGCGATGGAACGCCCTACCCATCAAGGTAGGAATTTCCCCCAGAGAACCCTACCCTTCTTGACGGTGCTTGCTATGATACAATGCGTTAAATAGTGTGTGTTCAAGATTTCACAGCCTGTGGAGATAGTGCCCATGCAGCCGCGAGAGTTTATCACGCCCGCGCAGATTGTGGTCGGTTCCGGTGCGCTAGAGCAGTTGGGGGATCAGTGCCGTAAGCGCGGTTGGCGCAAGGCGTTGATTGTCTCGGATAAGATTATGCAGAGTCTCGGCCTCGTGACGCGGGTCGAGCAGTTGTTGGCCGCGAGCGACATTGGTAGCGCGGTCTATGCCGGGGTCAATACCGAGCCGGTCGTTGAGTTTGTGCAAGAGGGCTTGCAGATTTTCAAGGATGCCGCGTGCGATTTTGTGGTCTCGGTGGGCGGCGGTAGCCCAATTGATGCCGCCAAGGCGATTGCGGTGATGGCAACCAACCCTGGCTCGATTGAGCAGTATAAGGGGATTGGCAAGATCACAACCCCTGGTGTGCCGTTGGTGGCGATCCCGACCACCGCCGGTACCGGTAGCGAGGCGACGCTCTATACGGTCATTACCGATCAGAAGACCGATGTGAAGATGCTGATTGGTAGCCCGTATCTGATGCCGACTGTGGCGATTGTTGATCCACTGCTGACCTTTTCGTCGCCTCCTGGGGTGACAGCGGCAACGGGTGTCGACGCGCTGGTGCATGCGATTGAGGCGTATGTGTCGGTCAAGCGCCAGCCGATGACCGATATCTTCTGTCTCTCGGCGATCGAACTCATTTCGCAGAATATCCGCCAGGCCTGGTCGAACGGCAATAATATCGAAGCCCGCGAGAAGATGATGCTCGGGGCAATGCAGGCCGGCATTGCTTTCAGCAACTCGTCGGTGGCGCTGGTGCATGGCATGTCGCGCCCGATCGGGGCGAATTTCCACATTGCCCACGGTGTTTCGAATGCAGCGTTGCTGGCTGTCGTGACGCAGTTTAGTCTGATCGGCGATCCGGTGCGCTACGCCGAAGTCGCCCGGGCAATGGGCGAACCAATCGAAGGGTTGTCGCTGATGAAGGCTGCGGATCGCTCGGTCAAAGCGATTCGGCGCCTGGTCAAGGATATCAAGATCCCGTCGCTCAAGCAGCTTGGGGTCGAGCGCGAGCGTCTGATGGAACTCGCCCCTGCGATGGCCGATGCGGCGATTGATAGCGGGAGCCCCAATAATAACCCGCGCAAGCCGACCCGCCAGGAGATTATCGAGCTGTATGCTCTCGCCTACGAAGAGGACGATTAGACTCGGTACGCTCGCAGTGCCATATCATCATAAAGATGAAGCATGAAAACGGGCATAGAGGAGGGCCGACTTTAGTCGGCTGAACAGGAAGCCGACTAATGGTTTTGCCGTCCATGATCCGCTATGAACCCGATGCCGTGGGGCGAACGCCCTCGGCTCGGGGAAGCGAAGCCCGCCTTCGCGGGCTCGAGCGGATTCATTTCTGGAAGACCATAAGTGGTGTGTCAACGAAGTTTTCTGGCGTCCTCAGCCGTCCACGAATGGGGGCCACGAATAAACGAATACGTGTGTCACAAAGCCCATATTCGTTTATTCGTGCATGTTATTCGTGGTCGGCGGTGCTACCAGAAAACTTCGTTGACAGACTAATAAGTCGGCCCTCCCGGATGGAATGCTTGATAACCATTATGACGTGGCAGTATGGTTTCCAGCGGCTCGGCCCTGGAAACCATACGTATTTCTTTCGCACAGAGAGACGTTGACGTTGGATTCTTCATTTACCTATACAGAGGGGTCTCGATGATGAGTGGACCTACAGGTGCTGGTCGGCTTGAGGGCAAGATCGCCCTGATTACTGGTGGCGCAAGTGCGATTGGGGCAGTAATTACCCAACGCTATCTGGCCGAAGGCGCAACGGTAATCATCAGTGGGCGCAATGCCGAGAAGCTGGAGGCGTTTCAGAAGACGCTGGTGAGTGAGACGGGGGTTGCTGCTGATCGAGTGATCGCGGTGACGATGGATGGCAGCAAGAGTGACGAGGTGCGCGCTGGGGTCGATGCGGTCGCCAAGAAGGTGGGCCGGATTGATATTCTGGTCAATAATGCCGGGGGCGAGGGCGTGCGGCAACCACTGACGGCCCTGGTCGCTGGCGGGCACGAGGCCGAAGAGACGCTGGAGGGCAGTATCGCCAGTACCCTCGGCATTGCCTGGCATTTTATGCGCGCCGCTGTCCCTTATATGGCCCCTGGCAGTAGCATTATTAATCTTTCGACGATCTTTTCCCGCAGCGAATATTATGGGCGCATTCCCTATGTGGTACCCAAGGCGGCCCTCAATGCGCTGAGTGAAGCCGCTGCGCGCGAGTTGGGGCCAAAGGGCATTCGCGTAAACCTGATCTATCCCGGGCCGATTGAGGGCGAGCGCATCAAGGGTGTCTTCCAGCGGATGGACGAACTCAAGCGGGCCAAAGCGCAGACGACCGCCAATGAGGTTCAGGCCATGATGCGCCTGAGTCGCGCCGACAGCGATGGCACGTTGGCGATGAGCTTTCCAACGGCTGTTGATGTCGCCAATACGGCGGTCTTCCTGGGCAGCGATGAGGCCGCAGCGATCCATGGCGAGTCACTTGAGGTGACAAATGGGATGACCGTTGGCGATGAAAGCAAGACCACCTTTACGGCGCGCCCTGGTCTGCGGGCGGTTGATGGCACGGGGCGCGTGGTGCTGATCTGCGCCGGTGACCAGACCGAAGATGCGATGGGGCTGACCGGGGTGCTGCGCTCGTGCGGGGCCGAGGTGGTGATTGGCTTCCGTTCACGTGAAGCAATTGCCGAACTCGAGGCGAGTCTCGCCGAGAGTCGCCGTTTCGCCGGGGCGAATTTCACGCCACCGGTGCTCGTCTATCTTAATCCACACGAGCCCGAAACCATTGATGAAGCGCTGAGCCTGATGGTCGAGAGTACCGGCGGCCCCCACGGGGTGATTCTGCTGCCCGCATATGGCAAGACGAAAGCACCGTCGGTGATCACGGCTGATGATACCGCCGTGACGAGCTTCCTCAATGAGGAACTCGCCGGGACGATTGCCCTCAGTGCGCAGCTCGCGGCCTACTGGCAAAAGACCGATCTGCTGGGCGGCGCGAATCTCTATCAGCCTCGCGTGGTCTATCTGAGTAATGGCGATGACCGCAAGGGCAATGTGTTCGCCGAGATCCTCACCGCTGGCCTCGAAGAATTGGTGCGCGTCTGGCGCCACGAGGCCCAGCACGATCAGCGGCAGCCCGAGGTTGGGGCCGAAACGCGCCCCCTGCCCCCGGTCTGGGCGAAACAAATCATTCGTTATGTCAATACTGAAGAGGACGGCTTTGACTTTGCCTGCGCAGCGACAGCGCAGTTGATCTTGAGCAACCGGCAGATCGAGGCCATCAGCCTCTATTTGCCGCGCAATATTGCGGCGACGACGGGGGCAGGACGGCCTTCATTTGGCTGGGCCGAGAGCCTGATCGGGTTGCATCTGGGCAAGGTGGCGCTGATTACCGGTGGCAGTGCCGGGATCGGCGGCCAGGTCGGGCGCTTGCTGGCGCTCAGCGGGGCACGGGTGATGCTCGCGGCCCGCGACCACGTCAAGCTCGAACAACTCAAGGCCAGCATTGTCTATGAACTGACCGAAGTTGGCTACAACGATGCCGAGTCACGGGTTGCGATTACACCCGATTGCGATGTCGCGCGTGAGCGTGACATGGCGATGCTGGTCGAGCGCACGCTGGCGGTCTTTGGGCGGGTAGACTACCTGCTCAACAATGCTGGCATCGCGGGCAAAGAGGAGATGGTGCTCGATATGCCGCTTGACGGCTGGCGCCATACGCTCAATGCCAACCTGATCAGCAACTATTCGCTGATTCGCAAGATCGCGCCGCTGATGAAGCAGCAGGGCAGTGGCTACATTCTCAATGTTTCGTCGTATTTTGGCGGTGAGAAGTATGCCGCCATCGCGTACCCCAATCGTGCCGACTACGCCGTGAGCAAAGCCGGTCAACGAGCACTCTCCGAGGCGATGGCCCGCTTCCTCGGCCCCGAGGTACAGATCAACTCGCTCGCCCCTGGCCCAGTCGAAGGTGATCGTCTGCGTGGCACTGGCGAGCGCCCCGGTCTCTTTATGCGCCGTGCCCGTCTGATCCTCGAAAACAAACGCCTCAACGATATCTACGGTGCGCTGGTGGTTGCCCACCGCGAAAGCGGCAAGTCGATCGTTGAGTTGCTGACCTTCCTCGAAGCCAATAACGTTTCGGCCTTGCTCGACGCAGGCGATCTGTTGCCATCGGCGTTGCACAAGCTGGCGGCGACCTTTGTCAAAGAAGGCGATGCAGCGGCATCATCCAGTAGTTTCTTGATGAACCGCACGATTGCCGAGAAACTGCTAATCCGTCTCACGACAGGTGGCTATTTGAGTGCCGCCGAGACCGCCCAGGTCAAGCGCCTGACCGATGTGCATCCACCCGATCCCTTCTTTGTCCGGGCGCAGATCGAGCGCGAGGCGCGCAAGGTGCGTGACGGCGTGATGGGCATGCTCTATCTGCATAAGATGCCAACCGAGTTTGACGTCGCAATTGCCACCGTCTACTACCTAGCTGACCGCAACGTCAGTGGCGAAACCTTCCACCCCTCGGGGGGCCTACGCTACGAGCGCACCCCTATGGGCGGCGAGTTATTTGGCGAAACACCCACCGAGCGCCTAGCCGGCATCGTTGGCTCGACCGTCTACCTACTCGGCGAGTATCTCGAAGAGCATCTAGCGTTGCTTGCCCGCGCCTACCTCGAGCGCCAGGGGGCCACGAAGGTCGTGATGATCACCGAGACCGAAGCGGGCATCGAGCAACTCAAGGCCCGGCTGAGCGACCACGTTGCGGCGGGGAGCATCAGCTTCATTGCTTCAGGCGGCAAGATCGAGGATGCCATCGACGAAGCAATGCACACCTATGGGCGACCGGGGCCGATCGTCAGCACACCGTTCCGTGCGTTGCCGACCGCGCTGCTGGTCGGGCGCATCGACAGCGACTGGAGCACCGTGCTGGACGAGCAGGGCTTTGCCGACCTGTGCGAGCAGCAGTTGACCCATCACTTCCGGGTGGCCCGCAAAGCCAGCCTGATTGATGGGGCTGCGCTGGCGATGGTCACCCCCGAGACCACGGCGACCTCGACGACGGAGCAGTTTGCGATGGCCAACTTCGTCAAGACGACGCTGCACGCGTTTACCGCCACCGCCGGCACCGAAAGCGAGCGCACCGTCCACCGCATCCTGGTCAACCAGGTTGACCTGACTCGTCAGGCACGCGCCGAAGAGCCACGCAGCGATGGCGAGCGCGCCCAAGAGTTGGAGCGCTTTGTCAATGCGATCCTGCTCACCACCGCGCCACTGCCCGCCGAGGACGACAGCCGCTACACCGGCCGCATCAACCGCGGACGGGCGATCACGGTCTAAGGGTCTTTTTCCTTAGCACGGGGAACAACAGGGCGTTCGCGGGCACAAGCCCGTGAACGCCCTGTTGCGATCCATGCCTGGTTGCGCAGTTCGGAGGATAAACATATGCATCACATCACTACGTATGCCCACTTCTCCTGGGAGCGCGGGCGGCTCGCCCGCAAGCACACGGGTGCGTCGCCCGCACTCCCAGGCTTGCCTGTTACCCCAAATATGAACCGTTATCTCCATGAGGCTTCTTGACATATCGCAGAAGAAACAGTAGGCTATCTTCCAGCAAACAGAACCGACTGGCAACGAGATCGACCCATCGCCAACATCTCGGGCTGCCATTATATGAAAAAGCCCACAACCCTCGTAGCTGCAACGCATTGCAGCAAGGACTCAGTGCAATGGCAACTCAGAAACAAAAAGGGCAGCGCTCAATGACGCGCCTTGCCGTACCCAAAGAACCTATCTGGCGCCTGAGTGTGCATCAATACCATGCCATGATCCGCAACGGCATTCTTACCGATGACGATCCTGTCGAGCTCTTAGAAGGTTGGTTGGTGCTCAAAATGCCTAAAAATCCATCGCATCGCATCACGACGCAAGTGACCCGTGATCGCTTAGCTGAACTTGTCCCTGCAGGTTGGTATGTTGATGCTCAAGAGCCAATTACAACCAGAGATAGCGAACCCGAACCTGATGTGGTCATTGTGCAGGGCGACCGGCGCGATTATCGCGATCGACATCCATATGCCGACGAAATCGCGCTGGTGGTTGAAGTAGCTGATCCAACCCTCCAGCGTGATCGCACCAGCAAAAAACGCTTATATGCCCGGGCCGGCATTGCCATCTACTGGATTATCAATAAAGAGGCACTCATGGCCGTATCTACAGAGTCGCTTGAACTGAAACTCATTGGGCACATCGATAGTCTTCAGCTCAACTTGCAAGTGCTGCAAGGCCTATGGACTGAAGAGCAATACCTGATGCTCAGCAAGCAGACAAATCACCTGCTCGAATTCTCTGATGGCAAGCTTGAGGTACTGCCAATGCCAACCCGACGTCACCAGATGATCTTGCTTTTGCTCTACGAATTGTTCAAGGCGATGGTCAACCCGGCTGGCGGGATTGTTCTGGTAGCACCAATGCGCTTGCAGGTAAGGCCGGGTAGTTTTCGCGAGCCTGATGTGTTGATGTTGCTCAACCGACACGACCCACGTAATCAGGAGGCGTTCTGGTTGGGGGCCGATCTTGTGATTGAGGTCGTGAGCCCTGATCGCCCAGAACGTGATCTTGAAGAAAAGCCGCTCGATTATGCGCGAGCGGGTATTCCCGAATATTGGATCGTGAATCCGCTCGATGAGACGGTCACGGTACTCGTGCTTGAAGATGGCTCTTATACAACCCACGGTTCATTTGCGCGCGGTACCTACGCAACGTCAACCTTGCTTGAAGGGATGCGCGTTGACGTGGAGGCGATCTTTAGCTTGTAGCACCACCCATATTCCTACCAACGAGAACGCCCAGCTTGGCTGGGCGTTCTCGTTGGCAACTCCTTCACTATGGTAGCACGTAGCACCGGCTTCCAGCCGGTGGGCTTCCTGACCGGCTGGAAGCCGGTGCTACCTTCGCTGCGAACGGTCAAGCTCGTTTGAAACATGCCTACCGCTGAATAAAGGGCAGGTAGATCAAGGGACGTTCCGGGGACGAGCGGTTGAGCACCAGCGGGGCCGCAGCTTCGCCGGTGGCGACGTTGCCCCGGGCGACGGCACGCACCGTCACGGTTGCAGTCTCGTCGCTGGCGGTGGGGAGCGTGGTCTCCAGGATGGCGTCGAGCATCAGGGCTGCGGCGAGACGCGCCGGGATAAAGACGGAGCCAACTTCGAGTTCGAGGCGGACGCCGTTGACGTCAACGCTGGCGGTGAGGTCGTAGGTGGCGTCGAGGGTGCCAGTGTTGCTGATGACGGCGAGGTAGCGTACCGGGTTGTCGGTGCGCAGTTGCTGGTTGTCGCCGGTGAGGCTGACTGCGACGTCGTTGCGCCCGGCAATAGTCACTTCTGCGGTGGCAAACGAACTGATCCCGGCCTCGGCCTGCGAGCGTGCCGTGATGGCGAGTTGATAGGTGCCCGGCAAGACAAATGGCATTGGCCCGCCCTGCACCGGTACGCTCGTTGAGCCGCCTGGCTGCAAGGCCACCGTCGAACTTGCCAAGCTCGCATTGAGGCCCAGGAAGCCGCCGAGCACCAGGTCGTAGGTGTCGGCAACCGTGCCGGTATTCGTCACCTGCACTTGCCAACTCTGGCCCTGATCTGGGTCAAAGGTTGCGCTCGCCGGGGTCAGGGCGACGCTGACGCCGCGGGTGCCGATAACCACGTCAGCGACGGCCATGGCCTGCGCCGGGCTCTCCTGGGCGTTCACGCGCACGCGCACAGGGTAACGCCCTGGCGGCGTGCCGGCCGATGGTCGCACAACGAACTGAACCTCGGCACGGTTGAAGACAAAGGGTGTGAGGGTCAGTTCGCTTACCGGGGCGCTGTTGGCAAGCAACTCGCCCTGCCAGCCCGATGGCAGTTCGGGGAGAAGGGCGAAGGTTGAGGCCATGCTGCCGCTGTTGGTCACAGTTAGGGTCAGCACACTCGTGGTCGCCGGGCCACCCACGGCCTCGTCTGGCGCAAGTTGCGCTGTGACGCTCACGGCCCCATTCTGCACCAGGGTCGCCTGCGCCGTCGTGGTCAGCGGATCAGTCGGATCGCGCAGGATAGCGCGTACCGCAAAGGGCGTCACCTGCTGCGCCGCTATCGCGGTCACGGTGAGCGGCAACGTCGCAACGCCACCCGCTGGCACAGCGACGCTTGCGACGAGATCGACGCTCAGGCCGTCTAGCCCGATCACGGCCAGATCGTAGGTGCGGGCGGTCGCCTCGTCGTTGTGCAGGGTTACGGTCGCACTGACGGTTGCGCCATAGGTTGCCTGCAACGCGGGCGGGGTAACGCCTAAACGCAGACCGGCGAGCACATCGAGCATGCTCATGCCTTGATCGCTCGTGCCGTCAGGCAGGGTTGTGCGTACTGTGAAGGATACCGCACCCGGCAACGTCGCTGCCGAGGGCGTCAGCGTCAGTGGCAGACGCAAGCGTGTTTCGGGTTCCACTTGCACCGCGCCAGGCAGATCATCCTCCACACCAACCAGGCCGTCGAGGTTCAGCGTGAAGGTCAGCGCGGTGGTCGTCGGGTTGAAGAGCTCGACTTCGTAACGAGCCTGGCTGCCTGGTCTGGTCGCAGGCTGCACCGGATCGATGGTGACCAACCGTGCTGCGGTGACATAGAGCGGCGGGAAGGTGAGTTGGTTGCGTCCACTCGCCAGCGTAGCGGTCACCGTCGTGCCCTCGCTCACCGCGCGGACTTCGCCCGGTTGCATTGCCGTCAACTGGGCCGCAAAGCTGAGCGTGCGCACCGGTTGCGCCAACCCCTCCTGCCGATAGCGCCAGGTCAGCCCCGGCTCAGGCGTGCGCGGCGGCAACGAGAAGGTTGTGGTCAACGGCACAACGCCGGTCGCCGGGAGAGGGTGTTCCACATCAAGCAGATAAACAGGCACGGGATTGCGCAACGGCGACTGCGTGCGATAGGTATTGTGTACCTCCCAGCTATTGGGTTCAAGCACCGGCACCGTCAGGTCATCGTTGGCATTCGTGATATGGTAGTTGTACTGATTCCAAAGCGGGCGGGCCGCACCCCAGCCGCTAAAGCCGACCACGTAGAAACCATCACTGTCACCCGCAATGATTTCAGCCTGTCCGTCGCCGTCCACATCGGCGATAATCGGATAATCGTTGACCGTCCCCGAATTGATCAGCGGCTCGTTGAAAAGCAGCGTACCATCGCTGCCCTGGAAGATCGCCAACCCAGTGCCAGCCCCATTCCAGACCACCTCGTAGCGACCATCGCCGTCCAGATCCATCACGGTAACCCCCGAAGATGAGATTGTCCGATCAAGTACGGGCTTGGTCCAGAGCAAGCTGCCATCAGCGTTGAGCACGATGATGTCTTGTTCTTCGGCGGGCCATGGGCGCTTCATCACGGTGACAATCTCGACCTCGCCGTCGCCATCTACATCGGCAAGCGAAACCGAACCAGGATACAGGCGTTCACCGGCGTCGTAGCTCCAGACCAGGCTGCCATCGGCTTTGAGCAGTTCGATCTTGGTGTCCCAGACCATCACAATTTCGGGATCGGGATCGCCACCGGGCTGCTTACCGTCAACATTGGCAACTGCTGGCGACCCCCAGGTGCCGTAGCCCCGTGATTCATCGCTGATGGTGGTCGTGCGGCGCCACAACTCGCTCAGCGTGCCGTTGGCGTAACTGAGCGCTACCAGGATGTTGCTCTGCCCGACCAGGATCTCGGGCCGCCCGTCGCCGGTTAGATCAGCGAGCAGCGGCGGCGTGGCCGTGAATGTGAAACTGTACAACCCGACGTCGCTCATCGGCAGATCGTAACGGGCTGCGACCGTGCCATCAGCCTTGAAGACGATCAGGCGCTGAGTTTGCGCCCCGGGGTTCCTCCAGTCGCTATCCAGATGCCCAACGGCAACGATCTCAGCCGCGGGATCAGCATCAAGGTTCGCCACAGCGGCCCCACCCCACCCCAGCGACTCAACAAAGCTTGGAACCTTGATCGAATGGGGGAGGATCTCATTATTTGACCATAGCGGCGTGCCATCGTGGGCAAAAGCAAACACGCCCCGGTCACTGCCGACGATCACTTCGACCAGACCGTCGCCGTCCAGATCAACCAGCGCTGGCGTATCCCCTAGCCCGATCTCGCGTTGCCAAATGATCGGCGTCCCGTCGCCCGCATCCTGACCATCGCCCCGGTAGATGTAGAGGTTCCCGTTGCCTGAACTGACCGCTAATTCGACGCTCCCATCACCATCAAGATCACCAGCGCTGATGGTTGTGATGACGTAGCCGTCGTTGCTCGCGGGCACGTCGCTGGACCACTCGACCATCGGTATGCCCACGAAGGGTGTCGCCGAGGTATCGAAACCGGCCAGTCCACCCCGACGCAGATTGGCAATGCGCACGACATGCAGCCCTTCGCCAAGCCCGGCGAGACGGATCGGCACAGGTGAGCGCGAGAAGGCGTAGGTAAGGTCAACCATGCCTCGGCTCACCTCATCAACAAAGACCTCCACCAGGGTCGGCCCACTCTGGTCGGCACTATTGGTCACGCCTACTAGGGTCAGGGCATCACCAATGATATGGAACCAGGCATTGGTGCCGCGTTCGATAAACCCGCCACCGGGCACCCGTTCACTGGGGACAACTTGCCAATCGTTGCTCCGGTAGACACGCGCCGAAGACGCGTTAAAAAGCCCCTCGTCCATTGCGCTCCCATCCCAGGCATCAATGAAATCGAGCGTGATCCAGCTATCGGTCGCCGAGATATTGCGGGTACCCAGAACGCGCACGTCGAGTGTGTGCGGGCCTTCGCCCAAGTTACGGTAGACCGTACTGGTGATCCCGGCGGTCGCGCTGTACGTATCTAGCACCCCCTGGCTCACGCCATTGAGGAAGACCTCGGCTTGCCCGCCGTTGGTGTTGGTCAGCAACCCCAGATGCGCCCAGCTTCCCGTGAAGGTCAGGCTCGCCTGGTCGTTCGCGGTGTCCGAGCGGACAACGTACCCACCACTCGCCCGGCTTGTCTCCAGGTCACTCCAGGTCGTCGGGGCGACCGTCAGCGGCACGCCGTTGAAGCGCACTTCCGGCGCGTCCTCTTCGTAGCGGCTGATCCCGCTGCGCGTCGGCGGTTCCACAAACGGAGCCTCGCCCGGCGTGATGAAGGCGTCCAGGGTTGGGGAGCCCCGGTATTGCGCGATCTGGAGTACATGCGGCCCGTCGCCCAAGCCGTCGAAGGCGAAGACCCTGGGCGCGATGGCGTCGGCACGCAGATCAACCAGCCCCAGGCTCTGACCGTCCACGCTGATCCTGGTACGCCCGTAGTTTGGGCCAACCATCAGTTGCACAGCGAAACTGTCACCAGTGAAGGGGAACCACGCGATGGCACCACTCGTAGACCCAATGAGATAACTGCCGCCGCTCGGCGCACCGTTGGAGCTACTGAACCACGAGCCGCTTAGCCCCACCCTGGGATCGTTTTCCTCGAACGTCCCTTCGGGCATCGCCGTCCCGTCCCAGCCATCCAGATAATCCAGGCCGACCCAGTTGTCGCTTGACAGCGGGTTGCGGCTGCCCAGCACGCGCAGTTCGATGGTATGCGGGCCGGGGCCGAGGTTCGCATAGGCCACGCTGCGCAGCCCATTCACCCGGTTGTAGAGATCGATTTCGCCCTGGCTGACCCCATCAATCAGCACCTCGACGCGCCCGTAGGCTGGCCCGGTCAGCAGACCCAGATGCAGCCATTCACTGTTCAGGGTGGCGCTAACCACATCGCCCGCCGTGCGCGAAAAGGCGACGTAGCCGCCGCTGGCCCGGGAAGATGGATCGACACTCCAACTGCCCGCCGTTGTT
>NZ_RYFF01000049.1:18807-38292 GCF_004138165.1 Candidatus Chloroploca sp. Khr17
GCGAAACTGTCACCGGTGAAGGGGAACCAGGCGCTGGCTCGATCCGTGTACCCAACGAGATAACTGCCGCCACTTGGCTCACCGTTGGAGCTACTGAACCACGAGCCGCTCAGCCCGATCCGCGCATCGTTCTCCTCAAACACGCCCTCCGCCATCGCCGTGCCATCCCAAACATCAAGGTAATCAAGGCCCACCCGGATATCGGTAGAGAAGGCGTTGCGCGTGCCAAGCGTGACGATTTCGAGCGTATGCGCCCCCGGGCCAAGGTCGCCATAGGCGATGCTGGTGACGCCGGCGGTGCGGCGATAGAGATCAATCACCCCACGGCTCGTGCCATCAACGAAGATCTCGGCCTGGCCGCTCGAGGTTCCCGTAGCAAAACCAAGATGCACCCAGGTACTCGTGAAGGTAAAGGTTGCACGACTACCTGCGGCCCGTCCAAAATTGCCCTGGCCTCCACTCGCCGGCGAGTGGTTCAAGATCGTCCAGGTGCCCGAGTAGGCGATGGTCGCCTCGGTCTCTTCGTAGCGACTGATGCCGCCACCCGTAAAGGCCGGCACAAGCGGGTCGAGCGTCACCGCCACTAGTGGCGCTTGCTCGCCACCACCGGTCGCGCTTGCCCCAGATGAACTACGCGCTTGCAAGAGCAACGCAGCAAGACCCGGCTCCGCGCAGTCGGTGACACAAGTAAGCCTGCGCAGCAGCGTGCGCCCCCATCCCGGCGCATCTTCGCTCGGCGCGGGATCGGGCATCTGCTCACTCGACAAAATTCGCTCATCGCCCGCACTGCGCTCGGGGCTCATATGCGCCCAGGGTTGCCCAACGCCGGTAGGCGCTGGTTGTGCGGCAACGCTCAGCGCATCCGGGAGAATCGCCTGCTGCCTGATGCGCGTGGTGATGCTGGTCGTCACGACTGGATTGCCCGGCAACACGACAAGCGGCGCGACCGCGACTTCGGCAGCGAGACCCATGCCCACCGTCAGCAGTCCGGCTCCGCTGCCTCCCGCGAGCGGCGTGCCATCAGGTTGAACCAGATCAACCGTCGCGGTATAGACACCCGCCGCAAAGCCCGAGGTGTCAACCGTACCCAGCCCATAGCTCCGCGGGTCGCCACCGCCAAGCGCAAGCGCCTGCTCGGCACTGTAGACCGCCGTAGCATCGGGGGCAAGCAGGCGCACCCGTGCCGTCGTCTCAAGCGGCATGTTGGTCAGATTCGCCAGGTGCAAACTGAGCGTCGTGGAACTTACCCCGGTCTCCACAAAAGCCGGCGTCGCACGCACCTCAAGCACCCGGACAAAGCGCTCGACCACATGCAGCCCAAGGCTCGCCTCGGTGGCAAAACTCCCCGCCGAAGCCCCGCTCTCCACCACGCGCACCCGCCCGAGCAGCAGCGTAAACCCGGTGTTCAGCGGGCTCAGGGGGATCGGCACATCAACCACCTCGTCTGGGTCAAGCGTGATGATCTGAGGGGTGGGAAGACCGGGGAGCGGCCCACTAACGGCAAGCTCGTAGCGAGTTTGGGCGCTACCCCGGTTGACCACTCTGAGCGTAGGCGTGACAGTCTCACCCGCACGTACCGCGAGGCTCCCAGGGATAAAGCGCACCTCAGCCGCACTCTGCGCATTGAGCGCCAAACCTTCAGCAACCGGGGCGAGGTCAGCACAGAGCTGCGTCAAGATCGCGGTCGTCTCGTCGGGGGTAGGCGTACCCTCCAGCGCTTCAGCGTGCCGCAGCAAGGCTTCGGCGATCTGAGCCATGCCGATCACCGCGCCAAGCTGATTGCTCACTAGGCGCAACTGGCTGGCGACCTGCGTCCGCAGGGCTGCCTCATCAGGGGTGGCGGCAAGCAAACCGACGTCCGCCCCGAGTTCACGCAGCGCCGTCACCACGCCCGCCGTGCGGCCATTCGACGGCGCACGGGCGGCCTGGTAGACACAGATCGCCAGAGGATGTTCGACACGCACGCCAAACGAGCGAACCTGCGTATATGGCCCCGAATTTGTGCGTATGTCAACCCTTGCCTGAGTGCCGATCAGCGTATCTACAGGCGCGGTCAACGTCAGTTGTTGCGTGACCGTAACGCCAACCGGAACGCTCTGTGACGCCGGCAGGCCACTGATCGTCCAACCCGGCCCCGGCAGCGCCGCCTGCAAGGGGAAGCTGCCACTGTTATTGCCCACATTCTGTAGGTTCAACGCAACGCTGTCGGCAACACCGGGGGCAACCACCAGCGTTGCGGGATCCACCGACAGGTACGCATACGGCAGCGCCGGCACAGCAAAAGTCACGGAAGCAGTCTGCGTCAATTGGGCATTCTCTGTAGCAGCAACCCTCACCGTCACGGGATAGCTCGTCCCGGCAGCGGGAAGCGGCCCGGGCGGCGGCGAAGCATAGAAGCCCACCTGGGCAGTGCCGCCGGCAGGCAACGTCACGGTCGTTTCACTGCTGCCCTGGGCGCCACTCAAGATCAGCCACCCCGCAGGCAGGCCCGTCACGTTCAGCGTAAACCGATGGGCGCGCGTTGAGGTATTGGTCATCGTCGCCGTGAAAGCCGCCCCTGGCACCTGAAGCTGACCATTATTCGTCGGATCAGCCGTGAGTGCGCCGATGCCCCACGGCACCGTAATCAGCGGATCAGGCGCAACCGTCAACGCGAGCCCCTCGAAGGCAGTGGTGTTCACGGTGTGCACCGCCGTCGCAAAGAGCTCAGGGTAACGCGACGAGCGGGCCGTCACGAGCACCTGATACCTGCCGGGTGCCGCGCCGGGCGCTGGTGTCACGGTCACCTGACCGGCCTGGCTCACCGCAACCGCCCAGTTGTCAGGCGCTTCGGCGGTAAGCGTAAACGCATCGGTGAAGTTGGCCTCGATCGCGGCGGTGAAATTGATTGGCGTGGTAGGGTCGGTCGTGCTGGCATTTGCCGATAGCTGCAGGGCAAAGAGTTCAACCGGGCCGCTACTTGCCAGGGCGATTTGGTCAAATGCTGCCTCGGCTTCGGTCAACGCCAACGGTCCACTGTATCGAGCGACTGCCAGGCCATTCGGGACATCCAACCGCTGCCCCGCGAGGCTCAGCGTCCCGGTGATTGGCGCGAGCATCAGCGCCGCGTTGCTCAGCGTCGTCGTAATCCCAGCGCCAAACATGGTGGCACCATACGCGCTGCCCTCGCCACCAACACCTAGCCCGACCACCGCAGGCGCATAGAAACTCGCCGTCGCCGGGGCGCTCAGTGCCACCGCAGCGAGCCGCCCCTCAACCGCAAGTGCTCCAGCGGCCAGCGTCGCCGCAGGTTGGATCACCGTCTGGGCCCGACTCAGCACCGGTGCCCGCAGCGAACCAGGGCTAGCGAGCGCGTTGGGCAACGGCGGATCAACCGAGCCAATGACCTGCGCGGCAAACTTGGTGCCATTGACAAAGCCAAGTTCGACCTCCACCGGAAGCGGCACCGCTGCCGAGGTAGGTGGGCACTCATAGGCCGTATCTTGCACCAGTTCGCACGCCTTTTCAACCGGTTCAGGCAACGCAATCGAGATCGTCAGACCATTGCCCGTCGCATAGGCCTTGAGCCGATTGAAGGTCGTGCCACTGCCACTTGAACCAACCTCGGTGAGCAAAGCAACGATCTTCTTCG
Source organism: Candidatus Chloroploca sp. Khr17 (assembly GCF_004138165.1). Classification (GTDB taxonomy): domain Bacteria; phylum Chloroflexota; class Chloroflexia; order Chloroflexales; family Chloroflexaceae; genus Chloroploca. The sequence goes on from NZ_RYFF01000049.1 coordinate 22,439, forward strand.
TCTCAGCCTGGGCAAAGGTATGGGCTGACGTCCAGGCCTGCTTCAAGCCGCCGGGCTCAAGTGGCAGATTACTCATAAACTCGGCGATCCAGAAGAACGTGTAGGAAGCAAAGCCGTGAAAGAAGCCAATCAGCGCAAAAATCGCATCAAAGGTGGGGCTGGCAACCAGAAGACCATACTGGATCGCGGCCACGTGCAGCCCATCCTCCATCACATCGCGGGTCTCGCCGTCCACCAGGTCAATTTCGATCCAGCCGGTCAAGGCCTGATCGCCCATCTGCACCGGGCGTTCCGGTACAATCACGGCATAGTAGGGGCCTCGGCGCAACGAGTCGACAATGCGGGCACGGGCACGCGGCGAAAGCGGCAATTCGGCGAGGCGATCAAGGCTGCCCCCATCAAGCCGCACCAGTGGAATGCCCTGCGCCTCGGCGGCCCGCATCAACTCGGGCACACTGATCAGCGTCCCATTCGCGTCGTCCCGCAAGATCGCCGTCTCCAACTCGGCATCCTGCATGCCCCGCGCATGGTTGAAGGCGACCAGACCGCCCCACGCCTGTCCAGGGTACAAGACGGTGCGCAACTGGTTGTTGCGCAGATCGAGTCGGACGGTGGCGGTCTGCTTGGCGTCATTCACTTCCCACGAACTGAGAAAGAAGCGTGGCGAGGCGACATAGGCGTGGGTGAGAAAGAGGTCGGAGAGATAGGCAGTACCATAATCAGATTGGGCCGCGAGGGTCAACAGTTGCGCCGCGTGAGTCGTGCGCACCGTCTGCTGGAGATCGATGATCGCCGAGCGGATCTCATCAAACGCAGCCCGTTGCTCGGCTGCCGGGCGTGCGCCCCAAGCCTGCAAGGCGGTAAAGCTGCTGCCTCCCTGCGTCAGCGCCTGGCGTGCAGGTGCCGTGAGACGATTGATCGCCTCGGGCGGCACCCGCGACGGCGTCGCTAACACCGTATAGAGCGCCTGCTCGCCAATGATGGGCAATTCCGAGTCAAACGCAACCGTGCTACTGCTTCCCCCCGTTCGTGCCGCATAGCCCAGGCGGTCAACAATCTCCCGCGTAAAGAGCTGACTCTCGCCCTGCGCATTGCGGCTCTCGATCTCCAACCAGAGCGCCGTGACGAGGCGGTTGGTCAGCGGGCCGACAAAATTCGAGGTCAGATCTTGATAGGTCTCGCCATCAATCACCTCGTCCCCAACCAGCAAATAGGGGCGATAGTCCGTTATCTTCGTCGTGAAGATCATGCCACCAAGGATCTGCGGGTTGACAAAGTGGGCCAGGCTAACAGGCTCGCCGACCAGCGCGACGCTGTTAAAGGTCGCCTCGAGCGGATAACTGACCGGCAGGCCGCCGGGCAACTGCGCACTGAGCAGCGTATAGTGTTCAACTTTGAGCCGTAGCGTCACCTTATGGCGCACATTATCGGGCACCTCGGCGATGCGGTCCGTGCCATCGTCGGCGACACTGGCGGCAAAGCGTTCACCAATGCTCGCCGCGCGAAACGAGGGATCGAGCTCAACCCAGCCCTGACCAGGCAGATACGCCTCAACCCACCAGTGATCCCGCGCCTCATTGACCAGCATCGGGATCGTCGTCGGATCGGCAACCGCTTCGCCTGGCGGCACATGGCCGATCACGCCCTGCGGCGTCGGGAACATCGCCAGAATCAACTGGTTAATGCGCTCGTCATTCAGCGTACCGTGGCGATACCGGGCCGGCGTACCACTGGCGCGCAGCAGCGCAATCAGCAGACTCGCCTTATCCAACGCATTGCCCGCCTGACTCCAGAGCGTGCCGCGGGTCCCGCGTAACGAGCCACCATAGACCTCGTGCTCCAAGGTCTTGACATACGCAAACAGACGCTCAGGCTCACCCCCAAGCGCCGCAAGCTGCGCGAGCATATCCTCATCGCTGGTATCGGCATCCGGCGTCCGTTGGAGCCACGGCGCAAAGCTGTCAGCCGCAAGCCGGGCCGCCCCAGTTTCGGCAGAGACCGCCCGCCCGTGCAACGTCCCCCAGGCCACCGCGCCCGTCTCAAGCGCCGCGAATTCACCGGCAAACGTCGCCGCCCGCACCGAGAGCGTCGCCGTAAGCGTCGTTTGCGGCGGCAGATCGCCGAGGCTCCAGGCAAGGTCAGCGCCCTGCTGCACCGGGAGTGGTGCCGCGTCAACCAAGCTTATCGCCTCAGCGAGACTCGTCGTCAACAAGAGGCTACGGATCGTATTGGGATCACTGGCCGCATCATATGTCGCAGCAAACGCAATCGTCTCGGTGATCGTCGCGCCCGGCGGCGGCACAGGTGCAGTGACTGGCGCAAGATTATTGCGCAGCGTGTAGGTCAGCGTCACGAGACCAGCGCTGGCACCCGCAGGCGTCACCGCCGTTTGCACCCGCGTCACCGTAAGTGGCTGGGCCAGCGCCAGAGGCCGCGAGGCCGTCTCAGGATTGGCCGCAGAGTCAAGCAGGATCCCCGAAGGTGGTTGCAGCAGCGCATCCGCAAAACGATCAGCGCGAACAGGTGCAGCCACAAGCGCCACCGGAACCACCGAATTCACCACCAGGATCGCAGCGAGCATCAGCAAAACAATCGCACGCATGCCACGGTTCATATGGCTTGACTCCTCACCTATAGCAGTCCTAACAGGTTTGTGTCTACGGAGTGCCGGCTTATGGACTTTCAGTAAATGATCCGCTATGCGCCTGATGCCGTGGGGCTGAAGCCCTCGGCTCGGGGAAGCGAAGCCCGCCTTCGCGGGCTATACCGGATTAATTTCTGGAAGACCATTAGCCGGCTAAAGCCGGCACTCCTGTTTACAATCCAAACAGGACTGCTATAGTTCTCTTTGTTCTATTTCGGCTTCAGTCTGTACTGAGTTGCAGGCACCACTATTTGTCGCTGTACCATCAAGCTCGATCTTGTTGCCAAAGGTAGAATGTAGCTATCATTGGTTGTAGCAGTAAGCGCCTGCTTGCATAAAATAGCAAGCAGTTGCCTCCCCAATTAAACCAGTTTATTGTTATACTTAGGTAACACAAAAGTGACACAATTCGGACGAGTAGCAACACATGGTTCGTTCCCCTGTTTTTGGTGAATGGGTGCGCCGACGCCGCATCGCCCTCGGTCTGACTCAGGCGGCGCTTGCCGATCAGATTGCCTGTTCACTCTCGCTGGTGCGCAAAATCGAACGCGGCGAGCGCACGTTGCCCCCGGCGATGTTGCCGCAAGTGCTCGATCTGCTCCAGGCTACCCCGGCTGAGCAGGCGGCTTTTTTGCCCGAAAGTACGGTACCACTCCCCGCGAGCCGCGCCGTTGTCATTAACCCACCACGCTCGCGCCCACCAGGGGCGATACCTGCGCCGCCTAATCCTTTGCTTGGGCGTGAGGCTCTGCTCGCCGCGATCCAGCGCCATCTGTTGCGCGACGGCACACGGTTGCTCACCCTGCTTGGCCCGCCCGGTGTTGGTAAAACCCGCCTCGCGCAGCATGCCGCACTCAACGTGCGCCCCCTCTTTGACGACCATGTCGTCTATCTCGCGCTTGCCTCGCTAAGCGAGCCGGCCCAGTTGCTCCCCGCGCTGGCCCGCGCCCTGGCGCTTACAGAACAGCCCGGAACTTCCCTGCTCAATCAACTCGCCGATCGCCTGTATCATCAGTCAACCCTGCTCATCCTCGATAACTTCGAGCACCTGCTTGCGTCAGCTCACGATGTGGCTGAATTGCTCGCACTCTGCCCTCAACTCCAGGTTATTGCGACCAGTCGTGCGCCGTTACGCCTGCGTGCCGAACGCCTCCTTGCGGTCGAGCCGCTCGGTTTGCCTGCCACCGATCAGGCCGAGGCGATTGTCCAGGCCCCGTCCGTGCAACTCTTTGCCGAGCGCGCCGGCGCGGTCTGTCCGAGCTTCAAACTTGCCGAGGCTGCTTCCGAAGTGGCCACGATCTGCCGCCGTCTCGACGGTCTCCCCCTTGCAATTGAGCTCGCGGCCGCACGTTGCTATCGTTTTAGCCCCGCTGAACTCGTAGCCCAGCTTTCGCCCTTGCTATCTGCCCTCACTGAAGGCCCGCACGATCTGCCCGAACGCCAGCGCACGCTGCATAGCGCGATCATGTGGAGCTACCAGTTGCTCGATCCTACCACCCGCCAGATCTTTCATCGCCTAGGTGTTTTCGAGGGCGGCTGGACACGGCACGCAGCGCAGGCCATCAATGGTTCTATGCCGATTGCGCAGGCCCTTCCCCAACTGGTGGAACAACAATTGGTGAAGGTCAAAGATGATCGCTACGAATTCCTGGAAACGTTGCGTGCCTTTGCGTTCGAGCAACTGAGCGCCAGCGGTGAACTGGCAACGCAACAGGCCCGGCATGCCGCATTCTTCGTCAAACTGGCTGAGCAGGCCGAGGTCGCTCTTGACGGCCCAGAACTGCAGACCTGGCTTGTGCATCTTGACGCCGAGTTACCCAATCTGCGGGCCGCCTATACCTGGTCGCTTGCCCACGACGGTGGCCTCGCTGGGTTGCGCATTAGTACCGCTCTCTTCGCCTATTGGCGCACGCGTGGCCTCTTCAGTGAAGGGCGTCGCTGGCTCGAACCGTTGGTGGCGCATCCGCCGCCCGGCCATCTTGATCTCCAGGCTCGCGCCAACTATGCCACGAGCTTTCTCATCTCACAACAGTCAGACACCAGTTGCTATGCCTATCTCGACCAGGCAATCGCCCTCTTTCGCGCCTGCGACAATCCAACTGGCCTCGCCCGCAGCCTCAACCTCGCGGGCATCCTTGCACGCATTCCTGGCAAATATGCGCAATCGGTCGAACTGCATCAACAGAGTCTCGCCCTGGCACGCTCCACCAGTGATGCCTTTTTGTTGTCCACGATCCTCAACAACCTCGGCATGACCTACGTCGCTCAGGGCAATTACCCCAATGCGATCACCTGCTTTCACGACACGATGACCTATGCGCGTGCCTGTGGTAATCACGTGCGAATCGCCGGTACACTTATTAATCTCGGCAATGCGCTGCGTCTACAGTGCGCTTACACGCAAGCCGAGGCCACCTTTCAGCAGGGTCTCGTGCTTGCCGAACAGATCGGCATACCCGAGATCATCGCTGAGTCGCAGGATGGCTTGGGCCTCATCGCCCTTGCGAGCGGCGATTACCCTCAGGCTATGCAGTTACTCACCCAGAGCCTCAATGCCTATGAAGCCCAGGGCCTGGTCTTTGCCATCGTCCGCGTACGGCGCAACCTGGGGTACCTGGCGCTCCAGCAGGGTGACGCAACGGCAGCCGAGCGCTGGTTCCGTGCCAGTATGCAGAACGCCCATCTGTCGGGGTTGGCCGACATCGCCATCCATGCCATCGCTGGTCTGGCGCTGCTCGCCGCACAGTGGGGCAATGTGCCTGAAGCCGCACGACTACTAGGCGCCGCTGAGCACCTGCAGCGTTTCTATGAACTAGGCACCGAGCCGAACGATTTGCATGTACGTGTGCAGGTACGCACCTTAATCGCATCACATCCAACCTGGCAGGCCGACTATGCAGCGGGGAGCATCATGTCACTAGCGCAGGTACTCGCCGAGTATACGTAGTCTTACGTCCGCGCTTATAAGGCGTGCGGCCCCGGCCCCCAGCGGAACAGGGTTGGAGAGGGGGCAACGCAAGCCCATAAGGCAAAGGCATCGGAAAACTTTGTTCACAAACTATCGAACAGGCCATGGGCTTACCGCTTACCATGAGGTAAAATGAGGCGGTACTGATTAGTCGTCTGTCAACTACATTTCCCGGTAGCGCCGCCAACCACGAATGGGGCCACGAAGAAACGAATACCGCACCGCCCATATTCGTGGTCGGCGGCGCTACCAGGAAACTTATTTCCCAGACGACTAAGCACGCCAAACACGATCCAAGGAGTTTAGTTATGAAGCGCCGCAAAGGCTGGGCCACACCACCGCCAGGGCCCACGTCACGGGCAAACCACCGTTATCCGCCGAACTGGCAGCGCAACGATTGGCTGGTACCTTTCGTGGACGGGGCTGCCTGCATCCACCACGGCCACGATACCGACGCGGATGACCACAGCCGCTGTGGGCCGGCGATCTTCTGCTGCCCCCATGCCGCCATCCGCTACGTGACGCTCTTCCCCGATAGCCGTGAGGCCCGTGCAACCTGGCAACCGACCAATCCGAGCTACTTGACGACGTGGCTGCACAATGGGGTGCATGTGTTCTACTTCGTCTTCTGCGACCCTGATCATGCCGATGGGTTGCTAGCTATTGGCCTCGGCGGATCGTGGCTCCATGATGCGCTCTGGCATCGCACCTCACTGGACACCCATGCATTGCGGGCCGACCGGCTCATGTAGTAGCGCAAATCAATCGCCACCGCCCCCACCCCGCCCCGGCCCCCCCGCCCCCGTACGGGCACGGCTTGCCCGTGCCCCTCCTATGCTACAATACACGCCTCAGACCATCCTCACCTATACCCTGGGAGGCCTATGCTATGACCCCTGATCTTCCGGTACCCCTGACCGATCTGCGCCGTCGCGCACCAATCGCCCGCACTTTGATCCAGGCGGTCTTGACCGAACTGCTTGGCCCGGTTGAATTGAAATATGATTTTTATCGCGAGTGGAATGGTTGCTGGAAGGTTCGCGTCACGATCGTCGGGGCCAACACCGGCAAGCTCGATTTTACCCTGCTCGACACCCCGACAGGCGGTATGCTCGCCATGCCGCGCCCGCTCCCCGAACGCTGGCGCGTCCAAACGGGCATCGCCGCCACCGACGGCAGCCGTTGGAGTCTCGATGCGGCAGGGCAACTCGTGCGGTTTACCCCGCCGACCTGACCAGTGCCTCACGCCGCGATATACTGTGGTACCCCAAGCTCATCTTCGGCAACTTCATCGAGATTAGCAATCGCCAGCATCCCGCGTTGGTCGAGGTATTCGATATACGCACCGACCTTTTGCAGCGCCAGCAACTCGTCGTATGAGCCAATGCCGGGGTAGAGCATTTCGGTCAACCCGCCAATCGAGATTGGCTCAATACAGGCCTCGTAGATGCGCTCGATGCGCCGTTGCTGGATCGAGGCAATCGTATTCACCGCCGCTTCGAGGTCGTGGAGCGGGCGGTCGTGCCCACCCAGGCAGAGCCGCACACCACTCGTCGCCCGCACCTTCTGCAACGACTGCAGAAAATGATCCACCCCAGTTGAGGAGGTCAGGCTCTCGGGGGCAAGAAAGATCGCGACCCCCGGCAACACATGATCCGCCGTAAAGAGCACATCGTCAAACTGCAAACAGACCTGACCGGGGCAATGCCCGGGAACATGGATCACCCGGAAGCGCTCGTCGAGCAAATCACCATCGCGCAGCACCGTCTCAACCGGCTCGGAACGGAAGAGATCCTTGCCCCCACTGTACATCCGCAGCAACCGCTGGCGACGCTCTTCGCTGATCCCGGCCCGACGCAAAAAGATGCCCAGGCGAAACCGCGTCAGGGCCAGGCGCTCTTCGTGATGCACGAGCACGCGCCGATCAAGCTCGTGGACAGCAACCGGCGCATCAGTCAGACTACGCACCAGATTCAGCCCACCGTGGTGATCAATATGGGCATGGGTAATGATCACCCGTGAAAGATCGCCCCACGTGATCGCCTCATTCCACTCACGACGCAAGCGGACAAAACCATCCTCAAGGTCGGCATTGCTCTGACCCTGACCACTGCCCGTATCAATCAAGGCCGCATATGAGCCATCAATCACCAGGTGGGCATAGGCACGCAGACTCGGAAAAACCTGGAGCGGCAAGCGATAGATGCGCACACCCCCTGCCGTCTCGAAACGTGTAATTGGCTCATCAGACATCCCAACCTCCGCAAGGGGATCGCAGACACCACACAAAAAGACCGCATGGTGGCAGCGACGCGCCACCATGCGGTATTATAGCCCTGACTGAAGGATTGTCCAACTGCGCCGCCATAAGGCTTACCGCAGCACCACCAGCAGCACCCCGGCGGCAACTGCCGAACCAATCACCCCAGCGACATTGGGGCACATCGCCTGCCAGATCAAGAAGTTTTGCGGATCTTCCTCCTGGGCCACCATATGCGCCACACGAGCCGCCATTGGCACAGCCGAAACACCGGCTGCCCCAATCAGCGGATTGATCTTTTCGCGGGCAAAAACATTGTACAGCTTGGCAAAAAGCACCCCGCCAGCCGTCGAGATAGCAAAAGCGACCGCACCCATCGCAAAAATGACCACCGAACGTGGCGAAAGAAAGGTGCTCGCCTGGGTACTTGCCCCCACCGTCAGGCCCAGCAGAATCGTCACAATGTCAATCATAGGCATGCGTGCCGTGGCCGCCAGTCGTTCAGTCACGCCACTCTCTTTCAACAGATTGCCAAAAAAGAGCATCCCCAGCAACGGCAGCGTGTCGGGAACGATCATCACACAGACCAGGAGCCCGATAATAGGAAACAAGACCCGCTGGAGTCGACTGACTTCTGGCGGTGCCGCCATCCGGATCAAACGCTCTTCTCTCGTTGTCAACAAACGCATAATTGGCGGTTGAATGACGGGCACCAGTGCCATATAGGAGTAGGCCGAGACCGCCACCGCACCGAGCAAATCTGGCGAAAGACGCGTCGTGACAAAGATGGCCGTCGGACCATCAGCGCCACCGATAATGCCAATCGACGCTGCCGCACGCAACAGAGCCATTGGATCATCAGGATCAGCTAGGCCCAGAATGGGAAATTGTGATCCAAGAAAAACAGCTAAAAGCAGTGCTGCAAAGATACCAAGTTGGGCCGCTGCGCCGAGCAAGATCAGGCGTGGTTGCGAGAGCAGCGTCGAAAAGTCCGTCATCGCTCCGATGCCAAGAAAGATCAGCGGAGGAAAAATGCCAGCCTTAACCCCAAAATAGATATAGTAGAGCACCGTACCCTCATCATACACCCCTTGCCCCATACCAGGTTCAAAGGGCATATTGCCGAGGATAATGCCAAAGCCAATCGGCACAAGCAGCAATGGCTCAAAATTACGGGTGACCGCCAGAAAGATGAAGATACATCCGATGACGATCATCAGGACATTGCCCCAAGCGAGATGCACAAAGCCGCTCGACTCGGCAAATTCGATAATTGAGCGAAAAAACTCGTTGATCCATTCCATCAGGCAAACTCCAGTAGCACCTGACCCTGGCGCACCGAGTCGCCAGCTTTGACGCTGATTGACTTGATCGTTCCGGCATTGGGCGAACTGACGTTGGTATTCATCTTCATCGCCTCGATCACCAGCAAGGCATCATTCTCCTTGACCACATCACCAACTTTGACCTTGACATCAACAACAATCCCGGCAAGCGGTGAAGTCAGCGCATTGGCCCCACCGGCAGCCGGGGGCGGCGATGGAGCTTTGGGCGCTGGTGCAGCGGCAGGACGCGGAGGTGCCGGTGGTCGTGGTGCGGTTGCGCCCATCCCGATGGGTGATGGTACCGGGCCACTCATGAAGGCAGGATCGGTATCGTCCTCTAAGACCTCGACATCAACCTCGTAACTCACTCCGTTGACGGTAATACGCAGACGCTTCACAATCAACTCCTTATATATACAAGATCTCCTGATCCAGGCGTTAGCGATCGCGACGGCGCCGCGAGGCCATAATCGAGATACGCCCCTGACTTGACCATGCTCCGGTCTGGGGCTGGTTGTACTGCACCCGAGTGATCCGTACAGGTTGTTGCAATACCTCGTTGGCCGCAACGGTCAGGATGGCGATCAATTCAGGGGTAAGCTCGGCACCAGTAGCCTCAACCACTGGCGCAACAGGGGCCTGCGCAGGTTCGGGCGCTGCTTTGCCACGACTCATCAGTTGCTGAATCGGCTTGTCGACGCGCCCAATCAAACCGAGCAGAAGAGACACCAGCGTAAGCGCCATAAAGACCACCGTAACGCCAGTCAAGGCGATCTGGACCGCTTCGACCATCGGGTTTACCATTGGTTCCATAGCCACCTCACATCGGGAGCAGGCCATGCTTCTTCTGCGGGCGCAGTTCGCGCTTGTTGCGCAATGAAGCAAGGGCCAAACTCAGATAGCGCCGGGTCTCGTTAGGTTCAATAATGTCATCGATCAAGTTGCGCGCAGCCCCAACGTATGGCGAAGCAAACTCTTCGCGATACTGACGCACAAAGTCCTCGCGCGCTGCCACCGCATTTTCAGCCTTCTGGATCTGGTCACGGAAGATGATATTGACCGCACCTTCAGGCCCCATCACCGCAATTTCGCAACTCGGCCAGGCGGCGACCCGATCGGCACCGAGGTCTTTGCCGCACATCGCGAGATACGCCCCGCCATAGGCTTTGCGCAAGATGATCGAGATCTTGGGCACCGTCGTCGCACCATACGCAAAGAGCATCTTGGCCCCGTGACGAATGATGCCGCCCCGCTCTTGCTCAGTCCCCGGCAAGAACCCTGGCACATCGATCATTGTGACAAGTGGGATATTGAACGCATTGCAGAAACGCACAAACCCCGCAATCTTGTCCGATGAGTTGATATCGAGCACGCCAGCCATCACCGCCGGCTGGTTGGCAACCATGCCCACCGTGTGACCATCAATGCGCGCAAACCCGATCACGCAGTTGGGCGCAAAACTGGCCTGGATCTCAAGAAATTCACCATTGTCCACCAGGCGCTGAATGACCGGCTTGATGTCATACGGTTCACGCGGATTGTCGGGGATCACCGTATCAAGCGTATAGTCAGGGAAAAATTCCAACTCACCAGTCCCATAGCTCGGTGGATCTTCGAGGTTGTTCGCAGGCAGGAACGAAAGCAGTTGTTTGCAGATATGGGCTGCATCAGCGTCGCTCTCGGCAATGAAATGGGCGACACCACTGCTCATCTGCGCATCGGGCCCACCCAACTCCTGCGCCGTGATCTCTTCGCCCGTCACCTGGCGCAACACCTGCGGCCCCGTGATGAACATCTCGGCTGTGCCACGCACCATGATGATAAAGTCCATCAGCGCTGGCGAGTAGGCCGCCCCACCCGCACACGGGCCAGCAATGATCGAAATCTGGGGCACCACCCCTGACAACAGAATATTGCGGTAAAAGATCCGCCCATAGCCACTCAGCGCATCAATGCCCTCTTGAATGCGCGCACCACCACTGTCGTTAATACAAACAAACGGCGCACCGCACTTCAAGGCAAGATCCATCGTCTGACAGATCTTATCGGCATGACTCTCGCCCACCGAGCCACCAATCACGGTGAAATCCTGGGCCGCAACAAAGACCTGACGCCCGTTGTACGTCCCCGTCCCAGTCACCACACCCTCACCTGGCAACTCTTTGCCGGCCATGCCAAACGCGGTACTACGATGACGTGCAAAAAGGAAGAGCTCCTGAAAGGTCTCTTCTTCCACGATCATGCTAATCCGTTCGCGTGCGGTCAACTTCCCACTCTGATGCTGACGCTCGATGCGCTCAGTTCCTCCGCCTCGCCGCAAATGAATTTTGGTTCGTCGCAGCTGCTCGATCTTCTCGCGCGAAGTCTGCGGGCGTGCCTTGCCCTCGTCACGCATAGTCATAGCTAACTTGCTACCTTTCCACCATTGCCTCATCACACGCGAACGTGCGCACCCTGATGATCCGGGCAACGGCATGTTCAAGCGGAACGCTTCGGTGCGGACATAAACCTTTTGCCATAATGATTCCCCCAAACTATACACGCTTATTGCTCCTTGTGGGGCGCTAAAAGCGATGGGATTTTGTAGTAGACTCGCAACAGTTGCATATGCGACGGTTAAGACTTGACATAAACGCTCTTTTTATGTCACCTGTTGCACATACGGTATAATCTCTCGGCAGAGAGTCTCTCCCTCAGATCTCACAGGTCTTGCAGGCCTGTGAGGTCTAACAAACCCGGTCGTGAGCATGTCAGAAAAAAAGGATCATCAATGACTCACCCACCCTCCAACACCGATGTTGCCGCCATCCTCGAGGCCCTCCGCACCGAGGTGCGCTCCCAACGGCTTGCCTTGACCGATGCGGATGCGACCGCTCGCGGCCATTCCCACGAGTTGCAACGCGCCGCCGAGGAGCTCGAATATACGCGGGTGGTCAGTGCGCACTGGCCCCTCGAAGGCAAAAATCTTTATGCGCAGGGCTGGGCTTTGCTAAACAAAGTGGTGCGACGCTATCTGCGCTGGTATATCAATCCGATTGTTGAGCAACAAAATGCGTACAATGAAGCGTCAGCCCGCACGATCCGCTTGCTGATCGAGCAAAATAGCATGCTGCAACACCAACTAGCCGAGCTTCAGCGCGAATTGGAAGCCCTTCGTACCCGATGACTATGAGTAAACGCATTCTGATCTGCACCACTCAGGTACCCTTTATCCGTGGCGGGGCCGAGTATCTGGCCGAGGGTTTGCGCGATGCGCTCCGCGTACGCGGGCATCAGGTCGAACTGGTCGCGCTCCCTTTCCAGTGGCATCCCGTTGAACGCATTGCCGACCACGCGCTCGCCTGGCGCCTCCTTGATCTCACCATCAGCAATGGGCAACCGATTGATCTCGTGATTGGCACCAAATTCCCCTCGTACCTCGTGCGCCATCCCCACAAGGTGCTCTGGCTTGTCCATCAACACCGCCAGGCCTACGATTGGTATGGTACCCCGCTAAGCGATTTTGCCAATACACCCGAACATCGCCAGGTACGCAAGGCGCTGATGCAGATGGATTGGCGCGGCCTCAACGAGTGCCAGGCGCGCTATACCATTTCGCGCAATGTCAGTGAACGCCTGCGCCGCTTCAACGGCCTCACCAGCACGCCCCTCTACCCGCCGAGTCGCTATGCGGGCCAATTGCGAGCGGGTCCGTATGGCGACTACATCCTGTCTTCATCCCGGCTCGACCGCGCCAAGCGGCTCGACCTGCTACTCGAAGCGATGGCGCTGACGCAGCAACCCGTCCGCCTCTTGGTGGCCGGGGCTGGCCCCGAGCGTGAAGCCCTCGAAGGTCTCGCCCGCACCCTCGGCCTCGGCGAACGCGTCCAGTTTCTCGGCTTTGTCCCCGACGCCGAACTGATCGAGCTCTACGCCGGGGCACGGGCCGTCTACTATGCCCCCATCGACGAGGATTACGGCTTCGCAACCATCGAAGCGTTCGAGGCCGCGCGTCCGGTCATCACGACTGATGACGCAGGAGGCGTGCTCGAATTTGTCGAACACGGCCACAACGGCCTGATCTGTCCCACGGCGCCAGCCGCGATCGCCCTCGCGCTCGCCGCCCTCACCGCCGACGCCGCCCTCGCCGCCCGCCTCGGCAGGCCTGGCCCCGCCCGCGTCGCCTCGATCACCTGGGATCACGTCGTCGGGGCACTGCTGCCTTAAATCCCCCGTGCCCCCACCGGCCCCCTTCACGCCTTCGCGTGAACGATGGCGGCGCACCCGATGGGCCTTAGGGGCGCAGCAGCAATGAGACGTGCCGCGTTACCCCAGGTGGGCACGGGCAAGCCGTGCCCCTACACGCACATGCGGCCCATGTACGGGCACGGCTTGCCCGTGCCCCCGCCGCGCCGCGCCCCCGCCGTGCCCTCGCGTGAACGATGGCGGCGCACCCGATGGGCCTGGGGGCGCAGCAGCAATGAGACCTGCCTCTTTCTTTACCCCAGGCGGGCACGGGCAAGCCGTGCCCCTACACGCACATGCGGCCCATGTACGGGCACGGCTTGCCCGTGCCCCCGCCACGTGCCCCGCACCGTGCCCCTACACGCCTTCGCGTCAAAATCTTCGCGCCTTCGCGCCTTCGCGTGAACGATAGCGGCGCACCCGATGGGCCTGGGGGCGCAGCAGCAATGAGACCTGCCTCTTTACCCCAGGCGGGCACGGGCAAGCCGTGCCCCTACACGCACATGCGGCACATGTACGGGCACGGCTTGCCCGTGCCCCCACACGCCTTCACGTCAAAATCTTCGCGCCTCCGCGCCTTTGCGTCAAAACCCTCCGCGCCTTTGCGTCAAACCTAGCCTTGCCACAGAATCGCAAGAATCACCACTACCAGCGCGGCCATCCCGAGCAGGAAGCAGCCCTGTGCCAGTTGCAGCAGCACCGCCTTGCGCCCAAGCAGGCCTTGATAGACGGCTTTCATCTCGCTGAGGTTATCGGTCTCGTAGCTGACCCGACGTGGCAGCAGCACAAATAGCGCCATCACCAGCGTCGCAAAAAAAGCCCCGACGCCAACTGTGCCAGCCCATTGCACAACGGGTCGTTCCAAATAGGCCGGCTGATCACTCAACGCCAGCACCGCAAAAAGCACGCCATAGAGCCCAGTGACAAGCTGGATGATCGTCTGCGCACTCGTCTCGAGACGCTCGATGTTGCCACGCTTCTGCTTTTCAAGCCATTCGCGTAGCTCGCGCTCGTCGGGGGTTTCAGGGCCAAGCACCGGCATAGCTTCGCCTCTTCAGGGCTTCACAGGAATGGCAACGCGCATACGCTGATCGCAACCCTTGGGATTCTGGCAGCGCAAGGCATAGACGACTTCATGCTCACCACGATAGATCACCTCGCGCCCGCGCTGACGAATCTGGTCATGCGTCCAGATATTCCAATACCCACACTTCGGGCAATGGTAACTCTCGGTCTCGGCTTGTTCACTCATCGTCAGTCCTCTCCACCATCTGGGCAACCAGGCTGCGATAGGGTTCTTCAAGAGCCTCAAGATGGGGCGGGGTGCCATGCAGCCACCCGACAAGCGTTCGCAGCGCGGCGGCAGCGGCGAGCCACGGCGAGCCAGCCACCTCGCCTGCTTCGGCCTGCTGGGCGGCCTGCTCAAGCCCGGCGGCCAGTCGCCCACGCTCAGCCGCCGTGATCCCAGGCTGCCGCAGCAGCGCGATGCCCTGTTGCAGCAACGGCACCACCTGGCTCAGCACCCGGAACTCGGCCTGTTGCGCTGGCGTAAGCTGACTGAGCATGGCCTCCATCGCGACCGCAGCCTCCTGCTCATCACTATCCACTGGCAAAACGCCCGCCGCCCGCTGGCGCATCGCTTCAAGCTTCGCCCGGTCGCTTGCCAGATCAGGATGCCCGGTGCGCTCATCCAGGGCAACCACCTCTTCGAGCAAGGGAATCGCCGCCGCGTACTGCTCTTGGCCAGCGTGGAAGATCGCCAGATTATAGAGCGCAATGCTCAAGTTCACCAGGTTTTGCTGGTCGTCACCCGCCTCACGGAACGCCGCCACCGCAACTTGCCGCGCACGCAGTTCAGTTGCACCATCATTGAGTTGAGCGGCCAGATTGCCGATGCCAACCAACGCATCGGCACGTTCAGCCGGTGTACCCTGCGCCAGCAGCGGCTCGGCAGCGGTCAGCAACGTGGCGGCAGCATTGGTCTTGCCCTCAATGGCCGCCAGTAGCGCGGCAATGCTCGGCGTCAGCGTTTCTTCAGCAGATAGTCGCGCAAGATCGGCCTGCACACCAGCACCCGGCAGCTGGCCACGTAGGACACGCACCACTGCCCCAGTAAGTGCCCCGACCAACTGCGCGGGAGTGAGCGCAGACGGTTGTGGCGTTGCCCCACCAGCCATCGCGGCTTCCATCTGCTGAATAATCTCAGCAACCTGGGCTGCATCAGCAACTGCCCCCATTGCCTGCAACAGACCAAAACTCTCGCGAGCATTACTCAGTGCCCGATCGTGTTCACCTCGCACAAACCGTATCTGTGCCATCATGACCAGCGTGGCGCTCTTGCCGCGCACATCCCCCAGGCTTGCCTTGATCGCCAGCGACTGTTCGTAGAGGCCCATCGCCCCCCCCAGGTCGCCCCGCGTCACCAGCACCCCC
>NZ_RYFF01000008.1 GCF_004138165.1 Candidatus Chloroploca sp. Khr17
GCCGAAATAACGAAGCGCCCTGGTGACGGGGCGCGTCCTGATGCCACTGCGTAGTCCCTAATGTGTATCGGTCTCCCACGTCCCACCGCTCACGGCGTTCGGTCACACGCGTGGCGTACAGATCATGATACCAGAGGAGGACACATCCGAATACCGAAATCAAACCATGCCCACGCCAGGGCACCGTGTAGGGGCGCAGCAGCCCCCAGCGTCCCCCTTGCCGAACACGCCCCCCTCATCGCTGCTGCGCCCACGGGCGTATCGGCGGCGCACCCCACCCCCGATGACGCGCCGGGGCCGACGCGAGGACACATCCGAATACCGGGATCAAACCATGCCCACGGCAGGGCGCAGCAGCAAACGGGGGACGGTACAACTGAACAGGGGGCACAGGGGCTGCTATTTCCTATTTCCTATTTCCTATTTCCTATTTCCTATTTCCTATTTCCTATTTCCTATTTCCTATTTCCTATTTCCTACCGAGAAAGCTATGAATACCACCACCACCCGCCCGCTCACCGCGTCCGACTATGATCGCTGGAACGCCCTCGTTAGCACGGCACCCTCGGGGAGCATCTTCGCCATGCCGGACTATCTGGCGATCTTGTGCCGCGCAACGGGGGGACGCTTCACGATCATCGGGGTCTTCCACGGCGAGGAACTGGTGGGCGGGATGCCCCTCTATAGCCCAGGGGTTGACGGTCACCAACGATGATGATTTCGCAAGCTTTTTCCGCCTACACTTCCGGGAAGCTTGCGCGGTAGTGGCAGCATGCTCATCGGTGGTTCAGGCACGTCGGTGCGCCATTACTCAGCCAGTGATTGGCATGGATTCACACCGTGCTGTCCTTAATATCCTGCACGATATCATCCAGTGTCATCGCATTCACCTCATCAATATGCTAACTGGTCTATAACCTAAGTTTCCCGGTAGCACCGCCAACCACGAATACTGATCACGAATAAACGAATAGGGGCTGCCCCATGCGGTATTCGTTTATTCGTGGTCGTAATTCGTGGTCGGCGAACGACCCCAGAAAACTTAGTTCACAGACCACTAACTGGTCTGTGCATCAAGTTTGTTGATATAGAGACTGGCTTCGACAGGCTCAGCCTCCGTCCGTTCGCAACGCCCCTTTTTACGCCAGGGCGATTGCATCTTCCGTGTATGCACCCCGCCAAGGCACCCGCAAGGGCACCCGCAAGGGCACCCGCCAAGGCACCCGCAAGGGCCGGGGGGCGGGCCCGGTGTAGGGGCACCCCTTGCGGGTGCCCCGTTGTATCCGGTTTCGTATGATGCAATCGCCCTACTTTTTACGGTGGATGGTTTGCAAAGACCTGGCGGCGATGGGGTATACTGGAACTGATCTGACTGGCGCTCCCTATCCGCACAAGGTCACCCGCTTCAAGAGCCAATTGGGGGGCGAGTTGGTGACAAACTGGTTGATTGAGCGTCCGCCAACACGGCGCTATCGCTTGCGTCGCAACCTCAGGCCATTGATCAAGTATGTCCGCTCGATGATGAGGAGGCTTGGATAGATGTCCCACGTATTACTTGATTACCTCGCCCACTATCCAGATGCGGTGGAACAGGCCGCGTCGCGGCAACCCATCCAAGAACGGTACCTCCAGGTCGCCAAGCTGACCTTCCGCCTCCGCATCGTTGGCCCAGCACTCGCCGAAGCCACCCTGCCAGCCTTGGCCCATCTGGTGACTGAGGCACCAGTCGCGGAACCTGCGATCACGTTCTCCCTCTGCGACGGGGCTGCGACCGGTGTCTGGCCGCCGCGACCGCCCTTCACGCCCGATGCTTACCGCCGCTACGGCCAACGGGCGATCGCCCACGATGGTGTGCGTTCGCTGATGCACGCGCCTACCTCTGGCCAACTCTTCGCCTATGACCGTGCAAACCGCCAAGGCTATTTTTGGGTGGAGGACGCCAGCCTGCTCTCCATTTACGAACGCGCCGCGCCGGTGCAGACCCTCTTTCACTGGGCGCTGGCCGAGTTTGGCTGGCAGATCGTCCACGCCGCCGCCGTGGGGAACGCGACCGGGGGCGTACTGCTCATTGGCAACACCGGCGCGGGCAAATCCACCACCGCGCTGAGTTGCCTCGCTCAGGATGGCCTTCAGTTGCTCAGCGACGACAAGTGCCTGGTGCAGCTAGAGCCAGCACCGCAAGCCTTTGCCCTCTTTAGCTCGGCCAAGATCAAGGGCGACATGCTGCCCCGCTTGCCCCACTTCCGCCCCCTGCTCGCGGGGTGGGACAACAACTACAAAGCCGAGAAGGGGCTCGTCTTCCTCCACCCCACCTTCGCCGACCACATGATCACCAGTTTCCCCGTCAAAGCGTTGCTGCTCCCGCAGGTCGCCCATCGATCCGAAGCCGCCATCCATCCTGCGGCCCCCGGCGACGTCTTCCGCCAACTGGGGCCAAGCACCGTCATCTGGCTGCCCGGCGCCGAAGCCGAGAACTACCGCTTCACCGCAACAATGGCCCGGCGCTTGCCATGCTACCGCATTGAACTGGCGAGCGATCCCCAGGTCAATGTGGACGCCATTCGCCGTTTGTTGACGTCATATCTGACAGGTTCCCCGCCGAAGGAGGGGCGCAGCAGCCCCTAGCGCATCCGTTGCCAAAAACGCCCCCGCACGCGCTGCTGCGCCCACGGGCTGGCCTGGGAGATTGCCAATGCATGAGCGTGTGTCCGTCATCATCCCCGTCTACAACGGCGAACGCTTCCTCGCCGAGGCGCTCCAGAGTGTGCTCGACCAGACCCTGCCGCCCGACGAGATCATCGTGGTGGATGATGGCTCGACCGATGGCAGCGCGGCGGTTGCGGCTCAGTTTGCGGGGGTGCATCTGTTACGCCAAACCAACCGGGGCGTCGGCGCGGCCCTCAACTTGGGCCTCAGCCATGCTCGCGGCGACCTATTCGCTTTTCTTGATGCGGATGATCGCTGGTTGCCCGACAAATTAGCGCGACAGGTCGCAGCGTTGAACGCCGATCCAACCCTGGACATGGTCTTTGGGCACGTGCGTCAATTCCAGGATGGTCAGGATTGCACCGAAGAGCATCGCCCCGGAATCTCCAGGGTGGCGCTCTTGATCCGCCGCCAGGCGTTTGAGCGCGTCGGCACCTTTACCGAAGATCCAGGTGTCAATGAAATTGTTGCCTGGTATGCCAAGTCGCAGACCGTCGGCTTGCGGTTGTTCATCTTGCCCAACGTCGTCTTTGAACGCCGCATCCACGCCCATAACTCTGGCGGCGGACGGTCACCAGATGCCCTGCGCCAGAGCTATGTGCGAGCGTTGCGGCAAGTCGTCAGGCAGCGTCAGTCAGAAGAGAAAAACGCATGACTATGCC
Source organism: Candidatus Chloroploca sp. Khr17 (assembly GCF_004138165.1). Classification (GTDB taxonomy): domain Bacteria; phylum Chloroflexota; class Chloroflexia; order Chloroflexales; family Chloroflexaceae; genus Chloroploca. The sequence goes on from NZ_RYFF01000008.1 coordinate 3,369, forward strand.
TCACCATGCGATCTCTATATGATTCAGAAGAGTAAGCAATGTCTTCCAATAAACATGGATTACGGCCCACATTTCTGGTGATTGGTGCCTACAAAGCCGGCACGACCTCACTTCACCATTACTTGAAGCAGCATCCCCAAGTATTCATGAGCCGGATCAAAGAACTTCGATTTTTGACCTATGCAGGTCACCAGCTATTGCCTCTTTCATCAGCCGATCTTGCCTCGCTCGCCTGGCCTGTAAAGTCACTTCAGGCGTATGAAGCGCTCTTTGCCGAAGCAGAGAGCACGCAGGCTCGCGGGGATGTCTCGCCATGTTACCTTGGCTTCGCCGAGCAGTCCATTCTGGGTATTCAGGCGTATATCCCGGATGCGAAGCTGATCGCAATTCTACGCCAGCCAGCCGATCGCGCCTATTCCAGCCATGTGTATCACGTAAGTATAGGACAAGAAGAAGAGAGGAACTTTCGGCGGGTGCTGCAATTTGAGGTGGCGAACCGAATGCGCCGCGTTGATGGAAAACCACGACGTAGCTTTGCAAGAGGTCTCTATTTTGACAACCTAAAATGCTATTTTCAATGCTTTCCACGTGAGCAAATTCAGGTCTGGTTGTATGATGATCTGCAGGCAAATGCACGAATGTTAATGCGCGCCATCTTCCAATTTATCGGTGTGGATGACACCTTCACTCCGGATATGTCAATCCATCACAATACCGCTTCGTGGCCACGCTTACACTTTGCACCATTGGTGACTCGCAAGGCAGAACATGTGGTTTCTCGGCTGATTCGGCAGTTCCCAAAGCCAATGCGTCAACACCTAGCGCGAGGGTATCGCAAGCTTATTCGAACCCAACCACCCCCGATTGATGCAGATCTCCGCCGCGAACTCACCGCCCGCTATCGAGATGATATACTTCGTACACAAGAACTGATCGGGCGCGACCTGACCCACTGGCTAGAGGTGTAAGCATGTCATCACCAACCATCAGCGTGATCATCCCCGTCTACAATGGCGAACGCTTCCTCGCCGAGGCCATCCAGAGCGTGCTCGACCAGACCCTGCCACCCGACGAGATCATCGTGGTCGACGATGGCTCGACGGATGGCACAGCGAAGGTCGTCGCCAACCTGGCGGCCACGACGGCGATACCGATGCCGATGCGCTATGTTTACCAGCACAACCAGGGGCCGGCAGCAGCGCGCAATCATGGGGTGCAACTGGCGCAGGGGGCATATATTGGTTTTCTTGATGCCGATGATGTTTGGGATCGCGATAAGTTGTCTGTCCAACTTCGCCTCCTGACAGAGCACAAAACAGCACGACTGGTTTGGGGGTATATTCAGGAATTTAAGATGGAAAACCAGCAGAAGATGATGCTCGGCCCCCCGCATCCTGGGCCACATGTCGGATCAGTATTGATGCAGCGCACGGTCTTTGAACAGGTAGGAAGCTACGATGAAAGTATGTGGCACGGGGAAGACCTGGACTGGTTTCTTCGCTCACGCGAGTTACGGATACCCGCACTTACCCATCGCGAGTCAGTACTCTGGTATCGACACCATCCAAACAATATGTGGCTGGGTAAACAGGATACGTTTGCTCACGATCTTATCACTTTCGTGAGGCGACGGCTTGAACAGAGGCAGTAATTAATGAATGAGCCCTGCATTTCCGTCATCCTCCCCGTCTACAACGGTGAACGCTTCCTCGCCGAGGCGATCCAGAGTATCCTGGATCAGACCCTGCCGCCCGATGAGATCATCGTGGTGGATGATGGGTCAACGGATGGATCGGCCGAGATCGCTGCCCAGATCAAGGCTGCATCACCTGTACCCATTCAACTCATACAGCAGAGCAATCAGGGGCCTGCCGCGGCGCGAAATGCGGGCCTGCAACATGCTGTCGGTAGCTTCATCGCTTTTCAAGATGCGGATGATCTCTGGTCAGCGGAAAAACTGGCGACCCAGGTTGCTTTGTTGCAGCGCTATCCCAATGCATACGCGGTGATTGGCTACTCGCAAATTGTCCTTACCGATCCCGATGCGGTCGGCATTACAACGCCCTATGGTCAGCCTGGCCCGATCCTCTTGCTGCAAGAGGGCCTTTTCCGGCGCTCAATCTTTGACCTGGTAGGGCAATTTGATCCCCGTCTACGGGGGGACGAAGATGTGGAATGGTTTCTTCACTTGCTGGAACAACCCGTGGAGCTTATCATCCACCCGGATGTCGTCTTGACCTATCGTCGTCACACGGAAAACCTGACGGGCAGCCTGGCGGGCAGTCGTCACCAGTTTCTGCTGGCGTTGCAGCGTTCCGTGGTCAGGCGACGTCAATCGCCGCAAGCAAATGCGAGGACAGCAACGGTCACCTTTGCCAATGCGTCAAGTTTTCGCCAAGATGAGGAAAAGAATGGATCGACATGATTCAGTCAGTGTGATTGTGATCGTGAAGAACGGTGAGCGTTTTCTTGCCCAGGCGCTGCAAAGTATCCTGGATCAGACCCTGCCACCTGCCGAGATCCTGGTGGTAGACGGGAACTCTACCGACCGAACGGCGGAGATCGCTCAATCTTTCGCCGATGTGCGTTATCTGCGCCAACCCGACAGCGGTATCTCCAACGCCTACAATTTTGGCATTGCCCAGGCCCAGGGCGAGTTGATCGCCTTTCTGTCCCATGATGACCTGTGGACTCCGGACAAGCTGGCGATTCAGGTGAATCATTTGCTGGCACATCTGGATTGCCAATATACGGTTTGCCGGATTCGTTCTTTTTTGGAACCTGGAGAAACACCGCCTACCGGGTTTCGGTACGAACTCCTTCAAAAAGAACCTGTGGCCTACATCATGGAGACGTTACTGGTGCGTCGCAGCCTGTTCGAGCAAGTGGGTCTGTATGATCCCCACATGCCAATCGGCGAGGATGTCGATTGGTACGCCCGGGTCTTTGACGCCAAGATCGTCGGGCATGTCTGCGATCAAGTACTCGTACATAAACGTGTACATGGCTGCAATACATCCCTGACAGATGTAACCACCAATGACCAATTGCTGCTCTCTCTGCGGCGTTCTGTTCAACGGAAGCATGGTTCATAGGTTTACCGAAAGCAAGGACATGAGGCTCTCTGAACCTCATATCGTCACCATCATCATCCCTGTCCACAACGGCGAGCGCTACCTGGCTAAGGCCATCCAGAACCGGTAGTTTATCTCATGGAAACGCTTGTGGCATGGCGCAACTTGTTTGAACAGACGGGAATGTGCGATCATGCGATTCACAAAACTACTCCGACAAATAATGCCTCCCATACTGGTAAGCGCCCTGCGGACGTTGCGTGCTGGGCACCGGGGGCCTGTCGAATGGGAGTACATTCCAGAAGGGTGGGCTTACGCCCAAACCCACCCCGAGGTGAAAGGCTGGGATGTGCAGGGGGTGCTGGATACGTACAAACGCAAATGGCCTCGGTTTGTGCAATTGGTGGATGGGACAGGGCCACTGGGTGTCAGCCATGATGTAACCCATTTGACCACGCGCGAGAGTGTAGCCAGCCATAATATGATCATGACATACGGCTACGCTCTGGCGCTAGCGGCGCGCCACCATGACCGCCTTACCATGTTGGACTGGGGCGGCGGTATCGGGCACTACTATTTGCTGGCACAGGCGCTGCTGCCGGACGTAGAGATCGAGTACCACAGCAAAGACTTACCGTTGTTATGCGCCTATGGCGCGCAGCTTTTCCCGAACCAGTTTTTTCATCCCGACGATAGCTGCTTGCACAAAGCCTACGACTTTGTTCTGGCCAGCAGTTCTTTGCAGTATGCCAAAGACTGGCGAAACGTGCTGCGGCAGTTGGTCGCGGCAACGAATGGCTATCTCTTCATCGCCAATCTGCCTATGGTGCAGCATACAGGCGCCTTCGTGTTTGTTCAGCGCCCCTATGCCCACGGCTATGCCACGGAGTATCTGGCGTGGTGCCTCAACCAGACTGAGTTGCTGGATGCGGCGGAGGCGGCTGGGGCGCAGTTGCTGCGCGAGTTTGTCTACCAACTCGCACCAAATATTCGCCATGCCCCTGAACAGTGTGTCTATCGCGGTTATCTGTTTCGGCATCAAACACCAGCCGGTGCGCCCAAGGAGTCTTGATGAAACACTACTTTTGCACCTATTTCGATGCACATTTTTTGCCGCGCGGACTGGCACTGATTCACTCTTTGGCTCTGCATTGCACCGACTTCAAGCTTTGGGTGCTTTGCATTGATGACATCACCTATGCGACGCTGACGAAGTTGGCGCTACCCAACGTGGTGGCAATTCGGCTCGCGGACTTTGAGTTGGGCGATGACGCCCTGATCGCGACGAAGCAAGATCGTTCGGCGCTTGAATACTGCTTCACCTGCACGCCCTCGCTGCCTCTCTATATATTCCGACACTGGTCCGAGCCAGAGCTTATTACCTACTTGGACGCCGATCTGTTTCTCTATGCAAATCCCGAACCGGCGTTCGCAGAAATGGGCAATCACTCGATTGCCATCGTGGGCCATCGCCGACCAGTCCATCAGCGTGACGGCGAAGCCGAGCGCGGGTTCTACAATGTCGGCTGGTTGTCCTTCCGCCGCGATGCAAATGGCCTGGCCTGCCTCCAATGGTGGCGCGAGCGCTGTCTTGAATGGTGCTACGACCGGATTGAGGATGGGAAACACGGCGACCAGAAGTATCTCGACAATTGGCCCAGCCGTTTTGCTGGCGTCGTCGTGCTCGAACACAAAGGCGTAAACACAGCGCCGTGGAATATAAGCAATTACCGCTTTTCCATCAGCCAGGATGGCGGCGTTTTCGTGGATGAACAGCCGTTGATTGTCTTCCATTTCAGCGGATTGAATCAAATCCGGCCGTGGCTCTATGATTTATACAAGCATCAGAAATTTTTCTTCGGCGATACAATCCTGCGCTACAAGGTCTACGGGGTATACATTCGTCTGTTTCGGGCGTTGGCGCAGCATCTCACCGTAGAGTTCAACTTGCCCCTGCCCTGCGATGACTTGCACCGCCAGAAGTTGGAGTCGGGCGGGTACCTGTCCGCACAGACCACCCAGGTTCAACTTATGCGGGTACAATGGCGCAGATTGAGGGCCGCTACCCGTAAGCTCCGGGCGGGTCATTTCATGTTCTATCTCTGCGGCCAGGCAATCTGACTGATACATTGCCAATGCGCGCAATCTGGCCCTTCGCCAAGCCTCTGGCGAGTTTGTCGCCTTTCTTGATGCCGATGATCTGTGGACACCAAATAAGCTGCAGGTGCAATTCGCCGCGATGCAGGCCCAACCGCATCTGATGTATACGACGACTCTGTTGCGTTTGTTTTATGATCCTGGGTGCCCGCCACGTCCCGGTTTTCGCGAAGAAGGCTTTGCCCAGGGGATCGAGGGGCGTTTCCCAGGCACGATGCTGGCCCGGCGTGAGATCTTCGATCGCGTTGGTTGGTTTGATCCTGCTTTTGCGGTGGCTTTCGAGGTAGACTGGTTTGCTCGCGCTCAGGATATGCAGGTGCCATCTGATGTAGTTGAGAGGGTCCTGTTGCTCAAGCGCATTCATGAGGCTAATAACGCCATCCAGCGCGAGCGGTTCCGTCGTGAGTGGTTTGTCGTCATGCGACAATCGCTGCTGCGCAAACGCCGCCAATCTCCACAATCAATAGGCATGTGAACACCATGAACCTCTCTCCTTCAACCTACGCTTTGCTCCAAGCGGTGTTGCCGCCAGATGCGCCAAATTCCCAGGCGCTGCGCTCCTGGCTGGCAGCCACCGAGCTCAATCGGCTGGAGCCCGGTCAGTTTCACTTGCTGCCGTTGCTCTATCCGCAGCTCCAGCGCAGCGCCCCCGAGCATCCGTGGCTCCCGCGCATCAAGGGCATCTATCGGCGGGTCTGGTATGCCAATCAGCGGGCGCTCAAGGCGGTCAGTGATGTGTTGCAGGTGTTCGATGGCGCCGGTCAACCGGCGTTGCTGCTTGGCCCGGCGGCCCTCGTGCTCACGGTCTATGATACGCAGGCGCTGCGCCCGCTGGGGGTGCCGCAGGTACTGGTGCCCACCGAGGATCGGGGTAGGGCGATCCAGACGTTGAGCGCGGCAGGTTGGCAGCCTTCGCCTCCCACCGCGACCCTCACCAGCGAGCGCTTCGTGCGCTGGCAGGCAGGCTATCTCTTCAGTCGGCCAACCGCCAATCAGCACGCCGATCAGGTACGCCTCTGCTGGCACGCCCTGCCCCGTGCCCCACTGTCTGCGTGGAGCAAGCAGTGGTTTGCACGGGCCGTCAATCTGACGAGCCTCTCGATCACGGCGCGTACGCTCGATCCAACCGATCAGTTGCTGCAGGCCCTCGCCGACGGGCCAGCCCTCGAATTGATCTCGCTCGTGGATAGCGCCCGGCTCTGTACCAACGCCCCCATCGACTGGCCCCGGCTTGTTGCCATGGCCTCCCAGAGCAACCTGGCCTTCATCCTCTACGAACGGCTCGCAGCGCTGCGGGCGCTCGGCGTGGCTGACGTGCCCGCGCCCATTCTGGCACAACTCGCGCAGAGCGACGTGCCAGCCTATGCCCGAACACTATGGCACCTCGATCTGATTCCCCCATGGGAACGCACCGCATGGCAACGCATCCAACTCAACTACGCCATCTTTCAACAAACCGCCGCCATGCAGCACCTTGCCCCACATCCAGGCCATCTCTACGCCTACCTGCGCACCCGACTGGCAACCGATTCGTTGCCCGCTACCCTCAAACGCAGCCTCCAGCGCCTCACCACCCGCCTCCCCCTACCGCACGGCTATTAGTAGAGGCACGGCGGCGCCGTGCCTCTACTAATAGCCGTGCCCCTACGCCGCCGTGCCCCACCGTCCCCCCGTTGCGCCTTTGCGCCTTTGCGTCAAAAAACCCACCGTCCCCCCGTTGCGCCTTCGCGCCTTTGCGTCAAAAAACCCACCGTCCCCCCGTTGCGCCTTCGCGCCTTTGCGTCAAAAACCCCCCCTCGCCCCCCCTCGCCCCCCTTCGCGCCTTCGCGCCTTTGCGTCAAAAACCCCCCTCCCCCCGTTGCGCCGTTGCGCCTTCGCGCCTTTGCGTCAAAAAAACCGTCTTATGTAAAAAGCATAGCCTTGCAGCCTGCTATAATAAGCCGTCAGCATAAAAACCTGTTAGAGATGGAAGACCCAGATGAACCTGCCCGATCCTCAGATACCCCCCTATGGCGGCCTGCTCGTCAATCTGATCGCATCCACCGAAGAACGCCAGATCTTGCTGGAAGAAGCCGCCCACCTGCCGAGTATCCAACTGTCACCAAGAAGTGTCTGCGATCTCGAGTTGCTCGCATCCGGTGGTTTTTCACCGTTGACGCGCTTTCTGGGCCAGGCTGATTATGAGCGCGTCTGTGCCGAGATGCGCCTCGCTGATGGTACTCTCTGGCCGATGCCAATCACGCTTCCCCTCGAAGCCCCGCCCACCGGCACCGACCGCGTGGTGCTGCGCGATGCCTACCATACCCCCCTCGCGATCATGGATCTCGAAGAGGTCTTTGCCTATGACCCCGAGGCCGAGATGCGCCAGGTGCTCGGCACAACCGATGCGCGCCATCCGCTGGTGGCCGAAATGACCCGCTGGGGCAAATTCTATGCCAGTGGGGCGTTGAGCGTGCTGGCGTTGCCAACCTATTTCGACTTTGTTGAGTTGCGCCGTACCCCTGCCCAGGTGCGCCGTCTGCTCGCCGACCTCGGCCACGCCCGGGTCGTCGCCTTCCAGACCCGCAATCCCCTCCATCGCGCCCACGAAGAGATGATCCGTCGGGCAGCCCAGCAGGTTGAAGGGGCGCTCTTGATCCATCCCGTTGTCGGCTTGACCCGGCCTGGCGATGTCGATCACTTTACGCGGGTGCGCATCTATAAGGCGGTCGTCGAGCACTATTTCGACCCGCACACGACGCTGCTCAGCCTGCTGCCCCTCGCGATGCGCATGGCTGGCCCCCGCGAGGCAGTCTGGCATGCGGTGATCCGACGCAATTATGGCGCAACCCATTTCATCGTCGGGCGCGACCACGCCGGCCCTGGCAACGATAGCCAAGGCCAACCCTTCTATGGGCCCTACGCTGCCCAGGATTTGCTCGCTCGCCACCAGCAAGAGCTCGGCGTCACGATGGTACCCTTCACCGAGTTGGTCTACCTCAAAAACCACCAGCGGTATGTCACCCGCGACGAGATCCCGGCCGACGCCGAAATCGCCAATCTCTCGGGAACCGAGGTGCGCGACGAGTATCTGGCCCAGGGGCGTTTGCTGCCAGCCTGGTTTACCCGCCCCGAGACCGCTACAATCCTGCGGCAACGCCACCCTCCACGCTTCCAACAGGGCTTCTGCCTCTGGTTTACCGGGCTGAGTGGCGCAGGCAAATCAACGATTGCCTCGATCCTGACCATTCTGCTCCAAGAACAGGGCCGCATCCCGACCGTGCTTGATGGCGATGTCGTGCGCACCCATCTCTCCAAAGGCTTAGGCTTTTCACGCGAAGATCGTGACACCAACATCCTGCGCATTGGCTTCGTCGCCGGCGAAGTCGTCAAAGCAGGCGGCGTCGTGATCTGTGCTGCGATCAGCCCGTATCGTACGACGCGTAACGAGTGTCGCCACATGGTCAATGAAGGTCAGTTCATCGAAATCTTTGTTGATACCCCCCTCGATGTCTGTGAAGCCCGTGATACCAAAGGCCTCTATCTCAAAGCGCGGCGCGGTGAACTCAAAGGCTTCACCGGCATCGACGACCCCTACGAGCCGCCGATCGACCCAGAACTCCGACTCACCACCGTTGACACAACCCCCGAAGAAAACGCCCGCACTATCATCAATTACCTCGAAAAGCGCTTTTTTCTCACCACCGAATCAATGTAAAACTTTTCTTTGTGATCTGGAACTGCTATGCCAGCTTTGCTGGCATAGCAGTTCCAGATCACAAACAACCTCCCTCTTGCTTGCCACCGGCTAGGTAGCGTATACTGATCATTGGGTCAGTAGGTGTTGCTGGAGGATAGGGTGACATACGCACTGCCGTTGCTGGTGCCAACAAAATTGACCATGCCGCAGTTGCGTGATACGGTTGTCCGACGCACTGATCTGCTCGTACGCCTGGGGCCGTACCCTTCCACTCGTCTCACGCTCGTCGTTGCGCCGGCCGGCTTTGGCAAATCAACCTTCGTTGCCCAGTGGCTCACCCTTCGCTCGCCCCAACAACCTGCGGTGGCATGGGTCACCCTCGATGAACACGATCAGGATGGCTTGCATGTGCTGGCGTACCTCGTTGGCGCGGTGACCAAGGTTTTCCCCGAGGCATGCCCAACGACCTATGCCTTGCTCAAAACCTCGGCCTCACCACTCTATGTGCTGCTCCGCTCACTGCTCGTTGACCTTAGCGAGATCCCCGGACCGCTGACGCTGGTGCTTGATGATTATCATGTGATTACCTCCGAAGCCGTGCATCAGACCATCGCCTATCTCTTGCGCAACCTCCCACCTCACTGTTCTGTGGTCTTGATCAGCCGTACTGATCCACCCCTTCCACTGGGACGACTCTATGCCGAGCACCAGGTGACCGCCATCCGTGCCGATGATCTGCGTTTTACTGAGGCCGAGGCGAAGGCGCTTCTGGTCAAGATGACCGGACTCATACCCAGCCATCAGGCCGTGAGCATGGTGCTCCAGCAGACTGAAGGGTGGGCCATCGCCCTGCAAATGGCGGCCCTTAGTCAATTTGAGCGCACCGGCTATGATCGCCTGCCCGTCAAAGCGAACCGCCAGATTGCCGAATATCTGGCCGATGAAGTGTTGGCGCAACAAACCGACGAAGTGCAACAGATCTTGTTGCGTCTTGCCCTGCCAAGCCGTTTCTGTGCGGGTCTGGCGACAACCCTGGCTAGATGCACATTGGCAGATGACTCAAGGCCCGCCGATCAACCAGCAGAACACACCGCACAAGGGCAAACATTGCTTGCAGGCAAACAGGCGAGCACCGCCGATCCCGGCCACCTCTGGATGGCCGAGCAGATTGAGCAGTTGGTCCAGGCCAACCTGTTCCTGGCCCCCCTCGACCACGAGCAGCGCTGGTATCGCTTTCATCCCCTCTTTCGCGATCTCTTGCTGCGTCGCTTGCATCTGGCAAGCGGCGAAGATGGCGTACGCGCTTTGCACCGCCAAGCCGCCCACTGGTTTGCCCGCAATGATGCGCTCGAAGAGGCGATCACCCATTTTCTCGCTGCTGGTGACGAGCCTGGGCTCGCCGACGTGATCGAGCAACATTTCAACGCGGCGATCATCCAACAATTCCAAGTCTGGATGCCGCCGCGCCTGCTGCATCTCTTGCCACCGACGTTGATCGCACAACGCCCCGGGCTCACCTTTCTCACCGCCCGTAAAGGTTCCAGCAATCTGAATCTGGCTCAACTCGCCACAGGGTTAGAGCAGATTGATGCCCAACTCGCTGCAACATCACCAGACGAGACCATCCTGCCCTGGCCGACCTTCCTCGCCGACCGCGATAACCTCAAGGGAATTTTGCGCTACTGGCAAGGGAGGACAACCGAGGCATGCCAATTGCTGGAATACGCTGCGCACCATGGCTCGGCCTTTACAGTGATTCGCCAGACGCTGATCTACCTTGGCCTCGCGTATGTTGCGACCAATCGCTATGGCGAAGGCCAGCAGATCATCGCATCACTCCAGCCAAAGCACGTTGATCCCCGCTCACCATGGTTGACCGTCGGCCGCCTCGCGGCCCTCTGTGGTATGCATTTGCTGGCTGGTGAGTTTTCAGCGCTCAAGCGCGACGCCCAGTGCTTGCTTGAGGTTGTTGAAGAGCATAGCCTGGTGGCATCCACCTGGATCTCCTATGGCCTGATTTCCCTGGGCTTTGAAGCCTATGAACGCTCGAATCTGGCCCAGGCTGCCGATTATTTTTCCCAGCTTGTGCGCTTAAAATATCAGGCCAATCCAATTATGTATCTCAATGCCGTAATTGGCCTGGCCGTGATTGCCGCCGTGCAGGGCTTGCATGCCGAGGCGGCTTGCTATGAACAAGAGGCAAATGCATTTGCGATTGAAGAGGGCAGCGTAATGTTTCGCAATCAAGCCCTGGGGTGCGCCATACGCCTCGCCATCTTGCGCCACGATGATTCAACCGCTCTGGCCCTGGCACGCCAGATCAAGCCTGAGCCGAACGTTGGCCTGAGCATCTCGTTCGAAGAGCCCCAGCTTATGCAGATCTATGCGTTCATTGTGGCTGGTAACGCTGACGAACACCGCCAGGCCGCTGCACTGCTTGAGCAAGTCCAGCACCATGCGATGACCAACCACAGCACCCGCGTCGCGATCCTTGTCCTGACCATGCAAGCACTGTTGCATCAGGTCCACGGCCAGACCAAGGCGGCCCTGACCTCGCTCCAGCAAGCCATTCAACGTGCCGAGTCGCGTGGACTAGTACGCACCTTTGTCGATTTCGGGCCAACTCTTGTTCCGTTGCTCACCATACTTGCCCAGCGCGGGGTTGCCCCAGGCTATCTCAAGCGCATCCTGATGACCGCCGAAGGATCAGACCGTATTGCTGAATCTGCGCCAATTGCGACGCCCCCCCTTGATCTCCCCGAAGTCCTTACGCGCCGCGAAACCGAGATCCTCGCCCTGCTTGCCGCCCGCTGGTCCAGCAAAGAGATTGCCGACCATCTGGTCATTACACCGAATACGGTACGCAAACATACCAGCACCATCTACAGCAAGCTCGGCGTGAACAGCCGCCGTGAAGCGGTTGCCGCCGCCCGTGCCCTCGGCATGTTGCCCCCCGAATAAGCTTCGCGCTGCACCTTCTACTTCATTTTAGATGATGCATGAAGCCGTTGATCCCACTATACTACCTTTAAATAGTCTGTGAACGAAAGTAGCGCGGGCTTCCAGCCCGCATGGGGTTTGCGGGCTGGAAGCCCGCGCTACTATGGGCAGCTGTTGCTCACGGCATCACTGGCCCGTGGCCCATTTGGTTCTCAGGGTGACACAACATCAGAAAATTTAGTTGACAGACTAATAAATGGTCTGTGGACTAAATTTCCCGGTAGCGCCGCCGACCACGAATACTGATTACGAAGAAACGAATATGGGCTGCTCCATGCGCTCTTCGTTTCTTCGTGGCCCCAATTCGTGGACGGCTGAGGACGCCAGAAAACTTACTTCACAGACTACTAAACGTTGATCAAGAGGACAAAATTATATGCGTCTTGTTGCTGATCGTGATGCAACATATGTTATCCAGATCCGAGGCAAGGTTGAACCGCACTGGCAAGCCGAATTACAGATGCAGCTGACCTACGCCGAGACCGAAAGCGGTACGATCACCACCCTCACTGGTTATTTGCCCGATCAAGCCGCGATGCTCGGTGTCTTGAACCGCCTTGCGATGTGGGGCTATCAGATTGTGCAAGTCCGCTACCTGCCACCAAATGGCCCGTCGTAGGGGCAAAAACACCCGCCCTCGCTCACAGAACCCTTGCGCCTTTGCGTCAAAAAAACCTTTGCACCCTTGCGCCTTTGCGTCAAAAAAAACCACCCAACTCACCTTGTTGCTCCTCCCCGCCTGTGGTACAGTATACGTGCCATAATTAAAGAGAGGCAGGGTGAATGACGGCCTATCGTATTCCAATTATGCTCGTACTGTGGGTGATGTTCCTCGTTGGGTGTGGCGGGTCTGTCGTTGTGACGCCGTCGCCAACCGCAGTGCCGCCAACGCTCGCCGTTGCTACCACTGCGCCAACCGCAACGCCAGCCTTGCCAACTCCCGAGGCTGCCTTCACCCCAACGCTCCCGCCTGCACCAACTGACTTGCCTGTGCCACCAACCGCCACCGTCGCCCCACCGGACGCCATCGCCGAAAGCCGTACCGCCGAGGGCTATCATGTGCTTGGTGATCCTAATGCACCAGTGACCCTGGTGATGTTTTCTGATTTTCTCTGAACGGCCTGTGCGCTCCACGTGTTGGAGACCGAGCCACAGCTGATCGAGCAGTATATCAAGACGGGCACCGTGAAATTAGTCTATCGCCATCTCGTCCAGCTTGGCGATCGCTCACTCCAGCTCGCCGAAGCCAGCGAATGCGCCGCCGACCAGGGCAAGTTCTGGCCGATGCGCCAGGCCATCTATGCGCGCTACAACCAGATGCTCTTTGACACCGAGCAGGAACTTGCCGCCGCCGCCGCTGACGCCGACGTTGACCTCGCGCAACTCAACGCCTGCCTCGACGCCGCAACGCATCGCGCCGCCGTCCAGGCCGATCACGACGCCGCCACCGCCGAGGGCATTCGTTCACGCCCGGTCTTTCGCCTCGGGGAACGTACCCTGATTGGCGCTCAGCCCTTCACGGTCTTTCAAGATCTGATTGCCCAGGCTTCAGGACGTTAGACAAGGTTTCAGACTCTGTTACCGTTCGGATGCGTGCATCGCGTCCTGATACGCTCGGCTATTTCCTATTTTCTATCTGCTAAATCCTTGTCTTAGGAGAAGACCTCGATGCAACGCAACAATCTCTTCTTGCCACTGAGCCTCATTTTCACCGGGGTTGCCTTGCTGCTCATCTTAGTGAGTGGCACGCTCTCCGATACAACCATAGCTCAAACGCAAGTTAAAATTTGTCCTGATCCGGCGTATCCTAATCAGACATTGCCTGAATGTCTTTCCACTCAGGTAGCGATGACGGCGACCACAGGTGCCCGCGCAACCCAGACACAAGTGGCAAAAGAAAATGCCTACAGTACCGAAACGGCCCAGAGTCTGACCACCCGAACGCCTACCAGAACTGCCACCCAGAGCGGAGCAGGCGGGGACACAATGAATGAACCCACGGCCACCCCAACCCCAACCCCAACCCGCACCAATACGCCAACGGCAACTCCGGTCAACAACGGGAATCCAACAGCAGCGTCCACCTCCACGTTGACATCAACACCAATGGCGACCAGAACCCCCAATGGCGAGGGTGCCACGATCACGCCCACCAGTCTCCCTGACGGGATCGAGATCCTGACCTGCTTTGCCCAATCCACCGTCGAGTTGACCGGCGACGCCGAGCCCAATACGGCGCTGCTGCTCTACTTCAACAGCCGCCCAGTTGGCGGGGGCTTCACACGGGCCGACGGACAGTACAAGCTCAACCTGAAGATCGGTGACGAGCGGCCAGGTACCCACATCGTCGAAATCCGCGAACGCGACGGGCGCGACCTCGTCCGCCGCCTCGCCTGCGACATCCCCGCCCCACCCACCCCCATCATCCCATAGTCTGCCCCCTTTGGTTGCACGAAAAAAGCCAGCAAAGCTGGCTTTTTTCGTGCAACCAAAGCTTCCTGGGCCGCAGGCCCCCAACCCTCACCCCCGTGGCACGGTGGCAGGCGTCAGCCCGCCACCGTGCCACGAAGCACCACCTTTTCTACCGTGACTTGGTCAAGAAAATCCACATCAATGTCAGCCCCAGTTCCTGGACGATCAGGTACCGTCAGGGTGCTATCTGCATTGAGCACAAAGGGATTGGTGACAATATCACGGGCAAAGTAGCGCGCACTGGCACTGATGTCACCCGGCAAGGTGAAGTTCGGCAGGCTCGCCAGGGCCACATTCGCCGCCCGGCCAATGCCCGTTTCGAGCATGCCGCCACACCAGACCGGCACGCCGGCCGCTGCCGCCATGTCGTGAATCTGACGCGCTGCGTGCAAGCCACCCACCCGACTCGGCTTGATATTGATGACCCCACACGCCCGCAACTCAAGCGCCCAGCGGGCGTGATCAGGCGAAACAATGCTCTCATCAAGACAGATTGGCGTCTGCACGATGCGTTGCAACTTGGCATGATCAAGGATGTCATCGTGGGCCAGGGGTTGCTCGATCAAGAGCAGATCGTACGCATCGAGTTTCGCCAGATGCGCCGCGTGATCAAGCGTATAGATGCTATTCGCATCAACTTGCAACCGTAGATCAGGCCAGGTCTCACGCACAAGCCGCGTCGGCTCAAGATCCCAACCCGGCTTGATCTTCAGCTTGACCCGCTGATAGCCCGCCGCAACATAGTCGCCGACCACGCGCAGCAGCGTATCAAGATCGGGTTGCACCCCCACACTGACCCCCACCTCGACGCGCTCACGTTGCCCCCCCAGCATCGCCCGCAGGCTCTGCCCGGTGGCCCGCCCAAAGAGATCCCACACCGCAAACTCAAATCCAGCACAGGCCATCCGATTGCCCCGCACCCGTGCATAGACCGCTGCCACATCCTCGGGCCGCGTCAACTCGGCCGCCAGCAACATCGGGGCCAGATGCTCTTGGGCCATCACCCACGCGGTACTGCTGGTCTCCTCGTTATACCAGGGGCCAGTTCCGACTGGCGACTCGCCCCACCCGACGATGCCATCTGCCTCCACCCGCACCAGCAACGCATGGCTCGCCAATTCACGCCAGCCACTCGTCTCAAAAGGGGCCACATACGGTAACGCAATCCGCCGAAGCTCAATCTGCTCAATCTTCATACGGCAACCTACAAACTCCCATCTAAACGACTCTGCACATACGGCATATGGACACGCCACAACGGCTCGATCTGGAACAGTTGCGGCCAGAGTTTCCCCGTCACAAAGAGGCGCTTGCCTTCGGCATCATAGGCGATGCCATTCAACACTTCGGGCGGGCGCAGGCCCGGAGGATTCGCGGGCAACAGGTCGCGCAGCTCGCTGAGGTCAAGGTACGCTTTGACCTGACCGGTCTTCGGATCGATCCGTGCGATCAGATCAGAAAACCAGATATTGGCATACACATCGCCTTCAATATATTCGAGTTCATTGAGGCGTGGCACCAGACCAAGGCGATCATAGACCTCAACTTGATCAACCACCGTGAGTTCACCCGTCTGCAAGGTTGCCTCGGGGTCAATAACATAGAGATTGGCCGTACCATCGCTCATGATCAGATGCGTCCCATCAAAGGTCAGGCCCCACCCCTCTATCGGAAGAGGTCGGCCCTGAGGAGGATAGCGAAAGCGATCGAGTTCACGAAAATCAGCGCGGTCATAGACAAAACCGGTGCGCTCTTGCCAGGTCAACTGGAAGATCAGGTCGCCCACAAGCGCAAGCCCCTCGGCAAAATAGTTTGACTCAAGCATATGCGGCTCGCGCACCTGCGTCCCATCAAGGGCAACTTCACGCAAGGTCGAAGCCCCATACAGCCCCGTACTCTCATAGAAACGGTCGTCACCGTGGTAGACCAACCCCTGCGTAAACGCCTCGGGATCATGGGCATACGTCGTCACGACCACCACCTCGACCACTGGTGCACCGCTGCGGCGGATCGCATCAGGCAGCACCTGGGCCGTCCGATTGATCGGCCCGGCATCGGGCAGGGTCAACAGAGCAGACTCGGGGCTTGGCCTTGGCGATACGACAACAGAAGGAGCAGCAAGCACGGTAGGCGGCTGCGCAAGCACCGTCTCCTCAGCGGGCGTCGTACAACCAGCCGCAAGGAGCAGCACCGCAAGCAGCGCAAGCCATTGTCGCAGAAGAGACCGAAATTTCACCAAAACGTATCCTGACCAATCTTTGAAGCGAGCGCAGTCCGACATCTGCCGCATCATACCATATCTCACCACCCCCATGACACCTCGGGTTGACAAATTATTACCCCACGTATGCACATCTTGCCCTGCAACCAAAGCGATCCAGGCTACCATGAGATGCACAGTTCATGTCAACCATTATGGTGGAGACCTTGGCAGACTGCCGCGAGCCAAAGGAGGCACGCTATGGGTTATACAACAACCAAAAACGCATCTCACCACGTTCCAGCCGAATACGAAGTACGCTATTATATGCGAACACCGGCCATCACCCTCAACATTGCCGCACCACTCAGCGATGCCCTTGCCTTGATGCGCGAGCACGATGTACGGCGCCTACCCGTGGTGGTTGATACCGGCGAACTTCGTGGTATGATCACCCAGGGCGATATTCGCGGTGCCGATGTCATGCGCGTCGCCGGGCTTGATCCCCTCGATATTGCGCACGCCTTGCGCCATGTCAAAGTGTATGAGATTATGACCGAAAATCCGATCGCCATCACCCCCGAAACAGGCATACGCGAAGCCGCGATGCTGATGATTGAAAATAAGATCGGGGGCTTGCCAGTCGTTGATGATCAAGGTCGCGTCATTGGCATCATCACCGAGAGCGATCTCTTTGAAAGCCTCGTGCAGCAACTCGATAATCATCTCGCCTGACGGCATGCCCATGCACCGGCGTTCGTTTTTTGACGCAAAGGCGCAAAGACGCTAAGATATGATCTGTCTCTATGCGTAGCTTTGCGCCTTTGCGCCTTTGCGTCAACACGGATCAGCCTTATTTGTCTTGACCCTATCGGAGATAGCCCGTGGATCAGCGTGAGCAGATACGCCTCACCAGTCTGGCAAGCAGCGCTGGCTGAGCGTCAAAGTTGGGGCCGGGTGCCCTTGCCAAACTATTAGCAACCCTGCAACTGCCAACAAGCTCCAATCTGCTGATCGGGCTGGCCGTGAGTGACGACGCGGCCGTCTATCAACTCGATGCGCAGACGGCGCTTGTCCAGACGGTTGACTTTTTTCCGCCAATTGTTGACGACCCCTACACCTTCGGGGCCATCGCGGCGGCCAATGCACTCAGTGATATCTATGCGATGGGCGGTCGTCCGATCCTTGCCCTCGCCATTGCGGCCTTCCCCGACGATCTCGACCCGGCGATCGCCGCAGCGATCTTGCAAGGCGGGGCCGATAAGGCTGCCGAGGCAGGCGCCGTGGTTGCGGGTGGGCATACCGTGGTTGACCGCGAGCCAAAATATGGTCTCTGTGTCACTGGTCTCGTTGATCCAGCGCGCATTACCGCGAAAGTCGGCGCACGCCCGGGCGACCGCCTCTTGTTGACCAAACCGCTCGGCACCGGTCTGATTACGACTGCGCTGAAACGCGGGGCCGCTCCAGCCGAGCACCTCGCAGCCGCCGTTGCTAGTATGCTTCGGCTCAATCGCCGTGCCGCTGAATTGAGTGCCCCGGTTGAAGTCCACGCCGCGACCGATATTACTGGCTACGGCTTGCTTGGGCACGCCGCCGAAATCGCTCGGCGTAGCGCGGTTGGCCTGCGCATCGAAACGGCGCATCTCCCCCTGCTCCCCGGTGCCCTCGAAGCCGCACGCCAGGGGTATGTCCCCGGTGGCTTACGGCGTAACCGCGAGTACCTCGAAAGTGAAGACTATCTACACTACAGCCCCTCGATCGAAGAAGCGATCCGCCTGATCCTCTTTGACCCACAGACTTCGGGCGGCCTGCTGATCGCCCTGCCTCCCGCTGCCGCCGCCCAACTCCAAGCCGCTTGTGCGGCGCACGGCGAACCATGCTACGCCATTGGCGAGGTCGTCGCCGCTCCGGGGATCGAACTTAGCTAAGTCCCACTACGAACACAATATCAGGAAGTTTTCCCCCCCTGTTCATGGCAAACTCCTCTCGCTGAGACAACCACACTTCGCTATACTCATGTGTAGATGCAAAGCTTTATTCCAGTTTTAGCCACGTGTAGAGCGAAGGACATAATGACGATGGAAGCAACAAATTCACGCAGCATGCAGCAGGCAAGTCGGCGCAACGAAACCCTGGAGACCCGTGGCATTTTCGGAAATCTTTCGGAACGTGCCGCCAGAACATTGGCTGTGCTGTTCACCCTTGGCACTGTCACAGCGATTGGTTATTCACTTGATCGCCTTTTCACCAGCCTCGGGGCCTAAATATTAACCCCGCAAACTATGAGGTCGCACGACAAAACGCCAACACAGTTGGCGTTTTGTCGTGCAGAACAAGCTACGCTATAATGAACGCGTGAGCGTAAACATCCACATCCTCCCACCTGAAATGCCCCTGCACCCTTCCACCGGGGTGCAGGTTGGCTATGCGATCGTGACGATTGCGGCTGATACAGGTGGTGCCGCTATGCCGGTCAACTGGGCCGTCGTGGCCGATGCCAGTCGTTCGATGCGCATCCCGATTGTGAGTGAGGCCCAGTTCCGCGATCTGGTGCGGGCCGGCGGGGCCGAAGAAGTTCTCGTTGATGGGGTGCCTGTCTGGCAATTGACGACGCCCGTACCTGAAACGATCCGTGCCTCAGCCCCGAGTGCCCTCGATCATACGGTGCGCGCCCTGCATAGCATTGTTGAACGGCTGGATCAGGCCGACCAGATCGCCCTGGTTGCTTGCCACGAGCAAGCGCTGCTGCTCGTGGCAACCAATGGGGCCGAACGCGCTTCCCTTCTTGCAGGGGCCTCGCGGCTTGCTAGCCTTGATCCCGGCGAAACAACCGATCTGGCCGCCGGTATGCGCCTCGCCCTTGCCCAGATTGGGCAACATCACGATGGCGTAAGCCGGATGATGCTCTTGACCGATGGCTTCACCCGTGATGGCGAGGCGTGCGTAACCCTTGCTCGCGAGGCGGCCGCCCGTGGTATCAGTGTCAGTACCCTTGGGCTCGGTGGCGAGTTTCAGGATGAACTGCTGACCCGTATCGCCGATCTCAGCGGCGGTCGGGCAGTCTATGTGCGCCAGGCCAACGCTATTCCCGCTGCCGTGGCGGCTGAATTGGAAGCCGCCCGCCAGGTCGTCGCTCGCTCACTGCAACTCACCTTGACCCATCTGCCTCGTGGGTGCGCTTTGCGCTATGTGACGCGTCTCAGTCCGAGCCTGGCACCCCTGGAGTGGGAAGAAGATCCGGTCAAACGGCACCTTCTGATCCGTCTTGGCGATCTTGAACGTGGGCGACCTGTGCGCTTGCTGCTCGAACTCGTTGCGCCACCAGCGCCGCCCCACCCACCCACTGAAGGTGCGCGAGTACGGCTCGCAACGCTTACCGCCCAGAGTGGCAACGCTCGTGTGGCAACCAATCTGATTGGGCATTATGCCGGTCGGTTGCAGCCCCCGGCCATCCTTGATGCGGCTGGACGTGCCAGTGCCGTGCGCTTGCAACGTCGCGCTGCCGCAGCGATCATGACCGCAGATTACCATGGGGCCGCCCAACTCTTGCATGCCGCCGCCCGACGCTTTGCGGATCTCGGTGAAACCGACCTGGCCGAGGCATGCCGCCACGAAGCGACAATGCTTGCAACAACAGGACAGGATACGGGGGCAAATGCACGGGCCTTGACCTATGCCACGCGACGTCTGGGTGAGTACGAAGCCTAAGCTTCCGTACAGACCACGCAATTGCGTCCGCCAGCCTTCGCCAGATGCAAACGACGATCGGCCTCGGCAATGACCTGCTCGAGTTCGTCCTCAAGCATGGCCGCATCAAGGGTATGATCGTCATCTTGCCGCTCGGGCGAGGGCAACGTGATATTCAACCACGCCGACGCCTCAACGACCCCCAGGCTCACTGTGATGTTCATCTGCGGATGCAGCGCCTGCCAGTTGTACGCTTCGACGGCAACCCGAATCTCTTCCGCGCAGGCACAACCATCTTCAAGTGACGTATCGGGCAGCAAAAGCAAGAATTCTTCACCGCCATAGCGCGCCACAAGATCAGACGGCTGCGAAGCATCGCGCATAATATCGGCCACGGCGCGCAAGACCGCATTGCCCACCAGATGCCCCCACTGATCGTTGACCTGTTTAAAATGGTCAAGATCGGCCATAATCACCGTCAGCAACCGGCCTTGCCGATGCATCTGCGCAAGGAACTCGAGGCCACGGCGATTGGCATACCAATGATTCGCCAGTAACGTGAGGCCATCCTCGTTGGCCTCGCGCTCAAGATCACGGTTGCGCTCGGTCAACGCTTGAAACATCATGCTCGTGCCGGAACTAGGGTCGCGTACCGTTGCTGGAGGGAGATAGAGCATAAGCTGATCGGTAAACTCGACCAGATTATCATTCATCTCAAGCGTTACGATGGCCCCACGGGCCAAAGCCTCCTGTGCCTCAGCCTGATGAAAGACAAGCGCAATCAAGGGCGTCCCTTCCGGGCACTGCTTCCAGACTGCCCAGGCTTGCTCGTCAGCCATATCGGCAACCATCAAGACAGGGTCAGGCGTGCGCGCCAGCAAACCCTGAGCCGCAATCGCATCGGCGGCGATCAACGGGCGATAGCCTTGATGACGCAGGCTGGTGCTTACCGAACCACGGAGCAACTCGCGCCCACAGATCAAAAGTGCGGCAGGCCGACGCCCACCACGGCGCTCGGGAGAGGCCGCCTGATGCGCAACCCGCTGATCAATCACATAACTATTACCCGACATATGCTTGGCCGCATGTTTCAACTCGGCCGCAACTCTGCTCATCGCATCAACGCTCGCAAAGCGATGACCACTATTATTGACCACCGCGATCGAAAGGCTGAGCATCCCAAATTGACGAGGAACCCCGTGACGGTCAACACTACGTAAATAGCCCCGTTGCAAGTCGACCGCATCATACAATTCACGGACACGCGCATCAAAGGCATCAATAATGCGCTGGCACAAATCTTCTTCGCGCCCACCATAGTGGATCAACGCAAAATCGTCACCACCAATATGGCCAAGAAAGTCTTCGTGAGGCGCAACTTCGGTTAAGACGCTGGCGAGCAGATGGATCGCACGATCACCACGGGCAAAGCCATAGGCATCATTGAAGGCCTTGAAGTTATCAAGATCAACATAGACCAAAGCAAACGCAATACC
The DNA here is from genome assembly GCF_004138165.1 of Candidatus Chloroploca sp. Khr17. Lineage (GTDB taxonomy): Bacteria > Chloroflexota > Chloroflexia > Chloroflexales > Chloroflexaceae > Chloroploca. The sequence continues at coordinate 25,134 of NZ_RYFF01000008.1, forward strand.
CTGTTGCATTTGCCGTTCCAACTCGGCGATTAACAAAATATTGCCTGGCAGACCAGTCAGGGGGTTATGCACCGGCAACGTGGCCGCCCGCTGCAAATGTCTGCGAATCCGGGCTAACAGAATTTCAAGATCATACGGCTTGACAATATAATCATCAGCGCCCGAGTCAAAGCCAACAACCACTTCGGAAGAGGTACTCCGCGCGGTCAAAATAAGCATTGGCAGATGCGACGTGCGCGTATCATTGCGCAACTGTCGAATCGCTTCAAAGCCATCCATTAACGGCATCATTAAATCAATGAGCATGAGATCAGGAGGCTCGTCTTGAGCCATGCGTACCAGTTCATCCCCATCACTGGCAGTACGAACTTCATATCCCGCATCCTGCAACGTCTCACGAAGTAAGAGCAAAATGGAAGGATCGTCGTCTGCGATTAAAATCTGGGTTGGACGTGTCATACGTAACTCTACATACGAATTAACGAGCGCTCCTTTACAGCATACCACATTGTCGTCACCAAATTCTATAGTCCATCAGTCAGGCGTTTTGCATTGCCCCTCAAACATGCACACCTGTACTGTTTACCATTAGGTGATGATTCGTGCGGCTACGCCCCACGAATCATCACCTAATGGTATAATAGCAGTCTATGCCAGTGCAGCAAAGCCTGGTTTCTTGTCATGAAACTGCACTTCTACAGGACATATACAAGTTATGGCTATCTTCAGTGACCTTGGGCTGAGTGAAGAACAACTCACCGCCATCCACGAGCTCGGCTATGATGAGCCGACCCCCATTCAAGAACAGGCCATCCCCGTCGTGTTGACGGGGCGTGATGTGATTGCCCACGCACAAACGGGAACAGGCAAAACAGCCGCCTTTGCCCTGCCAATTATTGCCCGGCTCAAGCCCGAAAAAGTACCCCAGGCGCTTGTTCTGACCCCGACCCGTGAACTGGCGATGCAGGTCGCCGAGGCTTTCTTCCGCTACGGGAAGCATGCCGAGGTTCGCGTAGCACCAGTCTATGGCGGTCAACCCATCGAACGCCAGTTGCGGGCCCTCAGTCGCGGCGTCCAGGTGATCGTTGGTACCCCCGGACGCATTATGGATCATATGCGCCGTGGCACCCTGGCGTTTGATCACATCAGTGTCGTTGTGCTTGATGAGGCTGATGAGATGCTCGATATGGGTTTTGCCGAAGATATTGAATATATTTTACAGCAGACCCCTGCCGAACGCCAGACGGCCCTCTTTTCTGCAACGATGCCCTCCAGTGTGCTCGATCTCGCCATGCGCTATACCCGTGACCCGCAACGTATCAGTGTCGTCAGCGAAAGCCTGACCGCCCCGCGTACCAAGCAGGTCTACTACGAGGTCTTGCCCCGCGAAAAGCTTGATGCACTCTGTCGGGTGCTTGATGTGGAAACGCCCGGTTCGGCGATGATCTTCTGTCGCACCCGCGCCGAGGCCGACCACCTGGGCGAGAGTCTTCAGGGCCGTGGGTATCTGGCTGAGGTCATCCACGGTGATTTGAGCCAAGCGATGCGTGAGCGGGTGATGAAGCGGTTTCGTGAGGGCCAGGCTGAGTTGCTCGTCGCCACCGATGTGGCCGCCCGTGGGCTCGATATTGCCGATGTCACCCACGTGATTAATTACGATGTCCCCGGTGACCCCGAGAGTTATGTCCATCGCATCGGGCGTACCGGGCGCGCCGGACGCACCGGGCTCGCAATTTCGCTGATCACCCCGCGTGAACGCCGCCAGATCCAGACCATTGAACGGACAACCCGTTCCCGCATTCAGCGGATGAAGTTGCCCTCGCTGGCCGATGTTGCCGCACGCCGTCGCGAGGCTTTCCGCGAGGCGCTGCGCGAGGTGCTCGCCGCTGGCAGCCTCGACCCCTATGTGCTGATGGTCGAAGAGATGGCCGAGAGCCACGAAGTGACCGACCTTGCCGCCGCTGCATTCAAGTTGCTCCTCAACGAGGCCGAACAGGAAGATACGCTGGTGTCGGTCGAGGGTGATGGGGCCGGTACCGAACCAGGCATGACCAGGCTCTTTCTTGATGTCGGTAGGCTTGATCGTGTTCGACCGGCCGATATCGTTGGTGCCATCGCCAATGAGGTTGGCATTCCTGGACGGCAGATCGGCTCAATTGACATCTACGACCGGTTCGCCTTCGTCGAAGTGCCAAGCGAACATGCGGCCCGCGTCGTCCGCGGTCTCGGAGGCGTCAGCCTTCGCGGCAAGCCGGTGCGCGTCTCGTTCGCCAAGCCACGCGTATAGTTGCTCGGGTTTTCGCGCCTACCTGGAGGAGTCCGCGCCCCCAGACAGGTGCGAAAACCTTTATCCATCCTCGTCGGGAATCCGCAACGTCAGGATCGTCACCCCCGAGAGCAGATAGGCCAACACCGTCAGGATGATGATCGGGGTAAAGCCCCATTGCACCTGGATGAACCCGCTGATCACCGCCGCAAGCGCCCATCCTCCCGCCCACAACACATTGAGCAAACTCGCCGCCATGCCGCGCTGGTTGATTGGCGTGTAGCGCATCACTAGGGCGTCATTCATCGGGAAACTGGCCGAAATAAAGAGCCCGCGCAAAAAGAAACCGACGACCGCAAAGAGCAGCGCCGGGGCAAGCATCATCAGCATGCCGGCAATCGCCCACATCCGCAACAGTGCTGCCCCACGTCGCAAGCCGATGCGCTTGGTCACCGGCGGGCCAAGCAAGGCCCCAATGCCCATCCCGAGCGCGACCACCGCAAGCACCACCCCGACCGCTGCATCGTTCAACCCAAACTGCGTACGAAAGAAGAGGTTCTGAAACGGCAGAATCATCCCGCCCCCAATGCCAAGGAACAGGCCCGCCAGCGCAAACCGCAGCAACCTGCGCAAGGGCAAAGGCGGCGCAATCGGCGCATCAAGGCCACTTTCGTGACGTTCCCGGGCAAGCGGCAGTGGGCGCAACAGGGGCAACATCGCAAGCAGACTCAAGCCGATGACCACACTCAGGGCGAGCCGGTACGCAGCCGTCTCCTGTGGCCCCACCCCAAGGAAGCCCGCCGCCAGAGTGGGCAACATTCCACCGAGGATACTGCCTACTAATCCGATCATCAACGTAGCCGAGGCATTCAGGCCAAACGCATTCGTCCGTTCGCGATCAAAGGTCACACTCGCCAGCAGGGGCGTTACCGCCATCGTCGCCATCAAGAACGAAGCCCCGATGACAAACTGCGCCCCAATCAACGCCCAGAGCGCCGTTGCCTGCAACATAAAGATCCAGCCGAAACAATAGGTCGCCAGCGCAGCAATAATTGCGCGTTGGGCGCCAACACGATCAATCAGCAACCCCAACGGAACGCCAAAGAGCATGCCTGCACCACGACTGACCGTCGAGAGCAACCCGGCCGTATCAGGCCCATAGCCAAGGCTGACCAGATAAAAATTGAAGAGCAGGTCGGCAATGTTCAGGGCGAGACCAAAGAGCACACTGTGCAAGAGAATCCGCCACACAGGGGGGCTAATGCGGGCCACATGAGCCGACGTGACGATCGGAGCCATAAATGCGCTTTCCCTTTTTGCTACTACCGACAACAAAACAAGGGCCACGCCGCCCCGTGGATGACTATAACATATTTTTGACTAATCCAAGATCAGCCTAGAGGCTGATTCTTATGCTAGGCCTGACAGCCAGCTTCGCTGGCTGTCAGGCCTAGCTTCGCTGGGAGCGCTAGGTATGGTTGCACAATGCGAACGAAGATGGTATCCTGGCACACGTTGCCAGCCAAGCTTTCAAGTTGCCTCAAAACGATCAAGAAGAGAGACGATATCATGCGGCTGATTCTTGTGCGCCACGGCGAAACGCCGTGGAATGTCACCCTTCAATATCAGGGCCAGGGTCAGGTGCCCCTGAATGAACGTGGCCGCGAACAGGCGCGGCGTGCCGCGGATCGCGTTGCTCGCTATGGGGCGACGGCGCTCTATAGTAGCGATCTCGCGCGTGCCTGGGAGAGTGCTGAACTGATTGGCGCAGTCATCGGGCAGACACCGGTGGCAATGCCTCAGTTGCGCGAGATTGATGTTGGTCAGTGGGAAGGATTGACGCCCGAGGAGCTCTATCGGCGCTTTCCTGATCATATGGCCGAGTATAGGCGCGATCCCGCCCGTACCGTGCGCCTCGGCGGCGAGAGTTATGCGCAACTCCAGGCACGCGCGCTCCAGGCGCTTATGCAGATCCAGGAGCAGCATAAGCCCGATGACGTGGTTGTTGCGGTTTCGCACGGGGGCACGATCCGTGCGTTGCTCTGCCATGTGATTGGGCTCGATCTGGCCAATTTTGGCCGTATGTGGCTCGATAATGGCTCGCTCACCGAGTTGCGCATGGGGCGCAATGGCTGGCGCTTGCTGCGCTTTAATGATAATGCCCACGTCGAAGATATGGTTGCTGAAGGTGGTGAATAGCTCAGGGGTCTGCCTCTATGACCAGTGCTCAACCCTCGCACGCATCAGATCAACGCGATCCGCTCTCCAGCAATATTCGCGCCCTCGGCAATGCGCTCGGGCGTGTTTTGACCGATCAAAGCGGGGCCGCAGCCTTTGCCCTCGAAGAGCGGGTGCGCCGGATGACCAAAGAGTTGCGCGCCTCGGGCGATGAACGCCTCGTCCAGGAATTGCAGGATCTCATCGCCAGCCTGTCAGTGAGTGAATTGCACGGGCTCACGAAGGCCTTTACCCTCTACTTCGGGCTGGTCAATCTCGCCGAGGCCGTCGAACGCCTCCGCGTCCTCCGCGAACGCGACTTGCGCGCCGCACCCGCACCACGCACCGAGAGCATCGCCGCTGCCGTCGCCGAGCTCCATGGGCACGGTGTGACCGCCGAGGCGCTGCAACGCTGGCTCGATGGGGCGCTGATTATGCCTGTGCTTACGGCGCACCCCACCGAGTCACGGCGCCGTACGACGCTGATCAAGCTCCGCCGGATTTTTGATGGGTTGCTCGATCTGAGTCTCGGTGAACGCCTGTTGCCGCCTGAAGAGCGCGGGGCGATCCTTACCCGCATCGAACGCGAGATTATTGGCCTCTGGCAGAGTGACGATGTCCGCTTGCATAAACCGTCGGTCGTGGACGAGGTCGAAAATGGGCTCTTCTATTTTCAGACGACGCTCTATGATCTGTTGCCGCAGATCCATCGCGCCATGGCGCGTGCGCTGGCCGAGCATTATCCTGAGCATCCCTGGTCATTGCCGCCGTTGCTCCGCTTTGGCAGTTGGATGGGCGGTGATCGCGATGGCAATCCGTTTGTGACCTCTAGCGTCACGGTTGATACGGTGCGCCGGATGCGGGCCTCGATGCTCAGGCACCTCATCCGTCAGATGGATGCGCTCTTTACTGAATTGAGCCAATCACTGACCCAGACGAGTGTGAGCCAGGGCGTTGATGAGCGGATCGCTCACTATACCCGGCTCTTTCCCGCCGAAGCTGGTACGATTAGCCCGCACCATAGTCGTGAACCCTACCGACGCCTCTGCCAGTTGATCCGCACACGCCTCGAACATACGCTTGCCCATACGTTGCACCACGAGTTACAGTGGGCGAGCGATCCGCCTGCCTTGCCCCCACCGACGGTCTATCATCGCAGTGCTGAATTGCTTGATGATCTGCGCATTATCTATGCGAGTCTCTGGGCCAATGGGGGCGAGTTGGTCGCCGATGGCATGTTGCGTGATGTCATGGCTACGGTGGCAATCTTTCGCCTGCATACGGCAACGCTCGATATCAGACAGCACAGCGAACGTCACCTCAGTGCCCTCACCGAAATCTTTGCCAGGGCCGGGATCTGTGCTGAGTATGCCAGTCTGGAGGAAGAAGCCAAGATTGCGCTCTTGACCAGCGAAATTGCGAGTACACGCCCCCTGGCACCGGCCCGGCTCACGGGGTATACCCCCGAGACGGCTGAGGTGATCCAGACGATGCGGACGCTGGCCGCGATCCTCGAGCAACTCGACGGCGAGGTCGTCGATACCTATGTGCTCAGCACCACCGCCAGCGTCAGCGACCTGCTCGGCGTCTTGCTGCTCTGTCGCGAGGCCGGACTGTACCGGCCCGGGGTCTATAGTCGCCTCAATGTGGTACCCCTCTTTGAAACAGGGGCCGATCTTGAATATGCCCCCCGGCTCTTCGCTGATTTGATGGCCCTGCCCGTCTACAGCGATCATCTGCGTTTGCGCGGGCAGTGCCAAGAGGTGATGCTTGGCTATTCCGATAGCAACAAAGAGGGTGGCTTTGTCGCCGCCAACTGGGCGCTCTATCGCGCCCAGGTCGAACTGACTGCGGTCGCCGACCGCTATGGCGTGCGCCTGCGCCTCTTCCACGGGCGCGGCGGTGCCGTCGGGCGCGGCGGCGGTCCGGCCGGACAAGCAATTATGGCTCAGCCGCCGGGAACCTTGCGCGGCCAGATCAAAATGACTGATCAGGGCGAAATGATTTCGGATCGTTATCTCGATCCGCGAACGGCGACTCGTCACCTTGAACAGGTCGTCAATGCGGTGATGCGGGCTGGTTTTGCCGAAGTCCTGCGCCCACCCGAACCCATCTGGATCGCGGTCATGGAGGCGATTGCGACCGCAGGACGCGAGGGTTATCGGGGTCTGATCTACGATGATCCTCGTTTTTACGACTATTTTCGCTCGGCTACGCCCATTACCGAGATCAGCCGCCTACGGATTGGCTCACGGCCAGCTTCGCGGCGCAACAGCAACCGGATCGAAGATCTCCGCGCTATTCCATGGGTCTTTAGCTGGATGCAGAGTCGGCACACGCTGCCGGGTTGGTATGGGCTGGGCAGTGCGCTGGCCGCCTTTGCGTCTGGTGGCGAGGATCGCCTGACATTGCTGCGCGACATGTATCAGCACTGGCCCTTCTTTACCACCCTGCTCGACAATGCCCAGTTGATCATCACCAAAGCCGATATGGACATCGCCCGTCGCTACGCCGCCCTCGTCAGTGACCACAAACTCGCCCAGGCCATTCACAGCATCATTCAGCGCGAGTATGCAACCACGAACCGCCAGATCTGCCTCGTTGCCCAGATCAACGCCCCCCTCGATGCGCAACCAGTCTTGCAACGCGCCATCCAGCAACGCAACCCCTATATTGACCCGCTCAGCTACATTCAGATCGAAGTGCTGCGTCGCCTCCGCGCCAATCCCCCCGACGATGAGCAGGATGATCTTGAAACGGCCATTCTTATGTCAATCAACGGCATTGCGGCGGGCTTGAAAAATACGGGCTAGCGGCGTCACTAGCATTGCACCTGTTCCTGTGCTACCATGGAAGAAGTGTGACATGCATCAGGGAGGGTAACAATGTACGATCTCGCAACCGAAGTGGCCGATCTCCGTGAGCGCTTTGCGCTGATCCGGGGGCATCTTTGACCTGGCTAGCAAACAGGCCCAGATTGAAGAACTTGAAGTACGCGCCGCGCATCCCGAGCTCTGGAATGATCCGCGGGAAGCTCAGGGTTTGATGCAACGTCTGACGCGCCTCAAAAATGAGGTCGACGTCTGGACGACAATAGGGGTGCGGCTAACCAGTCTTGATGAATTGATTGAGCTTGCCTCGGCTGAAGATGATGACTCGCTCCACGAGGAACTGACGACCGAGGTTGCGGCGAGTCGGGCCGAACTCGACCGTCTCGAACTCGGGCTGCTGCTCAGCGGGCCTTATGATGACGGCGATACCTTTCTTTCGATCCAGGCCGGCATGGGTGGCACCGATGCCCAGGATTGGGCCGAGATGTTGCTGCGTATGTATATGCGGTGGGCCGAGGCACGTGGGTTCACGGTGAATCTGCTGGAAGAGAGCCCCGGTGACGAGGCCGGGATCAAGAGCGCCACCATTGAGGTGCGTGGGCCGTATGCGTATGGCTATGCCCGCGCCGAGGCCGGCGTCCATCGCTTGATCCGCCTCTCGCCCTTTAATTCGGCCCATACCCGCCAGACGTCGTTTGCCCGTATCGAGGTGATGCCCGAGGTTGATGACGCGCCCGAGATCGTCATCAAGCCTGACGATCTGCGCGTTGATGTCTTTCGCAGCGGCGGACACGGCGGCCAGGGTGTCAATACGACCGACTCGGCGGTGCGCCTCACCCACCTACCCACCGGACTCGTCGTCATTTGTCAAAATGAGCGCTCGCAGCTCCAGAATCGTGAAACAGCCCTGCGCGTGCTGCGTGGGCGCCTGCTCGAACGCGATCTGCAGCGCCAGGCCGAAGAACGCGCCCGTCTGCGCGGGGCCTATCGCGATGCAGCGTTTGGGAGCCAGATGCGCACCTATTACTTGCATCCTTCGACGCTCGTCAAAGACCATCGCACCGACCACGAAACAAGCAATGTGCAGGCCGTTCTCGATGGACAAATCGATCCGTTCATCGAGGCGTATCTGCGTTGGAATGTTGCAGAGGCATAATGCATTTTCTTCTTCGTATGCTTTTGTTGAGCATCCTGCTGGTGAGTGCCGCACCAGCGTATGCGCGTGCAACCGAGACCATCCGGGTCGAAGCCAGTACGGCAACACCCGCTTTTCCCACGTCAATCAGCTTTGAGGTCACGGCCGAGTCATCAGCGGCACCGCTGGTAGCGGCCCAACTCTTGTATGGCCCCGCGCGAAGCAATGGGCTCACCCTGGTCGAATTGCCCGTCACACCCGGCCAGCGCGTGACCCTGCAACATCGCCTCGATACCGAGGTCGCCTACTTCCCGCCCGGTACCGAAATGAGCTACCGCTGGGTGCTGCGTGATGCCGACGGCAATGAGATGACGAGCCCGGTCGAGACGTTTCTCTATCACGACGAACGCTTTCCATGGTCTGAACGCAGCGAGCGCAATGTGATTGTCTACTGGTACGAAGGCGGCGCAGCCTTTGGTGAGGAATTGATCACGGTCGCGACCCAGACGCTTGATCAGCTTGAGCAAGAGATCGGGGCGCAACTCGACCAGCCCGTTCGCATCTATGTCTATGCCTCAAATAGCGATATGCGTTCAGCGCTCCAGCGCAACTCGGTCGAGTGGGTTGGCGGGGCCGCCTGGACAGACCTGGGGGTGATTGTCGGGGGCATTATGCCGGGCGATACCGCCGAAGTCGAGCGCATTCTTCCCCACGAACTGTCGCATCAAGTGCTGGCGCAGGCGACCCGTAATCCGTATGGCGGGGTTCCCGTCTGGTTCGATGAAGGACTCGCCGTCCACAATCAGATCCAGCGCGACCTCGGCTGGGAGGAACTCGTTGAGGAGGCGGCCATCGAGGGTCGCCTGATCCCGTTGAGCTCGCTGGCTGCGAGTTTTCCAGCTGACCCGGCGCAGGCAACGCTGTCGTATGCCCAGAGCCGTGACATGGTCGAGTACATGCTCGATGTCCATGGCCCCGAGGCAATGCGCACCCTGGTTGCCGCCTTTGCCACCGCAACGCCGATTGAGGACGCGTTGACCCAGGTGATCGGCATGACGGTTGATGAAGTCGACGCCGCATGGCGGACAACCCTGCCCACCCAGGTACGCGAGGTGCCGATGGTTCCCGGCCCGCAGACGGCCCCACCAAGTCGGTTTGACCAGGCTGCGTCGGTGCCCCAAGCCAGCCAAACAGACGGGCTATCGTGGTTTGAACAGATCCAGCAACAGGCACCGTGGGCTTTGCTGATTGGTCTGACCTTCCTCATCATTATCGGCTTAACCATTGGCGGCGTTGTCGTCGTTATTGTCCTGCGTCTTGCAGGTGTTGATAAACGAACATCGTGACGCTCAACGAGGAGCACCCATATGGAGACGAAATTCACCCCATGGCGCATGAACTACATCAAACGCGACCCGGCCATCAGCGAGGATGGCTGTGTCTTTTGCGCCATCGCCGATGCGCCGCCCGATCACGATCCTGAGCATCTGATCCTCTATCGGGGCAGGCAATGTTTTATTGTGCTCAATCTCTATCCCTACAATACGGCGCATATGATGGTCATTCCGTACCTGCATACCGCCGATCTCGCTGGGCTTGATGCGGCCACGGCCCAGGAGCTCTTTGATCTGACGCGCTGGTGCGTCACCATCCTTCAGGCCGAATATCAACCACACGGCTTCAATCTAGGGATGAACCTGGGGCGCATTGCGGGGGCGGGCATTGCCGAGCATCTGCATATGCACATCGTACCGCGCTGGAATGGTGACACCAACTTTATGCCCATCGTCGGCACAACCAAACTCATCCCCGAAGAACTGAACGCAACCTACGCCCGACTCCGCCCGCATTTCACGGACAAAAGATTTTCCGCGAACTTCTGATCACGGATACTCCGCGTGACGGCTTGGGGCGTCACGCGGAGTATTGCGAGCAGAGCCATTACCTTCGGAGGGCAATGCAAGCAAAGCGTTGCTAGTCCTGATCTAGCGTCACGTTGATCATATCAACAAGGCGATCAACCTCAAAAGGCTTCTGCATAATCACGGCGCCCTCGGCCTCAAGCGCGGCAAACCAGGGCTTACGGTTGAGCGCCGTCATGATCATAATCGGAATGCCCTGATCTTGCAGGCGCTCTTTCAGGTGATAAAACACCTCAACGCCATCCATATTCGGCATCATAATGTCACTAATCACCAGACTCGGCGTCAGATTCTCCAACATACGCAGCCCTTCCTGCCCATCGGGGGCCAGGATCACCTCGTAGCCAGCGTTACGCAACGCATATTCAAGGATAGTCTGGAGAGTCAGATCATCATCAATGATAAAAATAAGTCCTCGAGATTGGATCATATGCATCGCCTCGTGCAAGGAGAAAACCGCACTGAACGGCTGAGAAGGTAGGTACGCTGTCGGCTAAATTGGTGGTTATTATACCAGAGGATGCAACGTGCGTTGCATCCTCTGGTATGAGGTGGGGGCAAGGGCGACAGCCCTCACGTGAAGAGTATGGTACCATACCAAAAAAGAACCCTATGGAGGAGCGCCTCATGCCAGTCGTACCAGGTTCGTTGCATTCGTTTCCGTATATTCACTGGGAAGAAGTCCACTTTCGGGATCTTGATGCCCTGGGCCATGTCAATAATGTTGTCTATGCCGCGTGGCTCGAGTCGGCTCGGATCCAGTATTATCTCGATCTGATGGGGATCAAGTTGGAAGAGATGGGCTTGATTCTGGCCGAAATGACCATCAAGTATCTGGCCCCGGCTTATTTTGGTGAACGCCTCGCCGTTGGTGTGCGGGTGAGTTCGATTGGAACCAAGAGCTTTGTGCTCGAATATGTGATTGCCCGTGAAGGCGACGAAACCATTATTGCCACCAGCACAACCGTGCAGGTTGCCTACGACTACAAAACCGGTGCGACAGTTCCCGTCTCTGAGACCTTTCGCCGTCGCGTGGCGGAACGCCAGCAAACGGCATAAGACGCATACAGGCCAGCAAAACTCGCCTGTATGCGTCTTATGCCGTTTGCTGGTATGCTGGAGTGCCGGCTTGAGCCGGTAGTTACTGCACGGCGACGACAAAACTCGCTTCACCGAAGGGTTTGTCTTGTAACCGAATGCGCAACGACATCGCACTGCTACTGAGCGGGCGCTTGGCGACGGCAATGCCGCGTTCCTGGGCTCCCGGGGCAACCTGGATCATGCGTGGGCGTGAGGCTGTCTCGTCGAGCAGATATTCGTTGCCCAGACTGTCACTGATATGGATGTTATCACTGTCGAGCGGGAATTCGATCAGCCGATCCGAATTGTTCTGCACATTCCAGGTGAGCGTGATCTGCCCATCACACGTCGAGACCTGTTCAAGCGCAATGATAACTTCCGGTGGATTAGAAGCTGCACTGCCCCCCTCGGCCACACTGATCCAACTCCGCGTTGCCGGGTCATAACTCTTGCCCACCAGTTGAGCATTCGACCAGAGGCAGCCATCAAGGTCAGTGGCTTGCATCAAGAGGGCATCACCCGTTGGCACACCAGTCACGGCCACAATCAAGACGGGCGGATCATCAGCGAGCGGCACCGGACGCACCGGTCGCAAGACGAGCGCGAGCGCAAGGAGAACGGCGAGCACCGCCATTGCGGCCGCAATGCGCCCGGTCGTTGTGCCAAGGGCCTGCCTGACCTGGACAACCAGACTCGTTGACGGCACGGGCGGCCCCGCAGGGGCAGGCGCATCAATGAGCGCAGGGGCTGCTGCAGCCTCCGTGCTCGGCTCGGCCAAAACAAGCCCCTCTGCCGGAAGTTCATCAGGGTCAAGCATCGCCTCGGTACTCGGCACGAGCCCGCGCAGCACCGTATTGATCTCGTGCCAGGGCGTACAGTGGAGCAACGAGGGAATCGCCAGCATCTCTTCTTCCGTCAACTCAATCTCAGAAGAGCGTTCGGTGATCAGGTAGGCCGGCAATTCATCCATGCCCTTGAGCTCAACCTTCCAGTCAAGCTCGATCTCCGAGCCTTCCTGGATGGCAGGGGCAATCACGACCGCCCGCTTACAGGTACGAAAATCGATCCCATTGGCCTTCTGGCCCGAGAGAAATTCGCGCCGATGTTCATTGAGGAAATTGGTCAGGGCATGAAAATAGGAGATCACCTGATTATAGGGATTTTTGCGCCCTGCATTGAGTCGTTTGCGTTCGCCATTGCGCCCCTCGACAAACCAGGGGCCATTCACACTCCCAATGACGCGGCCATCGCACTGCTTCAATTCAAGAATAAAGATCGCATCGTGCTTGATAATCACCAGGTCAATTGTGCGCCCGCCCACACTGAAATTGGACAGAATCAGATAGAGGCCCTCCATCTGATGGAGCGCATTGGCGAGCGCCATGATGACGCGACGTTCATTGGGATGTTCGGGCTTTTCGCCGATCCAGACCTGGACTGCCATTGGGTGCCTGAGACTACCTTTCTTCCTCTTGCAACGCCAGAGTTTTGCGCAATTCAACAATCTGATCGCGGAGGGCGGCTGCCTGCTCGAATTGCAGATCGCGGGCCGCCTGTTTCATCTGTTTTTCGAGATCTTTGATCAGTTTATGCAACTCTTCACGCGACACCCCGGGGCCAGGAGGAGCGGCTGCGGGGGTCTGACCAGTGACGCTATACGCATCACGTTCTTCGGCCATCCGTTTGATGCGATCCGTGAGGTCGCGCACCCCTTTGCTAATGCCAACCGGGGTAATGTTATGACGGAGATTATGGGCCATCTGGATGTCACGCCGCCGCTGCGTCTCTTTGATGGCAACATCCATCGAGGACGTGATCGTATCGCCATACATAATCACGGTTCCCTCGATATGGCGTGCGGCGCGCCCGATCGTCTGGATCAATGATGTCTCCGAGCGCAAAAAGCCCTCTTTGTCGGCATCAAGAATGCAGACGAGACTCACCTCGGGCAGATCAAGCCCTTCACGCAGCAGGTTAATGCCAACAACGACATCATAGACCCCGAGGCGCAGATCGCGGAGGATCTCGACCCGCTCGATCGTATCAATATCGGCGTGCAGGTACATCGTACGCACACTCATCTCTTTGAGATAATCGGCGAGATCCTCAGCCATCCGCTTGGTCAGCGTCGTGACCAACGCACGTTGCCCTGCCTTCACCCGTTGACGAACTTCGGCGATCAGATCGTCCACCTGGCCCTTGGTCGGGCGCACCTGCACAACCGGATCAATCAGGCCAGTGGGACGAATAATCTGCTCGACAATCTGCTCGCTCTGCGTCCGCTCAACCGGGCCAGGCGTCGCCGAGACATAGACGACCTGGTAGATATGCTGGCTAAACTCATCAAACTGCAGCGGGCGATTATCGAGTGCCGAGGGCAAACGAAAACCATAATCAACCAGCGTCTGCTTGCGATGGCGGTCGCCGAGGAACATCCCGCGTACCTGCGGCAGCGTAATATGGCTCTCGTCGACAAAGAGCAAGAAATCGTCAGGAAAATAGTCGAGCAACGTCCACGGCGTCTGCCCGGCGGCGCGCCCATCGAGGTGCCGCGAATAGTTCTCGATCCCCGAACAATAGCCAACCTCCGAGAGCATCTCGAGGTCATACATCGTACGCTGCTTGAGGCGCGCAGCTTCAAGATTTTTGCCTTCGGCCTCAAGTTCGCGCAGGCGCTCACCGAGTTCATCCTGAATATTGCTCACCGCAACCGCGAGCTTCTCCTTCGTCGCGACAAAGTGTTTCGCCGGGTAGATCTCGGCGGACGTACGCAGCAAGATCACTTCACCCGTCAACGGATCAAACTCGGTCATGCGCTCGATCTCATCGCCCCAAAACTCCACCCGCAGGGCGGTTTCGGCATTGGCGGGCAAAACATCGAGCGTATCGCCCCGCACGCGAAAAGTACCGCGATGAAAATCGAGATCGTTGCGCTCGAACTGCAGATCGATCAACTGTCGCAGCAACTTGTCACGATTACGAATCTCGCCCTGGCGCAGACTCACCATAACCTGACCATAATCGTGGGGCGAACCAAGGCCATAGATCGCCGAGACCGAAGCGACAATCAGCACATCGCGCCGCGTAAAGAGCGCCTGCGTTGCCGCGTGCCGCAGACGATCGATCTCTTCATTAATGCTCGCCTCTTTCTCAATGTAGAGATCTTTCGAAGGCACATAGGCTTCAGGCGTATACTCATCGTAGTACGAAATAAACATCTCGACAGCGGCATCGGGCAAGAAATCGCGAAACTCGGCCCAGAGTTGCGAGACCAGCGTCTTATTATGGGCAAGCACCAGGGCAGGGCGCTGCATCTGGGCAAAGACATGTGACATCACAAACGTCTTACCCGAACCAGTCACCCCCAGCAAGGTCTGCTGACGATAATTCTTCTCAATGCCCTCAACCAGTTTTGCGATCGCCTGGGGTTGATCGCCGGTTGGCTGATAAGGAGCCTCTACCCGAAATGACATCGTTGATCCTAGCCTTGTCGCTCGCGTCCGTCTCTTTATTATACCTAGTCGTGTCCAGTTGTGCCACAAGTCCTGCGAACAGATGGTATACTGTTGTTTGCGGCCTATCCACCATTTGTTGCCCATGGTAGCGCGATTGTCGAACCTGCTCCAGCGCGAGCACCTGAAGCAAACGAGTCAGCATGACCCAGCCGCAGGAGATCCTGTGCCCAAGTTGCCGTAAACCTGGCCGCCGTCAGGCGCGTTTTTGCCAGTATTGCGGCCATGATATGATCCTCAATAATGCTGGTCCGCACTACTATCTTACCAAAGTGATTAAGGCGGGTGGTCAGGGCGCAGTCTACGAGGGCGTTGATGGCGATGGCAAGATCTATGCCATCAAAGAGATGCTCGATAGCTTTACCGAGCAAAAAGAGCGGGATGAAGCGATCAAGCGTTTCAATGCCGAGGCGGAACTGCTCGAACAACTCACCCATCCGCGGATTCCTCGGGTCTATAGTCACTTTAAGGATGAAGGCCGCCATTACCTCGTGATGGATTATATTCGGGGCGAAGACCTCGAAGATATTGTTGAACGAGAAGGCAAAATCGCTGAGCCTCGCGTCCTTGATTGGGCCACGCAGATCTGTGATGTGCTCAGTTATCTTCACAGTCAAGGGCTGATCTATCGCGATATGAAGCCCTCAAATGTGATGCTAGACCATCAAAATGGGGGCATCAAGCTGATTGACTTTGGCATTGCCCGCGTGCTGCAAGTCGGTCAGCGTGGTACGCAGATCGGGACACCAGGCTATGCCCCACCTGAACAATACCAGGGGTTGGCGACGATTGAATCGGATGTTTATGCGCTGGGGGCCACGCTGCACCATGTGCTGACCGGGCGTGATCCGCAGGCCCATCCTCCTTTTTCTTTCCCGCCAGCACGCACCGTCGAGCCAACAATTTCACCACAGGTCTCGGGTGCCCTCGAACAGGCCTTGCAGATGCGCCCGACGGCTCGCTTTGCCTCGATTGCGGCCTTTGGGGCTGCCCTCGGCGTGCTGCCTGCTTCACGGCCACTTGGCGTTCCCGTTGCGACTCAGCCCGCACCTACGCCACCGGCGCAGCCCGCACCTACGCCACCGGCGCAGCCTGCTACACCAGCACCTACGCCAACGCCACCACCACCGGTGCCAACACAGCCCACCCCGGCCCCAGTGCCAACACAGCCCACCCCGGCCCCGGCGCAGCCCGCGCCTGCTTCAGTCATTCAAACGGCCGGAGCGACGCAACCTACGCCCCAGGCATCCGTTACGCCCTCATCACCACCAGCAACCCCGGCCATGCCCACCCCGCCACCACCGCCAGCACCGACCTCACCGCCTGTGCAACCAAAGCGGCGCGGATGCGCTGGATGCATCGGCCCACTGGTCATTGCGCTCCTCTTGATTGCCGGGTTGGTCGCAGTTGATTTTTTCTTCATCGGCTTTCTACCCCGTACCCTAGGCTTTGAAAGCCCGACCGCCCCGATTGCCACGCCACAAACCCTCGTGCAGATCCCGTTCAGCGCTGAAGTGAGCATCGTCGTCCCCGACGGAACAGACCAGAACGGGCTGCAAACCGCGTTTGCGACCGCCTTTCTGGAACAGGCTCGCCAAGCATACGGCCCCACCGCCCAGCTTGACGTCACCCAGCCCTTGATCTACGCCGAAGGGCCAGAGGAGGCGGGCCGCGAAGACCGCGGCCCGATCTATCGGGCGGTCATCGAAGGTTTTCTGCTTGTGCCCCAGTAGTGTGCAGTAGCTTACAGTCGGCATAACACATCTGGCATACACTGAAGTCATATGTGATCGAGCTTTGCGTGAGCAGCCTTTTGAGGCACAAGTCTCACCTCGATCAGCCTGTGTAGAAGCCAGGATATTGCTATGGTGCCATTGTATGTCTATGTCTCGGCGGATTGCCCTGTCTGTACGCGCGCGCTGCAACTGGTGGCCGATCTGCGTGCGCACCAGCCTGAGTATCCCATTGAAGTGATTGATCTGGCGCAACCAGGCACAACAAAACCAGCTATGGTCTTTGGTACGCCAACCTACGTGTTTAAGGGCCGGATTCTTTCGCTGGGCAATCCAACGCTAGAGGCTTTGTTAAACCTGTTCAGGGATGAAGGCTGAATAAGGCTGCCATTAGGCGATGCCAAGTTTCCGTGCCAGTTCGGCATTGCTTGGTTCAACGAGGATGCTGCCATCAGCAAAAACGATCGTAGGAATGCTGCGCATCCCGCGATTGAGTCGTTCAACCTCGACAACCGCATCGGGATGGTGGTCGATATCAACCCAGGTGTAGAGGACGCCTCGTTCGTCCATAAACTTCTTGGCCCGACGGCAATCGCCACACCAGAACGCACCATAAATTGTAATATCACCTGGCTGCATATGATCCGATCCTTGCCTTGTTTGCTCGCTATGAACGGATAGTCTACGGTCAGGGGCTGAACGTCTGATCCTCCCGACCGGCACTACTGGCGTTCTAGTTTACCATAAGATAGCTTTGTAGAAAGAGTGACGTTATGCATGATCAGTTTCATACCATTGTCATCGGCGCCGGTTCAGGGGGGTTAACGGTTGCCGTTGGCCTGAGTAGTCTCGGCAAGTCGGTGGCGGTGCTTGAGGCCTTGCATGTTGGGGGTGACTGCACCAATGTTGGGTGTGTGCCGTCCAAGACGCTGATCCATCAGGCCGACGTGCGAGGCATGCTCGACCCTGAGGGCGTGCTGGCTGAGGTGCGGCGCAAGCGCGATGCCTTGCGCGAGAAGGAGACCCACGAGTTTGGGGCGCTACCCAATCTCAGCCTGATCTTTGGGCGGGCGCGTCTGGTCAGTCGTACGCAGGTGGCTGTGACGTTACCCGAGGGGGGCGAGCGTGTGTTGACGGCAGAGAATATTGTGCTCGCCACCGGGGCGCGTCCCCGCACGCTGGTTATCCCTGGGCTCCCCGAACAGCGCATGCTAACTAACGAGACGGTCTTTGAGCTACCGGTTGTGCCGCACCACCTGGCAATCATTGGTGGTGGAGTGATCGGGGTCGAGTTGGCCTTTGCGTTTCGCAAGCTTGGCAGCCGCGTCACGATGCTTGACTCTTCGCCGCGCCTGCTCACTCGCCACTTGTCCGAGGCCGCCGAGGCAATTGAAGCGTCGCTGGTCGCAAAAGGCGCCGCGCTTCATTTCAAGACGAGTGTACAGGGCTACGACGAGGCGACGCAAGCATTGCAGATCGAACGCAATGGCACCGCCGCGACGCTGCACGACGTTGACTATGTGCTCGTGGCAGTTGGCCGCCAGCGCAACCTGGATGGGCTCGGGCTCGAAGAGGTTGGCGTGACCTTTGATTTGCGCAACGGCATTGCTACCGATAGCTACGGACGAACCAATGTGCCTGGCATCTATGCGATTGGCGATGTCACCACAACCTCGGCGTTTACCCATTCCGCCAATGCCCAAGGAAGACGGGTCGTGCAGCGCATTGCCTTTCCCTGGCTGCCCGCGACCATCCCTGAGCCTTTCTATCCGAGTGCGACGTTTGCGGATCCCGAAGTTGCCACGGCTGGCATGAGTCAACGCGACCTAGCCGCTCGCTATCACCCAGCGCTGATCAAACGCATCCGGGTTGATCTTGTAACCCAGACTGATCGTGGGTATACTGATGATCTCCAACATGGTTTCATCATCGTGGATGCTATGCGTCTGACAGGCAAAATCTTGAGTGTGACCATTGTGGGGCCCCGCGCTTCGGAAATGATTTCACTCTTTACCCTGGCGATGCAAGAGGGTATCTCGCTCTACCGGCTCTATCGGGTTGTCTATCCTTACCCAACTTTTTCCAGTGGCATCCAGAAGGTCGCCGACGCCTTTATGCGCGAGACGCTGCCCAAGCTACGGGGTGAACTGGTTACGTATCTGCGTTATCGCTGGGCACGGCCAGCGCGGGTGGCTGAGATAACTTATTCACCCAGGAGCAGTGTCCAGCGGCCCGTGCCCCGAGGGGAATAAACCAGCCATAACTTAGAAAGGCGCCTTCTTGAACGCCAAACCGACGCGCTATGACATTGCCATTATCGGATCGGGGATCAGCGGATCGAGCCTGGGGGCAATGCTGGCCCGCCACGGGGTGCGTGTCATTCTCTTTGAAGCAGGCATGCACCCTAAATTTGCCGTGGGCGAGTCGATGATCCTCGAGACGTCGGAAACAATGCGAGCCATGGCCGAGTTTTTTGAGGTGCCCGAACTGGCCTATTTCAGTTCCGAGAATTATATGGCGCACATCGGAACGTCTCATGGGATCAAGCGTCATTTTAGCTATCTCCACCATGTCGCCGATCAGCCGCAGAATATGCGCCACGCGCTGCAAGCGGTGATTCCGCAACGTCCGCACGGATATGAGTTGCATATCCATCGCCAGGATAGTGATTATCTGCTTACATCGGTGGCGGTGCGCTATGGCGCTACGGTTCTGCAGGGAACGCCGGTCAAGGATATTGAGGTTACGGCTGATGGGGTGACGATCCTGACGGCCCTGGGTCAGACGTACGAAGCTGATTTCGTGGTTGATGCAGGCGGGATGCGCTCGCTTTTGGCCGAGAAGTTCGGCTGGCGAAGCCGGGATTTGCAAAGCCATACCCGTACGATCTTTACCCATATGGTCGATCTGCCCTGCTATAACCAGGTTGGTGCAAGCCATCAAGCGTATGGCATTCCTTTCCCGGTCTCTGAAGGCACGCTGCATCACATCTTTCACGGAGGGTGGCTCTGGGTGATTCCGTTCAACAACCACGCCCGTTCAACCAATCCGCTGGTGAGCGTGGGCTTGCAGCTTGACCCGCGCATTCACCCGCTGCGCACCGATCTTTCGCCGGAAGAAGAATTTTTCGACTTCATTGCGCGCTTTCCGAGCATCAAGGCCCATTTTGACGGTGTGCGAGCAGCACGAGTCTGGACACGTACCGAGCGCTTGCAATACACCTCAACGCATGTCGTCGGCGAACGCTTTTGCCTGCTTGGGCATGCCGCTGGCTTCATCGATCCACTCTACTCGAAGGGGCTCTATACCACGCTGATGAGCACCGCGCTGCTTGGACATCTTTTGCTCGAAGCTCATCGGCGTCAGGACTATCGTGCCGAGCAATTTCAGCCACTTGAGGCGTTGACGCTACGGTTTGTGGAAGCGCACGACCGGATTGTGGCCAACTCGTATAAAGCCTGGACCAATCCGAAGCTCTGGTCGGTCTATGCGCTCCTCTGGTTGCTCGGCGCGTATTTGGAATATCTGAAGTTGTTGAGTACCCGTGGTCGGGCGACGAGTCGTGCGGCCTATTTTGCCGAGCTTGCCGATTTGCGGCTCGTTGGGGGGGGCTTTGCGCCATTCAAGACGCTGGCCGACCAGATTGATACGCTGATCGAGGCCGTTGACCCCTGCGATGAGGCTGCGGTTGACCAGACGGTGCGGCAGATTCGTGCGCTCTTGGCCGACTTTCCATGGATGCCGTGGGCCTTTCAGCAAGTGCTCGCGGGCGCGAACCATCTGCCAGCCAATAAGCTGCGCCTGAGCTTGCTCCGCCAGGATCAGAAGGGTTTTCTTGGCGATGGCCCGTTTCGCCAGCACTTCTTTGGTGATGCAACCTTACGTCAAGTCACCAAGTTTTTTCTCAGTGAAGGCATCAAATATGCCGGCCCGATGCTCAGCATACGCAAACAGGTGGGTTTTCGGCGGACACGTAACTGAGGAGGGTGTAAAGTAAGATTTCTGGGGTCGTTGGCCGACCACGAATAAGGGCCACAAATAAACGAATACCGCATGGAGCAGCCCCTATTCGTTTATTCGTGATCAGTATTCGTGGTCGGCGGTGCTGGCAGAAAACTTAAGTTACAGACTACTGAGTGGTCTGTCACGTAAGTTTTCTGCTCTAGGGATTGGCTTCGACAAGCTCAGCCAACGGCGAACCATGGGCGTTGCGAACGGACGCAGGCTGGAAGCCCGCGCTACCATCTATTGAAGAGTTGGGAGGATCAGCTTGATCGAGCGGGAACAGGAATTGGTCACACCACAACCAACGGGCCAACAACGCAACTTCCGCGATCTTCAGCGCTTTGGACTGGTGCTCGGGGGTTGGCTGCTGCTGGTGGCGGCGATCCAAGTGTATGCCCGTGCCCAGATGGTGCATCCGCTCGATCTTGTTGAAAACATGGTCACGGTCTGCCAAGTTCACCCGGCCAGTCCGTTGCTCTTCATTGGTGCGGCGATGTTGAGTCCGATCTTGCTGCTGCCAGCAGCGCTGCTAGGAGGCGTTGCGGGGGTCTGTTTCGGGCCGGGGTTGGGCATTCTCTATACCTTGATCGGGTGCAATCTGTCGGCCTTGCTGACCTACAGTATGGGGAGGATCACGGGGCATGGTGATAATCGCATTGCCCGCCTCTGTGCCCGTTATGGCGACCGCCTGCAACGCAAGCCCTTTCTTGGCGTTCTGGTCTTGCGCTTAAGTTTTTTGCCCTATGATCCGATTAATTATCTGATCGGTCTGTTGCATATTCCGCTACGTTCATTTCTACTCGCGAATACCCTGGGGAGCCTGCCAGGGGTGATCATCATTGTCCTGGCGGGGAGCACACTGAGCGAACTCGGCCAGATCAACCCGGGCATTGTGTTTGGTGTGGTGGCTGGCGTGCTGCTCAGCATCGCCGCTGTGGTACTTGTGCGCCGCCGGTGGCGTGTCTAAGTGGTGTGTGCCGGATGTAATGCTTAAAGTCCATTAGCCGGCTAAAGCCGACACTCCGGAGCAACCCGTCGCCGTTTCAGGCAGTCTCTTAGAGCTGGCGAAAACAGCCAGGATATGAAAGGATGTGAAAATACATGCATTTCCAGCGTTTTTCAGTGGTTAGTTTGATGATGATCTTTGCGGTAGTACTCGTCGCATGTGGCGGTCAGCCTGCGGCACCAGCGCAGCCAGAGGCACCTGCGGCAGAGGCGTTTGACCTTGATGATTGGGCGAGTGTCGAGGCTGCCGCACGCGGCCAGACGCTCAATTGGTATATGTGGGGCGGATCGGAGAGCATTAATCGTTTTGTGGACGAATTTTATGGTACGGCGCTCAAGGAGCGGTATGATATTACGCTGAATCGGGTACCTGTGGCTGATGCCGCTGATGTCGTCAATCAGATTCTCAGTGAAAAAGAGGCTGGCGTTGATCCCGGCGCGGTCGATGTGATCTGGATCAATGGCGAAAACTTCCTCTCGCTCAAACAGGCCGCGATGCTCTTGCCTGACTGGTCGCGGCGCCTGCCCAATGCGTCCCTGGTTGACTGGGATAATCCGGCGATCTACCTTGACTTCGGCGAACCCGTCGAAGGCTATGAGAGTCCCTGGTCGTCGGCGCAGTTTCAGTTGATCTATGATTCGGCACGGATGAGCGCCGATGAATTGCCCCGTTCGTATGCGGAATTGATGACCTGGGTAGAGGCGAACCCCGGACGCTTCACCTATATCGCGCCTGGGCCGGGGGCGTTCCAGGGGACACGCTTTGTCAAAGGGGCGCTCTTTGAACTGAGTGGCGATCCCGGGCTCTGGCTTGGTTATGATGAGGCGGTCTGGAACGAGTGGTCGCCGCAGCTCTGGGCCTATTTCAACGCGATGAAGCCTCATCTCTGGCGTCAGGGCGAGACCTATCCCCGCGACGAGAATGAGCTGCACAGCCTCTTTGCGAACCGCGAGATCGATTTCAGCATCACGCAGGCGATTGCCGGGGCCGGGCCGCTGATTGCCCAGGGGTTGATCCCCGAGACGTCACGGGCCTTTGTGTTTGATGACTATATGATCGGCGATTTCAACTATCTGACGATCCCCAGCAATGCGCCGCATAAAGCCGCCGCGCTGGTGCTTGCCAATCTGATCCTCGAGCCGGAATTTCAAGCGGCCCAGATTTTGCCGGAAAATGGCTTTGGGTTGGGCTACGCGATCGATGTGACCCGCGTGACCGACCCGGCCCAACTCGCCGCCCTGGAAGAGGCTCAAGCCCAACTCGGCGAGGCGGCAACCCCCGCTGAGGATCTTGCCGGTTCGCTGGTGGCCGACTCGTCGGGCGAGTATCAGTCCCTCGTTGAGGAAGGTTGGCGTCAGTTTGTGTTGATTGGGCCGTAACATGCGCGTGGATCGCCCAACGCTACACCGCTGGCTCATGCTCACCCCGGCCCTCCTGGTGACAGGTGTGCTCTTTGGGGTGAGCATGTTCTACGGCATCAGCCAGAGTCTCGGGTACCTGCCGTTTATCGGGGCAACCAGGGTGAGCCTCGATGCGTATGCGAGCGTGCTTAGCGGCGCGACACCGGCGGGACGCGAGTTCTGGGCGGCGCTCGGCTTCTCACTCTGGGTCACCGGGATCTCGACGCTGCTTTCGTCGGTGGCGGCGCTGCTGCTCGCGGTGGCACTGAGCAACCGTCGCCGCCCGGCGAGCCAGGCTACGTTGCTTGCGCTGAATGCCAATCTTGCGCTGCCCCACATGGTCTGGGCCATTGCCCTCTTGCTGTTGCTGGCCCAGAGTGGGCTGATGGCCCGGGTTGCCGCAGCCCTCGGCTTGATCGCGACGCCAGCCGAGTTTCCCGTGCTGGTGCGCGATCAGGCGGGAATCGGGATCATCCTGCACTATGTGAGCAAGGAGATCCCTTTTCTTGTGTTGATCGTACTCGCCGTGTTGCGCACACAAGGGCACGCCTATGCCGAGGTTGCCACGACGCTCGGTGCTGGCCCCTGGATGCGCGTGTGGCGCGTGACGCTACCGCTGGTCTGGCCTGGTCTGTCGGCGGGAGCCTTGCTCGTCTTTGCCTTTATCTTTGGGGCCTACGAAGTACCGGCGCTGCTTGGGGTCTCGTATCCACGGGTACTGGCAGTGCTGGCGCTCGACTATTTTCTCAATGCAGATCTCAACCGGCGCGCCGAGGGCATGGCGATCAGTCTCATTATGACGGTTGTTGTCCTTGGGCTTGGCCTTCTGGTGCGGAGGATTGATGCCTCGGAACGCTGAAGACAAGCTGGCGGACGGGGGCGGCTTTGCCCGATGGCCTGCCTATTTCGGGTATGCCCTGCTCTATCTGCTCTTGCTCGGGCCAGTCGTTGGCCTGGTGCTCTATGCCGGATCAACACGCTGGTTTTTCCCCGATCTTCTGCCAGCCACCTGGACCTTCGAGACCTTCTGGCGACAGTTGAGCAACGCACGCACGCAGCAAGCGATCGGGGCAAGCCTGCTGATCGGCGGTGTCGTCACGCTGCTCGCCCTGGCGATTGCGCTCCCTGCCGCCCGTACCCTCGGCCTTGAGCGTTTTCCCGGGCGGTCGCTAGTGCTCTTGCTGCTCTTTTTGCCCACCATCGTGCCCCCACTTGCGACCGGGATGGGGCTGAATATCATCTTTTTGCGCCTCGGGCTAGCCGGTAGCCTGGCGGGCGTTGTGCTGGTTCATCTGATTCCGGTGCTGCCCTACACCATCTTTGCGCTGATTGGCGTCTTCGTGCGCTACGATGAGGGCTACGAGCAACAGGCGCGGACGCTTGGCGCTGGCCCGTGGCGCATCCTGTGGCAAGTGACGTTGCCGCTGGCCGGCCCCGGCATTGCCGTGGCGGCGCTCTTTGCCTTTCTCGTCAGTTGGAGCCAGTATGTCTTGACGTTGTTGATCGGCGGTGGGCAGGTGATCACCCTGCCGATGCTGCTTTTTGCCGCCGTCGCCGGTGGCAATCCGGCCACCATTGCAGCACTTGCCCTGATCTTCGCCGGGCCGCCGTTGCTTGCCATCGCGTTGGCAGCGCGGGCCTTAACCGAACGCACCAGCACGGTAGGACAACAGTATTAACCATGACACGTATTGCACTCGAACACCTGCACAAAACCTATCCACGGCAGGACGCACCAGCACTTGAGCGCCTTTCGCTTGAAGTCGAAGCCCACACCCTCCTGGCCCTGCTTGGGCCATCAGGAAGCGGCAAATCAACGATTCTCAAACTAATCGCCGGCATCGAAGATCCCGATCAGGGCGACATCTGCTTTGACGGGTGCAGCATCCTGCGCATCCCGGCCCATCGGCGCGGGGCCGTCTTGATGTTCCAGAAAGCGTACCTCTTCCCTTTTCTCTCGGTCGCCGACAATATCGCCTTTGGCCTACGCGCAAAAGGGGTACGCAAGGCAACCATTCAGACCGAAGTGCAGCGCATGCTCGACTTGGTCGGGCTGTCTGAGATGGCGCACCGTCGCCCGGCGCAACTCTCGGGGGGCGAGCAGCAGCGCATTGCGCTCGCCCGCGCATTGGTGGTGCAGCCGCAGGTACTGATGCTCGACGAGCCGTTCAGCAGCCTCGATCCGGCGGTGCGCCAGAATCTACAAGAAGCGGTGCGGCGCATCCAGCGCGAACTAGGCATCACGACAATCCTGGTGACCCACGACCGCAGCGAAGCGCTGGCGATGGCCGATCAGGTGGCCCTGATCGAACGAGGCAGACTGGTCGCCCACGCGCCGCCGCAGCGGCTCTACGAACGCCCACCGCAGCGCCAGGCAGCGCGCCAAATGGGCATTGACACCTTTCTCACCGGTCGCGTCACAGGCACCACCCTACAGAGTCAGTTTGGGCCGCTGACGGTCAAAGAAGTGCCGTGTCACGAAGGCGAGGCGCTCTACGCCATTCGGCCCGAACACCTGCGCCTCGAGCATGAACCCTGCGCGCACAGCCTCCCCGTCACCGTGCAGAGCCAGATCTATCGCGGCGACCATGTAGAAGTGCAGGTCAGCCTGGGCGAAACCGTGCTACGCGTCCGTACCAACGCAGCCTGCTGGAGCAACGGCAAGCGTGTCTTCCTCCACCTCCCACCCGAGCATCTTTTTCTGATGGAGGAAGAGCGGCCTGAGGCGTCGCGGTTGGCGTAAGCGTTGTTGAACCCATCCCCTCCCCGCCTCACACACCTCCAGGAGACGTTACGCGCCAGCCTCCTGCTGGACAAGTCAGTCGGTCAGTTGGTGTTGCCACGTGGCAACTTCCGCCTCAAACCGACACGTCTCCTCAACATTGAGCGGGAGATAGAAGCTGACAAAGGCCGCGAGCATCCGCCGTTGGGCCACCGTCACCGCGAAGCCCGCCAACATGCGCAGAATTGCGGTCGGCGACGTAGCCGTCGAGCGACATGGACATGATTGCGATAACCTTAATCCTTGCCAAAGCGCCGCCCAATCAGATAACACCGCTCGCCTTCCCTGGCAACGTCGGTGAGCAGGTAGCGCCCTTCGGTAAAGCCGAGTTGCTCTGTCAAGATAGTGTCGGTAACGGTGCGCCAGTGCAAGGCGAGGCCAAGATCAGTGTGTTGCATTTTCGTCCAGTCGGCAGGGATTTCGATGGCAATGGCTGCGGCGTTGCCAGGGGTGGCGATGGGGGTGAACCCGTCGTTGAGGATGGCGAGGTCGGGGAAGTCGGTCAGCGCGGCAACCGTTGACCGTCCCGGGCGTTCAACGAGACCGCCTTGCCCATGGGCCGAGCGGGGCAACCAGACGAGGCCGAGCCGTGAGGCGGGCACGCGATTCAAGCTGTTCCGAAAGGGGTAGTAGTCTGGATAATAGGCCCCGGCTACCGCTCGCAGCCGCCCGAAGTTGAGCCTGGCATTGCCGAATTGCAGGGGATCGACGGTCCAGTGGATCAGGTCAAGCCCCTGGGCGAGCACCTGCCGGGCCTGGTGCCGCTTGAGCATGGCGGCAAGGCCCATCCGCCGTACCTCGGGCGCAATGCCCATCACTTGCGATTCGACGGCGAGATCGTGACGGTAGGGAAGATCGGCCTCGTTCAGGGCAGCAAGGCCAAAGCGGTAAAAGCCCAGCAGAAAGCCTACCACCTGATCCTGATAACGTGCCACCAGTGAGGTGGCGGGTTGAAACGATGAACTGTGCAGATCATCCGGGTAACGCGCTGCCGCTGAGCCGCCCCAGATCGCTTCGTGCAACTGACGGATCGCGGCAAGTTCGTGGGGTTCGGGGGCACCGAGGTCAAAGGGGCCAGCACGATGGTGCGAAGGAACGCCACGCGGGGGGAGGGTGGGATCATGCCAGATGAGCCGATCAGGGGCAAGCAGCGCCTCGATCGCGCCCCGAACAAGTGCGCCCGGATCGGACATCCGTGCCGTATAGAGACGCTGCCCCTCGTGTAGGCCGCGTGGAAAGAGCAGGGCATATGCGCCACTTGCCTGGTTTATGAGCAAGCGGCCACCCATCCTGGCAAACGTCGTTTTGACAAAGTAGTCGGGGAGCACCTGACCAGCCGCCGGATCGGCCTCGGCATAGAGTGTATCGATCAGGGTTGACCAGTTGGTGGCGTCAGGCTCAATCAGGTGCCAGGTGGCGCGCATTATGCTTCACTGCTCCGCCGAGGACGCCCGAGAAGCTTGCCTGAACCACCAACGCTGAGGATCGAACCAGCACTGCCGATGCTCAAGATCGACCCGGCACTGCCGATGCTGAGGATCGAACCAGCACTGCCGATGCTCAAGATCGAGCCCGTGCTGAAAGCACTCAAGATCGACCACGCGCTAAAGGCACTGAGAATCGACCACGCGCTAAAGGCACTGAGGATTGACCACGTACTGAAAGCACTGCGGATCCCGTCACGGAGTGAAGAACGCTGCATTGATCTACCTCGCTGATGTCATGTGCTATACTCACCCTATTCTATCGTGAATAGGACGGAGTTGTGATGTCGATCCTGCCCTCTGGCGTACTTGATACGGCGCTCAAGCGTCGTGATGAACTCTTGACTGTGGCCGAGACGCTCGTTACCTATGATACCCCAAGTGGCGACAAAGTGCGCTGTGATGCGCTGGCCGATGAACTCGCCGCCAGGTATGCCCCTCTGGGAACCGTTGAGCGTATGAACAACCCCCAGGGCGGCGACCACCTGCGCATCCGCGTCGCCGCTCCTGGCGCAACCAGCGAGGTGAAACCGGCCTTGATCCTCTGCCACTACGATACCGTCTGGTCAGCCGGAACCGTTGCCCACCGCCCGATGTATGTTGAAGATGACCGCGCCTTTGGGCCGGGTCTCTATGATATGAAGATCAGCCTCGCGATGGCTGAGCTTGGTCTGCAGAGCATCAAGGAGCATGCGTGGCACCTGGCACGTCCGGTTATCCTGCTGCTGACCTCCGATGAAGAGATTGGCAGCCCAACGTCGCGGGCCTTGATTGAAACGACAGCCCGTGAGTGCAATCACGTCCTGGTGCTCGAGCCTCCAGTTGAACCGCACGGCGAACTCAAGACCGCCCGCAAAGGCATCGGGATGTTCAATGTGACAATCACCGGAAAGGCGGCGCATGCGGGCGTTGAGCCAGAAAAGGGGGCGAGTGCGATCAGCGAGCTTGCCTACGAGATTCTCGCGATCCACGCGCTCGCCGATCACGCTGCGGGAACGACGACCAATGTCGGCATTGTAAAGGGCGGGACACGGCGCAATGTGGTGCCCGCCGAGGCTCGTATGGAAGTGGACGCCCGCGTCTGGACAAGTGCCGAGGCACGTCGTCTGGAAGAGGCCTTCCAGAATTTGCGGCCTGTGACCCCTGGGGTGCAAGTCGAAGCCACAGGGAGTTTCAGCCGACCGCCGATGGAACGCACCCCTGCCTCACGCCACCTCTTTGCCGAAGCACGCCGTCTTGGGGCCGCCTTGGGCTTGAACCTCGGCGAAGGGGCAACGGGCGGCGGTAGCGATGGCAACTTCACCGCCGCCCTGGGCATTGCGACGCTCGATGGCCTGGGTTCCCCCGGCGAAGGTGCCCACGCCGAGCACGAACAGATCAGTATCTCGGGGGCACTTGAGCGTATGGCATTGTTGATCATGCTGTTGACTCACATTTAGAAAAGAGTATGGTTCATTTCGTTGTGGCGGCTACGCCGCCACAACGAAATGAACCATACCATACCAGGCATGGAACTAGATCCCTTCTCCCCACGTCTGATCTACAAAGAGGCTTCACGCCTCCCGGCAGATTTCAGTTCAACAGGGGAGTATCACTATGCGACCGCCCATTTTCATCACCATGTTGATCATCATGTTTGCCCTCGCTGGCTGTGGTGGGCAGACTGTTTCGTCTGAGTTTGAGACCATCAATGAATCGCTTATCGTAGGTAGTGCCGATAGCGGTGCCCCGATGGGCCTTCCGCCTATGGCCTCTGAACGTAGCGCGGCTGATGAAGTCACGAGCCAGGAAGCCGGTGCGCCGCTGCCCTCTGGCGAACGTCTCGTGATCAAAAACGGGTCGCTATCACTCCAGGTAGAGCAGGTCTCGGCGACCGAGGCGCAGATTCGCACCCTTGCCGAACAGCAGGGCGGCTATATCGTGAGTATTTCAACGAGCGGGAGCGAGGAGAATCTCTCGTCTTCGATTACGCTGCGCGTGCCTGAGAATCGCTTTGATGAGACCCTAACGGCCATCGAGGGTTTGGCCCTAAAAATCTTTTCGCGTAGCGTCAGTGGCGATGATGTCACCGAAGAGTTTGTTGACCTCGAGTCGCGTCTGCGCACGCTTGAAGCGACCCAAGAGCGTCTGCTCGAGTTGCTCACCCGCGCCGAAGATGTCGAGGCAGCCCTGCAAGTCAACTACGCCCTGCGCGATATTCAGAGCGAGATCGAACAGATTATGGGCCGCATGAAGTATCTGCAGCAGAGTGCGGCGATGTCAACGCTCTTTGTTGATCTGCGTCCTGTTCCACCGCCCCCGACGATCGTCGAAGCGGGCCAGTGGCAACCCTTGCGCGTCGCCCAGACGGCCCTCCGCGATCTGGTCAGCTTTGGCCAGGGCCTGCTCAACTTTGGCATTGTGCTACTCGTCTGGAGCCCGCTCTGGTTGCCGCTGCTGCTGATCGTGCGCTGGGGATGGGGACGGCTTCGTTCACGCCCGCGCAAAGCCTCGCCCGCCAAAGCGACCACCGGAACACCGACGGGCCAACCCGAATGATGGTTGCAAAGCATACGGCCAGCGTTGGCTGGCCGTATGCTTTGTTGCGATGGCAAGGACGGTAGAGGCTTACGCTTCGACACGCACCCCACGCCAGAAGGCGACGTAACCAGCGATCTCTTTGGCGGCGTCTTTGGGCTGCGGGTAATACCATGCCGCATCCTTGTTGGTCGCCCCCTCAACCACGACATTATAATAACTCGCAGTACCCTTCCAGCCACACACCGTATGATGTGAACTCTCGCTCAGATACTCTTGCTTCACCGCCTCGGGCGGAAAGTAGTGATTGCCTTCAACCATACGGGTTGCCTCACTCTCTGCAATGACAACCCCATTCCAGATTGCACGTGCCATAGATCTTTTTTCCTTCAATCCACTCGGGGTGTCGCCCCGTATTATCTTCACCTTGCTGGCAAAAAAGCCAACAAAAGTAGTATAACATCGTTTGCATGGCGTATAATGAAAACATGAAACACTACGTGCTTTTGCTCATCTTTACGCTTCTTCTGGTGGGGTGCGGGCGAGCCGAGACCGCTGCGGTGCCTCCTGATCTGCTTGAGGGGAGTACGGCGATTATTGCCGTCGAGAGCCGCTTGCTTGATCGGGGCAGTGGCAAACTCGTTGAGGGCGATCGTGCGCCTGATTTTAGTTTTACGCTGCCTGATGGAACAACGCAACGCCTTAGCGATCTGCAGGGGCGTCCCGTCGTGCTCAATTTCTGGGCCTCGTGGTGCCTGCCGTGCATTGAGGAGATGCCAGCCATTGAGCAGGTCTACCAGGCCGCCGAGGGCGATCTGGTCGTGCTCGCGGTCAACCGCAACGAGTTGCCCGCCGCGATTGCGCGCTTTGCCAACACCGTCGAGGTGAGCTTCCCGCTGATTGCCGATGTCACCGGGACGATTGGTGAGCGCTACAGCATTACGAGCCTGCCCGTGACCTATTTTATCAATCGTGATGGGACGATTCGCGCCCGTCATATTGGTGCGCTCTCTGAAACAATGCTTGCCGAGCGCATCCAGGCCTTGCAATGAAAAAAACGTATCCTGACCACCTGAACGACCCCCTCGAGGCCGTCGCTCTGCCAGGTGAATTGCGCACCGAACGTCCGTGGGTCTGGCTGTTCGGGGCTTTTTTTGGGGCGCTGATGATCGCGCTCTTCTTCTGGCCCACGGCACCGCTTGAGTGGAAGATGTATGCCGTGGTACACGGGGTCTGTGCCCAGCAGCACAACATTTTTTTTGGCCATCTGCAGTTTCCGATCTGTGCGCGGAATGCCGGGATCTATAGCAGCTTTCTGCTCACCCTGGCCTATCTCTATGCGATCGGGCGCGGGCGTGCTGGTGGCGTGCCGCCGCTATTGCTCAGCCTGACGCTCGTTGCCTTTGTGCTGATTATGGCAGCCGACGGCTTCAACTCGTTCTGGCTCGATCTCGGGCGCAGCAACCTCTATACACCTGACAATCGTCTACGCACGATCACCGGCATGGGCATGGGCATCTCGATTGCGGTGATGATGCACCTGATTCTCAACAATTCGTTACGTAAAAATGTAGACAGCCATCAGCCGATTCTCACCAACTGGTTCGAGCTTGTGGGCATTATCGGGGTCAATTTTGTGGCGCTGGTTGGCATCTATAGCAACCTGAGCCTGATGTTCTGGCCGCTCGCCTTCATTGCCTTCTTTGGGTTAACGGGCGTGCTCTATCTGGTCAGTCTTTTGCTGACCAGCCTGGTACTTGGCTACGAAGGACGTGTTACGCACCTCACCCAACTCGCTCGTCCGGCGACGATCGCCCTGGTGCCAACCCTGCTGATCCTCGGCACGATGGCGTCCTTCCGCTTCTGGATCGAGTCACTCGGCCTGTTGTAGGAGGCTGCCTAAAACGGCGACGGGTTACTGCGGAGTGCCGGTTGATGGTTTTTTCAGTACATAATCTGGTAGTGCCGACTTCAGTCGGCTGAGCCGGACGCCGACTGAAGTCGGCACTACGTATATCCGCTTTAATGCTTAAAACGCAATGCTTTTCAAATAAGCTCACGCGAAGACGCGACGACGCCAAGGGTTACGCTCACCTACGCAAAAACCTTTGCACCTTTGCGCCTTTGCGTCAAAAGAGCCGCCTTCTTTGCAAGGTATTGTGCTTAAAACTCACTAGCCGGCTAAAGCCGACACTTCAACGATGCTGACACGCTTTTCAGACGGCCTTTAAGCAAGCGAGGGCTTGCTGAAGATCGGCGAGCAGATCATCAATCGACTCAATGCCCAGCGAGAGCCGCACCAGGCCAGCACCGATCCCACGCTCAGCGCGTTGTTCCGGGGTCAGTTCGCGATGGGAAGCAAGCGCCGGCACACTCACCAGGCTATAGAGATCACCAAGGGTTGTCGCGGGCAAAAAGAGCCGGAGCGCGTCGACAAAACGAGCAAGCGCCGTACTATCGGCCAATTCAAAACTCACGAGGCCACCGAAGCGTCCGCCAAAAGCCGCCGCCGCCAACGCGTGGCCGGGATGCTCGGCAAGCCCCGGGTAATAGACGTGCGCCACGGCTGGATGCGTGGTGAGATAGGCGGCCACCTGGGCCGCATTGGCACACTGGCGTTCCATCCGCAGGGCCAGCGTCTTCATCCCGCGCTGCAGTTGCTGGGCCTCGTACGGGCCAAGGCTCGCCCCCAGCAACCGTGACTGCTGCACCAGGGTTACGTGGAGCAAGCCGGTACGGGCAGCAACAATGCCGCCGGCAGCATCGCCGTGCCCCCCAAGATACTTGGTTGCGCTATGCACCACCAGATCAACCCCGAGGGTCAGTGGGCGTTGCAACACCGGGGTCGTCAGCGTCGCATCAATCACCAGACGGGCACCACACGCCCGGCACTGCTCCACCAATTTCGCCAGGTCAAGCACATGCAAAAGCGGATTCGAGAGCGATTCGGCCAAGACAACGGCAGGAGGATGCGCTTGCATAGCTACAGCGGTAGCCTGGGCATCGCAGAGATCCACATAGTGGACCTGGGTTCCACGCGCCGCAAACAACTCTTCGAGCAAGACGGTTGTCGAGCCATAGAGATCGCGGGCGGCCAGGATTGACGTCGGGCGAGGTGCCGTCTCACCCCGGGGGGTCGAGGCTGCCAGCAGCGCCGCATGCAGTGCCGCCATACCCGAGCCATAGGCCACCGCACCACGCCCCGCCTCGGCCTGCGCCAAGGCCTGCTCGAAGGCAGCCACTGTCGGATTGCCATAGCGCGTATAAAAGTACCCCTCACCGGAGACAAAGGCGGCATCGAGCTCGTCCAGCGTCGGATAGAGATAGGTCGTCGTGGTATAGATCGGCGTCACTGTTGGCGTCGCCACCGGGGTAGCGGCGCGCTCGCCGGCATGCACCAGGCTCGTCTCGAGGTGCCAGGAGGCTTGATCTTGCTGCTCACTCATCCAAATACTCCTCGCAATCCGCAATCTAAAATAGACAAAAGCCCGGAGGTGCATTGCACTTCCGGGCTACTTGCGCCTGACGAATGATCAGCTAGTAGCGATCGCGC
Source organism: Candidatus Chloroploca sp. Khr17 (assembly GCF_004138165.1). Lineage (GTDB taxonomy): Bacteria > Chloroflexota > Chloroflexia > Chloroflexales > Chloroflexaceae > Chloroploca. Next base: position 58,577 of record NZ_RYFF01000008.1, read on the forward strand.
CGACCACCACCACCACTACCGCCACCATACCCACCCCGGCTGCCGCCGCCGCCACCTGAGCTACGGCCACGCGCGGGCTTATCTTCAGCCTGATTGACGCGCAGATTGCGACCATCAACCTCGTGACCATCAGTGGCCCGGATCAACTCACCAATATCGGCGGCTTCCATCTCGACAAAACCAAAGCCACGCGACCGGCCAGTATCACGGTCTGTGATCACACGCGCACTCTGAACCTCACCGTGGGCACCAAAAATTTGGTTCAGCTCGGCGTCGCCAACACTCCACGGCAAATTACCAACAAACAACTTGACTTGCATTCCAACACTCCTCTGCGCAGGTACGCAGGATTCAGGGATGGCGACAGCAGCGCTGCCCCCGCTACGGTGAACCGATCGAACTCGAACAGCCGGTGGCCTGGAGAGTACCTGGCACGCTCGCTCCGGCGAACACAACAACATGCTTCGAGCGACGAAGGCTCACCGTGGAATCAGAGTGAAAATGCAGTGATGACACAGTGTATGATGTTGGCTTACGGAAGAATTGTAGCATACTTTGCCCGAACTGCAAGCGGTTTTAGCCCCAATACCTTGCAAATACGTCGGGTTATTTGACGCAAAGGCGCAGAGGCGCAGAGGTTTGATGGATCTGTATGCGCAGCTTTGCGCCTTTGCGTCTTTGCATGAACACGGGTCAACCTTAATTTGCAAGGTATTGGTTTTACCCACCCATGCGGCCGACCAGTTCACGCAACCCATTGAGCCATGCTGTCCCCGTCAGCGGACGGCGTCCGGCGGGATGAAGTTCAGTCACTTCAAGGGCTCCTGAGCCAGTCAGGATCAGGGGTGCCCCCGAGTCAGCACGGCCAAGCAAGGTACCAGGGGCCTGCTCAGCGCACACATCGGGATGGACCACCGCATTGCGTAAGCGCAGATCCTGGCCGCGCCAGGTTGTCACGGTACCAGGCCAGGGATCATAGGCACGGATCATCCGCTCGATCACCAGCGCCGGCTTGCTCCAGTCAACCTGTCCATCGGCTTTCGTCAGCATCGGGGTCACCGTTGCGAGCGCATGATCCTGCGGGCGCGGCACCAGGCTGCCGGCGGCATAGGGCGGGATGGCTTCAACCAGCAGGCCTGCGCCAAGCCGAAAGAGTTCATCGGTAAGCGCAGCCGCCCGAGCCGCAGAAGGAAGCGACACCACCGCCTGCACCAGCATTGGGCCACTATCCATCCCCGGGTCAAGCCGAATAATCGTCACCCCGGTGAACTCGTCACCAGCCAGGATTGCCCCAGTCACTGGTGTCGGCCCACGGTAAAGCGGCAGCAGCGAGGGATGGATGTTGAGAAAGCCGAGCGGCGGGATGGCAAGCACATTGCGGCGCAGGATCTCGCCATAGGCAGCCACCACGCCAAGATCAGGCGCACAGGCCGCGATGGTTGCCACCACCTCGGGATCACGCAGAGTTGCAGGTTGCAGCACCGGCAGACCAAGGGCAAGCGCCGCCGTCTTGACCGGAGGGGGCGTCAACTTGCCGCCACGACCTGCGGGACGGTCGGGCTGGGTGACAACCGCGACCACCTCGTACCCGGCGGCAACCAGGGCTTCGAGGGGATGCACGGCAAACGTCGGGCTGCCCATAAAGATCACACGCATCAGGCATCGTCCTTCAACGGAGCGGACAATTCAGGAAAGCGTGTCCGTTCAGCCAGCACCACCAGGGAACGAGGCTGAACGACATAGACTTCGCTGGTAGGTTGAACCGTGCCATCAGCATCGACCGGTGCCGTATCAACCAGCACTTCCCACGACGGATCATCAGGCCAATCGGGCAAAATGAATGGAATCGGATCATGTCCCGCATTGAAGAGGATCAAGAGCACATCGTCATGCACCGGCTGGCCCTGCTCATCCACCTCTTTCATCACGCGCCCGTTGAGCAACAGACCGATACAGCGCAACTCGCTATTATTCCAAAGCCCGGGGCCAATCTCTTGACCATCGGGGCTAAGCCATTCAACATCATACTCGGCACTACCGGGGTGCAACGGCCCCTGGAAGAAGTTCCGGCGGTGAAGCAACGGATGCTTACGGCGCAGCGCAATCAGACGGCGCGTAAAAGCCAGCAGAAGATCGGCTTCAGGATCGGGGGTCCAATCGAGCCACGAGATCGGATTATCCTGGCAATAGGCATTATTATTGCCCCCCTGGGTACGACCGCGCTCATCACCCGCGACAAGCATCGGGGTGCCCTGCGACAGGAACAGCGTCGCGAGGAAATTGCGCATCTGGCGCAAACGCATCTCACTGATGACGGGTTCTTCGGTTGGCCCCTCGACCCCACAATTCCAGGAATTGTTGTGGTTATCGCCATCACGGTTCTCTTCGCCATTGGCGCTATTATGTTTCTCGTTATAGCTGACGAGATCGCGGAGGGTGAAGCCATCGTGGGCAGTCACAAAATTGATGCTATGGTAAGGACGACGCCCATTATGGCGGTAGAGATCCATCGAACCCATAATGCGCGACGCAAACTCGGCCGCCTGAGCGCCATCACCCTTCCAAAACTTGCGCACATTATCGCGATACTTGCCATTCCACTCGGCCCAGGGTGAGGGGAAGCGCCCAACCCAGTACCCATCAGGGCCAACGTCCCACGGCTCGGCAATCAATTTGACCCGTGAAAGCACCGGATCGAGCTTGATCACATCAAAGAAGGGACTCGGTCGGTCGCCCTCGCCACGCACGAGGGTACGCGCCAAATCAAAGCGGAAGCCATCAACATGCATCTCCGTGACCCAATAGCGGAGACTATCAATCACAAGTTGCAAGACCCGGGGATTGGTTGTATTGAGACTATTGCCGGTACCGGTATAATCCATATAGTACCGAGGGCCGTCGGGTACCAAGCGATAGTACGAGGCATTATCAAGCCCACGGAAGGCAATCGTTGGGCCAAGCTGATTGCCCTCACCGGTATGGTTATAGACCACATCGAGGATCACCTCGATCCCGGCAGCGTGCAATTGCTTGACCATCTGCTTGAACTCGGCGACCTGTTCCCCACGGCCACTCTTGCGGGCATACCGAGGGTCAGGCGCAAAAAAACCGAGGCTCTGATAGCCCCAGTAATTGGTCAGTTCACGCTCAACGAGAAACTGATCATTAAGGAAATGATGAATCGGCAGCAACTCGACCGCCGTTACCCCAAGATCTTTGAGATACGCAATGGCCGGTTTGCTCGCCAGACCAGCGTAAGTACCGCGCAATTCTTTCGGCACATCAGGATGCTGCATCGTAAAGCCCTTGACGTGCAGTTCATAAATGACCGATTCGTGGAGCGGGATATTAGGATGGCGATCATCACCCCAATCAAAGCGTGGATCAACGACCACCGAACGGGGCACATAGGGCGCACTATCGCGTTTGCCGATCGTCAGATCGGTGTACGGGCTGCCCACCCGATACCCATAGAGCGAATTATCCCAGGCGATAACACCAGAAAGCGCATAAGCATACGGGTCGATCAAGAGTTTATGCGGATTAAAGCGATGGCCGTGGGCAGGCTGATAAGGGCCATAGACGCGATAGCCATAGAGTTGACCGGGGGCAAGACCGGGGAGGTACCCATGCCAAATATCCTCGGTGCGTTCGGGCAAAACGATGCGCGTCAACTCACGAGGGGACGCAGCATCGGCAAAGAGACAGAGTTCCACCCGAGAAGCATGGGCCGAAAAGAGGGCAAAATTAACCCCCTCGCCGTCCCAATGAGCCCCAAGTGGATAGGGTTTTCCAGGCCAGATCGAGGACATAAGCTATGAATCCTTATCCTTCTTCTCACGCGAGCGAAACACAATCACAATTGGCGTCCCGCCAAAACCATAGCGCTCACGGAGGCGATTTTCGAGATAGCGGCCATACGACCAGTGGACAAGATTGCCATCATTGGCAAAAAAGAGGAAGACCGGCGGTTCCACCTGGGGTTGCACCGCATAATAGAGCCGGAGATGGGCACCCTTCTGCACCGCCATCGGAGGCATATCAAGCACAGCCTGGCGCAGAAAGGCATTGAGTTCACCGGTGGGCACGCGTTTGATCCGTTGATCCTGGATCTCACGGGCAAGTTGAACAATGCGTCCGGTGCGTTGCCCATCGAGTGCCGAGATGAAGAGCAACGGCGCATACGAAATAAACTTGAACGCCTCGCGCACGCGATCCTCAAACTCATAAAACGTCTGATTATCCTTCTCAAGCGCGTCCCACTTATTGACCAGAATAGCGACGCCCTTTTTCGCATCAAGGATCATCCCGGCGATATGGGTATCCTGGGCGGTCACGCCTTCCACCGCATCAATCAGGAGCAGGGCGACATCGCAGCGCTCGATCGCCCGGAGGGCGCGCAAGACCGCGTACTTCTCGATCCCCCGTTCGATCCGGCCCGAACGCCGGATCCCTGCGGTATCAATGAGCGTCACCGGCTCGCCATCAACCATAATCGTCGTATCAATGGCATCACGAGTTGTGCCGGGAACCTGCGAGACAACACTGCGCTCGGTGCCAACCAGGCGATTGATCAGGCTCGACTTGCCCACATTCGGGCGCCCAACAATCGCAATGCGCAGATGGCGCTCGGCCTCTTCTTCGATGGGGCGCTCGGGCAACAGCTCAACGAGGCGATCAAGCACATCGCCCGTTCCGAGGCTATGAAAGGCGCTCATCGGAATCGGATCACCGAGGTTGAGTTCATAAAACTCAACCGCGTCGAGCGAGCGTTCAACGCTATCGCACTTATTGACCGCAAGCACAACACGCCCAGCCATCGGACGCAAAATCTCGGCAACCTCACGATCAGCCGTCGTCAACCCATCGCGGCCGTCCACCATAAAAATCATCGCATCGGCCTGATCAATCGCCAGCGTGGCCTGTTCACGCGTCCGGCGGGCCAACTCTTCACTGGGAAGCTCAGGATCATCGCGGCCAAAGAGCAAACCTGCGGTATCAACAACGGTAAAATCGCATCCATTCCAGAAACTCTCGCCATAGAGGCGATCCCGGGTTGTGCCGGGTTCATCTTCAATAATTGCACGTCGCTCACCAATCAACCGGTTAAAAAAGGTTGATTTACCGACATTTGGCCGCCCGATGATCGCGACGATTGGTTTTGCCATAAGAACCTCCATGCGCCCGTCTGGCGCAGACTCTCGTGGCATTATACCAAAAGCATCTCATCTGTGCGGCGCGGGGGGGGGTGGGGCCTGCGGCCCCAAAGAAAAAAAGTTCTTCTGGGGAACGATGCCAGCTTTGCTGGCATCGTTCCCCAGAAGAACCTAGGGTTTGAGGACGACAGCCCTAAAACAAAGCATTCGCCAGTTTACGCCGATAGGCAGGCACCAGCGGATGCTCATCACCGAGCAACGCAAAGAGACCAAGCAACGCTTTGCGCGCACCATCATCGTAGAACGTACGGTCACGCATCACAATCGCCAGCAGATCATCCATGGCACTGCTGTAGTCACCACGCCGTACCGCCTGGGACGCCTGATGGTAACGCAAGACCAATTCCGAAGGCGGGGTATCGGCAGGCATGTCAGCGAAAAAATCCTTCAAGGGGAGAGCCGCCTGCGCTCGTGCAAAAAACGGCGAGCCCGCTGGCACCTGGCGTAAGGTTTCGAGGCCCTCGGATTCACCCTGGAACATCAACAACCGCCCGAGCGCAAACAAGGCCTCGGCATCATCGGGGTCATCGCCAAGAATGAGGCGATAGCGCGCAATCGCCCCCTGGGGATCAGTCGTTTCGAGATCGCGGGCCGCCTCAAGCAGCGAACCACCTGGAGCGCTCGGTTCACCAACAAAGCCCTTGAGCCAGGTGCGCACCTGTGACTCGGGCAACGCGCCAACAAACTGCTCGACGACCTGACCATTACTGACCGCCATCACCGCCGGAATGCTCTGCACACGAAACGCCTGCGCAAGCCGCTGGTTCTCATCAACATTGACTTTGGCGAGAATCCAGGCCCCCTTTGCTTCCGCAGCGAGCCGTTCGAGGGTCGGGCCAAGCGTGCGACACGGGCCACACCAGGGTGCCCAGAAGTCAATCACGATGGGGACTTCGCGTGAGCGCTCGATCACTTCCTGTTGAAAATTGCGCTCATTCACCTCAACAGTGCCCGCCTTGCCTGCTTCGCCGGGCTGCTTCGTCATACCGCTCAACATAAAACTTCCTCCGCAAATCTTGCTTATCTTCCTTTTATGCTCGAGCTATCGCTCTGATATCTCGCCCACATCCTGACCAACAGGCCAAACTCGTTGGCCTGTTGGTCAGGATGGCCGATACCCCCCCCTAGTATAGCAGATTTTTCGCTCGACGGGACACGTCTGCGGTGACGTGGTGCATTACCGCAAGACATCGATCCGTGGACGGACCCAGTAGATGCCTTGCGCCGTTGCGGGATCACTGGGGATGATGCGCATCGTCAACCGCCCCGGTTGGCCTGCAAACGCCGAAAGATCGGCAAAGATGGGCAAAAGTTCACCATCTGGTTCTTTGCTGACTTCAAAGATAAGTTCGTCGTTGAAGCGAATCGTCACCGTGATCGGTGAGCTCGTCACTTCTTCCGCAAAGCCAAGGCTACCCACCAGAATCTGGCCGCGGATGAGCGCAGGGATCGCGTATTCGCCCTGGATAAAGGCGTTCTCACCAGGCTGCGGGCGCACCAGGCTCTCGCTCAGCGGGGGCACGGTGTAGAGCAAGCCGCGATACTCAACCTCGTCTTCCAGGGTCGCATCGAGCAGATCAGCCCACCCCCCTTGACCCGCGTTGAACAAGGGGCGCCCAAAACGAACCGTGCCTTGCTCCGTGCTCCAGGCGGCATCGCGGGCCAGGCCTGCCAGATCAATCGTGCCAAACGAAGGCGGGACTTCGGTCGTCGGCGTCGGCAACGGCACGGGGGTGGCGGTTGAGAGCGGCACCGGCGTTGGTTCAGGCAGCGCTGTCGGCACCGCCGTTGGCTCCGGCAGTGCTGTCGGCACCACCGTTGGCTCCGGCACCGGGGTCGCGGTCGGCTCGGGCAGCGGGGTTGCCGTCGGTGGCGCAACTGTGACATAGATGATCGCGACCGTCTCTTGCGCCCCAGCAAACGCCCGCAGGGTAAAATCGGTGCTCTGTTCGGGACGGAATTCGCGCTGGCCTTGCGGTGGGACATCACCAAAACGATCAATCACAATGCGCTCGGCCCCAATGACGCTCCACGTCACAACGACCACTCCCCCTGGCGCAATCAGATCGGGGGTTACGGTAAATTGTTGAATCGTCGGCGCACCAGGTTCAGGTGTGGGGAGCACGGTCGGCGGAAGAGCGGGGAGGGTCGCCGTGGCCGGTGGCAAGGTAGCCTCGTCGTCGCCTCGACTGGCAAAGAGCAACCCGGTGGCGAGCAGGCCAACGAGCACAATGGCCGCAAGCAAGGCGAGCGGCAACCAACCCGGCAGGCTCGCAAGGTGGACAAATTCAGCCTCGCTTACGAGCGGTGGGTCTTCTTCGCGTTCAGCACGGATCGTGAAACGCCGCGCCTGCGGGGCCCCAAAGAGCCGCCCGGCAGCTTCAACCGTCAGATTGACGCGTGCGGTCTCACCCGGATCAAGCCGAATTTCGTCGCGTTCAAGCACAAAACCGAGGGTTTCGTCTTCATCGGCAAAATTGAGCAGATAGAGAGCGGAGGCATTGCCAGTATTGCGCACCAGAATCTGATACCGGGCCGCTTTACGGCTCTCGTCACGAGGTGGCGTAATGCGCAGATCGCCCCCCGTATAAGGCAAGACGGTCCACCACATCCGGGTGGTACTCGATTCACCCGTGCCACTGAGCGCACGAGCACGCAAGATAACGGTATAGTCCCCCGCTGGCGCCTCAGAGGAGCGTGGCACACTGATCAGCAAAGAGGTCGTTGCCTGCGATCCAGGATCAAGCCGGAGAACCACCGCCTCACCGTCGCGCAGCCAGGCTCCGGGAACACCCTCAACGGTCAGCCGCACCTCTTCGCTGACCCGTCCGGTATTGGTCAAACGCACCGGCAGCACAACCGAGCTCCCCGGGGTCAGGGTAATCCGCTCTTGCTCAACGCGCACCTCAATGCGCCCCCCACCTGTTGCCATCGTTGGGGCCGTACCTGAAGCAACTGGCGCGGGCGACACAACTGGCACCGAACTCAACAGCGTCGGTTCGGGTTGCGACGCAATCCGCAGCGTAAATGGCCCCACGCGCAACGGGGCCTTGCCATCCCAGGGAACCGGGGTCTGCGGCGGCAGGCGCGCATCGTTGAGGCTGGTTCCATTGCTTGAGCCAAGATCCGTAAGGGTATACCCGATCGCCGTACGCTCGATGCGAAGATGATCGCGTGAGACCTGCGGATGATCGAGAAAGAGGCGGTGCTCGGGCGCGCGACCGGCAACCATTGCGCCAATTGGCACCTCGATTTCGCGCAGCACGCCACCCTGCGAGCCAATAATCTGCAAACGCGGGAGGGGGGCATCTTCAAGGGGGGCGGTAATCCGTACGGTTGGCGCATCAGCCCGGCCAGGCAGCGCATAGCGCCCCGGCTCGGTCTGAGCCTCGGAGGATCGAGGCGCTGCCGCCGGTGCCGAGCCAACGGCACGGAGCGTCGCCGCAAGGGCAATCGCGTCGGGGAAACGATCCTCGGGGCGCTTGGCAAGACACCGGAGCACAATGGCCTCGACTTCAGCGGGAAGTTGCGGACGCACCATTCGTGGTGGCACAGGTTGCGTACGCAGATGTTTGGGAATGGCCGCCTCGACGGTATCAACCCGGAAAGGCGGCACGCCCACCAGGATTTCGTAGAGGATCACCCCAAACGTATAGATATCCGAGCGCCCATCAAGCACCTGACCGCGACACTGTTCAGGCGAAAGATAGGCTGGCACAACAAACGCCTCTTCGGGCAACACCGCCGCCAGGCCAGCCTCAGCCACTTTGAGCAACGTGGGCGGCCCGGACTCCCCTACCTCAACCAGCAGACTCTCGGGCCTAAGCGCACCGTGCAGCAGGCCATTGGCATGAAGATGGGCAAGGCCATCAGCGACCTGAGCCATCAGATGCAACCAGACCTCAAGCGACAACTGATCGCGCACGGGAGAGCCAAGCAAGTCCCGCAGACTCCCGCCGTTCAGCATCTCACCAGCGAGGTAGACGCGGTCAAGCGCTTCATCAATATCATAGATCGCGGCCAGATTGGCATGGCCTAGCGCCGCCACTTCACGGAGCACGGCCAAGAGGCGAGGCTGCAAGCCGGGGCGGGCGAGTGACGCCGGGTCAAAGATCTTGAGCCGGGTGGATCGCCCGAGGCGAAGATGGCTGGCACGATAGACCGGACCCGTTGCCCCAGCAAAAAGCAGTTCTTCTACCTGATAATCACCAAAAATCTGCCCAACCAGATCTGTCATGCTTCTTCCTTCTTCAGCACATTGCGCTCCAACCAGAGGTAACAAGGTCATATCGGCCAGGCGCGACAACCGACGGACGTGTACAGTTTAACTTGCGGCACGCTCAAGCGTCAGCGCACGATACCGTACCAGATGCGCAGGCCGATCAATATCGAGGGCGAGGGTTGGTGAGTGATAGATCGTAACGTGCAGCCCACGTGCGGCAGCCTCGGCCTGATGGCGCATTGCACTTGCGAGGCCAAAAGAGAACGGAATAGACGCCTGAAGGCGCAAGCCGAGCGCATTGGTACCTTCGTTGGCGGCATCGGGGGCAATGACGACATCGGCTCCAGCGACCAGCATCGTCGTCATTGCCGTGGCATCCTCGGGCGTCATCAGCGGCACATCGCCCGGAACGACCAGCACCGCCTCGGCCCCGGCGGCAAACGCCGCAGTACGTGCCTGCTCAAGCGCCAGATTGAGTTCGCCCCCAACCTCGTGGAGCGCCAAAGCCCCCCAGCCTGCGCCAGCCTCAAGCACCACCGGGTCGGCACTGACCAACCAGATCACCTCGAGCCCAATCGCAGGATCACGCAGGGTGCGCAAGACACGCTCGAGCATCTCGAGCACCAAGGCATGGCGCGCCGCCGGGGTCAGCACCTCGGCGAGGCGACTCTTCGCCTGATAGAGCGTCTTGACGGGCACGATCGCGTGGAACTTCATCCGGCACCAGGGTTCGCGTCAAATGCAGGCTCATACCGCGCCTGGCGCACCTGATCCGCCAGCGCAAGCGTTACCGTAGCAAGATGGGCTTTTTCGGCGGGGCCACGCATAATCGTATCCGTGACCGCAACCTGAAGGCCGAGGGCCGCAATTGCGGGCACAAGGTCGGCATCAACCTGATCAATCACGATGCCATCAATCAGATCGGCGTAGGCGCGGGCCACCCCAAGCGCCGAGACCTCCATCCCCATCGCCTGCATCAGTGGTGCCGCTGGCCCCTTGATGGCCGCGCCACCGACAATCGGGCTCACCGCCACCACCGGCACCCGGGCCGAGCGGATGGCCTCACGCATCCCGGGGAGGCTGACAATCGGGCCGACACTAACGACCGGATTGCTTGGCGCAAGCAAGATCGCCTTGGCCTCGGCACATGCCGCAAGCGCATCAGGGCTAGGCAGAGCCAACCCGGCGGCGTGGAGGCGCACCCCGGTCACGCGATCCTGGGCACGACGGCGGACAAAATACTCTTCAAAATGCATCTCGCCTGCGGGCGTCAGAATATTGGTTGGCGCGGGATCATCGCTCATCGGCACAAGCTTGACCGCCACTCCGAGCGCCTGGCGAAACTGATCGGCGATCGCGGTCAGCGAATGACCTTCACTCAGCAGCGCCGTACGCCGGATATGGAGGGCCAGATCGCGGTCGCCGAGCTTGAACCAGGTCGGCCCACCAAGGCGTCCGAGCCACTGCATACACTCATCGGTATCACCAGCAATCCCCCAACCCTGCTCACGATCAATTAGATCGGCAAGCGTACACGTCACAATATCAAGATCGGGCGAAATCACCAACCCGTGCAACACAAAATCATCACCTGTATTGACAACTGCCGTCACCGTCGCGGGTGGCACCACCTGCACCACCCCCTCAAGAAAACGCGCTGCGCCCACCCCGCCAGCGAGCACTGTGAGCATACTGCATCCTTCATCTCTAAAGCGAGCCACTGAAATCTGGCAAGAATGTATTCTCTTGTACCTGTTCAGACTTGGGGTAAAGCACCACCCTGGGAGCACGGACGGCTCGCCCGCGCTGGTCTGGATGCGGGCGAGCCGCCCGCGCTCCCAGGAGAAGTGTGAACACTTACCTTCTCTTTGCATGGTACAAGAGATATGCATCAGGCGCAACCACACTTCTGGCTCAAAACATGCGCAAACGACGGAGCCAGCGCAAAGGGTAGCCAAACGCACGCGCCCCCAACGCACCACCATCAAGCATCAGACGCACCCGGCTCAACGCAATGGCATCGGTCTGGCGACGCAGCGTGAGGCGGGTAGGGAGATCGGGGGTATTGACAATGGTGATCGCTTGACTCCAGACATCGGCGCGCCAATTGCGGATCAAGCGGGCCGTACACCACTCGTCAAGCGGGCCAGCCGCAAGATCAACAAACTGCATCAGGCGGGCATAGGGGGCAACAACCTCATCTTGCACACGATCAATCGTCTCACCAATCACCACATTGACCATGCCATGATCGTCAAAACGCAGCTTGCGCCCGAGGGGTGACAGATCCGACCACTCTGGTTCAAGCATATCGGCGAGTACCTGTACCAGATCATAGTTAATATGGGCATTGATGCCAAGCAACAGATGGTTCATCAAAGGGGTTGTCGGTTCTTTCGCCAGATCAAAGGCATACTGCCAGACCACCGGCAGATCGACGGCAGCGTGATCATACGCTTCAAGGGCCGTGAAATAATAGCCCGCAAAATTATGGATCAGATCCGCGACCCAGGCTGGATCGTGAAAGCGCCCGTTCTCGACCCCCAGGATCATATTGTCGGTCATCCGTAGATAGCAAGCCAGGAAAACCGCACGCTGATCGCCAACGCTTTCCCAGGCGGCAATTTGCGTACCCATGCTTGCCGTAAGATCACCATCTCTCGTCATCGCCAGGCCCTCCCTCCAAGCTATTCCCAATGCACCACAAGCTCATCAAGCGAACGTCGTGGACGGCGGACAGGATCGCGGGCGGGATAGCCAAGCGGGATCAGCGCATGGGGCGCAAGGTCATCGGCAAGGTCGAGGGCCGCCCGTACGGTCGCCTGGCAGAAGAGGGGCGCACACATCCAGCCTCCATCAAAGCCCTGAGCATAGGCAGCCAGGAGCAGATTCTGCACCGCGCACCCAAGGCTCTGGATCGCCATAATATGCTCAGCGTCCTGGCGTTCAGCATCGGGATAGACATCAAGCTCGGCGAGATAGAGGCAGGGCACAATCACCACGGGCGCACCCGTAATGCGCTCGTGCGATTTACGAAAACGCAGGTCAATCGTCGCCGCATCCTGCCCATCAAGGGCCAGTTGGCGTCGCCACTCGACCCCCATCGCATCGGCAAGACGCAGCTTGGCCTCAGGCGTGGTCAGCACCACAAAACGCCAGGGCTGGCGGCCATGCGGCGAGGGTGCCCAGCGTGCCGCTTCGAGCAGAAGTTCAATCTGCGCACGTGTCAGCGGATCAGGGCGAAAGGCGCGCACACTGCGCCGCCCACGGATCAAGGTTAACCATTCCATGGCAGCAACCCTAAGACTAGGAACTAGGAACTAGGAAAGAGCCGAGCGCATCAGGACACGATGGACGCCTTCGAATTGGAAAGCAACCTGAAACCTTGCCTAGCGAAAGAGATCAAAGCGTGGCTCGCGGATCAATTGTTGCGCACTTGCCTCATCATCGCGGGTATAGCTATACCCCCGCACCAGGGCGACCGGAACGCGGTCAATCTTGCCCATCACCAATTCGGCGGCACTGGTGAGTTCGTCGGCAACCGCGATCACCGAGGCATGCATGGTATAGCCATAGGGATCATCGATGCCACCGTAGTCGCTGAGGGGCTTGAGGCCAGCGCAGCCAATGGCAACATTGACCTGGCCTTCGCGCCACGGTCGCCCGAAGGTGTCTGAGATGACGACGGCGACCTCGGTGCCCGTCGCCTCGCGCAGCGCGGCCCGCAAGGCACGGGCACTGGCATCAGGATCAACCGGCAACAGACAGACGATCTGCCCACCGGCAACATTCGACTCATCCACGCCACTATTCGCGCAGATGAGACCGTGGTGCGTCTCGGTAATCAAGACACCATTCGCCATCCTGACAATGCGCCGACTCTCGCGCAGCACCACCTCTTGAAAGGCCGCCTCTTTGCGCCCCTGGGCCGCAATCTGATGGGCAAACGCGGAAGGCTCGATGGTCGCCGGATCAACCAGACGCCCCTCGGCCTTCGAGACAATCTTGTGGGTCACGACAAGCACATCGCCATCAAGCAAGGTCTGGCCGGTTGTTTCCAGCGCCGTGAGCACAAGCGTCGCCAGATCATCGCCGGGGGCAACCTCACCGATGCCGTGAACAGGAAGAATGCGGATCTCAGACTGCATAGCGATCCTTACAAATAACGGCCAGCAATCACCTGCAGACGCTCGCGGGCTTCGGCGGGAATCCGGGTACGGTCAGTCAGAATAGCCGTTGCGAGCGCACTGTGGGCGGCGCTGACAAAACCGTCGCCGATCAGTGTGACCGCATGGGCCACAATCTGTTGCGCCAGGGTCGCGTTGGCAAGCAGCACAGCAACAACCGCATCAACCGTCACCGCATCGTGGTTGGGATGCCAGACATCGTAGTCGGTGACCATCGCCATCGTTGCGTAGGCAATTTCGGCTTCGCGGGCGAGCTTGGCCTCGGGCAAGGCCGTCATGCCAATCAATGCATGCCCACGGCGGCGGTTCTCTTCGCTCTCGGCGATCGTCGAGAAAGCCGGGCCTTCCATGACCACCAGCGTGCCACCGCGATGCACTGTCGCCCCAGCAGCCTGTGACGCCTCGTAGAGGCGCTCGCACAGCAATGGGCAGAAGGGCCGCTCAAAGCCAACATGCGCTACCACGCCCCCTTCAAAGAAGGTTGCCGGACGAACACCTTTGGTTCGATCAAAAATCTGATCAGGGATCACAACCTGCCCGGGGGCATACTCCTCGCGCAGCGAGCCAACGGCACTCACCGAGATGAGGTATTGCACACCGAGTTGTTTGAAGGCGTGAATATTGGCCCGTGCGGGCACCTCGGATGGATTCAGGCGGTGACCACGACCGTGACGCGGCAAAAAGGCAACCCGTTTGCCAGCAAGCGTGCCAAGCACAAACTGGTCACTTGGCGCACCATAGGGCGTCGTCAGCGCGACCTCCTCGACGTCACCCAACCCCTCCATCCCATACAGACCACTGCCACCAATGACGCCAATCATTGCCTCAGGCATGAAATGCTCCTCTTCCAGCTTAGAATCTACCATACCAAGAGTATACCCGATCTCCAGATGCACAGCTTTGCGCTACAATAGTCGCAAAACCCATACCTGAAGGAGGTTGCGATGGGTACCGTTGAACTTCATTACCATGCGCATGCTGGTGGCGAGCCAACCCTGCTCTTGATGCATGGCCTCACTGCTAATTGTCGCTGCTTCGATGTCGTAGCCGAACACCTGGCACCGACCTTCCGCGTCATTGCGCCTGATCTGCGTGGACGAGGGGCGAGTCCCAAGCCAGATGAGGGCTATCGTATGGCAGATCATGCCGCTGATATCCTGGCCTTGCTCGACCAACTGGGCATCGAGCGTACCATCATCGGCGGGCATTCATTTGGTGGCTTGCTTTCGCTCTACCTTGCCGCCAAGCATCCCGAACGGGTTGCCGCTGTCATCCTGATTGATGCCGCGATCAGCGCGGCCAGCGAACGCACCCGCGAACTAATCCGGCCCGCGCTCGCCCGCCTCGAACGCTCGTATCCGTCCTTTGAGGCCTTCCTGGAACTGATCCGGGCAGCACCCTATTATGACGGGTGGACATGGGATCCAGCGGTCGAGAGTTACTATCGGGCAGATGTGGCGACCGAAGCTGATGGCAGCGTGCATCCTCGGGCGCGTCCGGCGCATATTGCTGCTGCCGCCGACGGCGTCATTGCCGAACCCTGGCGCGAGCACCTGGCGGGCGTCACGTGTCCGGTGCTGATGCTCCATGCCACGGGATCGTATGGCCCTGTGGGTGCCCCACCGATCTTCACCCAGGAACAGGCCGACGAAACGCGCAACCTGCTCGGCAAGTGTACCTACATCCATGTTCCCGGCAATCACCAGACCATGCTCTATGGCGCAGGCGCAGAAGCCCTTGGCGCGGCCATCGGCGGCTGGATCATTGAAATGTAGTGTTTTCGAGGATCACCATTCCACCACCAAGCCAATTAATGCCCTATATCGTTGAGAAGGGCTATATCGCGGTTGATGAGGTAAGCTTGACGGTAATGGCGTTATGCGGCCCGGGAGCGCGGGCGGGCGGCCCTGCCCCGATGCGGGCGGGCCGCCCGCGCTCCCAGCAACGCACTGGGGGCTTGTGGAACGCTGTATTATCGATCTGGCGACGAACGAAGCTCGCGACAAAGAGATGCGCGAACAGATTGTCCGTCACCAGCAACGCCCTCCCGCGCCCGCCAGTTATGACGAGGCGGTGCGAGGACTTGCCCAGGGCACATCAGGCTTGGCAGCGCGGGCATTCGCAGCGCGAGCAGCGACAAAGAGGAAATCCGAGAGCCGATTGAGATAGATCAGGATCTGCGGATTGACATCTTCGTCTTCGTGCTGAATAAGACTCACGACCCAGCGTTCTGCACGGCGGCAGATCGTCCGCGCGAGATGAACATGGGCGGCCGCAGAGGTACCACCGGGCAGGATAAACTGGCGCAGCGGTGCAAGTTCGGCTTCCAACTCATCAATTGATGCCTCAAGGAAGGCAATCTCGGCCGCAGAGACACGCGGAACAAGGGCATGTTCACCAGGAGTGGCAAGATCGGAACCCACAACAAAGAGTTGATTTTGAACCTCAGCCAGCAACGCATCTAACCCGGCATCCAGCCCCGAGGCACGGGCAACACCAACAGCCGCATTGCACTCATCGGTCGTACCATAGGCATGGACACGCAGGTCGTCTTTTGGCACGCGCTGACCACCAAAGAGGCCTGTTTCGCCGCTATCGCCAGTCCGTGTGTAGATTTTCATGGTTTTCTTTTCATCGCTGAAACACAAAGCCAGCTTTGCTGGCTTTGTGTTGCGTAGCATAGGCACACTCTAGAGTCATTGTACAATGAGGCCCATGCTTTGACAAGACAGCGATTTTCAAACCTCGGGGTTCTCCGATGGTTGGCAAGCTATGCTATACTGCCTGTAGGATCAGTTGTACCTGGTTCACAAGCGAACCGCTTCGGCAGCTTGCGAATCTCTTCGTGCGAGCGGGTTGGACAGATGACCCGCCGATGACGCGGAATGGTCAGTCGTTCCGCACCGATGGGTGCTATCTTGTACACGCTTCAGGATCACGATGATAAGCCCGCTCATGAGTGCGGGATTTTTGGCATTGTTGCCACCGACGCTGATGTCGCACGCCTGACCTTTTTTGGGCTCTATGCGCTGCAACATCGCGGGCAAGAGAGTGCCGGAATCGCGGTGGCAAATGGGCGTACGATCCGTTCGCACAAAGCGATGGGTCTGGTTTCCCAGGTTTTCAATGAAGAGAATTTGCGCCCACTGACCGGTCATCTGGCAATTGGACATACGCGCTATTCAACAACCGGGTCGTCACGCCTCGAAAATGCCCAACCATTTGTGGTCGAGAGTGTGCTCGGGCCACTGGCAGTTGGGCATAATGGCAATCTGACCAATGCGGCGACCTTGCGGCAGGAGTTGCTGACGCGCGGGGTTGGGCTCACCGGGTCGAGTGATTCTGAGGTGATTACGCAGATGCTCGCCGGTGGCGAAGGACGTACCTGGGAAGAGAAATTTAAGGTTTTTATGGTACGCGCCCAGGGGGCCTACTGTCTGACCGTCTTGACCCGCGATGCGCTCTTTGCTGTCCGTGATCCGCTTGGGCTGCACCCGATTTGCCTTGGGCGTCTCGGTGAGCGAGGGTGGGTCGTGGCCTCAGAGAGTTGTGCGCTGGGCACCATTGGTGCATCGTTCGAACGTGAGGTTGAGCCAGGCGAGATCCTGATGATCACCACGGAAGGACCGCGCACCATCGCGCATATGCCGGCGCATAAACCCGCCGAGTGCCTCTTTGAGTATATCTATTTTGCCCGCCCTGACAGCCTGTTGCACGGCAAAGCGCTGCACGCCGTTCGCGTCGCGCAAGGGCGCGAACTGGCGCGTGAGGCGCCCGCCGAGGCTGATGTCGTGATCCCAGTACCCGATAGCGCCACACCAGCGGCGATTGGCTATGCGCAGGCGTCGGGCTTGCCCTATTCCGAAGGGCTCATCAAGAATCGCTATATCGGGCGGACGTTCATTCAACCTGATGACCAGTTGCGCCAGGTGGGCATTGCCCTGAAATTCAATGCCCTGACCGATAATCTGGTTGGCAAACGCGTGGTCATGATTGACGATAGCATTGTGCGGGGCAATACCAGTGGGCCGATCGTCCGGCTCTTGCGTGAGGCAGGAGCCAGCGAGGTTCATGTGCGGGTTTCGTCACCTCCCATCCGCCATCCCTGTTTTCTTGGGGTCGATATGGCAACCTATCCCGAGTTGATTGCCCATCGCCTGACCATTCCCGAGATTTGCCAGCACCTTGGGGCCGATAGCCTCGCCTATCTGAGCCTCGAAGGGCTGATCAATGCCAGTCGTCACGGGGCTGACACCTTCTGTCGTGGCTGTTTCACCGGCAAATATCCCGTTGATATTGAACTGGTCAATAAAGAAATTTTTGAGTTGCGCTAGCAACATGAGGTGGAGCGACAACCTCGGATGCAAATACACGAACTTCATATAACGATCGAGGGCATTGCTCAAGGCGGGGATGGGGTGGGGCGGAGTGACGGGATGGTGGTCTTTGCGCGTGGCGGCTTGCCCGGTGAAGAGGTACGTGTCCGTCTGACTGAACGCAAAAGCAGCTATGCGCGTGGCGAGGTTGTTGAGGTGATCACCGCTTCACCCGACCGCGTCCAGCCCGTGCTTGCCACCAGCAATCATGCGCCCTGGCAGCATATTGCCTATGAGGCGCAGGTGCGCTTCAAAGAGACGATCCTGCGCGAGCAACTGGCGAAATTGGCCGGTGTGGATCGTGCCCCGCTTCGCCCGATGCTTGTTGCCCCCCATCCCTGGGGCTACCGCAATGCGGCAACCCTCCACTGCGATGGAAGCGATTGTGGCTATTATGCCAGTGGGAGTCGTACGGTCATCGATTTGCCGCATGACCCGCTGTTGCTGCCTGTCCTCAATGAGGCCCTTGCTGGGCTGCGCAAGGTTGTCGCTGAATCAGACGCGGTCATAGGTTCACGGCTACGTCTGGTGCGCGAGGTCAGTCTGCGGGCGAGTGCAGCTTTTGGGTATAGCCTGGGCACCCTGCATCCCGCGCCAGGGGCCGACCCAGCAACCCTGCAACGCCTGGCCCACGCCTGGTTCGATGAGGTAGCGTCGCTCGCCGGCGTGTGCCTCGATGACGCTGATTTTCACCGGACCCACAAGGCCATCGTGGGGGCCGCGTCGTTGCACGATACCCTGGACGAGATTGTCTTTTCATTGAGCCCAACCAGTTTTTTTCAGGTCAATCTGCCCCAGGCCGAGCAAATGTTGGCCCTAGTCAAACAAGCCCTCGAGCCAGCGCCGGGGCAGCATCTGCTTGATCTCTACAGTGGGGTTGGCACCTTTGCTTTGCCCCTGGCAGCGGCAGGAGCAAAGGTGACAGCGATTGAAGATCACTGGGATGCCGTAACTGATGGTGAAGAGTCAGCGGCACTCAATGGCATTGGTGGCGTGAATTTTCTGCGGGCCTCGGTGGAACGAGCTCTCGTGCAGATGGAGGAACGGTTCGATGGCGTTGTGCTGGATCCGCCGCGCCGTGGGTGCCACCCGAGTGTGCTGACCGAACTGATCCGCCTGGCTCCCCCACGCATTGTCTATATCTCGTGCCACCCAGGGATTCTTGGGCGCGATCTGATACCGCTGCTCCGCGCCGGGTATCAGATCCAGTTGCTGCAACCGATTGACCTCTTTCCGCAAACGCCGCATATCGAAACGCTGGTCGTATTGCAACAGGC
The DNA here is from genome assembly GCF_004138165.1 of Candidatus Chloroploca sp. Khr17. Taxonomy (GTDB): domain Bacteria; phylum Chloroflexota; class Chloroflexia; order Chloroflexales; family Chloroflexaceae; genus Chloroploca. The sequence goes on from NZ_RYFF01000008.1 coordinate 77,855, forward strand.
TGCGTTGCCGCAAGCACAGTAAACCATGAAAGCATGACGCTTGTGCGCACGCAAACGGCCAGTGAGACTGGCCGTTTGCGTGCGCACAAGCGTCAACTGTTTGAGCAACAGCCCTAAAGCAAGGGCAAAAAGAGTTGCCATGCCCGCGTTAGTGGGGCAAAAGGCGTCTCGCTCACCCAGTGACGGATCGGGTCGCTCTGGTTCGGGTTGAGTATGCCGGGACTGGCGTTGCCTAACTCATCGGCGATGGTGAGTCCTTGCCCTTCATCAAAGCGATAGAGCGCAACACTGTGCTGATCAGCACGATGGGGTGCGTTTGGGCGCTGGAATGAACTGGTGTAACGCACAACGCTCGCGAGGTGAATGTCGTCAAGGTAGCCCGTGAACCCGAGGCTCCCAGGATAGTCGTGTTTTTCGGCGGCGAAGACGAGATAGGGATCACTGAGCGGCCAGTCGGTTGTACGTCCGAGGGGATAAGCAAGATCGCCGGCAGGCCCGTTGGTCGAGCCATCGAGTTGCCCATCAACAAAGATGCGCATCTGACCGGTTATGCTCCGTGTGACGGCAATATGATGCCACTGATTTGTCGTAACAACGGTTTCACCAACAAGCAAGTGATCATTGTTGCCGGTATTGACGCCAAAAACAATGCGCCCAGCACACAGGGCGATGCCATAGTCAGCAACATCGTCACCAAAGACATCACGGTCAATGATGATGTTGCCATAGTACCATCCCTGCCCTGCGCAATCACCCGCGCTATTTTCAGCGGCCTCAGCTTTTATCCAGAATTCAAGCGTAAAATCGCCGCCGATATTCACAGGATTTGAATGAGCGAGACGACCCTGGGCATCAAGTGCGCCCAGCGGGATTTTGACGCGATCACGATCATCAGTATTCGTGCCAAAAAAACGCAGGGCAAAGCCGCTTTCAGAGGCAGGGGAAGGTGCAGGTGCAGTGGTAGGCGCCGGGTCAAGTGCAGGTGTGGTGGCCGCCGTCGGTGCGGCGGCACCACAGGTATTGAGCAGCAGCAAGACCAGGGGCAGATAGGCCATGAGTCTTGTTCGTCTTGTCAGATCGCGTAACAATGGTATGTTCACCCTCCTAGTTGAACGGAACGCTCGAAGCTCCCCAGGTCGGGTCATCATTCTCGGCGTTCCCTGTGGCCCCAAGGGTCAGGGTATAGGGACTCTGCGCATCAGCCACCGTCTGACCAGCGCCTTCATTGAAAGTAAAGAGCGCGAGCGTATTGGCGTCGGGGGCAAAAGGTGCCGTCGGGACGCCAAAGTTGGCCGCGTAGCGCACGTTATTCGAGAAGCGCATCTCGTCGAGTTGCGCATTCGCAAAGCCGTATGGGGCCAACCCACCGATACGCAAGCGAGGCCCGGCGGTGATCGTCCCGACCGTCGTCGCCGTGCCACCTGTGCCATTGACAAAGATCTGTGCGACCCCCGCATTGTACGTTGCCGCCACGTGGCTCCAGGTACCAGCCGGCAGCGCCACCGGTTGCGTCACACTCTGCCATTGCCCGGCGGCGGTATAGATCCACCAGGTAATCCGCCCCCCGTCCAGTTCCAGCGACCAGCCACTCGCATCATCGGTCGTCGCCACAATGATGCCATTCTGCCCAGCCACATTCGGGCGCAGCCAGAACTCGACCGTCTGCGTGCCATTCAAGCCGGCAATGGCAATGCCGCGCAGGTCATCGTTGGCCCCATCAAAGACCAGCGCAAAATTGGTACCAGGCACCGGCGTGCTGGTTGGTTCTGGCGTGTTCGTCGGAAGTGGTGTATTGGTGGGCGTCGGCGATGGGCCAGGGGTTGCAGACGCCGCAGGGGTAGCGGTATTGGTCGGCGTTGGTACCGCACCACTTCCCTCGGTCGGGGCCGACGAAGCAATCCAGGTCGGATCGTCATTCGCCGCGTTCGCCGAAGCTCCCAGCGTCAGGACATACCCATTGCCACTGCGATCCGTGGTCGTCTGGCCGCTCGCTTCATCAAAACTGAAGAGCGCGAGCGTATTGGCATCAGGCATAAACGCGGTAGCTGGCACGGTGAAGTTGGTCGCATAGCGCACATTGTTCGAGAAGCGCATCTCGTCGAGTTGTGCATTCGCAAAGCCATAGGGAGACAACCCACCGACACGCACCCGTGGCCCGGCGGTGATTGTCCCGACCGTCGTCGCCGTGCCGCCCGTGCCATTGACAAAGATCTGTGCGACCCCGCCATTGTACGTCGCCGCCACGTGGCTCCAGGTACTGGCCGGTAGCGCCAACGGGTGTGTCACGCTCTGCCATTGCCCGGCGGCGGTGTAGATCCACCAGGTGATCCGCCCCCCGTCCAGTTCCAGCGACCAGCCGCTTGCATCGTTGGTCGTCGCCACAATGATGCCATTCTGCCCGGCTGCATTCGGGCGGAGCCAGAACTCGACCGTCTGCGTACCATTCAAGCCGGCAATCGCGTCACCCCGCAGGTCATCGTTGGTTCCATCAAAGACCAGCGCAAAATTGCTTCCCGGTACCGGTGTACTCGTTGGGAGCGGCGTATTCGTTGGGATCGGCGTATTCGTTGGTGTAGGTGACGGGCCTGGCGTCGAGGTCGGCGCAGGCGTAGCGGTATTGGTCGGCGTTGGCACCGCACCACTCCCTTCGCTCGGGGCCGACGAGGCAGTCCATGTCGGGTCGTCATTCGCCGCATTCGCTGAAGCCCCCAACGTCAGGACATACCCATTGCCACTGCGATCCGTGGTCGTCTGACCGTTGGCCTCATCAAAACTGAAGAGCGCGAGGGTGTTGGCATCGGGCATAAACGCGGTAGCTGGCACGGTGAAGTTGGTCGCATAGCGCACACTATTCGAGAAGCGCATCTCGTCGAGTTGTGCATTCACAAAACCATACGGAACCAACCCACCGACACGCAAGCGAGGCCCGGCGGTGATCGTCCCGACCGTCGTCGCCGTGCCACCTGTGCCATTGACAAAGATCTGTGCGACCCCCGCATTGTACGTTGCCGCCACGTGGCTCCAGGTACCGGCCGGCAGCGCCACCGGATGCGTCACCCCCTGCCATTGCCCGGCGGCGGTATAGATCCACCAGGTGATCCGCCCGCTCTCCATCTCCAGCGACCAACCGCTTGCATCATTGGTCGTCGCCAGGATCACGCCATTCTGCCCGGCCACATTCGGGCGCAGCCAGAACTCGACGGTCTGCGTGCCATTCAAGCCGACAATCGCGTCACCCCGCAGGTCATCGTTGATCCCATCAAACACCAGCGCAAAATTGCTTCCCGGTACTGGCGTATTCGTTGGGATGGGCGTATTCGTTGGGATAGGCGTATTCGTTGGCGTCGGTGAAGGTCCAATGGTTGGCGAGGGCAGGGCGATCGAAGGCAACGCGACTTCGGCATACCCAACAACCTCGCGGGTATTGAACGCCTGGATGAGCGTCGTACCCTCGCCGGGCACCGGACCAGTCAGGCTAAAGCTCAGCCCCTTTTGACCCGCCGGTGCACCATTCGGCAAGCGCACCAGCAACGCCCCACGGGCCGTACCAGCAGCATAGGCATCAGTCACCGCCCCGGGTTCCGCAACAAAGGTCGCGCCGTCGCCAAAGCCACCAAGCCCGGTCACCGTCACGGTTGCGATATCGACCGTGGGCGGCAACGTGACCAGGACGCTGCCGCCAACCGGGAGGCTCGGGGTGGTAAAGAAGATCGTATGGTCATTGCCTGTCGAGGTAAGACTCACATCGGCCAAGGGTGCCCCGGGCTGCATCTCGGCAAGCGCAAAGCGGCGTGAATTGGGGCGGGTGCCCGTGGTGTAGTAGAGACGGTAGCGCGAACCCTCTTTCAACATCCGCACCGCCCAGACCTCGTCGGGCGAACCGGCGACAATCGCATCATTGGCCCCCGTCCAGACTGGCTGATTCGGTGATGGGCGCACCCAGTTGATACCATCAGTTGAAACGATGTAGCCCGTGGTATACCCGGTCGTATAGCCCGAAGCCTCGTACCACATCCGATAGAGCACACCATCTTTGATGACCGATGGAACACCAATGTTGTTATCATCAAACGTGCCGAAGGTACCCGGAGCAATAATCGAGCCGTCGAGATTGGTGGCAATGCGAGTCCAGATCACGCCATCAGGTGACACGGCATAGCCAATCCGGAAGGTATAGGCCGGACTCGTGGTCACCCCTTCAAACCATATACGATGGCATGTACCAGCCGTCCGCCCATTTTCACAGGGGGCAGCAGTGCTTGCCTGATCGATCAACACCGTAGGCGCGACGATATAGGTTCCATCAAATTGTCCAGGCACCCCCGAGGCGCGCAAGACAGCGCCACCCGCCAGATTGCCCGGCACACGTGTCCAGGTGATTCCATCCTGCGACTCGGCGAGACCGATGCCATCAATGCTCGAGGCATCACGAAAACCGGTGTAGTACATTCGATAGGTTGCTCCGAAACGAACGATATTCATCGTCGAAACACCAGCCGCATCGAACGTACCGTTCTGGCCTGAGGCCTCAAAAACACTGCCCCCCGTTCCATTGCCTGGCACCCGTGTCCAGGTAATGCCATCAGGTGAGATGGCATAGCCAATCCGTCGCTCTTGCAGCGGGGCAGGGCCAGTGCCGACATACCACATACGATAACAGAGACCACTGGTACGACCATTTTCGCAGGGAGCACCGACACGGGCATCATCACGCAGCACCTGAGGCGGGAAGATCTCGGTCACATCAAAACTAGTCCCATTGCCGCCACAATTATCACCGGCCAACCCAAAGATCGCCCCATTCAGGCTGGCTCCACACGTTCCGGGAACACTCTGCCAGGGCTGATTGTTAGCGGCCGGCCCAGGCGTTGGGAGCGGCGTGCTGGTGGGGAGCGGCGTATTTGTCGGTGGAGTGGTCGGCGTACTAGTCGGCCCCGGGGTACTGGTGGGGCCAGGCGTATTGGTGGGGAGTGGCGTACTCGTCAGCGTCGGTACGGGAGTACTGGTAGGTATCGGTGTTGGCGTTGGCAAGCCCGAGCCAATGACGGTAGCATTGCCATATTGCAGCACCTCGCGAGCATCAAAGGTCTGCACCAGCACTGCACTATCGTCCGACGGCTGCACAGCAAGCGTAAAGGCAATGGTTTTCGCCCCAGCCGGCGCACCATCGGGCAAGCGCACCAACAACGCCCCACGGGCCAGGTTGCCCGAGGCCGCATCAGTAACCGCATCGGCTTCAGCAACCAGCGTGGCCGTTGCCCCAAAGCCGGTCACATTGCCAGGCGTCACCTGGGCAAACGGCACATCGGCAGGAAGGGTGACCAGCACACTTCCGCCCGCGGGAAGCGCCTGACTGGTAAAGGTGAGCGTATAGGTTGTAACGGTATTCGTCAGTTGCAGATCGGCAAACGACGTACCGGGAGTCATCGTAGCATAACTGAGCCGACGTGCATTGGGGCGGATGGTGTGGTTGTACCAGATGCGGTAGGTCGCACCATCTTTGACCACGACTGGTGCCCAGAGATCATCCGGGCTCAGCGTACCAGGATCATCACTGCCACGCCAGACCGGATCGTTTGGCACAGGACGCACCCAGTTCACCCCATCGGTCGAGACAACGTGACCAATGGTCGCCTGACCACCCGTTGAGCGGGCATCGTACCACATCCGATAGAGTGCACCATCTTTGATCACCGCCGGCACCGCTGCATTGGCTGCATCAAACGTGCCTGCCGGTCCGCGATCAATCACGGCACCACCATACCCCGTGCCAGCAAGTCGCGTCCAGTTCAAGCCGTCGGGCGACACAGCGTGGCCGATCAAATAGGTATAGATCGGGCTTGCATCAACCCCCTGGTACCACATGCGATAACAAACACCACTGGTACGCCCATTCTCACACGGGGCCAGCGTACTTGCCTGATCAACAATGACGCGGGGGGCCGCAACAATATCCTGATCAAACGTGCCATCAAGGCCCGTGGGACGCAGCACACTTCCGCCGGCCAGCGGCCCCTCCACGCGGGTCCAGTTCAGGCCATCGGTTGAGGTCGCCATCCCCAGGCTAAAGAGACTGCCGTTGCCACCAACGTACCACATGGTAAAGCCAGTCGCGGTGCGAACCACCGTCGGGAACGACACCTCGGCGCTATCAAAACGACCGGTTGGCCCGGCCGCAAGTACACTCCCCAGACCGGCGAGACCAGGCACCCGCGTCCACGTCCGGCCATCAGGCGAGATAGCATATCCGATGCGTCGGAGGCCGCTCGTCGCAACCCCGGTATACCACATACGATAGCAGGTCTCGCCTTCAGCGATCCCAGGGCAGGGCGCAATGCTCGTCGCTCTATCCTGCAAAATCACCGAAGCATAGATTTCATTCGCATCAAAGCCTTGGCCCGGGCCACCACAGTTTTCATTGGCGCTGGTGAAGACCGCACCCTGAACCGCAGGGTCACAGGTACCCGCAACATGAACCCACGGCTGGCGATTCGGCACGGTCGCACTGACCAGGGTTGCAGCAAAACTGCTCAACACCAGCAAGAGACCAAGGAACAAACCACCAAAGAAAAAGGGTGAAGAGACTATTCGACGCATACTCTCGCTCCTATGCTCCGCATCGCCAACCAGATAACAAGAAAATCATTGTGGTCGGTGGCAATCACCAGTATTGAACCTTGACGGCGGCTCGCCAGGGCGACACCCAGGCCAACCTTGCAGCCACAAAGTTGCACGCAACCAACACCACCAGACATGACACCACAATGTCTGCTTATGATAGCAATTGTTTATAAATTATTCCTAAACTTCCGCACGAGCAGGGTTGCGAGGCATTTAAGTTGCTATACGTGCTACATGGCATAGCAATGCGGTTTAAAATGAATCAGCCTGCCCATTATTTACGCCGCTGACGGGCCGCAAGCAGGGCGGCCAGGGTGTCGTCATCAGCGTTTGGCGCTGTGCGCGTTGGCTTAGAGGGCGGGGGTGCGGGTTGTTCACGCGGGTCAGGGCGCGCAGCGGCGCTCGGCGTAGAAGCCGCCGCGTTATCACGAGCGGCGGGAGGTGTCGAGGGCTGTGTCCGCGCACTACGCAGGCGAATCAGGGCCGGGTCAAGGCCCGCCTCTGCGCCGGATGCTGTCGAGCGACGCCGTCGCTTGAACAACGCGGGTAGTTCCATCTGACGCAAAAAGAGGCGCCGCAGGGCAATATCAAACGGCAAGAGCGCCAGGGCGAACCAGAGCAAGGGCAAGCCGATCTCATTGACTTGTCCGACCCGCTGCCCTGCTGGTTCAAAGAGACTCGCCGGAGACGGGGCAATGCGTCCTCCCGTCAAGGCGGCCAGATCGTCGAGCAGGATCTGGCCATCAATCCCTGGCGCATACTCAGGCGAGTAACTGACTGCCACCCCCGCACTGGTTGTGGCAAAAACTTCTCCTTGCAGATCAAACGCCGTCACCTGGGCCAGATAGACCCCGGGATCAGCCGCAGGAATAGCCGCCCGAAAGCGCCCGGGCCCGACCTGGCGAAAATCTACCGGCGCACCACGCTCCGCAGGATCAAGCAGGCGACCCGTTACCTCACCCGTCAACGCCATGCGCCCATCCTCACCAAAGACAAAGAGATCGAGCAGAATTTCACTGCCTTCGGTACGAGCTTCAAGACTCATCCGGCCCGAGGAGGCCGGCGGTAAGACCGCATCAACCAGCCCGGTTGCAAAAGGCACAAAGCCCGCCCAGGCAAGCCAATCGGTTGCCCACTGGGCCTTGAGATCGCTTGTCCAGGCGAGCACCCGCCCCAAGCCGACCTGCCACACCGCGAGCAACGGCTCACCGTCGGGGGCCACGAGCAAGGTGCGGGCAGCGGGGCGCGCAGCGGTGGCGTTATAGCCATTCAGCGGCGGCAGCGGGCCAAGGCCACGGATGGGGGGCGCATTGAGCACAATTGCGGGCAAAAAGCGCTCCTCCACCAGATCGCGCCCGGCAACACGGATGGTTTCATTCAAAAAGATCGCCGGCACATCCTGGGCCTGCAACACCCGATAAAACGCGCCACCGCCCCGTTCGGCGAGTCCTTCGAGGCTTGGATTAGCATCGCCACCAATCGAGACAATCGTGATGGTCGCACCATCGGCGCGCATCCGGTCGATCAGGTCAGCATAGTTGCTACTATCGAGACCATCGGTCAACAAGATCACGTGCTTGACCCGCGCATCAACGTCGACGAGCACATCGGCCCCGAGAGCGACACCGGCGCGGATATTGGTACCGCCACCAGTGCTGATGCGCCCAAGCGCCTCTTCAACCAGCAAGAGATCAGTGAAAGGCTGAAGCGGCAGCACCGTCTGCGCCACATCATCAAAGACGAGGATGCCAAGCTGATCCTGTTCGGCTAGGCCTTGCGTCGCGAGGATAACAGCCTCCTTCGCCAGATCGAGGCGATTGCGCCCAGGGCCAGCCGTATCTTCCATGCTGCCACTGCGATCAAGCACCAGGACAAGAGCGAGATCGGGGCGTTCTTCCTGGCTACGTGGATTGAGGTCAACGGGCAGAATCTCGGCCAGGGGCGTGCGGCGCCACCCGCCGGCCCCAAACGCTTCGGTGCCGCCAATCATCGCCAGACCACCGCCCTGCTCACGGACATAGATGGTGAGCGCACGCTGCACCTCGGCGGCAAGCGCGGGGGCGGGCACATCAACGAGGAAAACGGCGGCAAACTGGCGCAACTGCGTCACCTGGGCGGGCACCTGGGCAGGCGCACGCACCTCAACCCGCACTTCGCCAGCCTCAAGGGCCGCGCGCAGGGGCGCCGCCCGATCCTCCGCCGAGGCAACCAGCAACACCCGTGGCGGCCCCTCGACCTGGCTAAAGGCGGTCGCCCGATTATTGAGCGCCTGCGTATCAACCGGCGAAGTCATGCGCACCTCAAAGCGCCGAAAGCCCGCCTCGCCAACCGGCAGATTGAATTGCAACGAACCCGCACCGACAGCAACCGGGAACGCCTCTTCAACGGCAATCAATTCACCATCAGCCAAGAGCTCAACCCGCGCCGTCGTCGCAACATTGCTCTGAAAACGCACCGTCAGCGGCAGTGACTGACCCTCACGCGCCGTCGCAGGCACATCAAGGGCGGTCACCAGCAGATCGGGGCCACGCGTAGCGACAAAGGGCACCACCTCAATCGGCACCCCACGCAGCGCAGCGATGCGAGCAGCCTCGACCGCACGCCCCGTATTCTCGACCCCGTCCGAAAGCAACACAATGCGTTTCTGCGCATCAGCAGGCAACAGGGCGAGCCCAAGCTGGATCGCCTCGGCGATATTGGTACGACTCGGCACCACCACCGACGTCAACCGATTGACGGGAACAAGAGGGACGGTCGCCCGTTCGACAGCGGGATCGGCCCCAAAGACCACCACCGCCGCCCGATCCGTCGGCTCACCGGCTTCGATCGCTTGATTGACATAGGCCAGCGCCTCTTCGCGCAACGCCGGCGCAAACGAATCGCTGCCATCAAACAAAAAGACCACCGCCGTCTGCTCACTCGGGCGGACAAGCTGCGTGCCAGCGAGCGCCAGCACAAGCGCCAGCAACATCAGACTGCGCAACACCAGCAGTGCCCCAAAGCGCCAACGCCCGAGGCGCACAAGATTAGGGGCACGCGTCGCCCAGGCAAAGAGCCAGAACAACGGAAGCAAACCCAGAAGGAGCAGCGCAATTGGATAGATAAAGCTCAGTGTGATCATCATATACACTGTAGCATGGATTGCCTTGGGTTGCGCTGCGGAGGCTGCGAACGAGAACGAAGACCATAGCAAAGAAGCTCACGCGAAGACGCGAAGACGCGAAGGGTTACGCTCACCTACGCAAAAATCTTTGCGCCTTTGCGTCAAAAGAGCAAGGTATTGCGTTTGGAGCGCCTCCTCATCACGTAAGGACGTACGTGAGGCCCAACTGTTTCAGCGTCTCCTTCACCGTTAGCTCGATCACCTCTGGGTCGATACCGTTCGGCGCGTCGGCATCAATGACAAGGCGCAGCGTGATCCTGGCCCCCTGGCGCTGCAGCGGGACGATGACGCCGGTGGTGATCTTCGAGAGTTGCTGGAGCTCGACGTTGCTCACGTCAATGGTGAGCAGGCGGGGTTTGGTCGGTTCGCCCCCGGCGGGCCGCACCAGTTCGATGCCGCTGAGTTGGTCAATGCGGGCTTGATCGAGCAGACTCGAATCGTCACCGGGCGCTCCGCCATCCAGAGCAATGCGAAAGAGGCCCTGGTTGACGCCGCTGTGCAAGGCCGCCCCTAGCACATGCTTGCCGTCAAGCGGTTGCGGCGAGTAGTAGCGGACGACGGCCTCCCAGATGTCATCGAGCCGCCGACGGATACCGCCACTCGGCCAGATCTGCGGGTCGGTCAATAAGGTGGGCGGGATGTCGCGCACTGGGTCGTTGCGTGGCATGATCTGCTCACGCGCATAGGTTGCACTGATGACCCAGGTGGTCGGGGCGATCTCGATCGCGAGATTCTGGCCGTGTTTGCCAAAGCGTGCGTTATCACCTTCAAAAGGCGGCGTGTCGCCCAGCGCATAACCGAGGATGCCGCTGTCACAGCCGCGGGTGATTGCGTCAATGAGAACGTGTTTGCCTGTTACCATCGGGAGATGCGGAAATTGCACAAAGGCGTTCCAGAGTTTTTGGGTGTTGAGCGCTTCCTGGCTGCGGGGCCAGATGCCGAAGTGATCGCTGGCGAGCAGTGACGGATCGAGCTGATCCAGCAAGCGGTCTCGGGCGCTCAGGGCTTGGAATGCGTCGTCCCAAAGCGCCTCACCCGAACTGTAGGTGCGCTGGCCGAGATCGAGTCGCTCCATTCCGCCTTTGCTGGCGTCAGCCGATACGACAACCGAGCGGTAGAGGCGGGCGACTTCCTGCGGGAAGATCTGCTCGGCGGTTTTGAGCATCGCGTCCAGTTCATTCCGCTGGGCTACGGGCAAGGCCACCTGGCTATCGTTGCGGGCGGCACGCAGGGCGATCAAGCGTCGCGCCGATTTCTCTGTCTCGGCCACGAGACTGGTATCGGGCACCAGAATCGCCAGGACATTGCGGTGCTCACGTGGACGCTCGCCATAGCGTTGCAGGATCTCGCCCACCAGCGACGGCAATTCGGTGAGTGCTTCGCCCGCCGGTGCGTGCATCGTCGGGCGTAACAGCACGACGCCGAGACTTGGGATGTCGGCGATATCCTGGCTCGTCTTTGGAAAGACGTAGACCCGTGGTTGCAAGGCCGATCCGCCCCCAAACATTGGGCCGATGCCACGCCCGCGCATCCCCTGAGCGTTGATCAGTTCGAGCAGTTTCTCTTCCACAGTCTTGCGCGCAACCTGGGCGGTGACGCTCTCTTCCTTCTGGACGATCACGCGGTTGAGATTGGCGCGGGTATCAAAGCGGTAGGTGTTGCCTTCTTCGTGCAGATACCAGAGTTTCCGGCGTAGCTCGATCAACGCATTGCCGATAATCGCTGGTTGCATCGCGTGGCTAAGCACGCCAACCCGGATCTGCGCTTCGGTGGCACCTCTCGTCTCGCCGGCGGCACCGCTGAATGACCAGAGAAAGATCGTCGTGGCAGTGCGCTCCGCGGGCTTGAAACGGGCATGCTCGCGGCCCATACCGCCGTCAATCTGGACGGCTTTTGCACTCGCACCGGCAATATCCGAGTCGATGACGTTGTTGAAGGTCGGGTTGTCAAGCACCCGTACCAGTTCGTTGCGCAGATCACCCGGAGCCAGATTCAGGTGTGCAGGCAAGATCAGTGGCTCCATGCGCCCACTTGCATAGAGATCGGCCAGAACGAGGCCGAGAATGCGCAAGGCTCCGCGGGTGCGCTGAAAGTCGGGGAGCGTGCCCCAGCGTTCGTATAGAATCCGCACCACCTCGGGATGAAAGGGGTACGCCCGCACGATGCGCTCGATGTAGGCGTGCTCTTGCACCTCCTGTGGCACGTCATTGGGCAGCGCGCGATAGATCGCTACATAGGCCTGCGCAACCTGGTGCGCCCGCCGGTCACGTTCCTGGCGCGCAACCTCGCCGGTGAGTGGATCGAACAAGCGCCGCCGCAAGACCTCGTAGATGTCGTCACCCTGCACCGGCGTCCGTACCGTCTGAATGCGCCCGACGATCTCGCTGACCTGACCAGCCATGCTAAAGAGTTGTTGCTGCAAGTCTTTCGCTGCCTGGCCGTACAACTCGGTCTGGCTCCCGGGAATCGTCAGCAGCAAGACCGTTCTGGGCGTCTGGGCGACGGCCTGGGTAAGTTGTTGCAGAAAGGCAATCGTCTGGTCTTTCAGCGTGGTCTCGCCCACGGCCACCGCTGAAGCCGAGACCACGTAATTGACCAGTTCATCCATCAAGATGAGCGCCGGGGCCTGGGCGAGCAAGCGCCGCAGCGCATCAGCACCGGGCGCACTGCGCTGTTCATCAGCAGCCTGCACGATCTGATAAAATTCACGCTCGCGCCCCTGGTGCTGGCCCAGTTGGTAGGCGACTAGGCCCCAGAGCGTCTGGATGTGGGTGCCATCAGGTGTGCGTACCGGCTCAACCGCCGAGAGATCGGTGCCAACAATCGTTGCCACGCCAGCGTCAGGCATCGCAGGCAAGCCAATTTGCGACAGCAGCCATTGCACCTCGGCGTTTTTTACCACCTCGGCACGATGCTTGATGCAATGATAGAGCGCCAGCAGGGTATGCGTCTTGCCACCCCCAAAGGGCGTTTCAATCTGCATAATCCGATTGCCAACCCCTGTGCCAGCCAGTTCTTTGATCACATCGCCGATCAACGCCGTCAGGCCATCGGTGAGATAGGTGCTGGCAAAAAAGCGCAACGGATCCTGGTAATCATCGGGCGCAGTTCCGGCCACCACCTGTCCCAGATCAGCAGCAAAGATCGACTCATCCAGACGCCTGTTCTGCCGAATATCACGGTGGGGGGGCATGATTTGCCACCATCCAGGAAGGGGAGATGTCGTGCTCACAAGGGTGTTCCTTTTCATGGGCGCCCATACCTCTTGCGCTTGTCGCGTAAGACTTTGTCTCCAACCTCGAAGCCTTCCATGCCCTGTTGAATCGGGGCACGACCGGCAGGCCGCGCACCTTCGCCGCTCTGCTGGGCGGCACCACTATAGAGAAAACCTTCGAGCCGTTGCTTTTCGAGGTCGCCGCGGGGCAAGATATCAATCAGGGCCTGGGCGACACGGCGCAGGGCTTCACGTTCATCAGGGGCAAACTCGCTCAGGTAGTCAGCCATGTCGTCGCTCATGTTGGCCGCCCAGAGCAGCTCGCAGCGGTGGAGCATATCGATCAGCGGCGGGCGCGAGCCGTCGGCACGGCGCTCGCCGAGGTCGGGGATGCGCTCGTCGCGCTCGGCGGCGTTGAGCAGCAGCACGTCGCTGCGCCCGTCGAGGATCTGGAAGCGATGGATCAGCGCGTTGACATCGGCACCCAGGGCGGTCGCCATCAGATGCGCGTCGCCAAAGGGAATCTTCTTCTTTTTGTCGCCTTTGCCCCCGCTGCCATCCTCACGGTCGGCCTCGTCGCTGTCGCCCGGCTCGATCTCAGTTGAGCCAGTCAGCAACCCGGTCTTCTTGGTGCCGCCGTTGCCATGCTCGCCGGTAACGCCGACAACGCCAGCGACGCCATCGTAGGTCCAGCGCCAGAGCACATAAAAGCGCGTTTCATCGTCAACAACGCCGAGCCCCTGGGCGCTATCGCCTGAAGCCGGCGCTGTGCTGGCAAAAACACGGCTCAGCGCATAGTCAGCGACCGTTTGCTGCACCCATTCAAGCAACGTGCTGACGGTGATCGCATTGCCGCGCAGATCACGTACGCTGTCGTAGCGCGAAAAGGCGGCTGTCGCTGGCCCGATCGCCGAGATAAAAAAGTCGGCCCCGCGCAGACCAGCGGCCCAGAACTGGTCAAGCCGCTCGCGCACATTCGCCGCAATCGCCGTGCGTACCTCGCCAGCAATGCCGATTCCTGCCTCAATCTTGCGCTTGCGGCAGACGAGAAAGATCGAAGAGGCCAGGGCGGCACTATTTTGCCCACGCAGCCGGTTTGCCATTTCAGTGCTAAACGGCCAGGAGCCATCAACAGTAAGCCCGGCGTTGAGCAGCGCTGCGACTAAGGTCTCCCAGGCCGATATGGCTTTATGCGCATAAACAACAACACAGATCCCATCTTCGCGCAAGACACGGGTAATTTCGGCGAAAGCACTCGCAAGCATGCGCTCAAAGTCAGCTTTCCCCTTCTTTTTCGAGATGTCTTGCGTGACTTCCTGGTCTTTGGGCGTTAGGGGAGTTCCTAACACTGTAGGGAAGAGATCGCCAACTGTTCGTCGTAACCAGACATAAAAAAAGTCGGAGAGATCTGAATAGGGAACGTTATCATAGTAGGGAGGGTCGGTAATGACCGCATCGAAATAGTTGTCTGCATATGGCAGAGTTGTCGCAGAGCCTCGTCGAACATCAGCAGGATGGTTAGAGGTAGCTGACCCATGTTCAATATAACGTGTTATCCAATCAACAGCCCCGCGCCAATCACCAGTTGATCCGCTGAACGGATTGACTTCTGTATAGTCCCACATCATTGGCAGAGCTTGTCTACTGAATGTGTTTCCGATATATTCCCCGTGAGGAGCCCATCGACAAAGACTTGAATTGTAATCAGCCAATCTGTCCACTGCGATCGACAGATAGGTTGTGATCGCCTGTGCATATGCCATATCATCAACCTGTCGGGCAATTTCCGCATAGGCAGCACGAACCCACTTGACCAAGGTGGCAAGGGCAAGAGCCTGACGTGAATTGAAGAGTTTGCCGAAGGTATCCAATCCGTACATTGGCGGAACAGCGTAGCGAGAATTAAGGGTAAAAACCTCATCCGGCACCGGTGGCAGCTCGCCGCTCAGCGGATCATAGTTCTCTTCAAGCGCTTGCAGGCGCATCCTGGCCTGCTCAAACGCCGCACGATCTTCCGGGCGCACCGAGCGATAGAGCTTGCCGTGCTTGCTCTGCCAGACAACAGCCACCATCTGGTCGCCCATCCGCCCGGCCTGGGCCTCGGCTTTGATATGCTTTTCAGCTAATGGCGTACCGCAGCAAGGACAAACAGCCGTTCCGCCACGGGTGGTGCCCTGGGCCGGATCAAACGCAAAATCGTGAGCGCTCTTGACCGGGCCGATCACCGTATAACGCATCGCGCTGCCGGGCCCGTCGCACTCGATCTTGTAGGCATACATACGACCGGGCTTTTTGGCCAACCAGGTCTGACGAATCAACGGCACCGGTGCGGCGCAAGCGACGCGTGGGCAGGTAATCGTACGCGCCCAGAGATAAGCCACGGTCCCGGCGCCATCCTCGTTGCGCGGATAGAGGTCACCGATCTCCTCATGGGCCTTTGCTAGCACCCATGCAGCCCACTTCTGCACATCGCCAATCAGCGTTGCCCCGGGCCTAGTGCCATCGCTACCAGGACGGTGGGCATACAACTGCGGGTAGACCAGGGTCGCAAGCTGAATGATATGCGCCACCGGATTCAGATCCAAGGCATAGGTCTCACAGCCGAGGCGCAGCGCCTCGAGCGGAATCGCGCCGCCCCCGGCGAAGGGATCGAGCACACGGGGGGCGCGGTCGGGAAAAGCTTGCTTGATATAGGCGCGGGCATCGCGAATATAATGATGGGCCGGCTTAGACCCGCTCGCGCTCGCCTGATCAAGACTGTTATCCCAATCCGCCAGCGAAGCAAGAAACAACTGCATCTTCTGAGCCGTCTTCGGATCTTCTGATTGAGGCACCAGCGCCGCAAAGATCGCCGCGCGGCAAGCAGCCAGGGGCCGCCGCGCCCACCAGATATGCAACGTCGAGAGGTGCCCATGGCGGATCGACTTCTCACGCGCACTATGCTGCGAAATACTGGTAAGCGGCATCTCCACTTCAATAATGCGGCGGTCTTTGGGGTTGGAGGTCATCGAAATATCATTTCTGCTCATCAGCCAGGCGAAGCAACTCTTCCCGTAGTGCAGGGCTAATCCGACGGCCCTGGCGGATCATGCTTCGTAGCACCGGCGCGATACTCATCACGAACCTGCTCTGGAATGATCACGCTGCCATACAGGGTCGGCAACAGATCCAGGAGGCCGATTGCCGCCAGTTTAATCAGTGGACTTGTATTGCAGATAATCGGTCGCAGCGACATGGGCGTTCCTCAGATCAGCTTCGAGATCAGTTGGTGCATTCACGACCGAAACCCCGTACTGATTCAGGAGCTCCAGAAATGCCTGGCGCGAGATCCCCAGCAGAGCCGCCGCTTTGCCCGAGGAGACCTCACCAATATCGTAGAGGCGCACCAAGAGCGCCTCACGGGCTAATCCCGAAAGGATGGCGCGGTCAAACGACAAACCCTGGATCATCTCATCAGGTAAGGCTATTTCAATCGTAGACATCGGCATTTCCTCCTCGTCTTGTAGCGCTTTTCAGCTTGCCATTAGTCTACCATGATACCGTTTCGGCTAAGTTCACCGGCGTTGACACGGAAGCGTGAGGCTGATACCACATGTTCGCTCACGGTGAGGCATGCGGCCGGATCACGGATAAGCGTCAACTGAGGCTTGGGGCTACCGCAGCCATACACCACATAGAGCCAGTACTCACTACCGAAGCGCGCCGCTTTGATCCACTCGTTGGCAGTCAGGGTAACACCGCCACGACCACGACGGCCCTTGACTTCGATATAGCGAATCTCATTGGCACCACGTGAGCGCAGATCAAAGCCCAGCCCATCGGCTTCAACACTCTGCGCGTGGCGATTGTTGGCGTGTTCATACTGCCTAGCTACGGCCACCGCAAGCGCCTCGACATCAGGGTCATCGCCCTCGTCATCATCGGCCAGCACATCGGGGGCCGGAACAAACGCACAGACCCCGATGATCTGCGGTGCATCGGCCCCGACCGAGCGCATGCGGCCATTCTCTTCGAGGCGCCGCTTCAAGCGCACTTCATACTCTTCACGGTTTTGCTCAAGCGTGCGCAAGCCAATATCGTACTGACCGGCATCACGTTTGCGCGCTTTCTCGTCAGCAGCATAGGCAATAATTTTGGCCGTCTGCTCAGCGATCAACGTCTCGAGTGAACTCTGCAGATAGTGCTCACGCACATTAGCCTCGTGCTCGCGCTGCTGACGCAAGCGTTCCAGGTAGGGCGTCACAACATACTGCTCGGCCCACGCAAGTACCGTTGACTGATCCGCGCTCAAGGGACGCAGCGCATCGGGCAAGGGAGGCGCTTTATGTTCGTCGGTAGGGCCAGGGATCGGTTCATAGTCGAGCAACGTGAGGGGATCGCGTGATTCCAGCGTACCATCAGCCCGCTGGTGGACACCGACCAACTTCTGCCCAGCAACACTACCGGTGCCGTCACTAGCAGTCGCTTTCAGCAACCAGAACAACCCCTGATCATGTAATCCGGCGGCAAACTGTGCGCCTGCCGTGAGCAACGGGCTATACCTATCACGAACCAGACGGAGCAGCGCCTCGAACAAGGGATGGCCGGGAGCAACAAACTCCGCCTTTGTCTCTTGCTCGGCCAGCGGTCTGGTAAAGACAAGCTGCGGATAAGACGGCTTGATGGTATAGCCTGCCGGAGCGACCAGGCGCATAAAATGCGGCACCGCCTCGATCATCCAGACGCCCGGCTCATTCGCTCGCGGCCTGATCGTGGCCCGCTGGTTATGATCGGCGACGAGTGTCCGAAAAGCCGTCACGACAAAACGCTCGACATATTCCGGCACCAGGCGCTGCTCTTGCGAAATGCGAACCTGCTCACGGATCTCGTCGAGCGTATCCGGCATCATCATATCGGCAGCAAGCGCATCAACCAAGGCCACTTGCATCTTCCGGCGCTGCTCATTTGCATCGACCGTACTCGCCACAAGTGCCTGGATCTCCTCGAGCGACTGGCGCTCTTTCACCGCGCGCTGCATCAGATCGGCGAGTTCGGCTGCCGAGAAGAGATCCCCAATGATATCGTAGACATTTTCCTTGCCCAGATCCACACGCATCTGGTCAAGCTTATCGAGCACCGCCGCCAGCACATCACCTTCACGGGTATTCCTAGCGACCAGATTGAAAATCTGAACACTCTGCTCCTGACCATAACGATGGATCCGACCCATACGCTGCTCAAGGCGATTGGGATTCCAGGGAATATCATAGTTGACCATCAAACGACAGAATTGCAGGTTAATCCCCTCGCCCGCCGCCTCGGTCGCAACCAGGATCTGGGCACCATCTTCACGCTTAAAGTCCGCCTGAGCAGCGCGGCGCTCCTCCTGCTTCATCCCGCCATAGATCTGAGTCACCCTGAAGCCCCAGCGTCGAAACTTCTCGACAAGATAATCGAGCGTATCGCGATTCTCAGTAAAGATCAGCAACTTCTCGCCCGCATCCCAGATGGTCTGC
The DNA here is from genome assembly GCF_004138165.1 of Candidatus Chloroploca sp. Khr17. GTDB lineage: Bacteria > Chloroflexota > Chloroflexia > Chloroflexales > Chloroflexaceae > Chloroploca. The sequence continues at coordinate 96,348 of NZ_RYFF01000008.1, forward strand.
CCATCAACTTTGCGCTCATCGAGCGCATGCCGCAACTCGGCGAGTTTCCGTTCGCAATCGGTACGCTCAGCCTCCTCTTCGGCCATCTGGGCGAGATCGTGGAGATAGCGTACCTCGGCGATCTCTTGCTCATACTCATAGGAAGTTTGAGCCAGCGAAACCCCGAGGGCAAGGTCTTCCTGCGCCCAACGCTCTTCATCATCACCAATGTCATCTTCAGCGAGCAATGGCGTCACCGGAGCAGCGGCAGCACCGCGCTGGATCGCGTGCAACCGGTCTTTCAGGCGCTCCTCGCGGCGAGCGAGGGATGTCCGAATGGCACGCAGGCTCGAAGCGAGGCGCCGTTGCAGCACCATCAGCGCCAGGCCCACATTGCGCCGCGCCCGATCATCGCCGAGTTGATCAGCCCGTTGAAACCGCTTCCGCACATAATCCGTCACCGCATCATAGAGGTCTTTTTCGATTCCACTCAACGCATAGGTCAGCGTATCAACACTGCGAGGCGGGAAGATCGGGGTCTGATCAAACCGAACCATGCGTTCTTTCAGGCGACGCAGAAAGATCGGCATCTGCGGCTGGCGGAGAATCGTGGCGAGATCAAGGTTATGCTGAAACAGATCCTTATCGAGCAAAGCCAGCAGCAAGCGAAAATTATCAGGATTGCCGCGGTGGGGGGTCGCGGTCATCAACAGCAGATGGTCGGTACGCTCACTGAGTTCCTCGCCAAGTTGATACGCCTGGGTCTTCTGCACCTTCTCGCCATACTGATAAGCGGCCATCTTATGGGCCTCATCCACAATGACGAGATCCCACTTGACCCCCTCAAAAGTCGCCCGCACCTCTTCGCGTCTGGCGAAATCGATCGACATAATTGCGCGCGGATGCTGCCGCCAGATCTCGGCACCGGGATGCGCCTGCAACTGCTCACGGCGCAGCACCGTAAAAGGAGAACGAAAGCGCTCACGCATCTCATCTTGCCACTGCATCGTCAAATTCGCTGGCGCAATCACCAGCACTCGCTCGACGGCACCGCGATGCTCAAGTTCTTTAAGCAACAGCCCGGCCATAATCGTCTTGCCGGCCCCAGGATCATCGGCGAGCAGAAACCGAATGCGAGGCGAACGGAGCAAATAGTTATAGACCGCATCGAGTTGATGAGGAAGCGGGTCGATCTGCGAGAGCCCAATCGCAAACTGCGGATCAAACTGGGCCGCCGCATGAATGCGTTCAGCCATTGCGGCCAGACGAAAGCGCTCGGCATCAGCGCCGAAACTCACCCGGCGCACCACAAGCTCATGGTGGGCAAACGTCCGATCATAGAACTGATTGCTCACCGTCCCGACGGCCTGCACACGCCACCGCTCACCCTGGGGCATCACATACAGCACGCGAGCGGGTTCAGGGAGTTGCGGACTGGTGAAAATATCATCAGGATTCAGAGGTGCATCGCTCATAGGTATACATTGACTTACAGATGGGTGCGTGACTAGATCCAAGTATACCACGCGAAGTTATGGGTGTGTCATTGCAGCAACCAATGCCATGAGGGTGATTGCATCTTGCATTATCAGCGAGCCATATCAATCGACGAACAGGCGTTTTACGCCAGGAAATCCTGGAGAGCCCAAAGTCCTGGATCAAGATCAGTACTAAAGTACCAGAAAAAGCTCGATTAGACACAAGTGGATAAAGCGAGATCTCGCTACTAATCAAGTATAGCAGCCCTATCTGGGTTGTACACAGGAGGGTCGGCTTTTAGTCGGCTAATGGTTTTTCAGGAAATGATCCGCTATGCACCCGATGCCGTGGGGCTAAAGCCCTCGGCTATGGGAAGCGAAGCCCGCGTGCGCGGGCTGTAGAGGAGGTGATACAAATTTCACGCGACAACGTGTAACGTGCCGTCCACTTATTGATCCAAGTAACTCGGACAAACGCGCAATCAACCAGAACGTTGGCATATAGATCAACAGCGATAGCGCATGATCAGCCAACTCCAGGCGTACACCAGAGCGAACGATGGGAGCTATATAGGTATATGGTTGCAAAAGAACAAGAGATACAGATCATCTGCACGGATCATGGCACATATGAATGCCTTGTTGATCCAATGTTAATGCCCAGTCTGACCCGTATGCTTACTGGGACAACGCCCATGGATAGAGAGGTCGACAGCCTCGCTATTCCCCGCTCACCGGGATGGTTGTATTTTGTTGTTTGGGGGTTGCGCTGGTATAGAAAGCGGATTTCGCGAAGGCTTGGACATCGTTGTGTGTATGAGCCAAGTTGCTCACGTTATGCAGAGCTCGCGGTTAGGAAATATGGGCTGTGGTACGGAGTTCGACTTACCCTTCAGCGTATCGTCCGTTGTCGACCGGGATATGGTGGTACCGATCTACCATAATCAAGCATCTATATCAGAGGAGGAACCGATGCAATACTTTGTCGAACCCATTGGCGCACTATTCGCAAATGCCGACTTGCCTACTCTCGCGAAGAAATTTGATCAGCGATCACACGAGGGATACCGGCTTCATTCTGTATTCCAAGTGTCTCAACCAGGTTGCCTAGGTATTGGGGCACCTTCTACAACCTATCTCGCAATATATGAAAAAATAGAAGAGAACCACGCAGCCAGTACGTAGCGTCTGCGCATTACCCTGCTTAACGTTACATCATATGAGACGTCAAAACGGCCAGCTTCGCTGGCCGTTTTGACGTCTCAACCTGATCCTTACGCGGGTGTCTGGGCTACCGTTTCGCCCTTCTGGCGGGCCTTCTCTTCTTCGATCAGGACGCGGCGGAGGATCTTGCCGACCATGGTCTTGGGCAATTCGGTGCGGAACTCAACCTCACGGGGGATCTTGTAGCTCGCAAGATGGATCTTGCAGAACTCCTTGATCTCATCGGGCGTTGGGTTTTCACCGGTCTTCGGCACAATGAAGGCCTTGACAGTATCATCGCCACGCTTGGGGTTCGGAATGCCAACCACCACCGCCTCCATGACCTTGGGATGCATATAGAGCACCTCTTCAACATCGCGGGGCAGCACCTTGAAGCCACTGGCGATAATCATGTCCTTCTTGCGGTCAACGATATAGAAGTACCCTTCGGGGTCAACCTTGCAGATATCGCCGGTGCGCAGCCAGCCATCGGCATCAATGGTCTGGGCCGTCTCTTCGGGGCGATTCCAATAGCCCTGCATAATCTGGGGGCCACGGACACAGAGTTCGCCCTGGGCCTCGTTATCAAACGGCAGCGTTTCACCGGTCTCCAGATCAACAATCTTGGCATCGGTATCAGGCACCGGAATGCCAACACTGCCGCCCTTGCGCGTGCCAAAGACCGGATTGCAGTGCGTCACCGGACTGCATTCGGTCATGCCAAAGCCCTCGACCAGGCGCCCGCCGGTAATCTGCCCGAACTTCTCTTGCACTTCGATAGGCAATGGAGCCGAACCAGAGATACAGGCCGTCACACTTTTCAGGTCATACTTGGCGACATCGGGATGATTAATAATGCCAATATACATCGCCGGCACACCCGGATAGAGCGTACAGCGCTCTTTCTGGATCACCTTCATCACATTATCAATCGGGCGAGGATTGGGCACAATGACAATTTCGGCCCCCATCGAGATCGAATAGATCATCGCCACGGTCATGCCATACACGTGGAAGAAAGGAATGGCGGCCATCATCTTCTCGGCGCCACGTTTGCCCTTGGGGAGCCAGGCCTGAATCATCAGGGCGTTGCCAATGAGGTTACGGTGCGACAGCATCGCCGCCTTGGGCAAGCCTGTGGTGCCACCGGTATACTGCAAGAGCGCCGTATCAAGCGCGGCGACTTCAGCGCGTGGGGGTGTGGGGGCATATTTCTCGAGCAAGCGCGCAAAGAAGAAGATATCAGATTCGGGTTGCACATCAACCCACTCGGGGGCTCGTTTTTGCTTGCTTTTCACCAGGAAGTTGGAAGGAAAAGAGAGCGTATCAAAGACATAGGCAATAATCGTACGTTTGACGGGTGTTTCAGAACGGATTTCACGCAAACGCGGCCAGAAGAGATTGAGCATAATGACCGTCTCGGCACCCGCGTCAACCAGTTGATGCTGCAACTCACGGCTTGTATAGGTTGGATTCACATTCACAACCATCGCCCCGAGGCGCATCGCCGCAAAGAAACTAATAATGTAATGGGGCGAGTTGGGCAGCATAATGGCGACCCGCTCACCTTTGCGGACGCCAAGTTGGTAGAGAGCCGTCGCCATCCGGTCAACCTGCTCGTTGAGTTGACGATAGGTCATGCGCCCACCAACGGTAAAACGCTCACCGAGCAGATAACTGAGCACAAAATTGGTCGCGATCTTATCAGGAAAGGCACGGGCAGTCTCATTGAGGAGATCGCTCAACGATTGATCGGGGTACGTGATGTTTCGGACTACATCCGGCTCATAGCTTGCAAACCAGGGTCGCTCCATGCAGGCACCTCCTTGTGCGGTAGATACAAAGACCGTAGCTGGTCATCAGCCTTTCACAACCTGTGCGAATGCATTGCCGACAACCAACTACGGACAAAAGGTTTGAAACTACTTATACGTCGTCACGCAACCAACCGCGCTCACGGGCAATGAATTTGATCGTCGCGTCATCAGGTGGATAAAGGCCAGCCGCCTGATAGGCATAGGCCAGAAGTGCAGCGCCACCAATGAGCCCGAGCACCAGCCCGAGCACAAAGGCAAACGCACTCATTACCTGTTTCATTCTTCCTCCAGGTATTTCGTGTGCTATCACAGGGTACAATGTGATGCTATTGTACCATGACTTCAATCCCTGGTTAACACAATGTGACCTTTGTTTTGCCCCTATCTTCGGGTATAATAGACGCGGTTTATGGTTCGAGCCAAGACGCAGGTAAAGTTCTCTGCAAAGGAGCGAGTACGATGGGGAAAGTACAGATCACAAAGGGCAAATACGCAGGCATTCAGGCGTGTGCTGACGACAAGGGGATCATTGCCGCTGCCGCAATGGATCAGCGCGGCTCCCTCAAGAAGGCGATCGCAAAAGCACGGGGTTCTGAGGCTTCCAACAGTGACCTCACGGCTTTCAAGACGTCGATTACACGGGTGTTGACCAAACATTCGACCGCGATCCTGATGGATCCCGAGTATGGTCTGCCGGCCCTCGAGCACAAAGCCCCCGGAACCGGGGTTCTGCTGGCCTACGAAAAGACCGGCTACGACGCAACCGTGCGCGGTCGTCTGCCTGACCTGCTTGGTGAGTGGAGTGTCCGGCGCATCAAGGCTGCTGGTGGCGATGCCGTCAAGATCCTGCTCTACTACAATCCCTTTGATGCCAAAGCGATCAACGAGATCAAGCATGCCTTCATTGAGCGCATCGGCGCGGAATGTGTCGCCAACGATATCCCGTTCTTCCTTGAGCCCATTGCCTACGATGATGCCATGGACGAGAAATCGCTGGAGTACGCCAAGGTCAAGCCGAAGTATGTCACCGCCTATATGGCCGAGTTCTCGAAGCCAGAATATGGCGTTGATGTGCTCAAGGTTGAGGTGCCAGTCAATGTGAAGTTCGTTGAGGGCATGCGCGTCTTTGCCGGCGAGAAGGCCTACACCCGCGCCGAGGCCGGCGAACTCTTCCGTGAGGCCGCCAGTGTTTCAACCAAGCCCTTTATCTACCTCAGCGCCGGTGTCACCGACGAGGTCTTCCGCGAGACGCTTGAACTCGCCGCCGAGGCCGGCACCCCCTTCTCGGGTGTGCTCTGTGGCCGGGCGACCTGGCAGGATGGCATTCCAGTCTATGGCGAAAAGGGCGTCGAGGCTCTCGAAGAGTGGCTCGAAGACCGTGGCGTCGCCAATATTGAGGCGCTCAACGCGATCCTCGCCCAGGGTGCCAAGCCCTGGTGGACCGTCTATGGCGGTAAGGATCAGATCGAGGTCATCTAGCACCTCCACGTTGCCGACAGAATCACGAGGGCCAGCATTGCTGGCCCTCGTGATTCTGTCGGCAACCTACGTTGCCTTTTATTCTGCCTGCAAGGTAAAGCTATACGTGCCGACCTCGTCTTCATTGGCTTCGCCACCAACCACCAGGCGATAGGTTCCTGTAGCCTCAAGGCTCAATGGTCCTTGGTCGCCGCTAGCGAGCGACACGTCAAAGAGGATCGCACCATTCGGATCTTCTAGCCTCCAGTTGAGTTGGGACAGTCCATTGCGCGAGAGCAGATCAAGCAAGATGCTTTGCCCGCTGGTACCAGTGAAGGTATAGATGTCTTGCGCCCCCGGGCTCTCGATGTTGCCCGCGCCAACCGCAGGATCGCCGTCGGCAATCGTGTCGCCGATCACGATGGCAAACTCTTGGGCCGGAGGAACCGCCCACAATTGGAACCCATAGGTGCCAACTTCGTCCTGGTTGGCTTCGCCGCCCACTTCAATCCGATAGATCCCCGTCTGCGGCAAAATCAACGGCCCACGATCTTCGCTAAAGAGCGGAGCGTCGAAAATGACCGTGCCATCCGGGGCCAGGAAGCGCCAGTTGAGTTGGGTCAAGCCGCTGCGCGCCTGCACATCAAGGAAGATCGCCTCCCCCGTCGTTGCCGTGAAGGTGTAGATGTCTTGCGCCCCCGGCGTCTCGATGTTGCCCGCGCCCGGCCCGGGTTGCCCATCGTCAACCGCATCACCGATAGCAATAGCGAACTCTTGCGGGTCAGGCACCTCCCACAATTTGAAGCGATAGGTGCCGACTTCCGTCGTATTTGGTTCGCCACCAACGGCAATGCGGTAGGTGCCAGTTTGCGTGATGGTCAACGGGCCACGATCTTCGGTAAAGAGCGGGGCGTCGAAGATGACCGTGCCATCCGGGGCCTCCATGACCCAGTTGAGCTGGGTCAGCCCATTACGCGCCTGCACATCGACGAACACAACTTGTGGACTCGTGACGGTGACGGTGTAAATGTCCTGAACATAGGGTTCTTCAATGTTGCCTGCCCCTGAACCAGGCACGCCATCATCAACCACATCGCCAATGTTCAGCGCAAACCGATCAGGCAGCGGCACCCCAACCAACTGGAAGGAATAGGTGCCACTCCCACCGCTTGTGTCATCGCCAACGATCAGTCGGTACGTTCCTGGCTTGCGCAGCATGATATTGTTGGTTGAGCCAAGCACACGATCAAAGATCGTTGCGCCTTGCGGGTCGGTCAGCTTCCAGCGCGTATTGCTCAACTCAGGCGCAGCACTGAGCAGGTTGAAGATGACCTGGCGATCAGCTTCCGCCTCAAAGGTGTAAATATCAAACGCCCCAGGGTTCTCCAGGTTGCCGGCACCTTCTGCAGGCACCCCATCGCTGACCGTATCACCAAGGCTGATGGGAAAACGATTATCCTCGGCCCCGGCAAAGTTGAAGAACATCAAGACCGATGCGCCCGTCGCCGGGCCAAGGCCATCAAACGAGGCGGTAGCCCCGGTCACGGTATCAACCGCAACGGCACGAAATGGCTCGCCTTCGGGGATGAAAGGCAGGAAGAAATAGCCAGCGGGATCAGTCGCCCCAGTAAACGGCGTGAGCGCCCGCCCACCGGCCTGGGGAAAGACTTTGATCAGATAACGCCCGGCGAGATCAGAGCCGCCTGCTTGGGCGAGCGAAACCGAGGGGCCATTTGTGCCGCCACCGGCATTGCCACAGCCGTTGCCCCCAGGAGGCGGCGCACCACCAATGCCCCGACTGCCACCACCACCAGATCCACCAGCAGCCGAGGCTGCAGTGCATCCCTGAGATGGAGGTGCAGGCGGATCGCCAAAACACGAACCACCGCGCGCGAGCTTACAGGCAAAATATGCCGTTGTGATAATGCCAAGGCCAATCGCTGCACCAGCAGCAAAGGCTGCAAGCGCCGTTGTTGCGGCAGCAAGACCCGCTGCCGCGCCCAGGGTACCCACAATGCCACCCATTAACCCGAGGAAATCGCTAAACTGGGCGTCGGCGTCGTATTGCGCGAGGGCAGCACTGACCGTAAAGATATTTGAATTCTGGATCAGCAAGGCAACATCATTCAGCGCCTGGAGTTCAACCGCATTCGGCCCGGCCGCAACCAGGGCCGCAAGATCATTGCGCGTCTGACCAAATTGCACGATCGCTTGATCAAGATTCGCACGCTCTTCGGCAGTGGCGGTCGGCACATTGCCCAGATAGGTGATGGTTGCCGCAAGCCACTGATCAATAATCTCGGCGGCAGGACGTACAAGTGGTGTCGCCGCTTCAATGACCACGTCAAGCGGGTCACTGCGCTGGCCGTTACTCACATTTGCAAGCACCAGCGTAGCAGGGCCAGCGGGCAAGGCAGGGATAACGACACGCAACGTCTGCTCACCCGTCGCACGCGCCTCGGACACGATGGCCGGAACCGCAGCGACGGCATCGCTACCTGTCGAACGGAAGGTCGCCACATTGCCATTGATCGAAACAGGATTGAAGCCGGCACCACGAATCGTAAGCAACGTGCCCGGGGCTCCACTGAGCGTTCCGCCTTGCGCAAGTGCGGCCGAGCCAGCATCTGGTGTCACCTGTTGTACCGTCACGGCACTGGAAGGCGTGCTGATGATCGCCCCATTTGGCGCAACTTCGGCGGTACTAGCGACAACAAGTTCACCAATCCCGTCACCATCCTGGTCGGGCAGCAGATTGTAGGTCACTACTGCCTGTCCAGGTTGAATGCGGTTGGCAAAGCCGACCGTGCTAATCTCCACGGGAAGCTCGAGCGGTTGATCTGACGTGACCACAATATCGCCTAGGAACGTGACACCGATATCGTCCCACGCAATGCCCGACTCGGCGGTCACTTCGGCTTGCGAGCGTTCACGAATCGCGATCGTGGCACTGCTGCTCACGGCACCCGGTGGAACCGTAATGGTTGCGCCCGAAGCGCCGCCAAAAACACCTCCCTGCGCATCAACCGTGCCCGTTGAAGGCGGATTCGGCTGGGCCGTCACTGCAACGCTCTGGCTTGCTGCGCCCTGCGGCCCTTGTGCTGTCGCCGTGATGGTGACCGGCCCGGCAGGTAACTGGCTGACATCAAGGAAAGCGGTAAAGCCATCCGCGGGGGTTATGTCAGTACCGAGATCAACGCCACCAGCCTGAAACGTGACCTGAGTGACCGAGCCAGGTGACAAGACCTGCACCGCAACCACCACATTGCCGCCAATCGTCGCACCAGCAACCGGGTTGCTCAGCAGAAAGCTCGGTGGCCCCGGCGAGCGCACCATGACCGGCAGATAGACCCGACTGGATCCACTTTGCGCTGGTTGCACTGCAACATCGCCTGAAGACGATGTCTGTGCATAGATGGGGATAGGTGCCGGTGGCAACGCACTCAAAAGCACCGCAAGAATGAGCACAAGCGTGGTCATGGTTGAACGGGCGATTTGATTCACAAGACTTGCCTTTCACTAGCATCAAAAAGACTCTAAAGATACTGGCAGGAATGGACGAAGAGGCTGTCTGAAAAGCCGCCGGTTTGCTTCGGAGTGCCGACTTTAGCCGGCTAAAGCCGACACTCCAAGGGTACATCACAATGCTGACGCCCTCTTCAGAAAGCCTCTAAGGGCAATACTTTTCAAAGAAGCTCACGTGAAGGCGCGAAGGGTGAGCGCACCTACGCAAAAAACTTTGCGCCTTTGCGCCTTTGCGGCAAAACAACCGTCGTATTTGAAAAGTATTGCCTCTAAGGGACAGCGCAGAGTGCTGGGCTTGCGCCTTCATTTTATAGGTGGAAGCCCAGCATCGATCGTGAGTAGAAACGCAACCAGGGCATCACGCTCGGCGAGAGAAAGCGGGCGCGAACGAGCAACCCCTGGAGTGGGATGCCCTGAGTCGAGCACTGCGGCCAGCGTTGGCAGCGAACCATCGTGCAGATAGGGAGCGGTAAGCCCCACGGCGATCAGGGAAGGAACATCAAACCCGGTTTGGCCACGGACATCAGCGGCCGTAGCCGTACCAACATCGCGCAAGACACCATCAACCATGCCATTGCCGTCAAGGTCAAGCGAGTCTGGCAAACCAGGAAGGGTACTGATCGTCCAGGTGGAGCCACCATGGCAACTGACACAACCAAGCTCATCAAAGAGCGCACGCCCCATTTCGCTTGCCGCAGACGGCGCAACTGTACGCGGCGTGCGTATGCCTCGTACCAGGAAAGCCGCGAGCGCATCAAGGTCAGCCGAGCGCCCAGCATTGGCACGCCCAAGCAGCGGTGGGTCAGCCCCAGGAGCCAGCCCCAGCCCAAACTGCAACGTATGAATCGAGTCTTCAACATCGTGTGGTTCATCAAGGGCCGCCGACCAATGCCAGGGCAGCGTCGCCCCGGCCTCCCAGATCCCCGGTGTCTGGCGCGGGCCGTCGGCCATCATCCAGGTCACATTATCAGTCCCACCATCAGCATGGCAGCTTGCACACGACACCCAAGACGATTTAGCCATCCGCGGATCAGTCACCGTATTGAACAGGATCTTGCCCCGCAAGAGCGTCGTATCAAGTGTTTCGGGGGCAACAGGGATGGTGGCAACGACACGCCGCAGCTGCAGATCGAGCACCGTGACGGCACGCGAGAGGTAGCTCATGACATAGCCATACCGACCATCAGGACTCAACACCATGCCGCGTGGATTGCGGCCAGCCGGCAAAAAGCCAAGCAAGCGCGGCTGGGTTGGCTCGGTCACATCGACCAGTTCAACCAGATCGCTACCGGCAAGCACAATATAGAGCATGCGCCCATCAGGCGAAGGCACCACTGCCACCGGATTATTGACTGGCGAACCAAACACCGCCTCGTCATTCAAATTGAGCTGTGCCGTCGGATCTTCTTGCTGCGTCGCAAGATCGAGTGTTGCAACCGCCGCAAAGACAGTTGTACTGAGCGTATTGGGCAACTCAGGGGCCGCCCGAATCACCGGCACCCAGGCCCGTGAGCCACCAATGGCAATGCTCGCAAGTTGGTTGGCAAAGCCGTGCTGGTCGGGCGGCAGATAGATAGTGCCAACATGAGCACCGTGTGCATCAAGCACACTGACCAGGCCTTGCGCGCCAGCATCACGTCCCATACCCGCAGGCATAACCGGCTGGGCATAGAAATGCGTCACATAGACACGGCTGCCATCCGCACTTACGGCAACTCCATAGGGATGCGCTAGCACGGGCACCTCGCGCAGCAAGGCAAAGTTGTGCAGATCGACAATGATCAGCATATGCCTAGCCCGAACGGTAACATATGCGTATTGCCCACCTGGGCTAACCACCACCTGTTCTGGCTCAGGTCCCAGGGCAAGTCGCGCACGTACCGTGGCCTTGCGAGGATCAAAGATAACCAACTCACCCCTGGCGCGATCAAGCACGAGGAGGCTCGTGCCATCAGGGGTAACAGCAAGCGACCATGGCTCCTCACCAACGGGAAGGGTCTGCACGAGTTGCAACTGATGTGGATCGACTGCCGAAACACTGCCCGCATCGGGATTGACCACCCAGATCAGGCCACTCTGCGGATCGCGGGCAATTGGTGCGCCCCAACGTGCAGCATTCGGCGACGGGGACGCACTATGCATCACCAGAGGGAGAAAAAGGTGGCGATCATCAATGCTGTGCTGGCTCGCTGCACTGGCAAGCACCACCAGGCCAAACACCCAGCAGACAAACCCCACGAGGGCAAGCGACATGCGGCCCTGATGCCAAATCTTCATGCACCATCGAACAGATGCACTACCTGCACGCAGGGAATATCGAAGCAAAGACGGGTGCCAGGAGCGCCCCCTGCCCCTAAAACAATGTCACAGTATGCTAGCGCGAAAGTGTGGATGCAGTATACCACATCAGGCAAGCAAAAAGCCCATCATGATCGCCCGATCCCGAACTTCCTCAACCGCCGCCTCAACCTTGCGCCCGTCGGCAGCAGCAACCCGAATCTCACCGGCCATCGCGTGCAACAGCGCAAGCGCCGCCGGGGTATTCAAATCGTCCGCCATCGCCGCATCGAATTCTTGGAGAACCGGGGTCAGATCAAGCTCGGGGCCACTTCCGCCATCTGACGTCGCAGCCTCGATAAAATCTGCGGCCACCTGCACATAGTGCGGCATCGCAGTGGGACTATAGTCAAAATCCTCACGGTAGTGCTGGGAGAGCAAATACCAGCGGAGCGCATTCGGGCCATGCGCACGCAGCGCATCACGCGCAAAAACAAGATTGCCCCGCGACTTGCTCATCTTTTCGCCATCGAGCCAGACCAGGCCGGCATGCATCCAGATATGGACAAAAGGCCGTTTCCCGGTGACGGGCTCGGTCTGGGCGATTTCGCAGGGATGGTGCGGGAAAAGCAGGTCGGCCCCGCCCCCGTGAATATCAATCTGGTCACCAAGGTAGCGCGTTGACATTGCGCTGCACTCGATATGCCACCCGGGGCGGCCCATCCCCCACGGGCTTGGCCAGGTGGGATCATCGGGCTGACCACGTTGCCAGAGCACAAAATCGAGCGGGTCGCGCTTCTTGGGATCGTGGGGCTTATTGCCCCGCTGATTCGCCAGGGCAAGCAACTCTTCGTAGCCCATACGGGCCATCTTGCCGAACTCAGGGTCAGTCTTGATACTAAAGTAGACTTCCCCCTCAACCTCATAGGCATGGCCAAGCTCGATCAAACGCTGGATCATCGGCAGCATTGCCTCGATTTCCTCACTGGCCCGTGGGAAATAGGTCGGCATCAGGATATTCATCCCGGTATAATCGGTGAGCAACTGATCAGTCTGTTGCTCGGACAATTGTTGCCAACTGACGCCATCACGACGCGCCCGTTCAAAGAGCGGGTCATCAATATCAGTGACATTCTGGCAATAGCGCACTTCGGCACCCTGCCAGCGCAGATAACGCACGAGCAGATCAAAGACGAGGAAAGTACGGGCATGGCCGATATGCGTTGTATCGTAGGGCGTCACCCCACACACATAAAGCGTGATCGGGCGATCGGGGGGCACATGAAAAGGTTCTTTGATCCGCGAAAGTGAATTAAAGAGGTACATACAGGCTCCTGGTTGCAATGCAAGGTATTGTCCCTAGATGAGAGCGTGGGGTGACACAACACCCCCAAACCGCGCCTCGCCACTTATGATACCACTGGATTCTAAGGATCGCTCTCGGGCACGGCGGCAGCCGTGGTTGGATCGATTTCAAGCACTTGCAAGAACATCCAGCCGCGCAGTTGACCAGGGCCAATCACCTCAAACCAATCACCGTTCCGGCTCACCAGGATCAGCGGAGCACCAGCATCGAAAACCCCAACGGGAGTAAAACCAGTTCCAGGGCCAGAGCGCACATTGGCGGTCACGGCAACGGTGCCTCTGAGCGGCACCGGTGTCGGCGTCAGTGTCGGCAACGGCGTCACTGACGGTGTGGGACTCGGGGTAACCGGGGTCACACTGGGCAACCGTGCAAGCGTGGGCACGGGCGTAGGGCGTTCAGGCAGAGCCGCAGCCAGATCGCCACACGAACTAGCGAAGAGCAGCAACCCTGTCAGCAAGAACGTCCCCAGAAGACGGCCAGGCCGTAAAGCAAAAAGAAGGCGCATACCAGCAGCCTCACCAGCCATTCAAAATGCTACAAACACCAAAAGTGCCTGTGTAGAACACAGGCACCTCTTGAATTGGTCGGGGCGAGTGGATTTGAACCACCGACCTCCGCGACCCGAACGCGGCGCTCTACCGGGCTGAGCCACGCCCCGCCATACCGATGGCCTGATGAGGAATGGTGCCGAAGGTGGGACTCGAACCCACACGAGGTTGCCCTCAGAAGTTTTTGAGACTTCCGCGTCTGCCATTCCGCCACTTCGGCTAACGGTGAGATTATACCAGGTAGCCGGGATGTCGTCAACCGCGCTGGCGGATGCTATCTTCGCTTACCGAAGCCCAAGCTCGGCGAGCAGGCGGTCGGGTTGGCGACGGAACTCTTGCCACGATCGTTCACCCCGAACAATGGCCCCGAGAATCCGCCAGAGACCCGCCGTCACAGGCACCGGCATCCCGATTGTCGTTGCCGCCGCCGCCACCGCACCATAAAGTTGTTCCCCTTCGGAACGGGTTCGCCCAGCCCGCAAATCGCGCAAGAGGGAAGGATCTTTGCCTCCGCGCCCACCGCCAACCATGCGGCGCATCAGGATGCGCAGGATCGGGCCAGGGGTAAACGGCGCAAACCGTGCAATGGTTGCAGCCGGATACCCTGGCAGGTTCACGGGATGGATGCCCAGTTTCCCCATCACAGCCAGCGTCTCATACGCAACGGTCAGATCAACATGAACCAGACGCGAATTCGCGTAGATCTCGGGCACCGGCATATCGAGAATGGCGGCCTGCGCATTGCCAAGCATGTTGAGCAGGGCTTTCGACCATTTCATCGAGCGGTAGTCAGTGTGCAATTCGACGGGAAAGTCGGCTTGAGTAAAGATCTCGGCCCACTGGTTGACGCGCATTGCCGGGGTCATCCCAGCCAGGCTAATCCCACCGGCTTTGGTCACAACCACCTCGGTTGGCCCGGGGAGTTCCACCGAGGTGGTAATGCTACCCGCAATAATCTGCTGCTGACCAAACGCCTCGGCCAGCAATTCTTCGTTGCCAATGCCATTCTGGAGGGTCAGAATACGACCGGGTTTGAGCGCACGCAGCATTGGAATCACCCCGGGCGTATCGTAGCCCTTGACACACACAATTGCCAACTCGGGCATATGATACGGACCCAGCAGATCTTCGGGTGACGTAGCCGCATCAAGGCTCACACGACGGGTTTCACCTTCGAGGGTAATATTCAACGGACGATCGAGCAAGGCGTCAACCGTCTGAGGGCGTGCCAGCACAGCACACTCGCTACCAGACAAAGCCAACCGGCCAGCCACCTGGAGGCCAATGGCCCCACCGCCAACAATCACGATTGCCACAGTTCCCCCTCAAGAAGCAGCCTGTTTCTGCCAATAGCGCACCAGACCAAGCCAGCTTAACTCGACTGCGCCCGACTGCTGCGTCAGAGCGGCGAGTTCGGTGTCATCCAGGCTCGCAGCTTCGGCAAGCGCCTGCGCTTCAAGGGCAGCAAGCTGCTCGGCCTCACTCTTGCCACTGGTCAAACCAGTGCGCACCAGTTCACCCCAGCGCAGCAACCGTTCGCGCACATCAGCCAGGTGGAACTCGACATCATAATAGGCCCCAAAATGGGTCAACATCAGCCACTGCGGGCGAAGGCCCTTGATCAGATCAAGCGTGCTCTGCCAGGCGACCAGATCAACATCGGGCGGCGGGGTTGCCGGGCGCGTAAAGGGCTGCAACTGGCGGCGGACACCAGTATTATCGCCGACAAACGCTGCCTCGCTCTGCTCGTCGTACCAGACGAGGTGATGCTTGGCATGCCCAGGAGCATCGTAGGCATGCAACACACGCTTGCCAAGCTGGAGACGTTCACCGCCGACCAGGGTCGTGATTGCCTTTGGCGGCACAGGGATCGTTTGCCCCCAGAGCATCTCGAGTTGATCGCCCCAGAGTTGACCAGCACTCTTGACCAGGCGCGACGGATCGATCAAGTGCGGTGCCCCACGCTCGTGAACATGCACCTGAACGTGAGGGTTCTGTGCCAGGATTGCGCCCGTAGCCCCGGCGTGGTCAAGATGAACGTGAGTCAGAATGACATGGCGCAGATCTTGCAAGCTCAGATCATGCTGCGCAAGGGCTGCCTCTACCGTTGGCAGCGTACCGGCAGGCCCGGGATCAACGAGGGCAAGCTCATCACCAAGCAACAGATACGTCGCAACAACGCCTGGCCGTCCAAGATGGAGCGTGTCGAGAGTAAGAATTCCGTGTGGATAAGTTTGTGTATTCATAGGTATGATGATACCACAGGGTAGCGGTTTGACCAACCGCTACCCTATGGTACCATACAGCACGATTCATCACCTTCAAGAGCAGGAGCGAGCTTATGAGCAGTCGTCACCCCGCCGAGCGTGTGCGTGGCTTTGGAACCACGATTTTTGCCGAAATCAGTGCGCTGGCCGTTCAGTGTGGCGCGGTCAATCTGGGGCAGGGGTTCCCGGATTTTGCGGGGCCAGCCTGGGTAAAAGCGGCGGCGATGGCGGCAGTCGAGGCCGATTTGAACCAGTATGCCCCCTATCAGGGCTTGCCCCGGCTGCGCGGGGCGGTGGCGGCAACCTGGCAGGCCCAGGGGCGCCAGGCGTTTGATCCCGCGCGCGAAATCACCGTGACCAGTGGCGCGACAGAGGCGCTCTTTGGCGCAATACAAGCGCTTGTCAATCCTGGTGACGAGGTCATTATCTTTGAGCCGTTCTATGATGCGTATGTGCCGGCGGTGACAATGGCGGGCGGCGTGCCCCGTTATGTGCGGCTGCATCCCCCGGCGGAAGGGCAAGCTTCGCCACTTACCGGGGTGCCTGCACATGCGTGGTGGTTTGATCCTGACGAGTTGCGGGCGGCTTTTTCCCCACACACACGGATCTTGATGCTCAATACGCCCCATAATCCAACCGGCAAAGTCTTTCGTATGGCTGAACTCGAGCTCATTGCGTCGCTCTGCATTGAGTATGATGTAACCGTGATTGCCGATGAGGTCTATGATCAGTTGGTTTTTGGCGATGCTGAGCATCAAGGGATTGCGAGCCTACCGGGGATGTGGGAGCGAACCCTGACGATCAATAGCATTGGCAAGACCTTCAGTGTGACCGGGTGGAAGATCGGGTATGCGGTTGGGCCAGCGGCGCTCAACGATGCGTTGCGGGCCGCGCATCAGTGGATTACGTTTGCGACCGCCACGCCTTTGCAAGATGCAGCGGCGGCGGCGCTTGAAGCGGCCCTCACGAATGACTATTACGAGGAACTGCGGGCCGAGTACCTTGAGCGTTACACACTCTTGCGAACGCTCTTGCACGAGGCTGGTCTGCCGACGTTGCCGACCGAAGGCAGTTATTTTGTAATGGCAGATCTGAGTGGCACTGGCTTTGCCGATGATGGTGCCTTTTGTCGCTGGTTGACCCGCGAGATCGGGGTTGCGGCGATCCCGCCTTCGGCTTTTTATGCGCCGAGGGGAGCGGATGCGCGCAGTCAACCGTTGCCTCTGCTCGCTCGTTTCTGCTTTGCCAAAAAGCTGGAAACGCTGCGTGCCGCCGGCGAGCGTCTCGCGGCGGTGCGGTTTCCCGTCGGGGGGTAGGGCAGGGCGATTGCATCTTCCGTGTATGCACCCCGCGAGGGCACCCGCAAGGGGTGCCCGTACACCGAGCCCGGCCCCCGGCCTGGAGGGGCACCCCTTGCGGGTGCCCTGATAGCGCGTCTTGTTGTGTCCGGTTTCGTATGATGCAATTGCCCTAGGGGGTAGGGGCACGGTGGGGCACGGCACCGCCGTGCCCCTACCGTGGGGTTTGGGCGGTTGTGCTGCTGAGATCGGCGAGTTGGCGTGCTTCGGCGGCAAGGGTGGCCTGCGCCCGTTCAAGGTAAGCGCGGGCTTCTTGGAAGCGCTGCGCGGCGCGGTTCGCATTGGCGACATCGTAGCCACTATAAAATTCGAGCACGGCATCGAGGCCTTCGAGTTGCAGATTAAGCCCGGTCAAATAATCATCGTGCGCAGGCTGCAAGGTGCCCGGGGGGCGCAATTGGCTCATAGCCTCACGTGAAGAAGCTACAGTAGCACGCAGACGTTGGGTCGCCGCAACAGCCCCAACCGAACCGCCCGCAAGCATGGTCGTCGCCTCGCGGTAGCTCGCGGTGGCGACCCGCAGATCGGCACGCAGGCTCTCGAGTGCCCCCAGATAGCCGACAGTCAGGCCTTCAACAACGGCCAGTGGCTCGGCCTCGAGCACTGGTTCAATGGTTGGCACGGGTGGCGGCACAAGCAGTGCCACGCTTGCCAAATCTTCAGTAGGCGCAACAATCACTGCCGCACTCCGCTCGATAGCTACCACAAAACTTTGGTAGAGACCAATGGCAACAACGAGCAGAAGAATCGGGAAGATCCAGAAGAGGAGGCGGCTCCGGCTCCACTCACGGTTCGAGCGGCGCCAATTGATCCACCAGGCATCACGGTCAACCGGGCGCTCTTTGGTCTCCACGGGAAGTGAAGGGAGCGTCATGGCAGGCGCTTTCGCGGCCTGCCCATTGAGGAGGCCCCGTGTTTCGAGCAAGCGCAGACCGCGCTGAGCGTGAGTATTGTGCGGATTCAGCGTAAGCACCGAGCGCAGACAAAAAGCGCGCTCGTGGGGATCATCAAGCACACCACTCAACCAGAGCCAGGCCGACTCGTTGCGAGGATCGAGGCGCAGTGCGCGGGTCAAGAAGCCAGCGGCAACGCGCCGATTATCGGCACGAGCCGCCGCCACACCGCGCTCATAGAGGAGGTGCGCTTCAGTAACATCAACCTTGACTTCAGGTTCCACACTGGGTGCCATAGCTTAATGATCGGGGATCAGCGGGGTCAACGCCCGCTGAACGTGCGCCGTATCTTTGACCATACTCTCGCGCACAATGCGCCAGTATTCAGGTTTTTCATAACCGAGTTGCCAGATCGCGATGCCACCCAGATCCATCGCCTGGATCGTTTGGATCTTGGAACCAAGCCCGGTCTCGGTCATAAACCAGACCTGGCGCGTACCTTCGGGGCTGCGATACGAAAAATAGCTCTCTTCAACTGGCCCGGAGCTATTGCGTTCCATAAAATTGACGGTTGAGCCCTGGGAATTGATAATCTCTTCGATCACCCGCCAGGTACGTGCGGTCGCCCGCCCAGATGGGGGCCAATCATAGCCATAGAAATGGATCCCGATCAAGACCTTGGCCGGATCAACGACACTCTGCGCATACTCAGCCACAGGATTGATCCAGTAAGCCGGCGCAACCGGCCCGGGGCCACTGCCGCGCCAATGGTAATCGTAGGTCATGATGCGCAACTGGTCAATATAGGGGCCAATGGCAGCCCAATCCTGAAAGCCACCAAGGCCACCGAAATCACTCGACTTGGCATGGACAGCCACGGTCAAGAGCTTGTCGTGCTGGCGTAAGGCCGTACTCAACTCGACGATAAACGCCGTATAATCAGCGCGCAGCGAAGGATCGAGACTTTCGTAGTCAATATCAATGCCATCATAGCCACGGGCCAGCACTTCATCAACAATATGCTGGACATGACGGGCGCGGATGGCCGGATTGCGCAGAACCCCGTCGACCACACCAGGCGTTGCCGTCACATTATGGATCGACGGAATGATGCGGATATTGTGCTCGTGAGCAATGCGCACCAACTCATCATTGCGTGTCCCAAAGAGGCGGCCACTGGCATCAGTGGAGTACCAGAACGGGCTAATATCGTCAATAATATCGGCATTCGCAAAGAAGGAGTCACGTGCGCCACCTTCAAAGAGAGGCGGCAACCAGGCCACAATATAGCGTCCACTCTTCGGATGATAATTGACCGGGCCAGGATCAGGCACTTCGACCGTGGGCATCGGGGTTGGCGGCACCGGGGTTGGCAAGACGATCAGCGGCACCGCCGTCGGCGCCGGGGTCGAAGTTGCCAGCGCCGCCTCGGCCGCCGCCGCCTGCACCTCGGGCAAGGCACGCGCCAACATCAGGGTTTGCCAGATCAAAACACCTGCCAGGCCAAGGGCGGTCAGATAGAGAAGGCCCAGGAGCAACGAAACAAACGACACACGACGACGCATAAGCTTCTTTCCCTTCGCCTGCATTATACGAGTCGCGTCTTGCAGGTGTCAAGGGTTTGTTGCCCCGCTCGGGTGCGCCGTGCGACGCACCCGAGCGGGGCGCGGCCCCATGCGCAAGAGTGTAAGCCTCCGGCTGGGGTTTGGGGGCCTGCGGCCCCCAGGAATCTCGCTTGTACTGGCGAAAACGGCCAGCGAAGCTAGCCGTTTTCGCCAGTACAAGGGTGGGTTTTTAGAGCGCCAGCACGCGAAAGGCTAGCGCAGCGCAACCCCTCGCCCGCAGAGGGGGCAGAGCTCAGTGTCGTCGCGTCGCACGGGCGTAACCCAGAGTTTGCACGCCGCACAACGGCAACTCAAGAGGGCGAGTCCGGTCAGCAAGGGTGGAAGTTCAGGCTCGCCCAGGGCGCGTCGCAACGTCGCATGCTCAGAAGCGCCCCGTACAACCGCGGCTTCGACCCGCGCACCGGCAAAGGTCAGGTCGAGCAACATCCCCGCCGCCACCAGGTGCCGATCCGTGAGGTTGACCAGGGCCGCCTCGTCAATCGTCAAGGTCTGCTCGGCAGCCTCAGCATCGTGCCAGACTTTGCCGCTCAACGCGACCGTATCACCACCAAAAAAACCACCAAAGTTATGCACCTCAGTCACCAAAAAAAACATGCGTGAGATCCTAATCACAAAAATGGTAAGCTACGCCCGGACAAAGAGGCGGTCAATCGCATCAGCAAGTTGGCGCAGGTTGGTCACCTCGTGCATCGCATCGCACATCGGGGCATACTTATAGATGTCGCTGCTCAATGAGCCCGGATCATAGACGCCCCACTTCCGCTGTTCTTCGGTCGCAAACCAGACCACCCGTCGGGCACGGCGGCAGATCTGGGCAAACGCGGCAAGCCCGGGATCATTTTCATTATTGCGCCCATCACCGAGCAGAATCACGGTCGTGCGTTGATCAACACAACTCAGGTGATCGCGGACAAACTCACCGAGCGCAAAGCCAAGATCGGTGCTGTAGCTCCGGGTCGGGCGGATCTCGTCCATTACCTGGGCCAGCGCGGTTTCGGGGCGTGCCTCGTTAAAGTAACGGCTCATATCGTGCAGGCGATCAATGAAGGCGAAGGAGCGGGTGCGACTCAGTTGATCGTGAAGTGAGTAGACCATCAGCAGCATAAAAGTCATCACGCGCTCGGTCGAGACACTGCGATCACACAGCACAACCAGTTTTGGTTTGAGATGGCGTTTGCGGTGCCGGACAACCATCGGCACCCCACCAAAACGCTGATTGGCACGGATCGTCGTCTTGGCATCAAGCGTGCCCGTCTTGCCCCGACGCTGACGCAAAGCAAGGCGGGTACGCAAACGCGCTGCGAGGCGATTGACAATCTTGCGCATATCTTCTGCATCGCGTTCATTCAACTGATCAAAGGGCCGGTCGAGCAACTCGCTTTCGGAGCGTTGACGCGGAATCGCCTGCCCTTCGCCACGCGCCTGCTCGGCCATCTGCTGGGCAACCTGCTGGCCGATCTGCTCCGCGAGCGCCGCCTGGTTCTCACGAGCAGCCTGCTCGATCGCCTGCAGCGCCTCTTCGGACATGCCCTGGGCACGCAGGGCGTCGAGTAACTCGCGGAGCGCCTTGTTCAACTGGTTGAAATTCAACTCACGCAACGCCTGCCGCGTCATCCAATCGCGATACCGTGGATTTGAGACATGCGGCGGCGCAATGCCATCCATCAACTGACCCATCTCTTGGGCCGAAAGGGGCTGACCCGTCATCATCGAGCGAAAGAGTTGTGCCAGTTGTTCCGGACTCATCTGCGCCAGCATCTGGGCGAGTTGCTCCATCAACTGTTCGCGCTCTTGCTCAGAAAGCTGACCGCCACCGGGTTGCTGCATCGGCGGGGGCGCTTCTTTGCCAAAATAGAGGGGAAAGAGCTCGCGGAAGGTCGTAAAATCTTTCGCATCCTTGATCAGGCTCGTCTGCATAACCAGTTCAAAGAGGCGCCGATCGGTAATCCCTGCCTGCTCAATCGCCCGCATCGCATCAGCCGTTTCAGCAAGGCTGACCCGAATACCGGCGGCTCGCAAGGCGGCAATAAATTCAGTGATACGTCGATCCATCTTAGTTATTCCATTCACCACCAGGATAACGGTTGCGCGGGCGATCCGGGCGGTCACCACGCTCGGGGCGGTCACCACGCTCACCGCCTTGCAGCGCACGTTTGGCCCGCTGAATATCGCTCTCATACTTCAGCAGCACACTCAGCGTCGTATCAAGCGTACTCTTGTCGATTTGACGACTGTTGAGCTCAAGCAGCGCCCGCGCCCAGTCAATCGTCTCACTGACACTCGGGTGTTTTTTCAGATCCATTTTGCGAAGTTTTTGCACATATTCAATCGCCTGGCGGGCGAGTTTAGGCGAAAGGCCGGGCACCTTCAACTGGATCACGCGCAATTCGGCTTCGAGGTCAGGATAATCAATATGAATATAGAGGCAGCGCCGCTTGAGCGCCTCGCTCAACTCGCGGGTATTATTTGAGGTGAGCAGAACAGTCGGCTGATGCTTCGCCTTGAGCGTGCCCAGTTCCGGCACACTTACCTGGAAATCGCTCAGCACCTCCAGCAGAAAAGCCTCAAACTCCGCATCAGCGCGGTCGATCTCATCAATGAGCAGCACCACTGGCTCATCGCTGGTAATAGCGCGGAGCAGCGGACGCGGCAGCAGAAAGCGCTCGGAGAAGAAGACATCCTCTTCGTTCGCCAGACGATCGGCGGCCTCGCGCAGGGTTCGCGAATCACCGAGCAGATCGCTCAGCTTCTCACGTAGCAACTGCGTATAGAGCAACTGCTTGGCATACTCCCACTCATAGAGCGCCTTGGTCTCATCGAGACCCTCGTAGCACTGCAAACGGATCAACTCGCGGCCATTCGCGAGCGCCCAACTCTTGGCAAGTTCGGTCTTGCCGACCCCGGCGGGGCCTTCGGCGAGCAACGGCTTGCCGAGTTTATCAGCCAGAAACATCGCCGTACAAATCTCGTCGGAAGCAATATACTGCTGGGTCGCGAGGATCTCACGCACATCGGTAATCGAATTGAGCATGCGCAACGCCGCCTTTCTGTTGAGGATCACCACTCGCAGGGCAACCCTGGCGAGCATGGAAGAGCTAGGAATCGAGGGGGAACACTTTCAGTATACCACGATGCATATCGGAACGACAGGATTGTCACCTGGAAAAACGGGTGGTATAGTGAGCATGATGACCAGTCCAGACGATAGGTGAGCTGGATCGCGATCAGTCCTCGCTCCATTTCCAGGAAGTAATCGTTATGAACCAGCCACGGCCCACAGCGCTACTCTTTGACCTCGACGGCACCCTGACCGACCCCTACGAGGGCATTACCCGTACCTTTCGCCATACGCTCAACACCCTGGGCAAGCCTCTTCCCAACGAAGAGACGCTGCGCAGTTGGATCGGGCCACCCCTGCGAGCGAGTTTACGGGCGTACCTTGGCGATGACACGCTCGCGGAAGAGGCCATCACCATCTACCGCCAGCGCTATCTATCCATTGGCATGTACGAGAACCAGCTCTACGCAGGCATCCCCGAGTTGCTCGCCGAATTGCAAGCAAGCGGCATCCGGCTCTATGTTGCAACCTCGAAATTCATTGTGCCGGCGCAGGGCATTCTCGATCATTTTGGCCTAACGCGCTTCTTTGCTGGCATCATCGGCTCGACCCCCGACGATCGCATTGGCACCAAAGCCGAAGTCATTGGCGCGGTGCTCGAGCTGCTCAGCCCAACCGAACGCAGCGCGAGCCTCATGATTGGCGACACGGTCTATGACATCGAAGGCGCACGCACGCACAACCTGCGATGTATTGCCGTCACCTACGGCTACGGCACCCTAGCCGAACTCACCGAAGCCAACCCTCACGCACTGGCCCACAGCGTCGCCGATCTTCGCGAGATGCTGTGCAACAAAAAAGACCGCTAGCTAGCGGCCCTCCGTGGGGGAGGGAAACGCTTTCATCAGGCTTAACTATGATGGGTGTGATGATGTGATGGGCTATGATTGCTGCGATAGGCACCCTGCGCATCGCCCGCATCCGTCCTCACCGGCGGCGGAATGAAGAGGAAAATTTTCATCGGGCCTACCGTAGTGCCGACTTCAGTCGGCAAAGCCGGAAGCCGACTGAAGTCGGCACTACCTGATGTACTGCGCACAGGCCATAACGCCTCGACTATGGAACGCGAAGTCGGTCTGGGCCGGCGGGATCAGGCTACGAAGGTGACCTTTGCTCCTCAGGAGCCGAGCCGTTCACGTTGGTGGAAGAAGATGCAATCACTCTGTGCGCATAGGGCGTGCGCCCGCGAAAGCCATCGCAAATATGCTACAATATCGCAGGTTGGCAGACACCGCAGAAGGAGCTTGGCTGATGAATAAAAAGACAATCCGCGATATCGAGTGGAGTGGCAAGCGTGCGCTGGTGCGCGTCGACTTTAATGTGCCACAGGATAGTGAAGGCAATGTCACTGATGATACCCGCATCCGCGCCGCGTTGCCGACAATTCGTTACTTGTTAGAGCACGGGGCCAATGGGGTGGTGTTGATGTCACACCTGGGGCGACCTAAAGGCAAGGTCAATGCAAAGTATAGCATGCGCCCAGTCGTGGAGCGCCTCTTTGAGTTGTTGCCCGAGGCCCACGAGGTGCGCAAAACCGAAGTTACGACGGGCGAGGCCGCCGAGGCTGCCGCTGCGGCGCTACAGCCTGGGACGGTCTTGATGCTGGAGAATACGCGGTTTGACCCACGTGAAGAGGCGAATGACGCCGGGATGGCCGCCGAACTCGCCCGCCTGGGTGATGTGTTTGTCAACGACGCCTTTGGGGCCGCCCATCGTGCGAACGCTTCAACCGAAGGGGTGGCGCACCACCTGCCCGCTGTCGCCGGCTTCCTGATGGAGAAGGAACTGGAGTATATCGGCGGGGCGCTGGAACAACCAAAACGCCCCTTTGTAACGATCATTGGCGGGGCCAAGATCAGCGATAAGATCGGTGTCATTGACAACCTTCTTGGCAAAGTTGATGCCCTGCTGATCGGTGGGGGCATGGCCAATACGTTCCTGCTGGCCGAAGGCAAAGAGATGGGCGATTCGCTCATCGAGCCTGAGAGCGTTGAAACTGCGCGTGCCTTGATCGCCAAAGCTCGGGCGGCCAATGTGCGTCTGTTGCTGCCCGTTGATGCCGTGATTGCCGATGCGTTCAGCGCCGAGGCCAACACACAAATAGTCAGCGTTGATGCCATCCCCGCAGGCTGGCGCATGCTCGATATTGGCCCCGAGACAACCAAGCAGTATCGCAGTGAAGTCGCCGCCGCGCAACTGGTCATCTGGAACGGCCCCATGGGGGTCTTCGAGCTTGACCCGTTTGCGGGTGGAACGCGGGCGATTGCCAGTACAATGGCCGAAGCCGCCGCTGGTGGTGCCATCACGATTGTTGGTGGCGGCGACTCGGTCGCTGCGGTCGAGCAGGCCGGCCTCGCCGCCCAGATGTCGCACGTCTCGACCGGAGGCGGTGCTTCGCTCGAATTGCTCGAAGGCAAGAGCTTGCCTGGGATCGCGGCGCTACAGGATCGGTGAGATGCAGATTAGCCGACCACGAATAGGGCACGAATATACGAATACGTGCAGCACCAGCAAAGGATAGTCGTGAAGAAGCCGCAAAGCCAGCTTTTGCTGGCTTTGCGGCTTCTTCACGGATGTACCAGCAATGGGTTACGCCTGCACATCAACCACAATGCGCCCACGCACCTGGGCCTGGGTGATCGTTTCGCTATACTCTGGCACGGCTGCAAGCGGAATCACGCTGGTCATGCGATCAAGCACGTCGGTCGGCAAATCACGGGCGAGGCGTTCCCATGCGGCGAGGCGTTCGGGCAAGGGCACCATGACCGACTCGACCCCGACGAGCTTGACGCTCCGCAGAATAAAGGGGAAGACCGAGGAGGTGAATTCAACGCCGCCCGCGTTGCCACAGGCCGCAACGACACCATGCGAGGCAACGGTGCGGAAGATGCCGCCGAGGGTTGGGCCACCAACGGTATCCACTGCGCCAGCCCAGCGCTCGCTTTCGAGCGGGCGGCCAGGCTTGGTAAAGAACGAACGGTCAAGAATGTCAGCGGCCCCCAGGTCACGGAGGTAATCCGCCTCTTCGGGGCGCCCGGTCGAAGCCACCACCTTGTAGCCAGCACGGGCCAGCAGCGCAACGGCCACGCTACCCACGCCGCCAGCGGCCCCGGTGACCACCACCTCGCGGCCATCGTTGGTCAAACCGTGGCGTTCCAGCGCCAGCACACAGAGCATCGCCGTGAAACCGGCCGTGCCGATTGCCATTGCCTGTTGCAGCGTCAGCCCTTTGGGCAAGGGCACCAGCCAGCCGGCCTTGACCCGGTTGAACTGACTGAAGCCACCCCAGTGGCGTTCGCCAACGCCCCACCCCGTCAGCACCACCTCGTCACCAGGCTTATACGCGGATGACTGCGACTCGACCACGGTACCGGCAAAATCAATCCCCGGGGCCATCGGATTGACCCGCAAAATCTTGCCCTTGCCAGTCACCGCCAGCCCATCTTTGTAATTCAAGGTGGAATAGGCAACTTTCACCAGGACTTCACCCGGAGGCAGATCGGCCACCCGCACGTCACGCAACTCAACGCGGCGCGTGCCAGCGTCTTCCTCGACGACCAGGGCACGAAAAGATTCATTGCTCATCGTTCTACCTTCTTTGGCTTGCGCTTGCTACTTCTTCACCACTCTGATGTTCACGATTATAAAGGAGGGGCGGGGCTTTGCCAAATATAGCCTGCGGCACCCAAGCATTGTGTCGTAGCAGGTCAAAAACGCCAGCAAAGCTGGCGTTTTTGACCTGCTACGACACGGGATTTAGGGCTGAACGGCGTTCAGTTGGAGTTCGACGACATCGGCGTTGAGATCAATCGGTTCCAGGTCGTCATTTGACGCAATGAGCAGAAAGCCATCCTGGAAGGCCTGGACGCTGAGTGCATATATTGCATCGGGCTTCACGTCGGCACTGTTATAGGCCAGTTCAAGCTCGAAGGTCTCGGTCGTCGCTTCCGTGGTTACTGTGGTCGCTGTGGCAAGCGGAGCTCCCGTTTCGCGTTCAACCAGCACCACCGAGAGATCAAGCCCTGGCGCGAAGGGCTGCCCTGACGGGGCACGGATGATGACCCGCAGGGTTGCGTCGGGTGTTGGCGTTGGTTCTTCAACAATAACGACCTGTTCCACGATCAACTCCAGGGGATCCTGGATCGCGCCACTACTGATCGCGAGCACAGGTTGAGGAGTGTTGTATTGGGTACCATCGGGCGTAAAGATCCCGGCTTCAAGTTGATAGTCGCCTCGTTCATCAAGCGTTGCACGGTTGTAAGGAACCGCCACCTCAAGCGGTAAGCTCTGGTCACTGAGATCATAGGTCTGAACGACGACGAGATCAGGTTGCCCTTCGGCAATACCAGCCAGGCGCAAGCGCACAAAGAGCTGACTTTCAGACGGGAATGGGTCTGTGTTCGCGCCAGTGAGTTGAACCTCCAGCGTGCCAAAGGGTTCCGGCAAAGCGACGAGTTCAATTGCTTCGGTAGCAGCAATGAGTTCGAGATCAGCCAGGAAGAGCGCGCCGCCCGCGCTTTCGGGATAGAGTTCGATCGCCGCGAGTTGAGCCCGATCAATGCCAGCGAATTGATCCAGCGGCAGGCGGAAGCTGCCAGGATAGACTGGATCCGTCCAGCGACTGGCGATCAGCGAGCCCGACGGAAAGGGCACCGTCACGGTCTGTTCCGCGGTGGCCCCGGCTTGATCCTGGAGCACAATCCGCACGCGCTGCGCTTCACCAGGCGCAAGTTGCGGATCAGTGGGGTCAAGGGCCAGACGTAGTTGCAAGGCGGTTGCGTCCCGGGTATCCCCTGCGGTGGGGGGAAGGTCAACCCGTACGCGGGCCTCAGCGGTCGTCCAGGTGAAATGGATCTGCGCCGTGCCGCCCGGGGTAATCACCAGCGGACGACACGGGATACCGACGCCAAAACCCTGATAAGGACAAAAATCGAGCGTGCCAGCTTGCACCGTCACCGCGCCACCCAGTGGCCCAACGTCAAGTTCCGTGCTACGCAACGCCGACAACACCGGACGGCGCTGCACCGCCGGGTAGACAACGAAGCTCTGCGTTGGCACACCGGCCAGCGTTGCAGGCACTGGTTGCGCGGGATCAACGACTTCCAGCGCAAAGAGCGTGTCGGTACGCCAGGCCTCAAGCAAGTCAGGGGCAAACGCCTCAAGAAAGCCCCGCTGATCGGCGCGCGGCATGCGTGGAGTCTCAGGGTCACAAAAACCAAATGCCGAACGCGAATCATCGACGGTCAGGACATCATTGAAGAAATTGTGATTGGCCCCGGGCAAGAGGACGCTCATGGCAGGGTGCTGGCGCTGCGGATCAATGCGTGCGCCTTCCACATAGTGCTGACCATCCAGGCTCGCAACATCGCCATCGCACGAGGGCAAAACCACGACCAGAGGAAGATCTAGCGCCGGTGCGGTCGTAAAAGGAACCGGCGCAAAGAGTGGCGTCTCAAGCGTTGGCGCTAACAACAACAGACCGCGTACCTGGAGCGCAGGGTCATTCGACCAGGCCTGGCCCACCCCATAGGCAGCCATGCCCCCTCGTGAATGACCAATCAGATACCGCTGGGTCAGATCGGCCTCAACCCCATTCGCCAGCGCAAATGCCTGAGGCCCGCTTCCCAACGCTTCCAACTGGCGTTCCAAAATCAACTGCACCCGTGGCGTCTCGAGGACATTGCCTTCATCATCGAATGCGCTGCGGAAAGCCATATTGAGATCAGGTGCAAGCGCGATAAAACCGCGCTCGGCCAGCGCCTCAAGCAGATACGCAAACCCGGGATCATTGCGTTGCTGCACCGCCTGTGGACAGCTAAACGGCTCTTCCTCTTGATCGGGCGGCGTCGGACAGACCGCGTGACTCCCGTGCAACACCAGCGCCAGCGGGTAGCTTCCAGGGCTCGTGGGCGCAGCCACGGTACCACGGAGTTCGAGCAATTCAGTTGCACCGAAACCAATTTCGACCTGCACATCGGTTGCGCCAAGCTCATAGGGATGGGCCGTCACTGGCACCGCCGCCGGAGGCTCGGTCGGCGAAGGTAACGTAGCGGTCGGCAGCGGTGCAGGCGCAGCGGCGCACGCGCCAAGCAAGGCAAACAGAGCCATCATCAGGCCCATCCGAGCTACCCAGGATAAAGAGGCAGCCATCATGTGTTATCCTTAACTGATTCAATCAAATAGCAGCATAACCATCATCTTACACCAGATCTACCATCGTTCACAGACAAGAAGTAGGGGCACCCCTTGCGGGTGCCCTTGCGGGTGCCCTGGTGGGGTGCATGCACGGCAGATGCAATCGCCCTGTGTGTCAAGTCAGGGCTGATGATTTGACGCAAAGGCGCAAAGGCGCAAAGAGTACTACGAGCAAAGGAGTAGCTGATGAGCACGTCACTTGAACACGACGTCTTCTGGAAGATCCACCGCGATCTGCCCCGCGAAGCGCCAGGCAGCGATGAAGCAACCCTGCAAGCGCTCGCGATGCTGCCGGATCTCCCCACTAACGCACGCATTCTTGATGTTGGGTGTGGCCCGGGGACACAGACGCTTGCCCTTGCCAGGGCCACCCAGGCGCATATCACTGCAGTTGACACCTATCAGCTTTTCCTCGACGAACTAGCCTGCCGTGCCGCCGTGGCGGGTGTTGCCGAACGCATCGTCCCTGTGCAAGCCTCGATGTTTGAGTTGCCCTTTCAGGAGCCGTTTGAGCTGATCTGGTCTGAAGGCGCGATCTATATCATCGGGTTCGCCGAGGGCCTTACGGCCTGGCGGCGTCACCTCAAACCAGGTGGCTCCATCGTCGTCAGCGAGCTCGCGTGGTTGCAAACTGATCCACCCGCCGAAGCACGCCAATTCTGGCAAGAGGCCTATCCGGGCATGGCAACGCTCGACGCAAACCTGGACTGTTTGGAAGCGGCAGGCTACCGGTCGCTAGGCCATTTCGTGCTGCCCGAAGAAGCCTGGTGGACCAACTACTACCACCCGATGGCCGCACGGATTGCCCTGCTGCGCACGCAATACCATGACAACCCCGAGGCTCAGCGCATCCTCGATCTTGAACAGGCCGAGATCGAACTCTATCGGCGGTATGCGTCCTCGTATGGCTATGTCTTTTACCTGATGCAAGCAGCGTGAGGGCACAGTAACATCTAGCGTACTTTTCTACCAGTTCTCCTCAACTCCTCCATACTCTCTTGCTATTGTAGATCCAGGTAAGCAACGATGTCGCCTGGATCGACAGTGGGAGAGTAGCGTATGTCATGGTTGAGCAATGCATTTGACCGTCTGCGGTTTCGTGCTCGTCCGCCTAGCGATGATCGCAGCCGTATGCGTGCGGTTGCCAACAATCTGATTTTACACCTGCATCCCACCCGTGTCCCCGTACCGGCGTTGCGCTTCACGCATACCTGGGGGCTGGGTGGGATTTCGGCGTTCTTGACGGTAATTCTGGTGATCACCGGGGTGCTGCTGATGTTTCGCTATGATGCGAGTGTCGAGCGGGCCTACACTTCGATCCAGACGCTTGAGACCGTGGTGCCGTTTGGTGCGTTGATCCGCAATCTGCACCACTGGTCGGCCAATCTGCTCGTCATTACGGTGCTGCTCCATCTTGTGCGGGTCTTCCTGACCGGGGGCTTTTTCCGTGATCGCCGCGGCAACTGGATCTTCGGGCTCTTTCTGCTGCTGATCGTGCTCGCCTTCAATTTTACCGGCTATCTGCTGCCCTGGGATCAGTTGGCGTTCTGGGCGATCACGGTAGGCACCGGCTTGCTTGATTATGTCCCGGTGGTCGGGGTGCTGGTGGCTAATTTTCTGCTCGGTGGGCGCGAGGTTGGGCAGGCAGCGCTGCGGAATTTCTACGCGCTGCACGTTGCCGTGCTGCCGGTCGTTTTGATGCTGGCACTGTCGTACCATTTCTGGCGGGTGCGCAAAGATGGTGGTGTGGCGCTGCCCGACCAGACCGGCCCCGTCGAGAAGTTGACGACAATCCCGCATCTCGTTGGCATCGAGCTCGGCATCGCGCTGGTCACCCTTACGGCCATTATGCTCTTTGCGATGCTTATCCCGGCCCCACTAGAGGCAATGGCAAATCCGGCGCATCCGCCGAATCCGGCCAAGGCGGCCTGGTATTTCCTGGGCGTGCAAGAGTTGTTGCTGCATATGCATCCCCTGGCAGCGCTCGCTTTGTCGACCATCGGGTTGCTCGGGCTAGCCACTGTGCCCTTCTGGGATCGCGACGATAGCGCCATCGGCATCGGTGGGCGCTCGGCGCGTGGCCGCAAAGCCGCCTGGCTGGGCGTCGCGCTCAGTCTTCTGCTCACGCCGCTGCTCGTGATCATTGATGAATGGTGGCTCGATCTGCCTACACTCTTGCCCGGTCTCCCCACCCTTGTCTCTAATGGTCTGATCCCACTCAGCCTGACCCTCGCTGGTCTTGCCGGCGTCTACTGGCTGATCCGGCGCGTGCTGCGCACCCGCCACAACGAAGCTTTGGTTGGCCTCTTTAGCTTTACGATGAGCGCCCTTGTGGTGCTGACCCTGATTGGTATCTTTTTTCGCGGCCCCAATATGGCCCTCGTCTGGCCCTGGTGAGGAGGTACGATGACAACGCAGCCTACAAATGCTACGCCTGAGACAACGATGAGTCGACGCAATTTCCTGAGTCTTGGCCTGGGGGCCCTCGGTCTGATGGGTCTGTTGCAGACTGGAGTGATGACCGTTCAGTTTTTGGGGCCACGTCGCGTTGATGGTGAATTTGGGGGAGTCGTGCAAGCCGGACTGGTCGAGAGTTTCCCGTCTGGTTCAGTCACCGAATTTCCCGATGGGCGGTTCTTCCTGGTGCGCCTGGCCGACGGCGGCTTTCTGGCCGTCTATCGCCGCTGTACCCACCTCGGCTGCGCCGTCAGTTGGCAAGCCGCCGAGAACCGGTTTGCCTGCCCGTGCCATGGTTCCAATTTTGACCAGGAGGGCGATGTAGAGAATCCGCCAGCGCCACGAGCACTTGACACCTTTGCGATCACGATTGTCGATGGCAACGTCATCGTTGACACCGCCGAGCCACGCCAGCGGGATGCGTTTGATGCGACGCAGGTTGTCTATCCGCCTGGGGCGTAGGTCTTCAGCCCTTCGCAAGAACTATACATAAGTAGTCCGCTCATTGCCCCCTCCCCAGCCCTCCCCCGCTGGGGGAGGGAGCCGGACTCCTCCCTCCAGCGGGCGGGACGCCCGCGCACCCAGGTTGTACGCTCAGCAAAAAGAAAGAAGCATATGCAACGCTATTTGATTATAGGTTTTGTTGCTTTATTGGGCCTGGTAGTCGGCCTCGGGGTCTATGCGTCGCGTGAAGAGAACCGCTTGGCTGACGCGCAGGCGAACCTGCGGCAACAGGCGGTTAGTGACGCGGCGGTGATCTATGTCGAAAACTGCGCCGTCTGTCACGGTGCCTCAGGTGAGGGGCTTGGCTCGATCCCACCGCTCGATAGCGAGGCGTTGCGTACGATGGAGTACGATGCGCTCTTTAAGATCATTGCCCGTGGGCTCTACAATACGCCTATGGCCGCCTGGCACCAGGACGAGGGCGGGATATTGACTGATTATCAGATTGATCAGCTTGTGGCCCAGATCCGGTATGCCGATTGGGGTCAGATCCGCGAACTAGCCGCCCAACGGGGCATGATCCCGGCAAGCCTGGCGGTTCCCGATGTCACCGAGGCCCAGCTTGCCCAGATCAGCGCGCTCGGCCCTGAAGGCCAGCTCTGGTCAGAGGGCTTTCAGCTCTATGCCAATACGTGTGTGACCTGCCACGGGGCCAATGGGGAAGGCTCGACGCTTGGTGTCGCCTTGAACACGCCAGAGGTGCGGGCGCAGGATGCGGCGAGTCTGACGCGAACGATTGTCGAGGGTGTGCCCGGGACGATGATGGCCGCGTGGGGCACGCTGCTCGAAGCGAGCGAGCTTGAAGCCCTGGTTGCCTTCCTGCAACACTGGGATCAACTTGAAGCCCAAGGCATTGCGCTCGAGATGCCCGCCCCGCAGATGATCGATCTTGACGATCCCGAGGCGATCCTCGCGCTTGGCGAGCGGCTCTTTGTCTCAACTTGTACCAGTTGTCACGGTGACAATGGGACAGGCGGCCTTGGCCCGGCGATCAACAGCCAGCAATTCCTCAGTCGTCAGGACGATGCGGCGATCACGCAGGCGATCACCGAGGGCGGGCACCGCCCCAATTCGGCCATGCCCGCCTTTGGCGAGCGGCTCACCTCGGTCGAGATTGCCGCGCTCGTGAGCTATATTCGTTCGTTGGAGGAGAACGCCCCCGTTGTCGCCAATCCACGCGGCACGCAACAGGGTGGCGGCGGGCCTCCGTGGTTGCAAGCAACGCCCGACCCCGCGAATCCCATCCAGCCCAGAGGCCAGGGGCAGGGGCAGGGGCAGGGGCAGGGGCAGGGCCGCGGCCAGGGACAACAGGGCCAGAATGGGCAAACGCCACAGCAGAGTGCGCCAAGCACCACCTATCGTGGTACCGTCGTCAGCGTCGAAGGCAACGCCCTGACCTTCTACGACGAGGCCAGCCGAACCAACCTCGAAGCTATGCTCGGGCCGCCCTGGTGGTGGGAACCCAACGCCATTGCGTTGCGGCCTGGTGATCGCATTAACCTTGAGGGATTTGAAGGCGAAGGCCATATGGAACTCAACTGGATCGAAAACCTGACCACGGGTGAACGGCTCGACTTACGCACCCCAGATGGCAACCCGGTCTGGCAAGGGGGCAGCTAATTAGTCTGTAACCTAAGTTTTCTGGCGTCCTCAGCCGTCCACGAATTGGGGCCACGAAGAAACGAATAATTGCGTCACAAAGCCTGTCTTCGTATATTCGTGAGGGTTCTTCGTGGTCGGCGGCGCTCCCGGAAAACTTAGGTTACAGACTACTAATTCCAGGCCAACCTGGCACGAGTCGCCCAATACGCATCGGGCGGCTCGACCAGGGAGGCCAGGGCTGAGGCGGCAGCCTCAGCATCGGTGACATCACATGCCCGCAGATTAGCCTGCAGATGGGCCACCGAAGCGGCCCCGCTGAGCACCACATCCGCCCAGGGCTGCGCCATTGCTGCGGCGAGCGCCAACGCATCGCGGGTCGCGCCACACTCGGCACAGACCTGATCGAGCAGCGCGAGCGCAGGATCAGCATTGCGCTCGGTCAGCCGCCCATTGGCGAGCGCCTCTTTGACAATCACGCCCACCCCGGCAGCGTGCGTCTCGGCAAGCGCCGGCCCGGACGAGGTCTCGAGCAGATTCCAGGTCGCCTGGACACAATCAAAGAGGCGCACCCCATCGATCGTCACCGCCAGCGCCCGACGGATCACCTCGGCCTGACGCGGCCCGCTCACCGACAGCCCGATCGCCACCCCAGCAGCCTTGAGGTGCCCAAGCGCCACGAGCACCGGAAGGTTCGCGAGCACCCCACTTTCGAGGGTTGCCGAATGGATCTGATAGAGATTGAAGTAGGGCGAGAGCAGAACCTGACTCTCGATCAATTGGCGCTCAAAAACATCAAGCTCATGCGCCTTCACCTCGTGAGCCTCGGCCTGAACCTGCCAATCAGCCGTATAGGTATAGCCCCACTTCGAGCCAACCGTCACCGCTGCCGGATCAAACTGGCACTCGTGCAACCACCCGCCCAAAAAAGCCTCGGCGCGCCCATAGGAACGGGCCGCATCGAAATAGCGCACCCCCGCGGCCCAGGCCGCATCGAGCACCGCATGGGTACGCTGTCGCATCACCGCCACAGCATAGTTCGCCTCAAGATCCTCGGCATGGCCAAGATTGAGATAGCCCGGGCGCCCAAGCGCGGCCAACCCAAGGCCCAATGGCGTCACGGCTAACCCAGTGGCCCCAAGGGTACGGAGCTGCATCACATGTGCCTCACAACAAAGTGCGGATCCGATAGAAGTACTATAACACCGTCTATGGGATGAGATCGCGTGGACGGGAACGAACATCAGGGTGGGGACAGTCGGCACCCTCATCTGCGCATAACGGAACGTCTGCGCACCCAGAGGGCGCTCCTTGCGAGTGGTACTACTCATTTTGACACCCAAATGATTCGTACGCACTTTGCATCAGCACGCGATGCGCCTGTCGGCGCACTACTGCGAAGGACAACGGGGGCGTGGGGGAACCACGTTCCCCCATTTTCAGCGTAGCCCTACCCGAGCGCTCAGGGCTGTTGCATCTTCCGTGTATGCACCCCGCCAGGGCACCCGCAAGGGGTGCCCGTACACCGGATCCGGCCCCCGGTCTGGAGGGGCACCCCTGGCGGGTGCCCTGCCCGAGCACTCAGGGCTGATGCAAAGTCTACCTGACCAGAGCACCGTCGGGCTCAAGCCCTCGGCTATGGGTCGCGAAGGCCGCCTGCGCGGCCTCATCCAGCCGGCGAAGGCCGGCTTCGCAGACGGTAGCCGAGCCGTTTACGGCGACGGTGACCCTGGAGAGCTGACTTTGCATCAGCCCTGCCCGAGCACTCTGGAAACCTAGACAAGGGTTTTCAGGAAGTGTATAATCAGGTTTACATGCATAATCGCGGTTCAGTAGAAGGCATCCGCCCCGCGCCACATTATGTATAATGGTGGTTGGCAAGAAGATTAGAACTTCAACTTCATGAGAGACGTTGGACTTCTACTGGAGCGAACTGATGGAAGTGACAATCTCTTTTCGGACGAAACAATTTGTGGCTGAATCCCCTGACCGGGTTGCAGCCAAGATACGATTGTACGCCGCCCTGGGATTGTATCAATCTGGTGAATTGTCTATCGGCGCAGCATGTGAACTGGCAGGTGTCAGCCGCTATCAGTTTCTCGATCTGATGCAGCGAGAAGGGGCTTATGTGCGAACCCAGACCCCCGATGAATTAGAGGCCGAATTCCAACAACTGGCGAATGTGTGATGTTGATCATTGCCGATAGTTCCGCTCTGGTGGCTCTGGCTACCTGTTCTGCTCTGGACATTTTGGTTAGCCTGTATGAAACAATCAACGTCCCCCAGGCTGTTTATGACGAGATAGCGGTGCCCCACAAACCACAAGGGATAGCACTGGCACATTTTCTCCAGGGTCGGATTGTGCCAGTGGATACCAGACAGTTTGTTTTGTCCGCAGGTGGATTGGGACAGGGAGAAATTGAAGCAATGGCCTTGTACAAGTTGCTAGGGGCCGATTTATTGCTTGTTGATGACCGACGCGCCCGGTTAGTTGCCGAAGCGAACTGGATTCAATGTATTGGCACGTTGGGAGTGCTGTTACAGGCCAAACGGAAAGGTTTGGTGAGTGAGATCAGTTCCTATATCCAGGCGTTACAAGCCTCGCCTTTGCGTTACCACGAAGCGTTATTGCAGAAAGTGTTACAACTTGCTGGTGAATGATACGGCCGTATTCTCATCAACTGCATCACCTGGAGAGAAGTTCTTGTTGGGACGTGGTGAAACGCACGCTGTTTGTCGTAGCCTACCCCTCCTGGTGTTCGGTGCTTTGGTTACTTCGTTCGCTTGCCAAACTCGGGATCGGACTCTTGCCATATCTCCGCGACCGGCTGGTCAGCCCCGACGCCAAACCCTCACTAGCGGAGCGGATTGACGAGCGGCCCGTCATCACCGCCCAGCTAACAGGCTGATGCATTGATTATGGAAGAGGATACCAAAAATCCGGCTAGCGTAACAAATATGCTGCCTTGATCGGCAAAGCCACTACGGGGACTGAAGTCTAGGGGGTTCTCGTGTATCATTCAAAAGACCCCGCAAGGTGAATTGAGTAAACAATGCAGATGGCCCAGGAAAGCTCCAGCCAAAAAGTCGAACCTACCGTACTCGATATTTTTTGTGGTGCAGGGGGAATGAGTTTAGGGTTTAAGAATGGTGGGTGTCAGATTCTAGGTGGAATTGACCAAAATCGCTATGCGATCGATACTCATCATAAAAATTTCCCTAGCGCTGCATTAAAATTACCTCCTCAAGATATCCGTGGTGTTCGTAATCTTGATCAATTGGGCCTGAATCCTGGTTCAGTGGATATTTTAGTGGGTGGACCACCATGTCAAGTTTTCTCACGGGTTGGCATTGGCAAAATGAGAAAGCTTGGTAGGGATATAGAATCTGACCATAGAAATTTTTTGTATACGGAATTTGTAAGGTTTGTCGCTTATTACAAGCCGTTATGTTTTGTCATGGAGAACGTTGATAACTTAGCAAATAAGGAAGAGACTCTTGCAAGAATCTCTAATGATTTTAGAGGCAATACACACAATGACTACCCTGGTTACAACGTTGCTTATCGAGTTTTAGACGCTTCTGATTTTGGTGTACCTCAAAAGAGAATGAGGTTATTTATCATAGGAGTTCGTTCTGATTTAGAAGTTGATCCACCTTTTCCAACTAAACAAGATAAACAGCCTATATCAGTTAGTGAAGCGATCTCCGATCTGCCTGATTTAGAACCGTTTGTTATGCCACTCAAAACAAAATCTTCTGGACCAAAACAGAAAGATGCGGAGCAGCCTTACAAATGTTCACCTCATTCGCCATATCAACAAGAAATGAGGAAACGAAAGAAAGAAGGTGAAGGGGTATGGAATCATCTTTGTCGTTCTCATAATGACAAAGACATCATGATTTTTGAAATGTTAGATCAGGGTGGAAAATATCGAGATATACCCGAAGAAATGATGCGCTATCGAGTTGATATTTTTGATGATAAATATAAGCGATTAATCTCGAATAAGCCAGCTTGGACTTTGACTGCTCACATGAGAAAAGACGGACTAGCATACATTCACCCTTTACAAAATCGCAGTATATCTGTTCGTGAAGCTGCTAGGATTCAGAGCTTTCCTGATGATTTTGTCTTTTATGCCCCGATGACCCGAATGTTTGAATTAGTAGGTAACTCTGTACCGCCTCTTCTTGCAGAGGCAGTTGCCAAACCGCTCGTTCACTTGATCCATTCCTACCGGAAGGAACAAAAAATTAGCTGATTTTACTTGTTTTGGAGGCATCTTCAATTGAAAGCTACGCTCTCTGTAGGCAGTGAAGTTATAATCTAGATCAAACCAGTTCAGCATCCAATTATGAGGTTCAACGCCAGCGATATATCTGAATCCATGTATGACATTGCTGAACCTCGTGCTTCAGCAATGATAGAGTCTTTACGTGCTTTTGGCTACAATGTTCAGACGGCGATCGCCGATCTCATCGATAATAGTATCACGGCTAAAGCACGCAATATCTGGCTGAGTTTTTGTTGGGATGGCGCTAACTCTCATATCTCCATTCGGGATGATGGACATGGCATGACAGAAGATCAACTGATCAGTGCCATGCGTCCAGGTAGTCAAAGTCCCTTGGAGGAAAGAGAAGCAGACGATTTGGGACGATTTGGTTTGGGACTCAAAACAGCCTCATTCTCCCAATGCCGACGATTAACGGTTGCCTCACGCTCAGCAAATCATGCGGTTGCTATTAGACGGTGGGATTTAGATTATGTAAATCAGGTTGACGAGTGGAGGCTGCTTCACACTCCTGCGGAGGGTTCAATCCAGAAATTGAATGATTTGGAGGGTATGCCTTATGGCACTATCATACTGTGGGAATGCCTGGATCGGATTGTAGGTACAGCAAAAACAGACGACCAGAAAGCTCAAGATGATTTTCTTGAAACGGTTGAAGTTGTGGAAAATCACCTGGCAATGGTATTTCATCGTTTTTTAGAAAAGCGTGATCGCCTCAAAATATGGATCAACCACCACTCTATTGAACCCTGGAACCCATTTTTACCCGATGCTCAAGCGACTCAGATTCTGCCCCTCGAACTACTCACTTTCAAAGATAAAATGGTTCAGGTCCAGCCTTATGTCCTGCCGCACCATTCCAAAATCGACTCGGACACCTACAACAAAGCGGCTGGAACAAATGGTTGGAATGCTCAACAGGGTTTCTATGTGTATCGCAATGAACGCCTGCTGGTTGCTGGTGATTGGTTAGGCTTGGGGGGATATCGCAAGGACGAACACTGCAAACTAGCACGGATTCAGGTAGACCTGCCGAATTCGATGGATAATGATTGGAATATTGATGTTAAAAAGTCTAGGGCTCGTCCACCTGCATCGCTGAAAGCAGATTTGAAACGGATTGCTAGACTGACGCGCTACAGAGCCACCGAGATTTACCGCCACCGAGGCAAGGTTATAGCGCGGGAAAATGCTGAAAAATATGTCTTCCCGTGGGACAAGAAGCTCAGGCGAGGCAAGGTTTTTTATGCTGTAAATCAGGAACATCCTCTCGTGCAGGAGGTACTGAACCTGCCAGACACCTGCCAGCCTGTC
The DNA here is from genome assembly GCF_004138165.1 of Candidatus Chloroploca sp. Khr17. GTDB lineage: Bacteria > Chloroflexota > Chloroflexia > Chloroflexales > Chloroflexaceae > Chloroploca. The sequence goes on from NZ_RYFF01000008.1 coordinate 135,627, forward strand.
ATTCGAGCGTTGCTGCGATTGCTCGAAGCAACAGTGCCAATCCAGCAAATTTGGATCGATAACGCTACTGAACCGGAGAAACAAGCACAGCCTTTTGATGGAACCCCATCAGACCAGGTTTTAGAAGTCATGGTTGAAATTTATCGGTCGCTCAGGAAAAGTGGCATGACTCAGGAGCAAGCCCGCGATCGCATCTTGACAATGGAACCCTTTCAACACTTTGAAACCTTAGTCAAAACCCTATCAGATCAGCTTATTCGAGGAAATCTAGCATGACTCCTTACGAAACTGCCCGTAATCTAGTGCAACTACTACTAAAGGGTGAACAGACTCCTCCACCAGAGTTGATCCGAGAAAAGGTTCGGATGGCTTTATCAATGTTGGGGGGTCAGGGTCTGGCGGAAGGAGTAGAAGAGGAAGTATTAATTAGAGATCTTGAAACCTTATACAGCATTTGGATGGCACAAGGGACAATCCTAGAAGATAAGCAAGATCATATTTCTTGGTTGCCCGATCAAAAAGCTGAAATTAACTGGGATTTCTGGGATCGCTATCGCCGTTACCTGGAAGAAGAAAAGGGATGGTCGCCTGCTACTGTGGATCGCCTAGAGCAACTTACAGATTCAATTCTAGAAAGACTGGAAGAACCACAAAGACCCGGAGACTGGAGCCGTCGCGGAATGGTAGTTGGGCAAGTGCAATCTGGAAAAACATCCAATTACACCGGACTGATTTGCAAGGCAGTGGATGCAGGATACAAACTAATCATTGTTCTAGCTGGATTGCACAACAGTCTTCGTAGTCAGACGCAGCTACGTCTTGATGAAGGGTTTCTGGGTTGGGACTCTCAGAATAATAGAGCCTTTGATACGGGAAATCGTTTTATCGGTGCGGGTCTAATCCCTACTGGTAAGCAGCTAAGGGCACTTCCTGTAACGAGTAGCGCGGAGAAAGGAGATTTTAGCAAGAAAATCGCGGATCAGTGTGGCGCTGCTCCAGGCGGCGCTGATCCGATTTTGATGATAGTCAAGAAGAACAAGACTGTCCTCAATAATCTAGTGAAATGGGCATCGAATTGGGCAAATGCAGATCCACAGTTGGGAAGAAAAGTCGTCAGAAATTCTCCTTTGCTCATCATTGATGATGAAGCCGATAATGCATCTGTCAACACGAAAGAAGTAAGGTTGGATGACACTGGTATTCCCCGTGAAGAGCAGGAAGCTACTGCAATCAACAAGCTGATTCGGCAACTCTTACACAGTTTTGAAAAGACGGCCTATGTCGGCTATACGGCAACTCCTTTTGCAAATATTTTCATCCATCCGCAAGTCAGAACAAGTGAGCATGGCGAAGACCTATTTCCTCGGCACTTCATCGTTAACTTGCCTGCCCCTTCTAACTATGTCGGTCCTGTTCAGGTTTTCGGTCTAGATTCCGATTCAGCAGTAGATTTGGAAAGCGTTTCTGGCTTGGATATCGTCCGAATTGTTGAGGATCAAGATGAGTGGATGCCGACAGGTCATAAGAAGGAACATGTTCCACCTTATCTGCCAACGTCTTTGAAAGAAGCTATTCGAGCATTTATCCTTTCTTGCGCTGTTAGGTTTTGGCGAGGGCAGACAACAGCCCATAATTCAATGCTTGTACATGTTACTCGTTTCACAGCCGTACAGGAATTGGTTAACCAATTAGTTAAAGATGAACTAACTTCTTTACAACGACGATTGCGTTACAGCGAAGGAAGTACACTGAATCAAATTTTGAGTGAGTTTGAATATCTCTGGAATAACGACTTTATCCCGACTAGTAGAGCAATTGCTGGTACTGATCTACAACCAGCAGTACCAATTCCTGCATGGGATGATATCAGCCCTCTCTTACATCAGGTCGCTGCAAGAATTCAAGTCAAGAAGATTAATGGTACAGCGAAAGACATCTTGGACTATTGGGGGAGTCCAAATGGGTTAAATGTGATTGCGATTGGCGGGGATAAGCTATCTCGTGGATTAACTCTTGAAGGACTGAGCGTCAGTTACTACCTGAGAGCATCCAAAATGTACGATACCCTGATGCAGATGGGACGATGGTTTGGCTACCGTCCCGGCTATCTCGACCTCTGTCGTCTTTACACAACCGATGAATTAGTGGAGTGGTATCAACACATCACGGTTGCGAGTGAAGAACTTCGTAAAGAGTTCGACTATATGGCAAACATGAGTGCTACTCCAGAAGAATTCGGCTTGAAGGTAAGAACTCACCCCTCTGGATTGATCATCACTGGAGCCAACAAAATGAGAAATGGTACAGTGATGCAACTCTCTTTTGCAGGAACAATCAGTGAGACATACTTGTTTTATAAAGATGAGGACATCATTCATAGAAATCTGAAAGCTACAGAAGATTTAATCTCAGGATTAGGAATGTACTCTATTGAGAAAAACAACTTTATTTGGAAACAGGTTTCTGGTAACAAAATAGTTAATTTTTTGAAAAATTATCAATCTCATCCGAACGCACGCCTAGCAAACACTAGAAGCTTAGTTGATTATATTCAGGCTCAACTTAAGCAAAACGAACTGGTGTCTTGGACGATTGCCTTAATCTCAAAGAACAAAGCTGACAATAAGCATACGATAGCTGGATTAGAAGTTGGCTTAGTATATCGGAAGAATGATGCTGATCCTTCATTATCAGAATATCGACTACCAAAATCTCGGTTATTGAACCCACCAGACGAAATGTTAGATTTCTCTCCATCTGCTCAAGAGGAGATTATCAACATTACAAGAGAGCGTAGACAAGAAGCTGGAAAACCAGAGAGCAAAAGTAAAACACCTGACGGCAAAATAATTCGAGAGAAGCGTAATCCAAGGAATGGCTTGCTCTTGCTTTATCCATTAGATCCAAAGGCTATCAATGCTGAAATCCCTATCATTGGTTTTGGTATCAGTTTTCCCAGTAGCAATTCCGCTAGGTTCGTGGAGTACAAAGTGAATAATGTTTATTGGGAACAGGAGTTTCTGGATAGCTATGAAGATTGAAGATGTCTGGAACCTCTTAGAACATGACGGAAACAATGTTTTTTCTGGTTATTTGACTCGTCGTATTTTACCAGATGTAAATTACGATGTTTACCTTGCAATTGAAAAACCTTTGAATAATCGTCTATTAATGCTACGTTTTAATAGTATATTTTTTGATCGAAAAACGATTTATCCAACTTCTAACAGTTTTACAGTGAACCGAATAGTTTTGCCGCAAGATGGGGAAGAGTACGTTACTCTCCAACTAGTTTTGACTAATGTCAAATACAAGGACATTTTTACAACATTAGTTCAAGACATTGTGGATTGTCTTACTGCCGTGGCAGACGGGCAAGCCGCCATTTCAACTTTTATCACTCGTCTAAAACGATGGCAAACTTTTCTGGAAAAGCATCATCCAGAGGGATTGAGTGAAATTGCTCAGCAAGGGCTTTATGGGGAACTGTGGTTTTTAAGACAATTAGTATTTCCCCATCTGGAATTACTCAAAGGGGTTCGATGTTGGACTGGGCCAAAAGGTACTCAACAAGATTTTCAATTTGCTGGTTGTGCGGCTGAAGTAAAAACAACCAGCGCCAAACAACATCAAAAATTAGCGATTGCCAGCGAACGACAACTGGATGATACGGGGGCAGGAGCGATCGTGCTGCTTCATCTATCGCTGGATGTGCGCCAAGGGCAGGGGGAGACTTTACCTGAAATGGTCGCTAGTGTGCGATCGCTTGTTTCCGGGGATGCGATCGCTAGAGATGAGTTAGAAAATCTCCTATTTGAAATCGGCTACCTAGATGTTCATACGACTCGCTATGAGAATATCGGCTACACCATTCGAGAATACAACTACTTCAAAGTTGGGACAGACTTTCCTAAAATTATTGAATCTGATCTTCGTAATGGTGTAGGAGATGTGCGCTATACCATTAGCGTTGCTGAGTGCAAACGCTTTTCCATTCCAGAAACAGAGATCATTGCACTAATAGGAGATCAGCCCAGCCATGAGTAATGATGATCTGGAACTTGCCCGATTTGTCGAAAACCTCCATCAGGAAGTCATCATCGATGCAGAGGGCAATCAGACCGAAGAAGAGGGCAGTTCCTTTCGAGAGGAAGCCTTTACCCGCATCATGATTGAGTATTTGACCGAAGCAGGCGAACTTGAAGATGGTCACGTCTGCTATCACAGTGCTCGTGGCATTAAAGTCAACGGCTACAATCTCCAAGAAGAAGAAGGTCGGCTCGATTTATTCATCTCTATTTATATCCAGAATCCTTCTCCTACTACTGTGCGTAAAGATACGGTTGAAAGTGCTTTCAAGCAACTGATTAATTTCCTAAGCAAAGTCTACAAAGGATATCATCAGTCAATCGAAGAAGCCTCTCCTAGCTTTGACATGGCACAGTTGATTTACAGCCAGCGGAGCCAGCTCAGCCATGTGCGCCTATTCCTCTTCACCGACGGGCTAACCACACTACAAACTAAGAAAAGTCAAGAAGTAAACGGAGTCAACTATTCCTACAACATCTGGGATCTTCGTCGAACCTATCGCTGCATTACGTCAGGGCAACAACGAGAAGCAATCAAAATTAATTTTTTAAATCAATATAATTTTATCATTCCCTGCCTTGCTATGCCAGAATCCCAAGCAGACTATCGCGCTTATGTTGCCATCATTCCCGGTGAAATTCTCTGTAAAATCTACGCTGAATATGGCTCAAGACTATTGGAACGCAATGTTCGTTCCTTCTTACAGGCAAAAGGCAATGTCAATAAAGGCATCCGTCAAACAATTTTGAAAGAACCCCATCGGTTTCTCGCCTACAACAACGGAATTTCTGCAACTGCTGAGACCGTGAAACTTGTCGATTTACACAATGGTGGACAAGGGATTGTCGAAATTTGTGATCTTCAGATCGTCAACGGTGGACAAACTACGGCTTCTCTCTATCAAGCCGTTCGCAAAGACAAAGCAGATATCTCGGGAATTTACGTTCAGACTAAGTTAACGGTGGTAGATCGCGATCGTATGGATGAAATCGTGCCCCTGATTTCCCGCTACGCCAACAACCAAAATAAGGTCAGTGAAGCTGATTTCTCCGCCAACGACCCATTTCACATTCGGGTTGAAGAGCTCTCTCGCACCATTTGGGCACCTACCGTTAATGGCACTCAGCGTCAAACTCGGTGGTTTTATGAACGTGCACGAGGACAGTACGCCGATGCCAAGAATCGCGAATCCACCCCGGCCAAGCAAAAAGCTTTCACTCTTACACATCCGAATGCTCAAAAATTTACCAAAACTGATCTTGCAAAATTTGAACATACTTGGGATCAGCTTCCTCATATCGTCAGTTTGGGTGCCCAAAAAAACTTTGCCAAGTTTACAGTTGGCTTGACAGAGAAGAGACGCCCTGAGCCAGACGAAACCTATTTTACTCACCTCATCGCCAAAGCTATTTTGTTCAAAACTGCAGAGAAGATTGTCCAGAGTGAGAAGTTTGGCGGTTATCGTGCGAATATTGTGACCTATACCCTGGCATATCTGAGCTATAAAGCGCAGCAAAAAGTAGATCTAGATAAGATCTGGAAGCAGCAAAGCCTTACACCGTCGCTTCAACAGGCGATTCACATGATTTCGAGAGAAGTTCATCAAGTAATCACACATCCACCTGATGGTCGTAATGTTACAGAATGGTGCAAGAAGGAGTCCTGCTGGAAGGCTATTCAGGGTATCCCAACTGAAATATTTGAGGTTTCTTGCTTGGCACCTTAAAAGGAAACCGGATAGCAAACCGCCGATGGCGACTTCACTGGCGGATCATGCTTCAGAGGCCGAATGGCAGACGCGCACGCCCCGGGGGAAGGCAAAGATACATGCCACGCTGACCGTCACCCGCGAAGAATCGTGCATGGTCGACTGATCTATCCTGTGATCTTCTGCCAATGCTCGGCTGGTGCGAGCCGCGTCAAGTGGTCAACATTTCAGGAAACAAGCGGCGGGCCGAGCAACGGTTGGCGTCGAGCGAACGCAGCACATCCTCCCACGACTCACCCTCTTCTTCCGTGGCATCGGGATCTTCTTCGGCCCATGAGCGCACCAGCGCACGTGCATCCTCGGGCGTGCCATTGGGTGGCACATCGAAATCGTTGGCTGTTTTCCCCACAAGCAACTGTTGCACCTCGGGGGTGAGACTTGGCCGTCGCGCTGGTGCATCGGTCTGCGTTGGCTCGGATGGCACCCCAATAAGCGCGGCAGCTAAGCGCGCTTGCTCGGTCGGCGCAAGTTGCCTGGCCAGCAGTAAGACCGCATCATAGGGCGTCATTTGATTCATGCCGATGCCTCCTCATCACGCGAGTCAATCGAAATGACAGGAAATGGTACATGGTTACACAGTTAGCGTAGCGGCAAATACCGTATCTGACCCTCCCACTCCCCTTCCAGGCTACATTCGACCAGCAGCACAATGTCTGCGATCACTTGGCCAAGGGGTATGTTCCGACTGACCTCGAAAACGCCGGGCATAGTTTGACCAGCGCGAACCCGCTCATAAGCATAGTGCCACATCATGAGTCAGGACGATACGCTGGCTCTGCGCGGCCCACTCCAGTACGGTTGGGTCATCAGCGCCAGTCAGGCCAGGATCTTGCACGCGTACGATATCGACGTGGGGACTCTGGCGGATGATTCCCCGCACGCTATCGTTATTGAAGTTCTCATCGGCAGCCAGACGCAGCATCATGGATGATCCGTGGTGGTGCGACGTGCCAGGAGGCGATCCCGCACGCCCTGCGGATCAAACTGGACTTCATTCTCCTGGCGGATCTGCACAGCCACCTGTTCGCGTTGGTGGAGATAGGCATGCACCTCGGGAAGATGGTTCAAATAATAGCTGATAACGGCGTAGACGTCGGCAAGTGCGAGCGAGGGATATTGCTGCGCGATGGTTTCGGGGGTTGCCCCCTCGCGAAAGGCCGCAACGATCGTATCGAGCGTGATACGGGTATTGGCGACACGCACGACCCCATCAGCATTCATCGTGAGGGGAACAGGTTGAGCCATCATAACCAGCGTCATAACTACCTCCTGTCCAAATAAGCAATTACGCATGTAGTCAGGGACGCGCCAGCGACGTCTGCTGCGAGCCGCTATAGCAACCCTATCTGGGTTGTAAACAGGAGTGCCGGCTTTAGCCGGCTAAAGCCGGCACTCCTCAGACACAAATTGTCTAGGACTGCTATATTACTCCGCTGGAGGATCAAGGGGAAGATTATCTGCATCTTCTTCAAGCTCTACTTTTTCATAGGTATCTTCAAGTAAACATTCGTGAAAGTGTACATGCAATAATGGTAGGGTTTGTCAGAGCATCACGTTTTTCGTCAACAAATTCGGGCTGTCCGCAAACAACAACATCAGGATACGTATGTAAGCCTGTCCGCAGGACTTTTACCCGCATATCGCTTGGGTAGGCGCGACATGGCTTGCGCCGAAGTTGTCTATGCAAGGAAGCAAGAACATTACTCGCAATCAGGTTATGCGGTTCTTTGGCACCCGTCATCGCATACATCTGTCCGTCATAATATTCACTTTTCGTGGTACTACGTCGCTCTTGCTCAAGATAGGCTTCTTCGGTGATATATGGTCGCGGTTGTGCGGTCATATACGGTACTCCTGCTCGCGAGCCTCCATGGTTGCAATATATCTACATAGAGGCTTCTTTTACCCTATCCGGCCCTCACTTGCCCCGCGAGGATGATAAATTACTTCCTTCCACACCCCGGTGATGTTGTCAGCAAAGACGATCACGAGTTCACCTGGTTCGGCCCGGCTCATCGCGTACCGCACCGCTTCAAGTTCATTGGGCACGTCAACAATCTGCGCGGCGGGCATGCCAGCGGCGAGCGCGGCCTCGCGCAGGATGCCGATGACTTCACCGGGGGCACGGCCACGGCGATCGTCATCTTCTTTGAGGATCAGCAGATCAAACATGGTGCCAAGAATGCCTCCCGCTTCGGCGATATCCTGGTCGCGCCGATCACCAGGCGAACTCACGACGCCAATGACCCGTGGATAAGACGGGCGTAGGCGTTCGACCAGTTCGCGCATCGCCGCGAAGGCCGCTGGGTTGTGCCCGTAGTCCACGAGCACGCGGAAGGGGTGCTCGTCGAAGATGTTGAGCCGCCCGGGGGCCTGGTAGAAACTGGTGTTGAAGGTGCGTAGGCCCTGGCGAATATTCTCGATCGTCACGCCGTGCGCATAGGCAATCGCGGTTGCGGCGAGCGCGTTGGCAACATTGTGCAGCGCTTTGCCTTCGAGCGTCGCGGGGATCAGGTGCGTCCAGAGCAACGGGATGTATTGTTCGGCATCATAGATGGCGATCATATCGCCGCGCACGCCAGGTTGCAAGACCACGGCGGTGCCTCCGTTGGCGATATGGTTTTTGACCAGATCGCTCGCACTCTCGCCGCCGTGCATGCTAAAGTAGATCAGCCGCCCTTCGGCGCGGTCGGCCATCGCCGCCACCAGCGGATCATCGGCATTGAGCACACTCGCGCCATCGTCACGCACGACCTCGATCACCAGACCCTTGATCTCGGCGATCTGTTCGACGGTATGGATACCACGTAGACCAAGATGATCGTTCGAGACATTGAGCACCGCGCCCACATCGCAACGCTCAAAACCAAGCCCTTCGCGCAGGATGCCGCCCCGCGCCGTCTCAAGCACTGCCGCCTCGATCGTCGGGTCTTTCAACACCATCCGCGCACTCCACGGGCCAGTGAGATCGCCTTTGAGGTAGAGTTCACCATCAATATAGATGCCATCGGTGGTGGTGAGGCCAACCCGCTGCCCGTGCATCTTGAGGATATGCGCAACCATCCGGGCCGTCGTTGTTTTGCCGTTGGTGCCGGTAATGCTGAGGATCGGGATGCGCGTCGGCTGCCCCGGCGGAAAGAGCATATCAACGACAAAACGGGCCACATTGCGCGGCGTTCCCTCGGAGGGTTGCAGGTGCATGCGAAAACCGGGGCCTGCATTGACTTCCACGATACCGCCGCCGACTTCGCGCAGTGGCTGCGAAATATCAGGCGTAATCACATCAATGCCCGCTACATCAAGCCCGACAATCAACGCTGCCCGCCGCGCAATCTCGCGGGTCTCGTAGTGAATCTCGGTTGTCCGGTCAATTGCCGTGCCACCGGTCGAGAGATTGGCGGTCGCCGCGAGGGCAAAACGCTCACCCGACGCTAACACCGTCTCAAGCGTATAGCCGGCCCGCTCCAGCAGCTGATCGCTCTGATGATTGAGCTTGATTTTCGTCAAGACTTTTTCGTGCCCAAAGCCTCGGCGTGGATCGCGGTTGACCAGTTCGATCAACTCGGCAAGCGTATGCTTGCCATCACCAATCACATGCGCCGGCACACGTTCGGCGACGGCCACCACCTCGCCGTTGATCACCAGCACACGATAGTCATTGCCGTGCAGAAAGGTCTCGACCAGAACATCAGAACTATATTCGCATGCGACTTCAAAAGCACGCACAACCTCTTCAACCGTATTGAGATTGAGTGAAACGCCGCGACCATGGCTGACATCGAGGGGCTTGACGACTAGTGGAAAGTCGAGCGCTGCGGCAGCGGCGGCGGCATCTTCGGCACTTCTGACGCGGCGATGGCGCGGCACCGGAAGGCCAACATCGCCCAGCAAGCGGATCGTCAACTCTTTATCGCTGGCCGTCTCGACCGCAATATACGATGTTTGCCCAGTCACCGCCGCACGAATACGCTGCTGATGCTTGCCATACCCAAGCTGCACCAGGCTCTGGTCATCAAGGCGAATCGCAGGAATGCCTCGTTTACGGGCCTCATCAACGAGCGACGCCGTGGTCGGCCCGAGGATCAGATCCTGGGCGCGGCGGATCAGATCATCGCGTTCACGGACAAAATCAAAGCTAGCCCGCTCGTCGCCCTGCAACGCACTCGGCAGATGCGCGGGCAAGAGCGAACGCACCAGGCGCAGCGCAAGATTGCCGGCCTCGCGGCCGACCCGCTCTTCACGGTACGAATAGATCACAAAGTAGACCCCAGGCTGATCAGGCACCGACCGGGTCTTGCCATAGGTCACCTCGGTCCCCGCGAGGCACTGCAACTCAAGCGCGATATGCTCAACAATATGGCCGATCCACGTCCCCTCGCGCAGGCGCAGCACAAAACCACCCGGTTCGCCATACGAGCAGCCGTGCTCTTGCAGTGACGGGATCAACTCAATCAGGCGATCAGTAAAACCAGGAATGCGATCCGAAGGATATTCTTCCAACTCCTCAAGATCGAGAGTCAGACGAATGACCGGACGATAGCCATAAGGATTTGGGCCACGAAAAATCTGCGTTTCAAGCACCCGCATACACGCCTCCGCAGGGGATTGGGCTCATACAGTGATGTGGCAGCGGTGCTGCCACATTGTTCGTATTATCGCATAGATTCGCCGAGGTTATGCAATACGTTCGTGGTGCTGCCAACGCATCACGACGATCAGCAACCCGAGCGCCACCACCTGCAATCCGACCGAGACCGCAATCATCATGGGCAGGGCGCGATCATAGAGCAACCCAAGGATCGCGCTTCCCAGAAACCAGGCCATCCCATAGCTTGCATTGAAGAGGCCGTAGGCGGTACCGCGCCGTTCGGCTGGAACCATCGTTGCCACTGCTGCACGAAGGATGGACTCTTGGGCACCAAGCCCAATGCCCCAGAGCACCATGCCCAGGACGACTAATGCCAGGCTACTGCTGAAAACCATCGGGGCAAAGCCTAGCGAGAGCAATGCCGCCAGAGTCAACGCCTTGTAACCAATCTGGTCGAACAGCAGGCCAAAGAGCAGCGCAGCCCCGGCATCAACCGCCATCGCCAGCGCATAGAGCACCGGGATCAATGCTGAGGCAACGAGTTCGGTGCGTTGGAGGTGGAAAGCGATGAGCGGGAAATCAGCAAATCCGGCGGCAATTAGGCCAACTGCGATCAGGTAGAGCCAGAAAGTTCGTTCGAAGCCTTGGGGCTTCAGCGCAGGTGTTGTGCCAGCAAGATCCTCGGGTTGGGGAAAGCGTGCTCGCGCCACTAGCAACGCCAGAATACTCAATCCGCCGGGGATGAGGAGCAAGGCAAACGCGAGTTCGTAGCTTCCCTGCCAGGCCAAGACAGCTGCGAGCAGCAGCGGAGCAGCCACAGCCCCAATCTGATCAAGCGCCTCATGCAGCCCAAAGCCCTTGCCATGACCAATCGTCTTGGTTGCGTAGGCGAGGAGGGTGTCTTTCGCCGGGCTGCGTAGCGCCTTGCTTACCCGTTCCAGGGTCAAGAGCAAGACGGCGATCTGCCAACTCCCGGCGAGCGCCAGTGCTGGCACGGCGAGCGCTGTGAGGCCATAGCCGGCAATGGTAAAGGCCCAGTAGCGCCGGGTATGGTCGCTCAGATAGCCAAAAACGATCCGCAACCCATAGGCAATCAGCTCACCAACGCCAGCCATGAGCCCAACGACCGTGCCACTTGCCCCTAGCAGCGCCATGTAGGGGCCGCTAATACTCCGCCCACCCTCATAGACCATATCAGCAAACAGGCTGACGATGCCCATCAGGACGACAAAATGCAGCGCACGTCGCCTCAATGTAAGCATAGCTGCGTTGCCTGAGCTAGTGTGCTGTTGCATGCTCGGCTCTTGTGCTCCTACTGCGACGGCACGCACGACGGTGGGGCCGTCAACCAGGGTGCGTAGAGAATATTGACCCCAACCGAGTCGCCACGCCCAAGCGGGTTGGCTTCTGGTTCATAGGGGCCGGTCTCACTCCCCCACCAGTTATTGCGCATATCGAGCAGAACCTCGCTGGTCGCCCCACGTCCGAGGCCATAGCGCAGATAGACAGGAATAATCGGTGGCACGTGCTCATCAATATAGTTATTCTCAACACGCAGGCGCATCGGCGGCACGCCATTGGGATCAACCTGGGGCGTCTGGGTGCGCAGACCAAAGCCTTGCGCATCACCAATCAGCGCATTGCACCCGACTGTCCCAACTAGTGGGCCATTGGTCGTCAGTTGCAGATTCGGTGCACCACCACGGATCAGATTGCCCTCAATTGCGAGGTTCAGCGTCTCGAAGGTACTACGATTGCTGAGACGCACCTGTGGAGCGCCTTCACTCAGACGATTGCCCCCAAAGCGATTATTGCTCAAGGTCACAAAATTACCCCGCCCAAAACTCGCCTCAAGGGCCGGGCCAAACGGCATATCATTGCCCGTCACCTCACTATCGCGCATCTCGAGGCGGGTATCAGTCAGCAGAATCGCTCCACCGTTATCGGTGAAGCGGCTCGCACGCACCGCCAACTCGCTCCGCTCAAGCGCCATCACGGTGCCGCCAAGCCCGCCCCCGCGCACCTCGGTATGTTCGAGCACCACAAAACTATTCGGTTGCCCAAAGATCCCGCTCCAGCGCGCGCCCGTTGCACCAACAAAACGCACCGGCTGATTGGGTTGACCAAGGGCAAGCAGTTGCCCACCATCAACAAAGATCGAGACGCCTGGCGCAAGCCGCACCTCAACCCCCGGCTCAATGACCAGTTCGCTCCCGGGCGCAACCTGAAGATCCCGTTCCAAAACAATCGGACTCTCAGCGCGTGACCAGCGCACATTGCCACTGACCACATCGAAGGGCGGTGGCGGTGGCGGCCCCGGCGTCTCGGTTGGCAACGGCAGTGCCGTCGGCGCAGGCGGATCGACAGGGGACTCTGGTGTCGCTGTCACTTCGCCGGGGGGGAAGGGTTCAGACGTAGGCGGGATAATGGCCGTGGGTGGCGGTGCAGCGGTCGGCTGCACCACTGTTGGGCGGACGACCGTCGGCTGCACCACCGGGGGTGGCGGCACAGCGGTTGGCACAATCGGCGTCAATGCAAGCGTTGGCATGGGAGGCGGCGTCCCCTCACCAGTTGGCCCCGGATACCCTGGCAGTGGCGTAGGCTGCCCACCAGCCGGCCCCGGATATCCGGCGAGAGGGGTAGGTTCCTCAAGATCCGGGCCTGGATACGCCGCATCAGTCGGGATCAGCGAGGGAGGGTCAACGCCAACCGCAGCATCGGGCGTTGCCGTCGTCTCGAGCGCAGGATCACCAGTTGGTACGACAGGCATGGGATAGGGATAGGCAGGATCAAAGCCAGCGACAGGCGCTGTTGGTTGACCAGGAGAAGGATAAGCGCCCTGATCAGGCGTTGGTGAAACAACTGGATACGCAGGATCAGGGGTCGTCGTAAGCTCTTCGGTGGGTACCCCTGCCTCATCGCCAGGCTGACCACCCGGTGTAAAGAGGAAAGTCAACGCCACCGCCAGAATCAGAAACGAAAGTGCTCCAAGCAAAAGGAGCGTATCACGACTGATACGCTTACTCTGGGATTGATCGGAAAACTGCGAATCGGGTGACTGCTGATCGTCCGGTGTCACGCAAAAAGCCTCCCGTCTTGCAGACCAAACCGAGGTGCAGTGTACCACAGGGGCTTGCCTGTCGCAAGCTGTCTCGATTGTGCTTGCCTCTGTGTTTGCTACCGAGCACACCATCCCGTTTGCAGGCAACTTCGTGCAAATTGAGCAAAAGTAGACTATACTTTGCCATACAGTGCCTGTTCGCGTTCTACCATCTACTAATGTCACGGATGCGGACACCTCAAAGATAACTGGTCTTACTCAAGGAGGAGGGGGTCATGCTGCAGTCGTTGCACGGGGCGATGGTGCTCGGGTTGCACTTGCCCGATGGCTTGCTGACGGTGCCGGTGGCTCTTGCGTGGTGGGTCATTGCTGCGGGGACGGTGGGGTACGCGGTGTATCGGGTGCGTGAAGAGCAGCCGGATGTGGCGATGATGGGGATCCTGGCGGCATGTATTTTTGCTGGTCAGATGCTGAATGTGACGGTCTTGCACGGTACGTCGGGGCATCTACTGGGGGGCGCAATGGCGGCGATGCTGCTCGGTCCGTGGGCGGGTATGCTGGTCGTTGCTGCTGTGGTTGCGCTCCAGGCGCTCCTCTTTCAGGATGGCGGAATCCTGGTTCTGGGTGCGAACATCTTTAACATGGGGGTTGTGACGGCGTTGCTTGGCTATGGCGTTGCGAAGCCACTGCTGCAGCGTACACAACAGCATGCCTGGGGTATTTCGCTGGCTGGTTTTGTGGCTGGCTGGGTCTCGGTGATGGCAGCGGCAGCGTTGACGTCGTTGCAGTTGGCGCTGTCGGGCGTTGTTGAGGCGGCCCTTGTCTTTCCGGCAATGCTGGGGGTTCACGCCGCGATCGGTATTCTCGAAGGGAGCATCACCATGCTCACCCTGCTGCTTTTGACTGCGTTCTGGCCGCAGCACGTGCCAGGGCTCGCTTCTCCGATGGGCGAGGAGATCCAGATCGCAGGAGGGATGCGTCCATCAAAGGTTGCGCTGGGTGGTATCGTGCTTGCCCTGACCCTAACTATTTTGGCCCCTCTGGCCTCGCCGCATCCTGATGGCCTCGAGCGCGTCGCCGAAGATCAGGGCTTTCTTGAGTATGCTCTGGATGCACCTTTTGCGATCCTGCCTGACTACACAATTCCGGGGATTGATAGTCCGCTCTCAACGATTCTTGCGGGAACGATTGGTGTCCTGTTGATCCCTGCTCTGCTTGTTGGGTTGCTCTGGCTCACTGGCACTGGCCGTCGCCAGCGCGGGCAAGATGTAGTCTAAAGGCTATGCTTTGCCCACCAGACGGTTTTTTTGACGCAAAGGCGCGAAGGCGCAACCTTGCTGACGTCAGAGGTGCCAAGCAAAGACGCTCTTCGCGCCCTTGTCCCAGCTCGCCCCAGCGCTGGGTGGGGTGATGGCAGAAGCTGCCGTCGCCGTGAACGGCTCGGCTTTTGGTTGGCAAAGGCCACTTTCGTGGCCTGATTCAGCCGGCGCAGGCCGGCTTCGCCCTGGGTAGCCGAGGCGTTTACGCCGACAGGAGGGGGGGATGTGGGCAATCTGTAGGCCTGGTAGCACGCTCCAACGCAAGAGGCAAGCACCCTAAACTCCTTCGCAAGACTCATTGACGTTTGCGCCAGGTGCGTTATAATACATAGGCTAGAGACGGGGATGACTGGTATCGACAGGGGGTGAAGGTCGTAGATTGCAAGCCGTGACGCCCAGTCACGTAAAAAGGGCAATGCCAATAACTGGCAACAACAACTACTCGGGCCGCATGGCCCTCGCTGCCTAAAAATAGGTAGCGCGCCCTCACTGACTCACTCGATGGTCAGTGACCCGGCGTCAACAAGTCGAGTGCTTCCTGGGTGACCACCTGCTGGCCTGGGGAAAAGATAAGCGGGTTTGCCCAAAGACTGCTTTGCTACTTGTGCAGGCGCGGGCGAGCTCTAAACAAATGGCTAAGCTTGTAGGATATCTGCGGCGTAGCTTTCTGGACGGGGGTTCGAATCCCCCCATCTCCACCACCAGAGTCCGTTGTGACTACCAGACGCGCAGCACAGTTCGAGCGGAGAATTTCCTCTCCATCATCTCGAAGCCTGTGCTGCGTGTTGGTTTTTGTTCACGATTTCGCCACCGTTCACAGCATCATCTATCATCATACCATCACACCAATCTCTGCGATTGCCCGATAGGGCTGATGCTAGGGCTGGTGCAACGTCCACCTGACCGGAGCACCGTCGGGCTGATGGTCTTCCAGAAATGAATCCGGTCTCGCCCGCGCAGGCGGGCTTCGCTGCACCTAGCCGAGGGCTTCAGCCCCACGGCATCGGGTTCATAGCGGTAGCCCCCCAGCGCGAGGTGGCGGAAGGAACTTTTAGAGCTCCGTCGTCGCCACCTTCTCCAGCACGGCGTAGCGTACCCCCGTCAGTTGCTCAGAGACCTCCCAGAAACGCGTGAGGGCTGCCGCATCATAGGCGGCCTTGTTGGCTTTTTGCTCGGCAGGGTAGCCCCGTATATTGAACGTCTCGGGGCCGTAGAAGACGCCACCCTTCGCGTCGGGTGCGGTCATGCCATAGAGCATCGGCAATACGCCCATGCCAATATCCTGAGCCAGGATGGGCTGAATCACCCGATAGAGCAGCGCCTCCAGTTGTGTCCCCGACTGCGCAACACTATTCTCTTGCAGGTTCCCCATCACCAGGCCTGGATGCGATGTGTTGGTAATCGTATCGAACCCGGCTGCGCTTAACCGTTTTTGCAGCTCAAACGTAAAAAAGATATTCGCGAGCTTACTCTGCCCATAGGCCTCCCAACGCCCGTAGTTGCGTTTGCCCATCAAATCGTCGAAGTTGATCCGCCCGGTAAAGTTGGCGCTACTAGAGACATTATGAATCCGCGCCTTTGGAGTCTTCACAAGCACATCGATCAGCCGCCCGGTCAGCGCGAAATGACCGAGATGATTAACCCCCAGCTGCATCTCAAAACCATCGACCGTCTCTTGACGCGGGATCGCCATCAGACCTGCATTGTTCAACAGAATATCGAGGCGCTCATACTTCGCCACAAAGGCATCGGCAAACGCACGCACCGAACTCAGGTCGCCCATATCGAGCCGCATCACCTCAATGACCGCGTTCGGATAGGCCTTGAGAATCGCGGCACGAGCCTGTTCGCCCTTGGCCGACGTACGCACCGCCATCACGATCGTCGCACCCTTCGACGCCAGCGTGCGCGCCGACTCAAAGCCCAGGCCACTGTTGGCCCCAGTGATGACAACAACTTTCCCGGTAAGATCGGGAATATCCAGTTGGGTCCATTTCTGACTCATCGTTGACAACTCCTATAGAGAGATAAGGTGGTCAGGGGGTTCAGCAGAGCCGAAACCCCTGACCACCTTGCATTGTGGCTTCTTCGTATTGGTAGTATAGCATGAGTAAAGAGGGCACCGGTAATGATGAGCACAGACCAACTGACGCAAGCTCGGGCATTAGTACAATGCCTCTCGCTCCAGGAGAAGCTGTACTTGCTCAATGATTTGACCATGCAGGTGATCCGGCAGTCAGCCGACGCAGTGCAAGCCCCACCGATACAGCCATTGCCCAGCATCCATCTCCCCACCTGGCCTGACAATCTGCCCCTTCGACGCGAGGAACTCTATGACGACCGTGGTTGCTGAACCAATCTTCTTGGATACTAATATCCTGGTCTATGCCAGCGTAGACTCCTCACCATTCTATGACCTCGCCAGAACAACGATTACCGCCTACGAGCAGGCGGGAACACCGCTCTGGATTAGCCGCCAGGTGTTGCGTGAATACCTTTTAGCACATTTATCACCGTGATACCGCTGGTATCGTTCACCGCTCAACAAGCTGGGAGCGAGTAACGAAGGAGTAGGCCAGCCGAATACCCTGGTTCAGCCAGAGCCACTCCTGGATCTCGCCGTAGGAGGCGAAGCCAGAGGGCTTGGAGAGGGCTTCACGGAGGTGGGCTTCGACCTCAGCCGTCACGCTTGGCGCTTTGCCAGGGGTAACGTACAGCTTCAGCAAGCCTTCTCGACAGTGGTACAATAAAGTTATACTCACTCTCATCGCCAATATCGAAGACTAGGAGAATGCGTGACGGTAGATCCTGACGTTGCAGCAGCACAGAATCGCCATTCATGGAATGCGGCGGTTGAAGCCCATGCTAGCCATCGCCCAGGGTTGTCGGACTATCTGCGCACGGGTGGTTTGACGGTCTTTCCGGAAGAATTGGCCTTGCTCGGTGAGATGACGGGCTGTAGTCTGCTGCATCTGTTGTGCAATACCGGCCACGAGAGTTTGAGCTTCAATCGTCTTGGGGCGACTGTTACCGGCGTCGATCTGAGCGATGCCGCAATCATGTATGCTCGCTCGCTGGCTGAGGCGACCGGCTTACAGGCCACTTTTGTGCAGGCTGATGTGTATGCCTATTTGAGTGAGGCTGCCCGTGCGGGCATCGCCTTCGATCGGATCTACTGTGGGTATGGGGCGATCTGCTGGCTCCGCGATCTGCCGACCTTCGCTAACGGTGTGGCGGCGATCCTGGCACCGCAGGGGAGGTTTGTGCTGGTTGAGTTTCATCCGACGTCGAATATGTTCGATCCTGAATGGCGGCTACGTTATAACTATCCCCACGGGGGACAGATGCTGACGCTTGATGGTGTCGGCGACTATGTCGGGGCAGCCGCCGGCGGGCTCAGCCCCGGTGGTTTCGCCGAGGGTGTGCGCGACTTTGTCAATCCGCACCAGTGCCATCTCTATCGTTGGGGTATTGGCGAGGTCGTCAGTGCCTTCGCCGCTGCGGGTCTGCGTATTCGCCAGTTGCAAGAGTTCTGTTATGTCAATGGCGAGAAGCCTTTTGCGCGGATGCGGCGCGATGATCAGCGCCGGTATTATCCACCTGATGACGTGCCCAAGCTTCCGTTGATGTACGGATTGGTGGCTGAATAATGGAACTCGATAAAATCCATCTTCGCGGCATGCGTTTTGTCGGCTACCACGGGACTCGACCCGAGGAACGGAGCCTCGGACAGCAGTTCATTGTCGATCTGACCCTTTTGCTCGATCTCCAGGCTGCCGGGCGCACCGACGATTTGCAGCAGACAGTTGATTATAGCCAGGTTCACCAGCGCACGCGCCAGATTGTCGAAGGTGAACCGCTGCAGTTGACCGAAGCTGTCGCTGAGCGAATTGCTGCCGCTGTGCTCGCTGACCATCCTCGCGTCCAGGCTGTTCAGGTGCAGGTCACGAAACCCTGGGTGCGCCTCGAAGATACGATCCTCGACGGTTCGGTCGTCGAGATTGTACGGCGGCGCGGATGAGCCGCCCACTTGTCACGCTGAGTTATGCGCAGACCCTCGATGGGCGGTTGGCGACGCGTAGCGGCAGCTCGCAGTGGATCAGCGGCGCTGAGTCGCTGCGGTTCAGCCATGAACTACGGGCGGCGAGCGATGCGCTGATGGTCGGGGTCGGTACGGTGCTGGCCGACGATCCTCGCCTGACGGTACGCCTGGTGCCCGGAACCGATCCGTTACGCGTGATTGTTGATAGTCGCTTGCGGCTGCCAGACAACGCGGCCGTTCTGCGCGACGGGGCCGCTGTCGGCACGCTGATCGCCTATACCAGCGCCGCACCGCAGGAACGCCGTGCGCAGCTTGCCGAGCGCGGTGCCACCTTGGTCGAGACGCCGGCACTGGCTGATGGGCGGATCGATCTGGCGCACCTGCTCGCGATCCTGGCCGAACGAGGCATTGCTACGCTGATGGTTGAGGGCGGCGCACAGTTGATCACCAGCCTGTTGCGCCACCGCCTCGCCGATCGCCTGGCGATCACGGTGGCCCCGAAGATCCTCGGCACGGGGATCGCAGCAGTTGGCGACCTGGGCATTGAGCACCTGGATGACGCATGTCTGCTGGAAGGAGTCACGCTGACGCACGCTGGGGTTGATCTGATCATCCAAGGCCAGATACACTACCGGCAAGCCAGCGCTGAAACAGAAACCGGTTCACCATGATGACCCCAGCCACGGCTCGCGCCGCCTGGTTCAGCGCACCTCGCCAGGTGGAGTTCCGTGATGAGGCACTCGCGTCGCCCGGCCCGGGCCAGGTGCAGGCCGTTGTGCATGCGTCGGCGATTAGCCACGGTACAGAGATGCTGGTCTACCGGGGCGAAGTCGACCCGGTTTTGCCGCTTGACCTGCCGACCCTGGTGGGCGGTTTTGGCTTCCCGATCAAGTTCGGCTATGCCTGTGTCGCCGAAATCACGGCGGTCGGTTCAGCGGTGACGTCGCTCGCAACGGGAGATCGTGTCTTCGCCCTGCATCCGCACCAGAGCCACGTCTGCATCGGGGCGGATCTCTGCCGGCGCTTACCGGCCCAACTTACACCGGAACTGGGGGTTTTCGCCGCCAATACCGAAACCGCGCTCAATCTGGTTCACGATGCACGGATCAATCTTGGCGAAACCGCGCTCGTCTTTGGGCAAGGTGTCGTCGGGTTGCTCGTCGTGCAGTTGCTCAAACAAGCCGGTGCGGCCAAAGTTATTGCGGTTGAACCTGTCCCGGCGCGACGCGCGCTGGCGTTGCAGGTGGGTGCCGATGCCGCGCTGGCTCCGGTGCCGACTCTTCCCGAGCAGATCTGCGCTCTGAATGGGGGCCGGGGTGCGGATCTGGTGATCGAGGTCAGTGGCTCACCGGTGGCACTCCAGACGGCCATCGCTTGCGTGATGCCCGAAGGCACCGTGGTCGTCGGTTCATGGTACGGACGCAAACCAGTGCAACTCGACCTGGGCGGGCATTTTCACCGCGGACGGATCACCCTGCGCTCGTCACAGGTAGGCCAACTCAGTCCCGCAGTGACAGCGCGCTGGGATCATGATCGGCGCTGGGAGGCGGTGCTCGCCTGGTTGCCGCAACTCCAACTGGCACCGCTCATCAGCCACCACCTACCATTCACCCAAATCGCCGAGGCCTACCGGCTGATCGACGAACAACCCGAACAGGTCGTGCAGGTCGTTATCACGTATAATTGAGTAGTGTGTCACGGAAGTTTTCTGGTGTCGTTGGCCGTCCACGAATGGGGGCACGAAGAAACGAATACCGCACCGCAACGCCCATCTTCGTTTCTTCGTGATCAGTATTCGTGGTCGGCGGCGCTACCGGGAAACTTCGTTCACAGACTATGTATGAGAGGCAACGATGTTTGAAATTGGCGTAAGCGCCCGTTTTGAAGCAGCCCACCGCCTGATCGGCGACTTTGGCCCGGCGACACGGATGCACGGCCACACCTACCGCATTGAGGTGGCGATCCGTGGGCCGCGCTTACAACCAGACGGTACCCTGATCGATATCACGCGCCTGCAAGCGGCGCTTGATGCCATCGTCAACGACCTGCATTACCGCGACCTGGCCGATGTGCCTGGGCTAGAGCAGATCAATACAACAGCCGAAAACCTGGCCCACTATTGCTGGCAGCGGCTGGCCCAGGCCTTGCAGGGCAGCCCAATCGTCACCCTTACGGTACGGATCTGGGAAAACCCCGATGCCTATGCCGCCTATGAGGATCAGCTCTGATGCATGTTGC
Source organism: Candidatus Chloroploca sp. Khr17 (assembly GCF_004138165.1). Lineage (GTDB taxonomy): Bacteria > Chloroflexota > Chloroflexia > Chloroflexales > Chloroflexaceae > Chloroploca. Next base: position 156,732 of record NZ_RYFF01000008.1, read on the forward strand.
ATGCCTGACCGTCGGTGACACCCAACGTATGACCGGTGGCTACCTCTACCACCGTGAAGTCTTCGCCCGCTTGCAGAAGGCCGGCGTTACCATCACTGAGCTGGTTCCGAGTGGTGCCGATCTCGCGGCGCAGCTCATTGCGGCCCCGAAACTTGGCGGCTTCGACCCGAGCGCCTACGATCTGCTGCTGATTGATGCTCTGGCACGCGGCCTCTGCGCCCACTGGGCCGATCGCTGGCGCGCCGTCCGCCCCCTGGTGGCACTGGTCCACGAACTCCCCAGTGTCGCTGGTGTTGACAGTACGACGGTTGGCGATCTTGAATTGGAGGCACCACTGTTACGGGCCGACCGGTTGATCACCGTCAGCGAGCATGGGCGGCACATCCTTGAAGATCGAGGGGTTGCCTCAGATCGGATCACGGTTGCGCCCGGCGGCTACGATCGGCTCACATCGCCAGCAGCCGCGCCAGGCGAGGGTTCCAGCAAACACCCTCTGACGGCGGTCTGCGTTGCGCAGTGGATCCCGCGCAAAGGCATTCTCGACCTGGTACGAGCGTGGAGCCAGGCCGCACCAGCGGGGGCGCGGTTGGAGTTGATCGGCGAGACTGATGCAGACCCGGCCTATACCCGCACGGTTCAGGCTGCCATTGCGCGCGCACCTACCGCGTCGATCGTCGTCCACGGCCCGATTAGCGACGCCGCACTGGTTGAGGCCTATCGCCGGGCCGACCTGTTCGTATTGCCGTCGCGCTACGAAGGCTACGGGTTGGTCTTTGCCGAAGCATTGGCCCAGGGGCTCCCGATTATCGGCTATGCCGTCGGCCCCGTCCCCCATCTGGTCGGCCCCGAGGCAGGCATCCTGACCGCATCAGGGAACCTGACCCACCTGGTCGCGGCACTGCGCCAACTCTTGAACAACCCGGCGCAGCGCATGCAGATGGCGGCGGCAGCCCGAAACCGTGCCGCCGAACTGCCGACCTGGGACGACACGGCGGCACGGGTGTTGGAAGCGTTGCACGCAGCGCGACAGCGGTAGGGAGGGTCGCAGGGCGATTGCATCTTCCGTGTATGAACCCCGCCAAGGCACCCGCAAGGGGTGCCCCTACAGGGCCGGGGGGCGCTGGGAGGGTCGCAGGGAGGGCCTGCCCTCCCTGAAAAATACATACCTTCTAAATGCGTGCAAGCACAGCTTGCACGCATTTAGAAAAAGAGGGCGTAAACCCCAGGAGCTTTAGCCCTGGGAGAGAAGGGCTTCACCCGCTTGAGCGGCTTTAGTCCAGACTAGCACAAATTTGCGTTTTAAACAAGGACGTGCTATGCTTAACCTATGCGAAAGAGTTTCAAATACCGCATCTACCTCACGAACGGCCAACGGCGTATCCTTGAGCAGCAGCTTGAGAAGTGCCGCTGGGTGTATAACGAGACGCTTGCCGAGCGCAAGCGGGCGTACGAGGAACGTGGCGCGTCTCTTCGGCTG
>NZ_RYFF01000050.1 GCF_004138165.1 Candidatus Chloroploca sp. Khr17
AGGCCGAAATAACGAAGCGCCCTGGTGACGGGGCGCGTCCTGATGCCACTGCGTAGTCCCTAATGTGTATCGGTCTCCCCACATTTCTCACTCACCCCCCGATCAACCGCACCAGCGCCTCGTTGAGCATCGCGTAGCCTGCGGCGCTCAGGTGCAGTTCGTCGTCGGCATAGCGGCTGTAGACAAAGCCGTCTGGCCCGCAGAGCACGGCGGCGCTGTCGAGCAGGTGTACGCCGTCGGTCACCAGGGCCGGTAGCCGCGCATTCACGGCCAGAATCGCGGCCTGAACCTGCGAACTGGCCCATGGCCCGCGGGCCAGCGGAAAGATCGTGGTGAGAACGACCTGCGCGGCGAGCTGGCGCGCCTCGGTGACAACCGTTGCGATCGCGGTAAACACAGCGTCTTGCGTTGCGGTGCCCGGCGACCAGCCGGCGAGATCGTTGACGCCAAGCTGGAGCACGATCACATCGGGGTGCAATGGCTCGACCATGCGAGTAAAATGGCGTGCCAGATAGGCAGCACTGCCACCCGGCACCCCAGCGTTGACAAAACGCAAACCAGCGAGCTTCGGCGTCAGCCACCAGTCCGCCCGCGAGTCGCCAAAGAAGACCACACGGCGTACAGGTGAGGGTTGTGGAGGTGATGATGGTTGCATAGAGTTAAACCAAGATCTTTGCGCCTTCGCGCCTTTGCGTCAAACACCTTGCGCCTTCGCGCCTCTGCGTCAAACACCTTGCGCCTTCACGCCTCTGCGTCAAACACCTTGCGCCTTCGCGCCTTTGCGTCAAAAAAGCCGTCGTGTGCGAAAAAGAGCGGGCCTATACCCAGATCCGCTCGGCGGGCAGCGCCCCCCCTACCTGATGCGCATACGCAGCGATCGCAGCGGTCAGCGCCGCACTCGCGTCGGTTACGGCATCCACCGTGAGCCCGAGTTGGCTCTGGGCCAATTCAACCATCTGGCTCGTGTAGGCCGCAATCGCGGCCAGTTTGGTGTCGAGCGTTGCGTCGATCACAATGATTTGCTTATTCAATGGTAGGTCAACTTTTGCAAGTCGCTCGGCGAGTGCGCCGAGACGTATCGCATACGGGATATCCTCATAGTAGATGAGGTTCGTCCCTAACACAGTACGCGCCGCAGCATGCGTCAACAGGTGATCGACATGTGCCCCGATACCCAGTGGGGCATAAAAGGCTGCCTCGGGCAAACGCTCGCGGAGGGCGATCAGCAGCGGCGTGATCTCACTGTACAAAGGGTCATCGGCCGCAGGCTGATGAAAAAGCGTGGCCCGACTGGTGTAGGTCGTCGGGTGACGATAGATGGCATCGAGACAACCAGCCCACAGGCCATCGGCCCCAAGCAGCGCCATGGCTGCCTCGTCCTCACGCAGCCGGGTCGCCACAACCGCGGCAGGGCCAAGCCCCCAGGCGGTATGAAAGGCCTGCGCGAGTTCACTGAAGGGGCCTTCCGGCGACGGGGTTGCGGTGCAGAGCGTCACGACCAGCACGCGCTGCCCCGCATGTTGTTGCGCAGCGATCACCCCGCCGCACGACAACGCCGCGTCATCGAGGTGCGGCGAGAGGTAGACATGGTCATAGGTATGGCTCAATTCGTTCAGGGAATGGAAGATCATGTCGTTTTCCTCGCCTCAGTGCGTCAACGTAACTTTGTTCAGGCCACGCGGTGCAGCCGGATCGAGCCCGCGGGCGATCGTAAGATGGTGGCAAAAGAGTTGGGCAGGGATGATACTGACGAGCGGCATCAGCCACGGTGCCACGCCTGCGGGCAGCCGCAACCCGACCGTTGCTTCTTTCAGCGTCGCTGGATCATCCGAAAGCACCAGCAACTGCGCCCCCTGGTTCGCACGCATCCGTATGAGCAGATCTCGCACCGGGGCAAGCCCAGGATCGGTTGGGGCGACCGCGAGGATGGCAAAGCCTGGCTCAACCAGCGCAATTGGCCCGTGTTGAAACTCGGCGGTTGAGTAACGCTCGGCGATGACATAGGCCAGTTCCTTGAGTTTGAGTGACCATTCGAGGGCAGTCGCAAAGTGAAAGCCGCGCCCTAGCACAACACATTCACGCATCGCCCGAAAATGCTCGGCTGCCGCCACAATCTCAGGGTCAAGCCGCAGCGCCTCGGCAGCGGCGGCCGGTACCCGCTCGAGCGCTACCCACATCGCGGGGTCGTCGGCGAGCGCGGCGGCGAGCAGCGCAAAGAGCATCAATTCGCCGGTGTAGGTCTTGGTGGCGGCCACCGCTCGCTCGGGGCCAGCCTGGATCGCCAGGCTCAATTCGGCAGCCTCGGCTAGTGGCGACTGTGGATCGTTCGTGATCGCCAACGTCAGTGCGCCCTGCCTTCGGCCTTCAGCCAGGACGGCGACAATGTCAGGTGACTGCCCCGACTGCGAGACGCCGACAACGAGCGCGTTGGCGAGTTGCGGCGGGCGTTCGTAGATAGTAAAGAGCGAGGGCGCGCCTAGGGCAACCGGGAGACCATTGAAAGCCCCTAAAACGTACTGCCCATAGATACCAGCATGTTCCGAGGTACCACGGGCCACGAGATACACATATTGTACCCGACGCGCACGGATCGCGGCGGCGACCGCTGCGACCTGCGTGCGGGCATGATCAAGCAGACCCTGCAGCACGGCAGGTTGTTCACGAATTTCTTCGAGGAGGGTCATAGTTTGGTTTCTTTCACGTTAGACACTCACCGGCACGGGCAGACAGCCTGGTGCATCCGCCCGCCCAAAGAGGGTGTCGGCAAGCGCGGTAAGCGCTGATGGTGCGATGCTGTAGGTGCAGAGACAAGTAGGTGCCGACAGGTAGGTCATCGTATCGTAGGGTAGCCGCAGTGCTGCCGCAATCACAGGCACCCCTTGCTGCACCAGCGCCTCGACCAGCGCCGCCTGGCCGCGGCGCGTGGTGGCGTTGATTGTTCCGATGATCACGAGATCATAGTTGGCCAGTTCCACGCCGAGCGCAGCCACCTCATCCGCCGCCGGGTCTGCCGCGATGACCAGTTCATCGGTGCGCGCATGGTAACGACGGACAGCCTCGCCCAGGGCGCAGTGTTCGTAGCTCGAGGTATCGGCAGGTGTCAGGTCAGCCAGTTCAGGCGTAACCACAACGAGGCGGGCCTCGGCAGGCAAACGCAAGGGCAGACGACCAACCCGATCACGCACCAGCGTGATCGCCCGCACCGCGACCTCAGCCGCGAGCGCCTGATGCTCGGCACATCCGACAACGCTCAGATCTGGCTGCACCTGGGTCGCCAGCCAATGCTTGAGTGCCGCCACCCGCCCGACGGCAGCCTCCAGATTCGCCGGGGCGAGATGGCCGGCTTGCGCTGCAGCGCACAGGGTTGCATACGCCTGCTCAGGATCGTTCGGTTCCGCTAGCAGCAACAGATCGACGCCAGCCGCTGCCGCCTGTACCAGACGGTCGTTCCACGCGGCTTCCGTGCCAAAACCCGCCATGTTCAAGGCATCACTGACCACGACCCCGCGAAAACCCAGCGTACCGCGTAACAGATCTTCCAGCACCCCCGGGGCCAGCGTCGCCGGCAAATCAACCCGCCCGGTCAGCGCTGGCACCGCCAGATGCGCCGCCATCACCAGCCGTGCGCCAGCCGCAATCGTCGCCGCAAAGGGGGCTAGTTCATGTTGCTGCAGCCGCGTCATGTCGTGCGGCAGCACGCCCAGCGCATGGTGCGTATCGGCGACGGTATCGCCGTGCCCAGGGAAATGCTTGGCTGTCGCGGCGATACCACTCGCTTGCAACCCCTCGACCAGCGCTGCGGCAAGTCGCCCGACCAACGCAGGATCAGCGCCAAACGAGCGCACCCCGATCACCGGATTGGCCGGGTGGCTCTGCACATCAACGACTGGCGCAAAATTGACGTTGACCCCAAGCGCCGCCAGTTCGCGGCCAAGCGCCGCCCCGACCCGCCGGGCCAGTTCTGCATCACCGGTCGCACCCAGCGCCATGTTGCCCGGAAACGCCGTTGCCCCCGCCACCGCCTGCAACTGTCCACCCTCTTGATCGGCACAGATCAGCAGCGGCAGTTGCCCCGCCGCCCACGCTGCTCCCTGTAGTGCCCCGGTGAGCGCTCGCACCTGCGGCGGTGTTCTCAGGTTGAGTTTGCGAAAGAGCGTCACGCCTCCAATCGGGCGCTGCCGCACCAACTCCAGCAACGCTTCCGGAGCCTCATACCCCTCAAACCAGAGCAAGAGCCGCTGGCTGATCTGATCTTCACGTTCCATCGCTTCTTCCACTTCCCCTTGAAGGTGTCACACGGTCATAACGTTGCGCCTTTGCGCCTTTGCGTCAAAACAACCGCCTACCCAAGGGGCCATGATCTTGCCCCACTAACCGCAAGCTCACAATCTGCTTGGCTCCCATCACCACTTCAAACACACCCTCGCGCACCGGCATCGGTGCCTCAAGCGGGTCGCCCGCCAGATTCACCCGCTGGGCCTGGCGGATCGCCGGGGGCACATGCAACGTCGCCGTGATCTCAGCCTCTTCAGGATTAAAAATCCGCACCTCCAACCCCAACGCCGTCTGTGCGAGACTACTCAAGAGGGCCCCCCCACTGAGGCGCAACAGGCTCGCACTCGGCGGCAGGGGCGACGGCGGTTGCGTAACGAGCCTATCGCCAGCCACGCACTGACTCGTGCGCAAGCCAGATGCCAACTGCTGCGCCAATGCGCCCAGGGCGGCCCGGTCAGGGGCTTCACTCAGTGGCACCAGCCAGTAACGTACCGAGAGTTGCTCACCGAGCAATTGACCATCCGGCTCACCATCGGTCAACACGGTGCGCCCGGTACTGCGATAGAGCGTCAGGGCGAGCGGGCGGTCAGGCCGATCGAGCACTGCCGTTTCCAGTTGCCCCGGCGCAACGACGGCCAAGCCACGCCCTCCTGCATAGATCGCGCTCCAATTCAGTTGGGGGCGACCTTCAACTTCCAACTCACGGTAGGTATGCGCGTCGGCACGCAACGCCACTGGCCGTTCGAGCACATCAAATGCGCCATCAGCAAGATAGGTTGTGGCGTCTATACCACTCGGCAACAGGACGCGCAGCCGATGGTCAGACGCCGTGTTACGCACCGTCGTCGTGACTTCCACCCGCGCACAGCCGGGGCGCAGACTCAGCAGCGTATCAAGCTCCAGCGTTGCCAGCGTCTCGGCGCGCATTCCGCGTGCGAAAGCAAAATGCTCGGGCACACGTAGCGCCGTCCGCAAACGGAAGGTCGTCACATACGGGCCGTTCTGCACCAGGGCCACGCTCGTCGCGGCGCCACACGAGCTATGCGCCGCATCGGCCACGGCCAGGCCGTGGAACCAGCCATCGCCAATGTCGGCGCAATCTTCAAAGCGCAACAGGTGTTCGTAGATAGCTCCATTCCGTCGATCATGCAGGCGCAACGTACCATCAAGCGCAATGGCAACCTCGATCAACTCGTTCGCCATCGCACGATCGCTGGTCGCCAGACCGCGCCCGGGATGGCGCGTTGGCTGCGCGATCGGGCGCGGACTCTGGTGGGGCAGCAGCGGGTCGAGTTCACCCGGGCGCACGGTGAGACTCACGTAGCCAAGGGCCGGCAGCGCCAGCGGCAGGCTCACGCGCACCTCATTCACCTGAACCCCCTGCGGGAACTTGTGCGGATCGAGGCGCGTTCGCGTCACCCCGAGGCGCTGGCTCAGGCGCTGGTACGGTACCTCGTTGCCCGCCGGATCGTAGATGCGAAAGGCCGGCAGATCCTCAAAGCCAAAGAACTCGGTGAAAGCCGGCCAGGTATGCGGAAGATCCAGGGTAAGCTCAACCGTCTCGTTCAGCGGCTGAACCAGCGGGTTAAAGACCACCACCCGCACTTCGTCGGAGGCCACCTCGCCCTCAATCGCCAGCGCGAGCGCCCTGGTCGCCTCGGTAGCAAGCAGATCGGCAATCTGCCGACACTGGCTAAAGCGGTAGAGCATATCGCGATGCACCAGATCAATGCTACAGCCGCCAAGCGAGTCGTGCGGATGGTTCTGGAGCAGCCAGCGCCAGGCAATTTCGAGCAACTGGTGCGGATAGGGCCGCCCGAGGGCGTGCGCCGCCCAGACGCTGAACGGCTCGGCCCAACGGGTCAGCAGCGTCTCGCAGGCCGCATTTTCCTGCTTGAGCGGCACGCGACTCGCGAGCACGCCCGGAATGAGCCAGGCCTCGTTCTCGGCCCGCGGTGGCAAACCCGGCTCGCGCAGTTCACCAGTGATCGTCGCGGTGATCGCCGCAGGATCAGCCAGCAGGTCGTCAAGATAGGCATCGAGGCTCGTATGGCTCAACGCAACGGGCGCACCAGCATCCTGGCTATAAGCCGTCACAGCCTCATAGACCGTCGCATCCCAGGCCAGATGATCGCCGCCATCAAAGACGAGCAGCGGCGCAACCGTCGTCACCGCGGCCTCGGCGGCAAGGTACGCCTCTAGCCGCGCCCGCGCCTCGGCGGCCTCCACGCGCCGCCCCGGATCATCGGCAGCGCGCACCTCAAACGCAAAGGCCGAATAGCCGCCGCGCCCAAAGCGATAGGTCGGCAAAATGGTGCCATCAGATCCTCGCCAGTGAAAATGCCGCCCCGCCGCGAAATTGACCCCGCGCCAGAGAAAAACCCCGCGCAACCCAAAGCCAGCAAAGATCTGCGGCAACTGACTAATATGGCCAAACTGATCACAAACCCAGCCTGCCGACGAGGGCACCGCCCCAAAACGACGCGCCACCGCGCACCCATAGCGCAGGTTACGCACCAGCGCCTCACCAGACACCAGAAACTCATCAGGCACGGTATACCATGGTCCAATGATGAGCATGCCAGCGCGGGCCAGCGCCTCAACCTCGGCGCGGCGCTCGGGGCGCACCTCGAGATAATCCTCGAGCATGATCGCCTGGCCGTCAGTCGTAAACGGCCCATGCAACTGGCCTGTTGCCAACGCCTCAAGCACCTCATCGAGCAACGCCACCAGCGCCGAGCGAAAATGCTGCATCGGGCGATACCACTCACGATCCCAGTGGCTCGAAAGAATATAATGCGCACGTCGTTGCATACAACCTCTGCCCCAGCCTACCCCTTCACTGCCCCCGAAAGCCCGGCCACAAAGTAGCGCTGCGCAAAAATAAAGGCGATCAGAATCGGGATGATCACCATCACCGCCCCAGCCGCGATCAGGCGAAAATCGGCGGTAAACATCCCCCGCAACGCCATCAAACCCACGGGCAACGTATACAGTTCCCGCGTACGCAGCATCAGTGACGGCCAGAGCAGCGCGTTCCACGACGTGACCGCCGTAAAGACCGCCGCCGTCGCCAGCGAGGGCCGGATCGTCGGCGTCAACACTGACCACCAGATCCGCAACTCGTTCGCCCCATCGATCCGCGCCGCATCAATCAGATCATTCGGCACCGTCTTGTACGCCTGGCGCAACAGAAAGATATTGAACGCACTGAAGACACTCGGAAAGATCAGCGCCCAAAGCGTATCGTAGTACTGAAAGACCTGCACCGCCAGCAGATACCCAGGAATAAAGGTCAGTTCAGCCGGCACAATCAGTGTCGCCAGCAGCAAATAAAAGATCACCTCGCGCCCAGGAAAATTCATCTTGGCGAGCGGATAGGCCGCCAGCGACGAAACCAGCACATTGAGCGTCACGGTCAGCGCGGCTACAAAGAGGCTATTGAGGAAAAAGCGCCAGATCGGCAATTGATCCCAGACGCGGGCAAAATTTGCCAGTGTTGGCTCACGCGGCAGAAACTGCGGCGGAAAGCCAAAAACCGCATCACTCGGTCCCTTCAACGCCGTCATCAGTAACCAGAGAAATGGCAACACCGTCACGATGCTCGCCAGCAACAACAAGCCATACCAGAAGAGATGGCGCGTCCACGCGGGACGAACGGAGCGCGTCCGGCCTGTGGACATTGGCTCAGCAACTGTGCTCATTCCAGATCCTCCTATCCTTCCCCTCGCTCAAGCATCCGCACATTAATGATCGAGAAGGTCAGGGTGATCACCAGCAAGACCATCGCAATCGCCGAGGCGTAGCCAACATTTTGCAAGCGAAAAGCCTGCTTCCAGAGGTAAAACACCATCGTCGAACCGCTATTGAGAATGCCACCCGTTCCATTCGTGAGCACATAGATCTCATCGAAGACTTTGAGCGCACTGAGGCTCGAAATCACGGCCACAAAGACAATCGATGGGCGCAACCCTGGCACACTGACATGCCAATGCTTCTGAAATTCATTGCATCCGTCGATGCGCGCCGCATCATAGAGATCCTCTGGGATCGATTGCAACCCGGCGAGAAAGACGACCATATAGTAGCCAACGCCCATCCAGGTCGTCATCATCATCGCGATCGGCAACGTCCAGCCTGGCTCGGTCAGGAAGATGATTGGCTTCTCGATCATCCCCGTCGAGAGCAGCATGCCATTGATCGGGCCGCCACTTCCATCAAAAAGGAATTGCCAGGCGATCCCAACCGCCACTGCCCCCGTGATCACCGGGATATAGTAGAGCGCCCGGAAGACCCCGATGCCCAGCAAGGGGCGGTTGACAACAATCGCCAGGGCAATCGCACTCACAATGATCACCGGCGTCACCAGCAAGTAGGTGAACGAGTTGCGCAACGACAGCCAGAAGACCCCGTCGCCGATCAACCGCTGGTAGTTGGCTAGTCCTACCGGCTGCGGTGGACGCAAAATGTTGTACTCAGTGAAACTCAAATAGCCAACACTCGCCAACGGATAGAGCGTAAAGGTCGCCATAAAGAGCAGCGCCGGAAGCAAAAAGAGATAGGGTGTCAGGCGCGAGCGCAACGTATTGCTCATGATCATTCTCGTTTCTGCCCTTAGATCAGGTTTCAGGCTACTGTTCAAGCGTACTTTGGTGTAGCACACCTGGACGATGTGCGTCTGAGGAGTGTCGGCTTATGGTCTATCAAAAATGAATCCGCTCCAGCCCGCGCCGGCGGGCTTCGCATCCCATAGCCGAGGGCGTTCGCCCCACGCCATCGGACGCATACCGGATTATCTCCTTGACAACCATTAGCCGACCCTCCTGTTTGCAACCTTGCCAGGACTGCTACATACGGGTGAACGAAAACAGGCACTATCGAATCAAGCCATTGGCCTGCTGCACCGCGTCGCTCAGCACGGTCTGCGGATCGGCACCGCCGAAGATGGCCGCCTCAATCGCCTGGCGAACAATGTCGTTCACTTCAGCCGGGCTTGGAATTTCGGGCAAAATGTTCTTTTGCTGCGAAATAATGCCTTCGGCCAGCGGGCGAATCTGATCCTCGATCGCGACTGGCTGCTGCGTGAAGAAGGGATCTTCGTAACTTTCCGGGGTCGAGGGGTAGATCGCGACGAGCTTGGCAAATTCGAGCATGCTCTGCGGGTTCGAGAAGAAGGCCGCTAGCGCCGCCGATGCCTTCGGATACGCGGTGCTCTGGCTCACGACAATCGACATCGAGACGGGCGGCAAGGCCCCCGACCGCCCGATCGCCCGCGGGGCCAGGGCCAGGTAGCCATAACGACCAGGGTTGCCCTCGCGTACCAGACGGATCAGCTGCGGGCCGGTTACATAGAAGGGCATCTGCGCTGCGGTGAAACGCTCCAGACCAATGCGGTCGTCGGCGTCGTTCAACAGGATCAGGTCGCGGTGGATTGCCCCAGCCTCGTTCAGATCAACATAGTCCTGCAACCACTGTACCGCTTCGGGTGAGTCAAAGGTGAAGGCGGTGCCGTCGGCGTTCATTACTTCGACATTGCCCTCGTAGGCCATTGTCTGCAACAGGTTGCCGGTCTGCATGCGCAAACCACACGGGATACCGCTCGCCTCGTAGAAGTCGAGACAGAATTGCTTCTGCTCATCGAAGGTCGTGGGCAAATCGTCCATGGTATACCCGGCGTTCTCGAGTACGTCGGTGTTGGCCAGATAGGCGTCAACCGCCTGGTACCAGGGCACCTGAAAACTCGACCCGCCAACATTGGTCTGGTTGAACAGATCAGGGAAGTACTGCTCCTGCACGGCTGGGGGCAACGCTTCGCTCATGTTCAGCAGTTGATCGTTCTGGGCAAATTCTTGCACCCAACCCGTTGGCACGTTGACGACATCCGGCGCGTTGCCGGCCGCCAGGCTGTTGCGATACTCCTCCTGGAGCGTAGCCTGACGATCTTCCCACTTCACCGTGACGCCTGGGTAGGCTTCGTTGAAGCGGGCAATCGTGCTCTGAATATACTCATCGAAGGTCGGCGAGAGGAAGAAGGTCCAGAAGGTGATCGTAGCCCCTTCCTCAACCTCCATCACTGCCTCGGGGTTTGGCCCGGGGGTTGGGGTGACCACCACTTGCTGTTCAACAACCTCGGTCTGCACGACAACTTGGGTCTGCACGACAACCTGAGGTTCAGCGGTGGCCTGGGTCGCTGGGGCGGCTCCGCCACAGGCAACCAGGATCATGGCGAACATGGTCAGAAAGATGGTGAACGCAACACTTCGCTTGCGGATCATAGGGCTCTTGCTCCTCATACTTTGTGGTCGGCGGTACGTTGCTCGACAAGGGGCCTACAACATCAAGGATGTCGTCCCCCGTACGCCTGGCCCCGCCAACAAAAAACAGACCGTAACGTGGTGCCTAGTATCGTTGCTTAGCCTAACATGGCGAGCGGCAATCACCCCCTTTCTGTGGCCGTTCAAACAATGGCTTCCAGGTCAAAATCAACCTCGAAGGTGCGTCCCCAGGGGAACCGGACGCTTGCCTGATCGAGGCGGTAGCGTTCAGCAAAGCCTGGCAACGTGGCGAGAAAATGCGCGAGTCCAGTTGCACTCCGTTGCCGCGCTAACTCGGCCCACGCCGGGGTGATGGGATCGTGGTGGCCGGTCTGCTGGGTGAGCCAGGCTCGCACGTCGGCCCGGATGATATGTTGATAGCCCCAATCTTCGACCAGGCGGTGTAGCAGTAGCTGTTCGTGCGCAACCGCCCCGGCAGGCGTGCTGATCAATTGGGCGGCAAAGGCCTGCGCCAGCGTGGTGCCGACGGTATTGCCAGCCGTATTCCAGGCCCCGTAGGCCGTCAGTTGGGCCAGCAACACACGCTCGCTCAGCACCTCCATCAGCGACGGGTCGGCCCCATTCGGGTAGGCGACATCGGCAATGGCGATCGCCTGCCCCATCGCCAGCCGGCAGGCCGCTTCATCAGCAAGCCTGTTCAATGAGGGGAGACGTGCGGTCTTCTCCTCTGCTGCATGCGCCGGATCCCACTCGGCCCGTCGCGCTACCGGTGCATTCACCCCCACCCAGATCGGCGCATCACTCTCGACCAGATGACCTCCCACTGCGGCCACTTGCCGCGCCACAGTCAGCCGGATCGGACCATCTTCATAGGCCGCCACCTGCGCGGCACCCTCCGCAGGCGCATACGCCACCGTCACCGCTGGGCACACCCCGGCCCGCTCATTCAACAGCCGCGCGACCAGCACAGACCCCACCTCATCGGCACCGGGGTACATCAAAAGGGCGGGGGTTGACGGAGCCTGGTCAAGCGTAGCACCCGGGCGAGCCAACAAGGCGCCCCAACTCGCCAGCCAGCCCTTTTCCCGCGAGGGCAAGCCAAACGGACTCGTATCGTCAGAACTGAGCACCAGCAGGTCAAGCGTGCCGTCATCCAGCAGGCCGAGGGCCGCAAGATTGACGGTATGGTTGCGGAGACGCCGGGCGAGCAGATCGCGCCGGATCGTCGCTGGGATCGACGCCTCGGCTGCCGCCAACGCCTCGGCAACCGCCTCGCCCCGCCCGTGCCGATCAAGCAACTGCGACAGCGCATAGAGCCGTGCGCCATACTCGGCCCAGTAAGCGGGCTCTTCGACGGCGTCATTCGCGTTGGAAACCCGTGTGACGACATTAAAGGCGTAGATCGGCAGGCGTGGCGCAAGCGAGCGCACCGTGCGCAAGACCTCCAGACGGTTCAAAACAACCGCCACCGGCTCATCAGAGATGCGCGAGGCGATCAAGCCACCATAGCCGAGTTGTTCGAGCGCAACAATCAGCCCATCAAGCTGCGGGGCCGTTGCCATCAACCAGGCCGCCAACATCTGGGCATCGCCCGGCTTGCGCCCCGTACTCAACGCCCCCGGTGGCGGCAGCAGCACCTCGGCACCCGCAATCGCCGCCACCATCACCGGATAGCGCGTATTCGCCGGTCGCTCATCAAGGGGAATCAAACCAAGCTTCATACATTACGCCCCATCACGATCAATCGCCTGGAGACTAAAGAGCAACGCTCGCGGCACATGGAAAAAGCCCTTGTAATTGCCACCTTTGCTTGTCAGCGCCAGATCGCCCCATCGATCGCAGTACCCAAACCACTCGCCATAGACCGGATCAACAAAATGAGCGTAGGTATAACGATCCACCCGCTCGAGCCAGGTGAGCCAGCGCGCCTCGCCAGTCAGCGTATAGGCCAGCACCAGCGCATAGATCGCCTCGGCATGCGGCCACCAGAGCTTCATCGTGGCCTCAAGTTGGAGCGTCGGGCGACCCGCGAGATCCATAAAATAGAAGAGGCCGTCGTACTGCGTGTCCCAGCCTAATTCAAGCGCCCCCGCCAGAGCCGCGAACGCAACCTGCTGCGCCTGGGCGTCGGGGTTACGGGCAAGCATCTGCAACAGAATCCAGACCGTCTCAATCGTGTGCCCAGGGCTAAAGAGCCGCCCTTCGGGAAGCGCCGTCAGATCACGGCCATCGTAGGCAACCACCTCGCGGAAGACCCGATGCGCCGCATCATAGTGACGCAACACCCCGGCCACCGTCGCACGCAGCACCTCGTCATAGCGCGGATCATCAAACTGGCGGGCAAGCTCAAGCGCCATCATGCCTACCACCAACCGATCCGCCAGTTGACTCACTGCAACCTGGCCGGGCAACGCCAGGCGCCCAAGCAACGTCGGCTGCTCGATCCATGCCACAATGCGCCAGAAGAGCGCCACGGCCTCATCAAGACACGCCTGATCGCCCGTCGCCAGTCCATACTCAAACAGACCCATCTGCACAAAAACGGCCGCATACGGCTTGCGCTGAAAAAAGAAGGGCTGGCCCTCGCGCGTCAGGCTAAAGAAGATCCGGCCCTCGGCGTCGCGCCCATGGCGGCGGATAAAATCCACCCCGAGCCGCGCCGCCGTCAGCCACTCGTCACGTGGTTCCAACTCACGATAGAGCCGGGCGAACATCCAGACCGCACGTCCCTGGAGCCACATATATTTACGCGGATCATAGACCGTGCCATCGCGATCGAGACAGGTAAAGTACCCGCCGTGCTCATGATCGAGCGCATGGCGGAGCCAAAAAGGAATCACCGCGTCAACGAGATCGCGCCGGTAGCGCTCTGCATAAGCCTCTAGCATCATTGCCTCTGCTTGTGATCCACGTGTTAGACCAATTGGAATTGAGCGATCCGCATCGGTAGGGCTGCCCGAGCGCATTGGAACGTCATATGCGGCAATCTGCCATCCAAAATCTGCAATCTGAAATGGTATTATGGCCTGAAAAGGCGTTCAATCCCCAATTCAAACGTCAAGAGTGGCGCTGCCGCGCCGAGCAGCGGCGCGTCTGGGCCAAGGGCAACGACTTCGACAACCGTTGCGCCGGCCAAAGCCGGCAGGCAACGTCGCGCCAGATTGGTCACAACCGCCTTGCGCAACAGTTCACCAAGCGGGGCGACATGGCCGGTAATCAGCACTCGCCGAATATTCAGCACGCTCACCAGACTCGCCAGCGCAATGCCAAGGTAACGCCCGGCATCGGCAATCACCGCACGCGCCAGCGGATCACCAGCCTCGGCCAGGTGCGCCAGTTCCTCCAGCGTTGGCTCGGCCGAGAGTGCCGAAGCCTGGGTCAAACGCAACTCACGCGCCTGGCGCAGGATCGCCGCACTGCTCGCCACGGTCTCCAGGCACCCACGATTGCCACACTTGCACAACGGCCCATCTTCCGCGACCACCAGATGTCCAATCTCACCGGCCCCATTGCCTTCACCCGTATACAGGCGATCACCGAGCACAATGCCTGCCCCAATACCATTGCCAACCTTGACCACAATCAGATCGGGGGTGCCCTGAGCCTGCCCAAACATATACTCGGCCAGGGCCAGACTATGGCTATCATTCGCCAGATAGACCGGCAACTGACAGCGCTCTTGCACCAGTGCGCGCAAAGGCAGGTCAACCCAGCCAAAATCAACCGCGCGCACCACCGTCCCGCGCTCAACATCGATCAGGCCCGGCGTATTGATGCCAATGCCCAGCAGGGGATATTCCGCCGTCTGTCGCAACTGATTCGCCACCGCATAGATCGTCTCAAGCACAGCCGCCCCATCACCCGACGGCACCGCCCGCGTCACCGGTGAACGCAATTCACCGCGCAGATTGACCAGCGCACCCATCACCTGCGCCTTCGTCACACTGATCGCCGCCACCTGACGCGCATCCGCGACCACACTGAGCAAAATCGGCGTCCGCCCAATACCCACCGTCCCGTGGCCGACCTCCTCAAGCAACCCTCGCTCGAGCAACTCGCCCACCGCGTCCGAAACCGTCGCCCGCGTCAACTGCGTCAGACGCGCCAGATCAGCCCGGCTAATCGCGCCGTACTCATAGATCGTGCGCAACAAGAGACGACTGTTGTGCTCTTTGGTGTGCTGGCGGGTCGCCTTTTCGAGCAACGGATCCACAGTTTTACCCTCAACCTATTTAGATAGTTCAATAAACTTACAAAAGAGTGTAGCATATTTTCAGGGGCTGTCAAGTAGGTTTGCAACCATTCATAGGCGGATTATGTACTAGCCAGGCGCTGAAGCTGCTGGGCTTTACGCCCTATTTTCGTAATGCCATGGTAATGCATCCATGATACCCTCGAGTCAGTGTACAAGCGGTAGCTTAGCTACTGCTATGCAGTGCTATGGCAAGGGCGCAACCCTCTTTGCCTGCGAACCAGGACCCCACATCTTACCCAGTTCGAGGTACACTATGAATGCACGAACCTGCTTGCTTCTCCTCAGTGTAGGCTTATGTCTCCTGCTCGCGACCGATATGCCGGTGTGTCATAGTCAGGCAACGCCGACGACGCACACCTTCGTGGTCAATGCGCCCAGCGACCAGGGCGATCCCTATGGCGACGATAATCTCTGTGATATTTGCCATAATCCAGGGGCGGATCCGCCCGTAGGCCCGTGCAATGTCTGCACGCTGCGGGCTGCCATTGAGCAGGCCAATCATAGCCCAGGGGCGGATGCGATCGTCTTTAGCTATCTGGCGCAGCCGATTCAACCAGCGTATGCGCTGCCGTATATCGTTGAGGCGGTGACAATTGATGGGATGGATCTGGGCACTGGCCAATCGGTGCAACTCGATGGCAGCAATGCCGGTCGTGGTGTGAATGGCCTGATCCTCTCGGCCCCCGGTTGCACCGTACGCAATCTGACCATCACCCGCTTCCAGGCCGACGGCGACTACGAGGGCTTTGGTCTCGTTATCTGGCGCGGCAATGCGGTGATCGAGGGCAACTATCTTGGCACGAATGCCGCTGGAGCGACGGGCCTCGGCAATGACACCGCCGGGATCTATCTCGCCGGAACCAGCAGCGGCGGCAACCAGATCGGCGGGACGACCGCCGCCCAGCGCAACGTGATCGCTGGCAACGGCACCTCTGGCATCCAGATCGGTGATCCGCAGAGCGGTGGCATTGGCTCGGCCAACAACCGCATTATTGGCAACTATATCGGCGTAACCCCCAATGGCAACACAGCGCTACCGAATGGCAAAGCCGGCATTGGCATCTCGCACGCGGGTTCCATCGGCAACCAGATTGGTGGGACGAACGCAGGTGAAGGCAATGTGCTGTCGGGCAATGGCTGGCACGGCGTTGTCATCCAGAATGGGGCGAGCGGGACGCTGGTACGCGGCAATCTTATTGGTCTAAATGCAGCTGGGACAGCCCGGATCCCCAACGGCATTCTCGGCGTCCAGATTGTGAGCGCATCCAACAATACGATCGGTGGCACGCTCACGGCGGCGCGCAATGTCATCGCTGGCAATGCGGGCGGCATCAGCATTATTGGCGAGACCCCAAGCCAGGCAACGTTATCCGTGTTCACGCATGAGTGGCAACCGGGTCGGGTTCGTGGGGTGCGTGAGACCACGCCACAAAGCGTGACCGCTCCCGCAGCGGCGTCCGGAAACTACATCCAGGGCAACTATATCGGCCTGAATGCCGCCGGGACTGCGCCACTCGGCAACACCGAAGATGGCGTGACACTCTGGAATGCCTCGGGCAATACGGTGGGCGGCGCCATCCCTGGTGCAGGCAATGTCATCGCGGCCAACCGGATCGGCGTGCGCATTGTCGCTGATGAAGGGAAAAGTGCCACCGATAATCTGGTGCAGAGCAATCGGATCGGCACTGATCCTACTGGGACGCAGACTGATGCCGATGATGAGTTCGGCAACGGCAATGAATGGGGCAATGGCTTGGCGGGGGTCTTGTTGCGCAACGCGGCCAACAATACCATTAGCCAGAACACCCTCTCCGGCAACGGTCATGGCGTCATCTTGGTAGACGAGGGCACCACGGGCAATCAGTTGCAAGGTAATCGCATTGGCACCGATAGCCAGGGGGCGCTGCTAGCCCAAGGGCCGGGCAACCTGGTCGCCGGGGTCTTCATCGAGCGAGCAGCGCAGAACCGGATCGGCGGCACAGACGCCTTGAGCAATACGATCGCCTTCAACCTTGGGCGTGGCATTCAGGTGCTGCTCGGCGAGCGCAATGATCTGCGCAACAACCGTATCTTTGGCAACACCGAACCAGCCATTGATCTGTCCAATGAGCGTCGTACACCCAACGATCTCAATGATACCGATCTCGGCCCTAACACCTATCAAAACTATCCGGTCTTTACCCGGCGCGAGGGGCTATATCTCTGGGGCAACTTCAGTGGACAGCCCAACGCCACCTATAGCCTCGATCTCTACACCTACCGCGTCTGCAACGCGCAGCCCTGGCCCGGCTTTGGTGAGGGCGAGCAGTGGTTGCTGACGCAAGCCATCCCCACCGACGCCCACGGCCACGCCGTTTTTATGCTCACCCTGCCCAGTGAGCCGCCTGCGGGCTACGCCCTCGCGGGCACGCTCACCGATCCCAGCGGCAATACCTCCGAGTTCTCGAATGCACCCTATCGCCTCAACGTCACTGGCTTTACCAGCAGCGACGCGCTTACCCTCACTGGGCGGCTCGATCCGCTGCAATTGCCCGCCCTGCGCTCGTGCCAGAATCTCTTCACCGATCTCTATGTCGTCGTTGACGGCGATGCCAACAGGCCGCTCAAGATGGAGTATCTGCTCGATGAGAGCGGCGACAGTCGCCTGCGCTGGACGCCGACGCAGACGGAAACCCACATCCTCGATCTCTATCTCACCTCAATGAACGCCGGGTTCAGCATGCCCTTCTTCAACGATCGGCTCTGGCTGGCTCCGGCACCGCAGGTCACTTTTTACGAGCCAAATTTCCCCGATATGCAGACGTGGATCCCCGTGGGCAGCCAGGGCACCGTCGATGGCAACCACGTCAACCTTGCGATCGCCGTCCACAATCCTAGCCCCGAGGATTTCACCTCTGAAGTGCAGATCGTGGATGCCTCAACGGGGCAACCCTTGCCGGGTGCGTTCGTTGCCCCCAGCACCGCGACCCGGCACACCTTCTATGGTGGGGTGACGACCACCGTCACCTTCCAGTGGGACACCACTGGTTTCGCCTGGAGCGATGACGGCGAGCCGGTCCTGGCGCGTACGATCCGGATCACCCTGCCCGAGCAGGATGGGCGCAACGTCGTCGTTCGCCCGGCAGAGGCTGAGTTGAAACTTCGCCCCCGCCCCGCCGTGCTTGTCCACGGGCTCTGGAGCAACGCCGAGGTCGGGTGGGGCAAGTATCAGGGCTTTCTCACCAGCATCCGCCCCGACTGGAAAGCGTATGCGGTGGGCGATGAGCAAGTCTGGGGCCACCTGAACACCGGCGCATTAGCTAGCCCGTTGCAACCCGCCAATAGTCTGCGCCAAAACGCCGAAGAGCTACGCCACTATATCGAGCGGGTGCGTGAATTGGAGAACGCCTGGCATGTCGATCTGGTGGCACATTCGATGGGCGGCTTGATCTCCCGCGATTACCTGAGCAGCCTAGTCTGGAAAGACGTTCCAACTGATGGCTACCCGGTCGCCAACCACCTGATCATGTTGGGGACGCCGAACCTCGGCTCGCCATGCGCCGACGATTTGCCAGGGTTATGGCATCCGGCCATTATGCAGTTGCGCCCCGACATTGTGCTGGAAAAGAATAAAATCTGGCGCCAACCGGTGGATGTGCCCTTCTCGATTTTCGCGGGTACCAGTTTCAATTTTACCTGCCGTATCGCTGGACCAGGCGATGGGGTCGTCGAAGTTTATAGTGCCACGGGTGAAGATGCACTTGGCCGCAATGTGTACGCCCCCAAACTCCAATGGATCTACAAACGTGCGCTTGATCACGTTGCGATGACCGATTCCGAACAGGATTTTCTGGCTTATGTGCTGCCCGTCCTCGCTGCCGGGCCCGATCGTGCCCACGAACGCACGCTGCCCACGTCACTCAATGCTGCTACGTTTGATGCACAAGCCAACCCAGCGTCGTCAGCCAAACCGCCTCAGGTCATAGAGCGCGTGTGGCTTGAGTTGCCTGCGGGTGCACGCCGGGATCTTGCGATCACCGTGCCCGCCGGCGAAGCACTGGTCGTGACCCTGGTGGCCTCGGATACGGTGCAGGCCCAATTGCGCACACCTCAGGGCGCTGCCGCCGAACCCTTTACCGGGTCGTTGTTCCGGAGCGTCTGGGCGAGCACCCCGATCACCGGCAACTGGACGGTCGCGCTAACAAATACCGATGTCACCACCGCTTCCGTTGTGCTCGGGGCGGTTATCCTTGAACCAGTCGAAGAACTGGTCGTCACCGTGGGTGAACCGGATTGGGACGGGATGACCCTCATTACGGCGACGCTCGCCGCGACCAACGACCCACAGCACTTGCGTGCGCAGACGACTGTGGCGCTCACGCTGACGGCGCGCCTGACCAGTGAGGCTGGCGATGAGTTGCTGGTGGAACTGCGCGATGACGGTGCGCACGGCGATGGCGCAGCCGATGATGGCGTCTACAGCGCGCGGATCGGGCCACTCGATCCTGCTCTGTACGATATCTTTGTCTACGCGCTGGGGCCAGGTTTCTATCGTGGCACAACAGCCGGTGTGCATGTGCCATTTGCGCGGATCGCCAAAACGGTTACACCCGAGCATCCCGTGGCGCAGGGTGATCCACTCACCTATACGCTCGTCATCTCTGGCCCAGCAGGGGCGACAGTGGGCCTTTTTGACCCCCTCGAAGATCTGGATTTCGTGCACTTCCTGGATCAGCCCCCAGGCATCCTCTATGCGAACGGCGCACTTACCGGGACAATCACGCTGCCTACCACCACACCGGTCTCCGTGACCTTTGTCGCCACCGTCGCGGTGCCAGAACTGGCCGACCTCGTCACGCTCACCAACCACGCCTGCGCCTATCCAGCTGCCGGAAGCGTTGAAGACTGCGTCTGGTCACCACCCGTTACGACCGATGTTCATGTTGTCGCGACAACCCATGCCATCTATCTGCCGCTGATGCTGCACGATTACACGCCCAGGCTCGCGCTCACGCTCGAGTACGGTACCTACTTTGGCGGCGTAGATGAGGATCAGATCAAGGATATCGCCATCGGGCCAGACGGATCTTTGTATCTGACCGGGGCGACCTACTCAACCAAACCAGGGCCAGACTCGCTCGGCCGCAGCTACAGCCAGGTCTTTGTCGCCAAACTAACGCCCGACGGCAAGACGCTGGTCTACTACCAGCAGTTTGGCGGCACCGCCGATAGCGGCGGCAACGCGCTCGCCGTCGATGCAGTAGGCAATGTCTACGTGACCGGCTACACCCAGAGCGCCACCTTCCCACGTACGGTAGGTGCCTTCGATCAAGATTTCAACGGCGGTGCAGAAATAGCAATGGATGCCTTCGTGACCAAACTTGATGCGACAGGCAACATCGTCTACAGCAGTTACCTGGGCGGGAGTGGCTACGATATGCCCGGGGCAGGAGCCAGCGGCGGGGGCGATCGCGGAACCGGCATCGCTGTGTTGGGCGAGTACGTCTATGTGATAGGATGGACCGAGTCGAGCGACTTCCCCACGACAGCGGGCGCATATGACCAGGTCTACGCCGATGTTGATTGGGGCCTGAATACCGACCTCTTCATCGTCAAACTGAGCCTGGGCGGGCAAGGCAGCGCCGACTTGGTCTACGGCACCTTTCTGGGCGGGGGTGCCTCCTTCGAAGAAGCGTCCGACCTTGCCATCGACAACGCCGGGCGGCTCTACCTCACCGGCAGTGTCGAAGATCAACTCAGCATCGGCGAATTTCCGGTCACATCAGGAGCGGTGGATACAACCCCACCCGCCGGTTGGGGGATCAAGAAGGCCTTCTTGATCGTCTTCAACCCGGTCGGTGGCGGCCAAAGCGATCTGATCTACAGCACCTACCTGGGCGGTACCGATAGAGACCAGGGCCACGCACTGGCTTTGGGCAGCGATGGGACGGTCTATCTTACAGGAAGCACTGCTTCCCTCGATTTTCCCACGACCGAGGGGGCCTTTGATCGCGCTTGCGGCACCAATAGCACGTGCAACGAAGGTCGCAGCGATGCCTTTGTCGCGTGGATCAACCCCGATCCGGCAGGCAGTGCGCAAGCGAACCTGCGTTACAGCACCTATCTTGGCGGTGGTGGCGGCGAGAACTTTGCCCAGGGAACCATTGCGCTGATCGCGCCGGGCGAGGTCTACGTCGCTGGCGATACCGGCTCGTTAACCTTCCCCACCACGCCCGATGCATATGCACAGGAACGTAACGGCATTGGAGACCTTTTTCTGGCCCGGTTGAAATTAGCCAGCCAGGGCGTAGAGGATCTGGTCTACGGCACCTACATCGGTGGAAGCCACGATGACGAAGCGACCTATGGCCTGGCCCGCAGGAGCGACGAGACGGTGACGCTTGTTGGCGTCACCCGTTCCACCGATCTTCCTGTCGGACCAGATCCACTCTATGCAACCTTCAATGGTGGGTACTATGATGGTTGCCTGCTCCAGTTTGGGTTAAGGAGCGTCTCATGGCGGGCTGGCCCTCCATGAGGCAATCACACCTTACTAGGCTGTCAACAAAGGTTTCTGCTCTAGGCATTGGCTTCGACAAGCTCAGCCACCGGCGGACGATGGGCGTTGCGAACGGACGGAGGCTGAGCCTGTCGAAGCCCCCGACAACAACGGGGCACCCTGTAGGGGCACCCTGTAGCGGCAGCCCTTGCGGGGGCCCTTGCGGGGGCACACACGGAAGATGCAATCGCCCTGCTGCCGTGTGCAGGACGTTCAAGCCCCCTACTCGCTCGTTCGCCGTATCTCGCCCTGCCGTGCTGGTATCGCACCCGTGATCTGCGCATAAAAGGCGCGGTAGCGTTCGAAATCAGCGTCAATATCGCCCGCCGGCATATAGATCGGGCCAAGGCCAACCCGACGCTTGGCATAATCAGCATACCCGAGCACAACAGGAACCCCGGCCCCGGTCGCAATGTAGTAAAAGCCAGTCTTCCAATGATCAATATACCGGCGCGTCCCTTCGGGCACAATCGCGATCCGCAGGTCTGGGTACTGGGCAAATTTCTCCACGATCTGCGCAACAAAATTGGCCCGTGCCCCACGCAGAACTGGCATCCCCCCCAGCGCACGCAACAGCCACCCGAGCGGTGGGCGAAAGAGTTCAGCTTTCGAGATCCAGCGAAACCGAACCCCTGTGGCCCCCATCAAAAGCAAGGTCAGGATCAGATCGAACCATGTCGTATGCGGAGCACCGATGATCACACACTGCTTTGGCAACGGTGCGGCAACCTCAGCCCGCCATCCCCTGAGCGCAAGCAGGATGATGCAAAAGTTCTGGAACAACGTCTTACGGCCAGGTGATGATACTGAATACGGCATTGTATCCTCGGGTGACTTTCTAGGATTATTCTACCGGCACCGGGATCTGGGCAAGGATCTCGGCGATCAAAGCACTGCTCTTGCGGCGGCGCAGGCGTGTTTCAGCGGTCAGCATCAACCGATGACCAAGCACCGCCGGAGCCATAACTTTGATGTCGTCGGGCAAGACGAAGGTGCGTCCACGTAGCGCCGCATACGCCTGGGCCGTCTGATAGAGCGCCAGCGAACCACGAGGACTGGCCCCGAGTTCGATCTCGGGGTGGGTGCGGGTGGCGCGTACCAGTTCGACCATATAGCGC
Source organism: Candidatus Chloroploca sp. Khr17 (assembly GCF_004138165.1). Classification (GTDB taxonomy): domain Bacteria; phylum Chloroflexota; class Chloroflexia; order Chloroflexales; family Chloroflexaceae; genus Chloroploca. Next base: position 22,462 of record NZ_RYFF01000050.1, read on the forward strand.
CGCACCTCTGACGTCACCGCAACCATGCGCACATCCGCCTGCATCTGCAGAACCTCCGCTGCAGTGAGCACCGGGGTCAGGTCGTTCAGCGGATTGCCTCGTTCAAAGCGCACCAGGATCGCTTCTTCCTCCTCAAGGCTCGGATAGCCTGGCTCAAGCTTGAGCAAAAAGCGGTCGAGTTGCGCCTCGGGCAGTGGGAACGTCCCCTCGAGTTCAACCGGATTCTGGGTCGCCAGCACAAGGAACGGGCGCGGCAACGGGCGGGTTGCCCCATCAACTGTCACCGTCCGCTCTTGCATCGCCTCGAGCAGCGCACTCTGGGTACGCGGCGTCGCCCGATTAATCTCGTCGGTCAACACAACCTGCGCAAAAAGCGGCCCCTCGCGAAACTGAAACGCCCCGATCTTCTGATTGAAAAACGCAAGCCCGGTCATATCCGAAGGCAACACATCCGGGGTACACTGAATGCGCTGAAACGTGCAACCAAGCGAAGCGGCCAGCGCACGCGCCAGCGTCGTCTTGCCCGTACCAGGCACATCTTCCAGCAACACATGGCCTTCACAAAGCATCGCGACGAGCAAGCGATCAATCAGTTCCTCTTTGCCCACCATCACCCGCGCTACACTCGCCCGCGCACGGTCTACCAACTCACTGAGCACCTGCACACGGTCACGACTCAATTGCTGCAAGCTCTTGTCTCCTTGGTTCGGGCCGCCGTCCCCGGATCTTACACACTCTGTGGGCAAAAACCAGGAATAGCTGGTTTTGCCCACAGAGTATACACGATCCAGACAATGTACACACGAAATGGTATAATGCTCGCGTGTCAGGTCACCCGGACACAAGCAAGAAGGAGGAGCGATGCGCTTATCAGAGGATAAGGTGCGCCGGATTGCCGAGCGTTTACATGACGAACTGGCCCAGGGCAACTTGCTTGCCTACCGCGAGTCAGCCGGGGCCAAAACTGGCGTCGGACGCGCCGCCCGCGTGAAGGCAATCTTTGATTTCATTGTCGAAGATCTGCGCCGCGAAGATGAGCTTGACGCTGAGGTAGAGAAGGTGCTCGCCACCTATAGCCGCGAAATCAAAGGCACTGAACGCGATATTCTCTTCCGCAAACACAAAGAGGAGATCGCTCGCAAAAAAGGGTATATTCTGTAACATGCTGACGACACACAAAAAAGCCAGCGTCGCTGGCTTTTTTGTGTGTCGTCAGCATTGCTGCTAACTTACTGCTTTTTGACTGGCTGGCCGGTGTAGGGGTCGTACTGCCATTCGCCCGTCGGATCAACCGGCGGCTGAAGCGTGTTCTGCACGCGGGCCTCCTCGGGCATCACAATCCAGAGGATGAGATAGAGCAATGGGCTGAGGCCGCTCAGCACGGCGAGCACAAAGACCAGACGCACAATCGTGGCATCAATATTGAAATACCGGGCCAGACCGCCACACACCCCACCAAGCATACGGTTGCTTGAACTGCGTACCAGACGATTTTCCATCACTGCTCTCCTTGCTTGCACTGACCTCCACTCAACGAAGGTCACTGTTCTTCACTTGCCCATATGACGACGGGCAAGCGAGATAGTTGCAAGATTAGCCCATTCCTGGCAAAAGCATTCGGAGCGTCTCGGCTTCGGGCACATTCGCGAGCAAATAGAAGAAACCCAGCGCAATAATCGCATACACCGCCAGGAGTTGCGCCCCCTCAAGCCAGTTACTTTCGCCATCCACCGAGATGATGGTTGCAATAAGCACCGACAATGCCAGCGCTACGACCTCTATCACCGTAAAGAAGAGCGTGAGTTCAGGCCCAAAGAGCAAACTGACAAAGACGAGCAGTGGCCCCACGAGCAAGGCGACCTGCATCGACGAACCCATCGCAATCGTGATGGCAAGATCCATCTTGTTCTTGATTGCCATCTGGACAGCGACAATATGCTCGGCCACATTGCCCACAATGGGAATAATGATAATGCCGATAAAAAATTCGCTCAAGCCCAGCGCCTCAGCAAAAGGCTCGACTGCACCAACCAGAAACTCACTCAGAAAAACAATGCCCAGGGTACTGATCGCAAGCACACCTACTGCAGTACGAACACTCCAGCGTGCAACGTGGTGCTCGCCATTATCGAGTTTTGCATCTACCCCCGCATGCCCCCCCATGCCGCGTTCAGGTTGGCGAAACGTGAATAGAAGATTGAGCATATAGAGCGCAATCAGGATCGCAGCCACGCCGAGGCTGAGGTTATTGAGGGCCGGGTCATCGACGGCGGTGCTGAGCAGGTCAAGCGTCCCAAACTGCACTTCACGCACAACCTCAAACATCGTCGGGACGATCAAGCCAATCACGGCAAGGGTCATCATCGAGGCAGCGACCCCCGCCGCCTGGCGATCAAAGCGCTGGATGCCATTCCGTAGCCCCCCCAGCAGCAAACTGAGACCCAGGATGAGCAGCAGATTGCCCAGAATTGATCCGGTAATCGAGGCCTTGACCAGTTCTAACTTGCCCTGTGAGAGCGCTACAATCGCAATGATCAACTCGGCCGCATTGCCAAGCGTGGCATTGAGCAAGCCACCCACCTTTGGGCCAGTATGGACAGACAATTCTTCGGTTGCTTCACCAAGAAAACCAGCTAACGGCACCAGACCGAGACAACAGACGACAAACAGCAGCAGGTCATTCTTGAGCGCCGGGACAAACTCTAACAAAAAAGCCACCGGAACGAAGATTGTCAAGTAGCGGAGCCACTTCATACGGGTTCCCTTGGATCAGACATCGAAGCCTTTAAGCCAAACCTATGGTATCAGGAAAGACGCAAAGGCGCAAAGCGGCGGATGGAGATCCAGCCCCTATTCGTTTCTTCGTGATGGGTATTCGTGGTCGGCGGTGCTACCGGGAAACTTCATTCCCAGACTACTCAGAGCATAATCGGCGTATCGTTGCGCACGAGTTCTTCGCTCAGTTCCCAGAGGCGCGTCTGCGCGCCACGGTCATACGAGGCGAGCGAGCTCGTCTGCGCGGTGCGTTTGGCAAAATATTTGCCGGTGACGCCCTCGATCTCGGATGATGAGGCAAGGAAGATCGAGGTGTCGGCACCCTGTTCAGGGCTCAGCATAAAGATGCGCCCCAGGTTGAAGAAGACACCAAAGAGCCCTTTGGTCTCGGCGGCAAAGTTCGAGTTGACGGCCCCGGGGTGCAGACAGTTGGCCGTGACGCCAGTCCCTTCGAGTCGGCGGGCAAGCTCGTAGGTAAAGAGAATATTGGCAAGTTTCGAGTCGGCGTAGGCGCGGAAGCCGTTGTAGCCACGCATCGCCCGCGGGTCATCGAAGCGAACACCGCCTCCCATATGCGCTCCCGACGAGACCGTCACAATCCGCGAAGGGGCGCTCGCCTTGAGCGTTTCGAGCAGCAGGTCGGTCAACAAAAAGGTCGCCAAATGGTTGACCGCAAAGGTCATTTCGTAACCATCAACGCTGACCTGGCGCTCGTCAAGGTAGAGCCCGGCATTATTGACCAGCACATCAAGGCGCTGATGCCGGCGCTTGAACTCATCAGCGGCAGCACGCACCGCCTCAAGCGACGCAAAATCGGCAAGGATGAAGTCAACCTTCTCATTGCCGGTCTCCGCAATGATCGCATCGCGGGCAGCCTCGGTGCGCTCACGATTCCGTCCGAGCAACACAACCGTCGCGCCCATCCGGGCCAGTTCGCGGGCCGTCACCCGACCAATGCCAGAACTGGCCCCTGTGATCAGGGTGATTTTATTTTCCATGGGGGTTTCCTTTTTTTATTTATGCTAAAGACGGTTTGGTGGCGGCTTCGCCGCCACCTCCCTAGGAGCACGGGCGTCCCGCCCGCTGTTGCTCCCGAAGCGGGCGGAACGCCCGCACTCCCAGGGCGCGAAGGATCATAAAACGTACCTTACACACTACTTACTAGTCTGGAACGTACGTTTTCTGAGGTCGTTCGCCGACCACGCATGGGGCCATGAAGAAACGAATACGTACGTCACAACGCCCATATTCGTATATTCGTGCGTGTTCTTCGTGGTCGGCGGCGCTACCAGGAACTGTATTGCCTAAACTTCTTACGCAACAGGCACCGCCACGACTGGCACGTCGCTGGCAACAGCAGTCAGCGCAATTTTCAACACCTCATCCATTGACGAAACCGGGATCAGGGTCAGGTCGTTCCGTACTTTTGCCGGTAGGTCAATGATGTCTTTGGCATTCTCTTTGGGCAGAATGAAGGTGCGAATGCCAGCCCGATGCGCCGCGAGGGTCTTTTCTTTCAAGCCCCCAATGCCCAGGACTTTGCCCCGCAAGGTAACTTCGCCGGTCATCGCGACGTCACGGCGGACGGGTTTGCCCGTCATTGCGCTGATCAGCGCGGTGGTCAGGGTGATCCCCGCCGAAGGTCCATCTTTAGGTACGGCTCCCTCGGGAATATGGATGTGAATATTGTGCTCTTCAAAGTAGTTTGGATCGATGCCAAGCTCGGTCGCACGGTAACGCACATAGCTTACCGCGGCCTGCGCACTCTCTTTCATCACATCGCCGAGTTGCCCGGTCAGTTGCAAGCCGCCTTTGCCTTTGACCGGCAACACCTCGATGCTGAGGATATCGCCGCCGGCGGTTGTCCAGGCGACGCCCGTTGCGACCCCAATTTCGTCCCGCTCTTCGGCAAGCCCGAAGGTGAAACGCTCGGGGCCAAGATAGGTGGCAACATCACCCTCGTCGATAGCAAAAGATGTTGGCCCGCCTTCTGTCCCAGGCTCGCTGGCGGCAGCGACCTTGCGGGCAACTTTGCGGCAGAGACTGGCGATTTCGCGTTCAAGGTTACGCACCCCGGCTTCGCGGGTATACTCGCGGATGAGCTTGATGACCGCGTCGCTGCTGATCGTCAGTTGTTCGGCTTCGAGACCGTGAAACTCGCGCTGCTTGGGAATAAGAAAGCCCCGCGCAATTTCGAGTTTCTCGTCTTCGGTGTACCCCCCGATCTCAATAATCTCCATCCGATCACGCAACGGGCCAGGGATCGGCTCAAGTTGGTTGGCCGTTGCAATGAAGATGACTTTGCTCAGATCAAAAGGTATTTCAAGATAGTGATCCGAAAACGTACTATTCTGCTCAGGGTCAAGCACCTCGAGCAACGCTGACGTGGGATCGCCACGGAAATCGGTGCCAACCTTATCCACTTCGTCGAGTACATAGACCGGGCTGTTCGACTTGACCGATTTAATGCCCTGGATAATGCGGCCCGGCATCGCCCCAATGTAGGTACGGCGATGCCCACGGATCTCGGCCTCATCGCGCACACCACCAAGGCTCGTGCGGATAAACTGGCGATCAAGCGCCCGTGCAATGCTGCGCCCGAGGCTCGTTTTGCCGACCCCGGGAGGGCCAACAAAACAGAGGATCGGGCTACGCATCTTGTTGCCAGCGAGCTTGCGCACGGCCAAATACTCAAGGATCCGCTCTTTGACCTTTTCGAGGCCATAGTGATCCTCATCAAGCACCTTCTGCGCCTCGAGAATGCTAATCTCACCGTGCGGCTCTTCGCCCCATGGCAAATTCGTCAACCAGTCAAGGTACGTCCGGATCACCCCGGCTTCGGGGCTATTCATGCCCTGTTGCGCCAGCCGCTTCACCTCATGAAGCGCCTGACTCTTCACGTACTCAGGGGCCTCCATCTCATTGATCTTGCGGCGCAACTCATCAATGGGATCATCGCTATCATCGTCTTCACCGAGTTCACGCCGAATAACGCGCATCTGCTCACGCAGAAAATATTCGCGCTGGCTCTGGTCGAGCACCTCTTTGGTGTCCTGCTGGATCTTCGCACGCAGCTTGAGCAACTCGAGCTGGCGGGCCAGCACAAAGTGGGCTTTGCGCAAGCGTTCGAGCGGATCGAGCGTATTCAGAACCTCGAGGCGGTCTTTGAAATCAAAGGCCGGTCCCCAGGTCACAATGTCGGCCAGATGCCCCGCCCGTTCAATGCGATGCACAAACTGCACCGCCTCTTGCGGTACCTCGCCAAGGTGATCAACAAATTCATCAACCTGCTGCTTGACCGTATCCATCAGCGCGTGAACTTCCATGCCTCCCGTTTCGGGGTCAAAGGCAGGGATACAGCGCACCCGGTAAAAGGGTGTGACCTGAAGCGCCCCCTGGATCTGAGCACGGTGCAACCCCTCGAGGATCACACGCGCCGTGCCGTCTTGCAACTTGGCAAACTCATCGAGCCGCGCAATCACCCCGATCGGCGGCAATTTTTGCGGATTTGAACTCTTATAGCCATCAAGCTCATATTCACGGACAAAGATCAGCAGCACCTCGTGGTGATCCTCTTGCCAGGCCTGCTCCATCGCCCGGTACGATTTGCCAGGGGGAACCTGCAGCGGGATCGTCATATGGGGCATGATGACCATTTCACCCAGCACAACCAGAGGCAGATCTCGCCCTTCGAGCAGCGGCTCATCTGGTTGCAATATGCCAGGAAGCGCCTCTTCAGGGATCGTAGTGGGCTCAACGGAAGCACGACGTTTGTTGGTAGACATCAATTCTCCTCACTTTTAGGTCAATTCAGCGAGCAACGGTAATAATTCCTGGTCTTCGGGGCGAAACTGAAGGGCATACAGTCGGGCATAGAGCCCGCCCTGAGCCACGAGTTCGGCATGGCTGCCTAGTTCGACAAGCTCACCGGCGACAATCACCGCAATGCGGTCGGCACGTTTAATTGTACTGAGACGATGGGCAATGATCAGGCTCGTTCGCCCGTGCATCAAGCGCTCAAGGGCTTCTTGCACGAGACGCTCGCTCGCACTATCAAGGGCGCTCGTTGCTTCATCAAGAATGAGAATGCGCGGATCTTTGAGGATCGCCCGGGCAATCGCTACACGCTGGCGCTGCCCACCCGAGAGCTTCACCCCGCGTTCCCCAACTGGAGTGGCATACCCCTGAGGCAATTGCTCAATAAACTCATGAGCATTTGCCGCCCGTGCAGCCGCCTCCAGGTCCTCCTGGCTCGCGTCAAGCCGCCCATACCGAATATTCTCGGCAATTGTGCCATTAAAAAGCTGTGTCTCCTGTGGCACAATACCGATCTGCGCACGTAAACTCTCTAGGGTCACCTCACGGATATCATAGCCATCAATCCGCACGCTCCCCTGTTGCACATCATAAAAGCGAGGCACCAGACTCGCGATGGTGCTCTTGCCAGCCCCACTCGGGCCAACCAGGGCCACCACTTCGCCAGGACGCACATCCAGACTAAAGGCTTTCAGCACCGCCGGGGCCGTAGGGGGCGGGGCTTCCGCGTCCTCAGACGCAGTGTCACTCGGATAGGCAAAGGTAACGACATCAAAGGTCACACGGCCAGCAAGCGTCGCCAGCACCACGGCATCCGGTTGGTCAGTTATCTCGGGCGGGGTATCGAGCAATTCAAAGACGCGGGCAACAGCCCCAAGTGCCTGTTGAAGCTGGCTAAAGAGACCCGAGAATGAGGCCAGCGTGCCGCTGATCGCCCCGGCATAGAGCAGAAACGTCACCAGATCGCCCGGCAACAAATTTCCCTCTAGCACCAACTGCCCACCAGACCAGAGCACCAGCACCAGGGTGCCCCAGGCCGCAAAGCCAATCAACGGTTCAAAGACTGCGCGTACCCGCGCACGGCGCATTGCGGTCTGAAAGGTCGTCTCGATCGCCTCGGTAAAGCGCCCAATCTCATACGGTTCGCGGGCAAACGACTTCACCACCCGCACCCCCACGACCGTCTCTTCCAGCACGCTCGACGCATCCGCGAGGCGATCCTGCACCGATGTCGAGAGGCGCCGGAGCTTACGGCCAAAGAAGATCGCCAACACCGTAATCGCAGGCACCAGCAGCAACGCCAGCCCCGTCAGTTGCCACGAGACCATGAGCATCAGGATCAACGCCCCAACAAACTGGATAATCGACCCAAGCAGGGTCGCCAGATTTGTCGTCACGGTCGTCTGGATCAGGGTGACATCATTCGTCACCCGGCTCGTCAGTTCGCCAGTACGACGGCCATTGAAAAACCCGAGCGACAGACTCTGCAAATGGGTATAGGTCTGGATGCGCAGATCGCTCACCACCCGTTCACCCACAAACGACAGCGTGTAGCTCTGGATCAGCGTAAAAAAGGACTGCACCAGCACGACAACCACCAACAAGATGGCAACCTGATTCAGGTTAAACGCAAAGCCATCGGCGACAATCGCATTGATCAATTGACCAACAGCAAGCGGCAAAATGAGGCTAACGCTCGTAGCAATGAGCATTGCCACGAGGGCAAGAACCATCCACCAACGGTAAGGAGCGACATAGCCCAGTAAACGCCGCCAGCTTACGCCCGATAGCGGAGCCAAGGCAAACCGCTGACGCCAACGCTGGCGTGGCGCATCAGCCGGGCGAGCGTCGGTAGCGCGACGCGAAACCGGAAGTGAGCGTTTCATGCGAGACGACCACCCTCAGCCCGTTCGAGGGTACGCGCCATACCCGCCAAAACTCGATCAAGCAATAACATCAACGCCTCAATTTCAGTTTCAGCAAGGTGAGCGAGCGCCATTTGCATCTGTTCACGACGGGCCTGCTTGATCTCTGCGACAAGCTCACGGCCATAGGTAGTCACTGCCACCATCACCTGGCGGCGATCTTTGGCATCGCGCACCCGTTCAATTAACTGTTTTTCATCAAGCCGGTCAACGACCCCGGTCAACGAAGCAGCCGACTGATGCGTCGCCTCGGCAAGATCAGACATCTTGCAGGCCTCGGTAAGCGGTTCAAGGTGGAGTAACGTATAAAACTGCGGTACCGTCAACCGAAAGCGCTCGTCATCGAGCAACTGCATAAACTGGCGCTGGGCCAGCCAACTGATCTGCATAAGCGAGCGCTCAATCTCATCAAAGGGCGTCCGTTCACCTTCCGCATGCTGCTCACGATGGACCTGGGTCATGGGCTATCCTGACTATTCCTCGACCCTCTAGATAATCAACAACATTTAGTATATCACTCCTTAAGTATGCCCGCAAGGGCAACGCAGCCGTGGGGTAGGGCAATTGCATCATACGAAACCGGATACAAAAAGACCAGGGCACCCGCCAACAACGGGGGCACCCGCCAGGGGTGCCCCTACCGGGCCGGATCCGGTGTAGGGGTGCCCTGGCGGGGTGCATACACGGAAGATGCCATCGCCCTAGCCTTTGCGTCAACAGCGAACGTATCGGCACTAGGCACACGCCGTGTGCTACAATAGCAGTGGTTTGTGCAAAGCTGCACAGAAATGCGCAAGTGAGGGTAGAAAGGTCCATATCGTGAGTGAAGCTGTGTACGATGTGGTGATTGTGGGTTCCGGACCGGGCGGGTATGTCGCCGCTGTGCGCGCAGGGCAACTTGGTATGCGGACGGCCATTGTCGAGGCCGGGCCAATGGGGGGTGTCTGTCTGAATGTCGGTTGTATTCCGACCAAGGCGTTGCTCCACAGTGCCGATCTGCTTGATGAAGTGAAAGAGGGTAAGCGCTTCGGCGTTATGGTCGAAGGGGTGAGCTTCGATCTGGCCGGGGCCATGAAGCATAAAAATGCGGTCGTCAAGGCAAGCAGCGATGGCGTCAATTTTTTGATGAAGAAAAATAAGATCGAGGTCGTCAACGGCTGGGCTACGCTCACTGGGCGCGGTCAGGTGCATGTCAAGCTCAATGCCGGCGGCGAACGTACCCTTCAGGCTAAACATATTCTGGTGGCTACCGGTGCGCAGCCCCGCCCCTTCCCCGGGGTTCCCTTTGACCATACCAGGGTGCTCTCGTCAACTGACGCGCTGCAGTTGCCTGCGGTTCCGCAAAGCTTTATGTCAATTGGCGCTGGGGCCATCGGGATCGAGTTTGCGTCGATGTACCGGGCGTTCGGGGCCGAGGTGACGGTCGTCGAGGCGTTGCCACGCATTGTGCCCAACGAAGACGAAGAGGTTTCGGCGGAACTCGTCAAAGCCTTCCAACGCCGGGGCATCAAAACCATGGCCGGGGCCAGGGTCGAGGGCATTGATACAAGCGGCGAGCACATCGTGGTCAACGTCACGGGCACCGATGGCAAAACCACCGCGATCACGGTCGAGAAGTTGCTGGTGGCGATTGGCATTCTGCCCAACACCAAGGACATTGGCCTCGAAGCAGCGGGTGTGACGCTTGATCAACGCGGTTTTATTACGACCGATGGCTACATGCGCGCTGCCGACGGCATCTATGCGGTAGGTGATTGTGTGGCCGCCACGCCCTGGCTAGCGCACAAAGCCAGCGCCGAAGGCATTCTTGCGATCGAGCATCTCGCCGGGCTGCACGTCACGCCCATTGACTATGGCAAGATCGCGGCCTGCACCTATTGCAGCCCCGAGATCGCCAGTGTTGGCCTCACCGAAGCGAAAGCAAAAGAGCAGGGCTACGAGGTCAAGGTCGGCAAGTTCCCCTTCTCGGCCAACGGCAAAGCGCGGGTGCTCGGTCAGAACCGCTTTGGCTTTATCAAGATCGTCGCCGACAAACAGTACGACGAGATCCTGGGTGTGCATATGATCGGCCCCCGCGTCACCGAAATGATCAGCGAAGGCGGCCTCGCCCTGACCCACGAAGCCACCGGCGAGAGCATGCTCCAGACGATCCACGCCCACCCGACGCTCTACGAAGCGATCGGCGAAGCGGCGCACGCCCTCGTCCACGGCGCGGCGATCCATATCTAACATTTCCTGCTGATTTGACGCAAAGGCGCAGGGGCGCGAAGGTTTGATGGATCTCCATACTCAACTTTGCGCCTCAGCGCCTTTGCGTCAATCCTACATGCTTATTTCAGCACACATCGCCTGCCACAGATGCGCCACATCTTCGTGGGTCGTCAGTTCGGCCCCGATGCTGATACGCGCCATCCAGCGTCCATCCAGCACGGCCGGGGTCAGATAGGCTACCCCCGAGGCATTAAGCCGCCCGATCCAGTCGAGGGTGTGGCGATCAAGGGCATCATCGGCGAGCCCAGGTGGCTCGTGCCGCACACAGACTGTCTGAAGATGCACCGGATTGAGGCGCACCCAGCCCTCGGTCGCGTCGATCTGTGCGGCCAGCCACTGCGCCAACGCAAGATCCCGCCGGAGCCGCGCCCGCAGCGCTTCGGCTCCCTCCAGCCGCAACAGGAACCAAAGTTTCAACGCACGGAAGCGCCGCCCCAGCGGCAAGCCCCAGTCGCGATAGTTGGTCACGATGCCATCGGCTGAGGTTTGCAGATAACTGGGATTCGTTGACATCACCTGGATCAGATGTTGCGGATCGCGCACATAGTAGAGCGAGCAGTCAAAAGCGACGCCCAGCCATTTGTGCGGATTGAGCACGAGGCTATCGGCCTGTTCGACGCCCTGCCACATCCAGCGACACTCGGGCAAGATCATCGCCGAACCGGCCATCGCCGCGTCAACATGCAGCCAGAGGCCATGCTCACGACAGATCGCAACGATGGCTTCGAGCGGATCAACCGCCGTGGTTGCCGTGGAACCGATCGTCGCCACGACGGCGCAGGGGCGACGGCCCTCGGCGAGATCACGCTGAATCGCCTCGCGCAGCGCCTCGGGGCGCAGCGCATGCGCCGCATCAGTCGCGATGGCACGCAAGTTGTCGCGCCCAAAGCCAGCGAGCAGCGCCGCCTTCTCGACCGAGCTATGGCTCTGGCCCGAGCAATAGACCGTCAAGGGCAATTCTTCGGCCTGCAGACCACCCCGGGTCGCCCCGTGACTTGTCATCCGTTCACGAGCGCAGATCAACGCCACCAGCGTCGACGTACTGGCGGTATCCTGAATCACGCCGCGCCATCCATCACCGAGCCCAAGCAACCGACGCATCCACTCGGTCATCTGCTCTTCGAGCTCGGTCAGCGCCGGGCTCGACTGCCAATTGAGGCCCAACTGACCAAGGCCCGTACTCACCATATCACCGAGCACCGACGCAAGCGCGGCATTCGCCGGAAAATAGCCAAAGAACCGCGGATGCTGCCAATGGGAAAGACCGGGGAGGATGATCTGCTCGAGATCGGCAAGCACCGCCTCGAACGACTCAGGTTCCTCGGGTGGCTCCAGGGGCAACTGCGCACGGATCGCCCCTGGAGAGACATGCGACCAGACCGACAACTCGGGCAAGCGCTCACGGTAGTGCGCAATCCAATCGACGAGGGCATGCCCATAGGTACGAAAAGTTTCAGGTTTCATTGTTTCTTCAGGGCTGACGCCCTTCCTTGTTCGAGGCATCCTGGAAGGGGTGCCGGGCGATACTATGCAAAGAAGCTCACGCGAAGGCGCGAAGGCGCGAAGGGTTCGCTCAACTACGCGACAACCTTTGCGCCTTTGCGCCTTTGCGTCAAAAGAGCCGCCTTCTTTGCAAGGTACTGGTACTAGCCCCGTCGCCGCTTCGCTCACAAATCGGTCACGGCCCCGAGGCTCGCCGACGAGACGAGGCGCGCATACTTGGCAAGCACACCACGGGGATAACGTGAGGCTGGGGGTTGCCAGGCCGCACGCCGACGGGCGAGCTCGTCGTCAGCAACATTGAGTTGCAGCAACAGCGTATCAGCATCAATCGTAATGCTATCGCCCTCGTGGACAAGGGCAATCGTGCCACCGACAGCCGCCTCGGGGGCGACATGGCCGACCACGAGGCCATAGGTGCCGCCCGAGAAGCGCCCATCGGTAATCAGGCCAACCGCATCACCGAGGCCGGCCCCGATAATGGCCGAGGTCGGGGCAAGCATCTCGCGCATCCCCGGGCCACCCTTGGGACCTTCATAACGGATCACCAGCACATCACCGGCGACAATCTTGCCCGCAAGGATCGCCTCCAGACACTGCTCTTCCGCATCAAAGACCCGGGCTGGCCCGGTGATTTGACGCTGCTTGATCCCCGTAATCTTGGCAACACAGCCCTCTTCCGCCAGATTGCCCCGCAGAATCGCCAGATGGCCTTGGGCATAGAGCGGCGCATCCCACGGGCGAATGACATCCTGGCCCTCGGGCGGCGCATCCGGCACATCGGCCAGCGTTTCGGCAATGGTCTGACCCGTAATGGTCAGGGCATCGCCGTGCAGCAAACCGGCCTTGAGCAACATCTTCATCACCTGCGGCACGCCGCCAACCTGGTGGAGATCGGTCGCCACATAGTGGCCCGACGGCTTGAGATCGCAGAGCACCGGCACCTTGGTGCGGATCGCCTCAAAATCATCAATCGTCAGCGGCACCTCGGCGGCATGGGCAATCGCCAGCAGGTGCAACACCGCATTGGTCGAACCACCCAACGCCATCACGACCACAATCGCATTCTCGAAGGCCTCGCGGGTCAAGATCTGGCGCGCGGTACGGCCAGCCCTGATCGCCTCAACCAGCACCTCGCCCGAGCGAGCAGCACTTTCGGCTTTCTCAGCATCCTCAGCAGCCATCGTCGACGATCCGGGCAGGCTCAAGCCGAGGGCCTCGATCGCCGAAGACATCGTATTGGCGGTATACATCCCGCCACACGACCCCGCCCCTGGGCAGGCGCGACGCTCGACTTCAAGCAACTCATTGCCATCAATCGTGCCAGCGCTATACTGACCAACGGCCTCGAAGGCACTGACAATCGTCAAATCGCGACCATCATGATGACCAGGCTTGATCGTCCCGCCATAGACAAAAATGCTTGGCACATCGAGCCGGGCCAGCGCAATGAGCGCACCAGGCATATTCTTATCACAGCCACCGACCGCGAGGATCCCGTCCATCCGCTGGGCATTGACCACCGTCTCGATTGAATCGGCAATCACCTCGCGGCTGACGAGTGAGAACTTCATCCCCTCGGTGCCCATCGAAATGCCGTCGCTGACCGTAATCGTGCCAAAGGTCTGAGGCATCCCACCAGCCGCCTTGATCGCCGCTACGGCCCGCTGCGCCAGTGGATCAAGTGCCGCATTGCACGGCGTCAGCGTACTATGCGCATTCGAAATACCCACAATCGGCTTCTGAAAATCCTCATCACCAAACCCCACCGCACGCAGCATCGCACGATTCGGCGAACGCTGCGGCCCCTCAGTAATCAGTTTACTCCGACGATTCTCGGCCATGCGTATAACTCCTTTCGGCACAAACAATTGCCTTATCATACCAGAAATCTTGCCTGCGAGGCAGGTAGGTCGAGCGACGCCTTCGTCGGACATGGTATACTTGACCCACACACGACCAGGAGGAAGCCCATGCCACGGCGATTCAATGTTGCCGGGCCGTGCAAGCCCGAATTGCACTACATGC
>NZ_RYFF01000136.1 GCF_004138165.1 Candidatus Chloroploca sp. Khr17
CTGGACGAAGCAGGGCAGTGGCGGCGCGGTGCGGTCAGCATCCGGGGCTCGCTCCTGCAGCCGCCGCCGGCACGGGAAGTGCCCGCCTTGATGGCGCAGTGGCTCGCCTGGCTTGACGCTGACGGGCAGCAGGACGACCTGATCACGCGGGCAACCCTGGCACATCATGGCTTCTTGGCGGTGCATCCCTTTCGTGACGGCAACGGGCGCACCGGACGCCTGCTGCTCAATCTGCTCCTGATGCGTGGCGGTGCGCCACCCGCCCTGCTGCTCCAAGAATGGCGGCTCGGCTACCTGGAAGCCCTCGCACAGGCGGATCGCGGGCGCTGCGGGCCGCTCCTGAACCTGGTGGGTCGTGCGGTCGAAAGCGGCCTCGATCTCTATCTGGAAGCCTGCGACGCCACCCCAGACGCGCTCTGGCTGCCCCTGAGCACGCTGGCCGCGGCCTCACCCTACAGTGCCGAATACCTGGCGCTGCTCATTCGCAAAGGGCGGCTGGAAGGCTCCAAACGCGGCGGGCGCTGGCACAGCACTTCAGCCGCGCTGGCCCGCTACCACGACGACATCGCTCACGGGCGCATCCCGCGGGGCCGTCCCCCGGGAACCACGCGGGATGCGCCAAGCGAAGCATAGCGCTGCGGTGCAGTGCCGGGAGACAGCGCGAGCGCAGCGACCTTTTCCGTATGGTTCATCGGCAGATCCTCACCCGGCGCTCTTAGCCAATCGGTCAATGATGCGCCAGGGCAGCCACGCTGTCAAGCTGTTTTTTGCCACTATGGCACATCAGCTTCCGGGTTCAGCGGGAATAATTTGCCATAGTGGCAAATTATCGGGATGGCCGACGAACCAGCCGGACGCTGAGGCAGAGGGGTCTGCGCCCACGCGCAGGTTCGCGCTGGGCCATCGTCGCAGCAAGCACAGCGATCCAGCAAAAGAACGTGGGCAGGCGTGGCACACCCTCGCCGAGAACGGACAGACTTGAAGGCACTCCATCCCATCAGACCGCATGATCATCGGGTGGGCATCGTAACGCACAGCGAGCCAGCGCATCGTTGCACACAGCACAGACCATGCTGGCTCTATGGCTCACAACAATGCGCCTGATCCTGTCTATCCAGGATGGCGTAGTGTCCCCACGGACGAAGCTACGACAGGTGCTGCAATGAGTGGCGGCAGCGCGTAGCAAGCAGCGTGCGCATACCAGCCTCCGCACGTTCATGCGCTACTTTTCAAGACTTCCGAGCTAGGTAGACATCCTGCCAGGGCGTGCCGCGCGATGCGCGCCGGTAGGATTCGACCAATTCAAAATCCTGTAAGAGTTCATCTCGTACATATTGGAATGGACTAAAAGAGGCATAGCGATTCGTACCTACCTCATTTGGATCAGGTGACGGACCACCTAAAGGCTGTCCATTGAGAAACGCGGTCTGCGCGTCTGGTGGTAACGCCGGTAGATAATAATCGCCATGTGTCGTAAACAAAATGTACCCGCCTGGACGTAGGATTCGTCTGAACTCTCGCATCCAAGCCATCTGCAGCGCGACATCCCAATGGGTAAAGGTCGAGAAGGCATAGATCAGGTCAAACATAGCGTCGGGATAGTGCAGTGGCGGTTCAAGGCGGTTCTGATCGATGCTGGCAAAGGGAGTCACGCGACGGCACCACATCACGAGCTCAGGATTGTAATCAACGCCATAGAGTTGAAACTGCGCAGCGCGCGATTTCCAATGGCGCAGGACGCGGCCACATCCGCAACCGAAGTCCAGGAAAGTCATGTCTTGATACATGTAAACACCTCAAATTATGCTCAGTACACAGATTTTATTACGATCAAGACGAAGCACCTTCCCTGGAGACTGATAATCACCGGCCACGCGCCGCCCTCGGCGTGATCAATCTCGACAGCTATGTCACCCAGTACAGCCACAGCGTCCCACAGCGCCGCCTCGGGCGCAACGCCTGGAGCCTGGAGGCCAGTGGCATTGATGATCTCATGGAGAAGATCCGCCAGGCCGGCCCAACGCTCGCAGAGTATGCCGGGGTAAAGCCCTTCTACGGTATAAAGACCGGCTTCAACGAAGCCTTTCTCATCGACACCCCAACCAGAGACCGCCTGATCCGCGACGACCCCCAGTGTGCCGCGATCATCAAGCCCTACCTACGCGGGCAAGACATCAATCGAAAAACTCCCCATCGCACCAGCAACCGACGCCATTCGCGAAGCAGTCGAGCCAGCGGTGACGCAACTCATCGCCATCACGCAGCGCGAGCAACAGGCACAGCGGGACACCCTCGACTGGCTGCAAAGCGAGTTCGATTTAGAAAATCTAGGCCAAAAACTAAACGACTTTGCCAGCCTAAGCGAAACCGAATTTATCGAGGAGGTCAAAAAGCGCCGCCCCAAAACAGCAGGCAAACTCTCACCATCGGGGCTACGCGCCCTACGCAACGGCTACCACGAGCAAGCCCCACCCATACAACAGAACCGCGCCAACGCCCT
>NZ_RYFF01000051.1 GCF_004138165.1 Candidatus Chloroploca sp. Khr17
GCAAGCCGGCCCGTGTTTGTTCGGTGTGGTTACCCAAAATCGGGTTGGACGATCTGGCTGGGTAGTCTAAACGTCAAATTCTCAGCACATCATTCTTATCTCTGAAACTCAAGTTATGTACCCTTGAAGGCCAGCAAAGCTGGCCTTCAACTCATCAACTCATACCCCTGGCCGCGGTGGGTGATGATCAACTCGGCTTCGGGATCGGCGCGACGTAGGGTGCTCCGCAGGCTGTTGATGGCGCGATCGAGCGCTCCGGCGTCGCGCCCTGGTTCGTACGTTTGCCCCCAGAGGGCCGGTGCGCAGCTTTCGCGGGTGCAGATGGTGCCTGCATGGTCGTAGAGGTGGCGCAACAGGCGCGTTTGCATCACCGTCAGGGCAAGCGCCTCTTCGCCGAGGAAGAAGATGAGCCGTTGTTCGTCGTACCGTAAGCGCCCGACGGGAATGAAGGTTGGATCAGGATCGCTAAAGACCAGGATCGCTTCGGGGCTGCCCAGGCCGATCTGGTCGCGATCTTTCAGTTGGTGCGCTCCTTTGAGGCGCCGCTGATTGACAAAGGTGCCGTTTGCGCTGTCGGCGTCGTAGAGCAGGTAGCGTAGCGCGGTTCGCTCGATGCGGGCATGCAGCCGCGAGACGACCGCCCGCTTGACGATGATCTGGCATAGTGTGGCGCGCCCCAGGCTGCAGAGTTCGTCCCGCAGCAGGAAGTTCGCTGGTTCGACGTCAGGCACGAGCGCACGGATCTGCGGGTAGATGGTTTCACCGGGTGTCATTGGGCTCCTCTAGGGCGAGCGCGGTGGCGTTGGTCGGGTTGAGTTGTTCGCCTTCTGTCCATGCCGATGCGAAGACCGGGGCGGTCAGTTGCGCCTGGGTGAGCGCGACAAAACTGTCGTAGCGTTCGCGTTCGGCTGGCGTGAGCGGTGAATTCGCCTGTGTGCGCATGGCTGCGGCGGCACCAAAGAGCCGGGCCGCCTGGATGGGTTGGCCGCGTAGCGTGGCGACCGCCGCCAGCCCCTCGATTGCTGAAGGCGCGTATTGCCAGTTGCTCAGGTCGCGGTAGTGGGTCAGGCTCGCCTGGAAGAACGGGGCGGCCCGCTCCGCTTCGCCCTGGTAGAGCGCGGCCAGTCCGCGGTTGTTGAGCGCAACCGCAATATAGGCCCGATGCCCCAGTTCTTCAAAGGTCTTGAGGCATTCAGCGAAACAACTGTCGGCTTGATAATAGTCGCCTTGATAGAGCGCCGCCATGCCCAGGTTACCCAGCGCAATGCCGATCCCCCGTGGGTCGCCCGTGGCGCGGTGGATCGCGAGACTCTCGCGAAAGACGGTAGCCGCTTCGGTGTGGTTGCCAAGTTCGTTGGCAACAATGCCCAGGTTGCTCAGTGCCGTCGCGATGCCCCGCTGGTCGTTGAGGCTGCGTCGCACGGCGAGGTTTTCACGGTGTAGCACCGCCGCCCGTTGATAGTCGCCTTGCATATCGGCAAGCACGCCCAGGCTGTTCAGGACAATGCTGACCCCGCGCTCGTCACCGAGGCGGCGTCGCAAGGCAAGGCACGCCTCGTAGTGGCTGGTCGCTTCGGCAAAGGCGGTCTGGTTGACGGCGAGCATGCCGGCCCCTTCCAGCACCTGCGCCAGGGTGGCATCAGCAGCGTGCCCTTGCAAAGCCAGGATCTGCGCCAGCCAGGTGCGGCCTTCGCTCCAGTGCCCACGCGCATACCAGAACCGCCAGAGCGCGGCCCCTAGCCGCGCCGCCAGGTTTACCTCGTTACTGGTAAGCAACCAGCGCAGTGCCGCCCGTAGGTTGGCGTGTTCGCCCTCAAGCAACGCCAGCCAGGTCGCCTGATCCGGGCTGCGCAGGTGCGGATGCGCCCTCTCTGCGAGCGCAAGCATGGCGTTGGCGAAGGCAGCCGCGACAAGTGTGTGTTCCTTGCGCTCGGTCAGGTGTTCCAGCGCCAGCGCTCGCAAGCTTTCGAGCATCGTATAGCGTGGCGTTGGCCCGCTCGTCGCGCACCGCAGCATGTTGCGGGCAACAAGCATTGCCGTCAGTTCGACAAGATCCGCTCTGTCCAACGTAGGTAAGGCGGCCCCAACCTCGGTCGCAAGTTCGAGCGAGCAGCCGCCGCCAAAGATGCCGAGACACGCAAAGAGCGCCTGCTCTGGCCCACTGAGCCGCTGGTAACTCCAGGCCAGCGCGTCGCGCAGGGTGCGCTGGCGTGCAGGCAGGTCGAGGGGGCCGTCAACAAGCACGGCGAGTTGTTGATCGAGGTCGTGCAGCAGCGCCTCGGGCGGCGTGATGGCGATGCGTGCGGCGGCCAGTTCCAGGGCCAGCGGCAACCCTTCAAGTCGTACACAGATGGCCGCGATCGCGGGCGCGATAGACCTCACCCATGCCACCCCGGGCCAGCAACCCCTCGATCACATAGGGCGTCTTAGCAATAGCTGTACCTGGTACCAGAGACGAGAGGATATTTGTATATAAATACCGGTAACTATACCATCTTAAAACAGAACACGTATGCACGTAAAAGTATACACGACTGACTTTTGAGCGTCAAGACGTAAGACCGAAGCGTCCAGGGCTGTTGCATCATACGAAACCGGATGCAAAAAGACGCTCTATCGTGACAGCACTGGCAGGCAGCGCAACACGCTTGTGGTAGGTGATGGCACCGCTTCATACGAGTATCCAAAAAGGTATCTTAGAGGCCGTTTAGTTTGTAGATGCAAGGCTTCGTATAGCAGCCCTAACGGGCTTGTAAAAGCAGTTGTATGCTTGCTCGCGGTTACGCCGCGAGCAAGCATACAGCATGCGTTGCGCCATGGGGACGCGGGCACCGCGCCCGCTTCGGGAGCAAAAGCGGGCGAGAAGCGAAAGTCAGAAACCTTCCTTTCCAGGCTACTGATTCTATCTTGTGTGAGTTTGGTAAGTTCAGCGCTGTATAATTAGTGACAGCAAATGCTCTTGCATAGGGTTGAGCACGAAATATATCCACTATGAATCTCGTTTCGTTACGCCTCCGTATTTTGCTGGCGACCTGTTTGTTGTTTGGACTCTTGCTCGGCGCACTACTCTGGCTAGCAGGTACCATTATTGGGCAGGGTTTTGCTGAAGCCGAAGAGCGTACGGTCACGATCCGGGTTGAACAGGTCGTCAATGCGCTTGATAATAATCTCGCTGATCTGACCCGCGTTACGCGTGACTATGCGACCTGGGACGACGCGTTTGCGTTTGTTCGTGAACCTGATCGGGTCTTTATTGAAAATAATTTTCTTGATTCAACATTTCTGAATAATAATATCACCTATATTGCTTTTATTAATTTTGAAAATCAAATTGTTTATGAAAGTTTTTTTGATGTAGATCTAGGTAAGCAGACGGTACCACCGGTGGCCTTCCATCAGTTTGATGGACCTAACGCGCACTTGTTGCAGCACGACGAGTCCGCCGATGGCCTTACTGGCCTACTCGTGCTTGAGGATCGCCTCTGGTTGCTCGCGACTGAACCGATTCTCACGAGTCTCGGTGAGGGGCCGCCCGCCGGGACGTTGTTGATGGCGCGGGAGCTTAACCCTGCTGAACTTGCCCGCCTGGCTGAGTTGACGCGCCTGCCCTTTACGCTTACGCGCTTTGATGATCCGGCAAGCAGTGCCGAGTTTGCTTCGTTGGTGACCGAACTTGCTGCCGGTGAGTCCGTAGCGATCATGCCACGCGATGCGCAAACGATCGTCGGGGCGACCCGGCTTGACGATCTCTATGGTGGATCGGGGGTGCTGCTGACGGTCGAGTTGCCCCGCGAAGTGTATCAACTTGGTCAACAGGCTTCGCGCCAGTATATGCTGATGCTCGTCGGGGTCGGTTTGCTCTTTGGGTTGCTCATCTTTGCGTTGCTCGAGCGCACCGTCTTGATCCGCATCATTGCGTTGAGCGACCAGGTTGGCGCGGTTGAACCTGATCAGCCCAAGGCGCGGGTGGCCGTGAGGGGCCGTGATGAAATTGCCCAGCTTGCCACCTCGATCAATGCGATGCTTGAACGCCTGACTCAGGCCCAGCAGCGCATCAGCGAGAGCGCCGAGCGCTATCGCCAGTTGACCGAGTTGTCGCCTGATGCCATCATTGTTCATGATGGGCAGACGGTGCGCTATGCCAATTCAGCCGCAAGCCACCTGTTAGGCCACCCTCCCTCGCAACCACTCGTCGGGCGGCCTGTTGATCCTGTGTTTGGTGAGCTTGTGCCCCGTGCCGATGGAACACCTGCCTTGTGTGATCGTATGTTGCTGCGCCCTGATGGTTCGGTGGTCGAGACCGAGGTTGTGGTCTTGCCCTTTCGTGAGGGTGATATCGTCGCGATCCAGGCGATTGTTCGCAATATTACCCAGCGCAAACAGATCGAGCACGCCCTCCGCAATGCTAGAGATGACGCTGAGGCAGCGAATCGCGCCAAGAGTCAGTTTCTTGCCACAATGAGCCACGAGTTACGTACGCCGCTCACGGCGATTATCGGCTATACCGAACTTTTGATGCGCTCGCTTAAAGAGACGGCCCCGGCAGAAGTGATGCATGATCTGGGCCGCATCAAGAGTGCCGGTAAACAGCTGCAAATTCTGATCGATGATGTGCTTGATCTCGCGAAGATCGAGGCCGGACGTATGCAACTCGAGCTTAAACCGTTGAATGTGTCTGAATTGATCGCGGCAGTACTTGATACCGCAAGACCTCTTGCCGAACAGAATCAGAATGTGCTCGGCAGCGTTCTGCATCCCCGGGCGGATGCGATGATAACTGATGAAGTGCGCTTACGCCAGATTTTGCTCAATCTGCTTAGCAATGCCTGCAAGTTCACGCATCAAGGCACGGTTACTCTTGAAGTTACGGTCTTCGCTGGTGAGGCTGATCCTACCTCTGAGTGGATCAGTTTTGCGGTGCATGATACCGGTATTGGCCTTAGTCCGGCCCAACTGCCCTTGCTCTTCCAGAATTTTATGCAGGCCGATGCTTCGACAACTCGCAAATATGGTGGCACGGGGCTTGGTCTAGCGCTGAGTCAGCGCCTCGCGTATCTGCTCGGCGGCGAGGTTACCGTGAAGAGCCAGCCCGGGGTTGGCTCGACGTTTACCCTGACCTTGCCGCGGGTGCTTGATCTCGAGGCGGCTGAACTGTTACGCGCCGGCGTTTTGCACGAGGTTATACCATTTCAGATGGCAGATTTTGGATTGCAGATTGCCGCGCATGGCGTTCCAGTGCGCTCTGGCACCAATACCTATGCGGATTCCTCAATTCCAATTGGTATTACTCCATTGGTGAGCGCTCCGTCGTCTGAACCTGCGGCGGCCATCGCAACACAGATGGTGCTCTGTGTGAGCGAGGATGCAACGCTGGCCGAGCGTATTCCACGCCTCCTTGCCCATGTGGGTCTTCACGTGGAAATGGCAGGCTCGCCATCTGAGGGCGAAGAACTTGCTGCCGTTCTGTTGCCTGATCTCATCCTGCTTGATATGCGCCTCGCTATCTTTGAGCGTGCGGCGCTCCTTCACCATCTGCAACAGGATGCGTCCACCAGTTCTATTCCGGTTGCGATGCTCTTCCCTGATCCGCCTCTTGCCGATACCCCGTTTGGTGCGCCTGCTCAGGTGAGTGAGGCACACGCACTAGCACAGGGCTCGGCTGAGCCAGGCGTGAGTCTTCGCCCATTGGTGACTCGCGACACAACCGATCTGGTCAAGTTTTTGCGTCAGATTCTGGCCCCCACTGGCTGGATCGTTGATGTGCCTACCTTTGATGAGCTACAAACGCGCACGGCGATATACCCTTCCGAGCGTGCGTAAAAGCCAGCAGCGCTGGCTTTTTACGCACGCTCGGAGGGAATCTCACGCACCATCGCGACTTCGTCGCAGCGATCTTGCTTGAAGCATGTGTTGCAGTCTTGCCAGATTTTGTGCGGCAGGCGTAACTTCGGCACTTCGCGAAAGCCGAGACGACTGAAAAAGCCGACTTGCAGTGTCAGGGCAAAGATCGTCGGGATGCCCAGTTCACGGGCTTCGTCAAAGAGTGGTTCCACTAAATGGCGACCTAACCCGCGCCCCTGGAAGTCGGGATGCACAGTCAGGCTCACCACTTCTGCCAGGTCCGCCCAGGTGATGTTGAGCGCCGCAGAGCCGACGACTTCGCCGTCGGCTTCGGCGACGTTGAAAGAACGTACCCGATTGTAGAGCTGATCGAGCGTTTTGGGTAACATATCGCCGCGCAGGGCGTAGTAGTTGATCATCTCATATAACCGCGGTATATCACTGACCCGCGCACGCCGAATGATGACGGTGGCTTCAGAACTTACATTCAGGCGAGGCAAGGTTACCGGTGGCTGATACAACGGACTGGTCATGGGTGGGCTTGCTCCTTATTCATCAAGCAGATCGCGCCAACGGGCACACTGTTCCAGCACGCGATCCGGTGCCGTGCCGCCCAGGCTATCTTTGCGCGCAACACTCTGGGCCATATCAAAGAGACTGTAGACGGTATGGTCAAGTTCCGGCTGTACCGCCTGATATTCAACCAGGGGCAATTCGCGCATCGGCAGATGCAATTCAAGCGCTCGCCGTACGAGGCGCCCTACTTTGCCGTGCGCCTCGCGGAAGGGCACGCCTCGGCGCACCAGTTCATCCGCCAGGTCAGTCGCGAGCATCGCATCATCAAGCGCCGCCCGCATCCGCTCGTGCCGGGCCTCCATTGTTGCTACGACCGCTGCTGCGACCTCAAGGCTCAGATCAAGTGTGTCCAGGCTGTCAAAGAAGGGCTCTTTGTCCTCTTGCATGTCTTTGTTGTAGGTCATCGGCAACCCTTTGAGCACGGTGAGCAGCGTGACGAGATTGCCGATGAGCCGTCCGCTTTTGCCGCGTAGCAGTTCCATGCTATCCGGGTTCTTCTTTTGGGGCATTAGACTCGAGCCGGTGCTGTAGGCGTCGGCCAGTTCGACAAAACCAAACTCGGCGCTGCTGTAGAGCACCAGATCTTCGGCGAGACGGCTGAGGTGGACGCCGGTCAGCGCAAAGGTGAAGAGCAGTTCGGCCACGTAATCACGATCCGAGACGGCATCAAGCGAGTTGCCGGCCACCGCGTCGAACTCATCAAGCGCCTCGGTCAGCCGTTCGCGCTCGATGCCCAGGCTGTTACCCGCCAGTGCGCCCGCACCGAGCGGGAGCGTGCGTGCCCGCGCTGTTGCTTCATGCACGCGCTGACGGTCGCGCTCGAACATCTCGACATACGCGAGGCACCAGTGCCCAAAGGTGATCGGTTGCGCCCGTTGCAGGTGTGTATAGCCCGGCATCAGCGTCGAGGCATGGGCTTCGGCCTGGGTCAGCAGGGCGAGTTGCAGCCCGAGCAGCCGCTGATCGATCTGCCGCCCTGCGCTGATCGCAAAGAGCCGCATATCGGTGGCGACCTGATCATTGCGCGAACGCCCAGTGTGCAGTTTGAGCGCGACAACGCCGACGAGTTCGTGGAGCCGGCGCTCGACGGCGGTGTGAATATCTTCGTCGCCTTCGATCGCCACAAAGCTGCCATCGGCAAATTCACGGCGCACCAGTTCCAAGCCTTGACAAAGCGCTTCGTGCTCTTCGCGCTTGATCAGATCGGCTTCGAGCAGCGCTCCAGCCCATGCGATGCTCCCGTCAATGTCGACCTCGGCCAGGCGGCGGTCAAAGCGAAACGAATCATTGAAGCGACGCATTGTCGCTGCCGTCGGCTCGGCAAAGCGCCCTCCCCAGAGTTTGTGTTCCATGCGTATGTCCTTAGATCTGCTCGATCTTCTGATATCTTTGAATGCTCATATTTTGTGCGACCAACAAGCGCCAGTAGGCGGCCATAAGTTCTCCTGCACTTGGCACAAGCTCACTGAGTTGCTGCGCTGTCAGCAGGGCGTTGACGAGGTGTGCGTAACCCTCGGGTCGCACCGCAAACGCCATGCTCTGTTCGAGGGCCGGGTACCCTTCGCTCGTCACCCAGCGCCGGTTGATTAGACAAAGTGCTTGACATAATTCTTCGATCATGGCGCTAACGACCAACCTGGCATCGAGTTCATCGTTGCGTGCCGCTGCAGCGCGGAGTCGCCCATAGGCTTGGAAGACCAGGGCGGGCAAATGTGTTGCGACGCCGATCAAAAAGGCTTCGTGGTTCAGGCTCATCCCGAGGGTGCGCCATTGAGCCACAAGGTCGGCGTCGCCCACCAGTGGGTGCAGTTGATCGAGCCGCCCCATCATTGTCGCCCACTGCAAACCGGGATCCGCTAGTTCGGCTTCAAGGTGACGACGCTCGGTCACGAGCATCGCCACCGTCACCTCTTGAAAAAGCAGATGGCGCTCGCGCAATACCAGGCTATCCTCAACCACAAACCAGAGCTTCAGCGCTGACCAGGGATCGTGCTCGCCTGGGATCGTTAGGCTCCCACCGAGCACAATTTGATCACCGTGGGTTGCATGCATCCGGCGGATCAGCTCGCGCGCCAGATCAATGCGGGTCATGTCCGATACTCGGCGTTAATAGTAACATATTCTGGGCTGAAATCGCATGTCCAAACGGTTGCCTCACCCTCGCCGAGGCCAAGGTCGGCCTCAATGCTCACTTCGGGCACATTGAGCAGGTCGCTGGCTGCTTGTTCGTCAAAGGGCAGCGGCAGGCCGCGTTCAAGCACCCGCAGGCCCCCAAAGTGCAACACCACTCGTTCGGGATCAAGGTGCGCCCCGCTATAGCCCATCGCACAGAGCACCCGTCCCCAGTTGGGATCAGCCCCATAGAGCGCCGTTTTGACCAGCGGTGACTTGGCAATCGTCATTGCCGCCAGGCGGGCATCGGCGACACTGACCGCGCCACGGACGGTGATCGTCACAAAACGGGTTGCTCCCTCGCCATCGCGCACCACGGCCTGTGCCAGATACTGGCAGAGCGCCGTCAGTCCGGCGAGAAACGCAGCCCCATCGGGGCTTGCGAGGTCGGTAATTGGTGCATTGCCGACCGCGCCATTGGCGAGCACTAGCAGCGTATCGTTGGTACTCGTATCGCCATCAATGCTAATACTATTAAAGCTCACCTCGACGGCCTGGCGCAACGCGGTATCGAGCGCCTCACGACTAACAGCGGCATCGGTTGTCACCAGACTCAGCATTGTTGCCATGTTAGGATGGATCATGCCGGCACCCTTCGCCATCCCGCCCAGGGTAAGCGTATACCCCGAAGGAAGCTCTACGCGCAGCGCGGCATGTTTCGGGCGCGTATCGGTCGTCATGATTGCCCGTGCCGCCGCAGGCCCATTGGCCGCATCAAGCTTCTGTGCAGCGGCGTGAATCCCGCTCATCACCTTGGCGACGGGCATTGGCACGCCAATCGTCCCCGTTGACATCACAAAAACCGTATCAACGGGCAACCCCAGGGCTTCTTCAGTCGTGCGCGCCATGGTCAATGTTGCCACCTCGCCCTCGCTGCCGGTGCAGGCATTGGCATTGCCCGCATTGACGACGAGCGCACGCAACCCGGTGGGGTTGCGCGTTATCAGTTCCATGTCATAGCGTACGGGGGCTGCCTTGACCAGATTGGTGGTAAAGACAGCGGCTGCCGTACATGCACGTTCGCTCACCAGCAAGGCAAGATCATCACGATTGCGATACTTGATGCCACAGTCGTGGGTTGCTGCCTGCCAACCCAATGGCGACGTGGGGTGACCATCTTCGATCCATGTATCCATGACCGTCCGTTATTCCTCTACTCGGTTGGTACCGGTGATGCCGGATGCCCACCAGGTGCTTGCAAATCCGTATCTTCCCAGCGCACCGACTCGGTTGCGCCGATATCGTGCAGATGGGCAATATCATTGTAGCTATTCAACCGCCAGAGCAACCGCCCCCGGCGATGAACCTGTTCCCAGTGGGTCAGGCTCGTATTGCGGGTATGAAAATCGGTTGGAGGCAAGACATTCGAGGGCAATCGGAAGAAATGCATGAAGGCCCCGTCAATCACGCCCCCATGACAGACAACCACAATTGATTTGCCCGCGTGTTCACTGGTAATTCTGGTCAAGGCTTCGGCGACCCGCAGCATAAAGCCGCCCCAACTCTCGCCGCCCGGGGCGATTGGGCGCAGCGGATACTGCTCAAAGTCAGGCGGGCCAAAGATCGCCCACGCTTCCTGGTTGGTCATGCCGTCAACCTCGCCGAGGCGCAATTCCTGCACCTCATCATCCAAGATGATCGGCAACCCCAGCGCTGGCTGGATAATTTCGGCGGTCTGGCGAGCGCGCGGCAGCGTGCTGGCAATCAGCACATCGGCCTGTAGCTCGCCGTGGGCCAGCCGATCCCGCAGCCGCTCGGCCTGGGCCACACCCCGCGGGGTTAGCCCTTTGTCGCCCCGCATCCCTGCCAGAATTGGTTGCACATTCGCCCACGCCTCGCCGTGACGAATCAGATAGAGATTGGTCATACCTCGCTCACCCTTCCCCGTGAGGGTTGCGTGGTGGCAGCGCAGCGTACCTGTTCAGACTTGGGGTAAAGCCTCATCCTGGGAGCGCGGGTGGCTCGCCCGCATCCAGACCCGAGCGGGCGAGCCACCCGCGCTCCCAGGAGAAGTGTGAACCCATACAGCGCAGCCGTCACCACGCAACCCTGTCGCATCCACTCTATTTCATCAACGCCTGCACCTTCATCGAGAGGCCATAGAGCTTGATGAAGGCTTCGGCATCCTTCTGATTGTAGACCATATCGGGGCCGAAGGTCGCCAGGTCTTCGTTGTAGAGCGAGAAGGGCGAGCGCCGCCCGACGACGATCACGTTGCCCTTATAGAGCTTCATCCGCACGTCGCCGGTCATCGTGCGCTGGGTAGTCTGCACAAAGGCATCATATGCTTCACGCACCGGCGTAAACCAGCGGCCATTGTAGACCAGATCGGCATAATCGAGCGCAATGCGATCCTTGGCGCGCAGCGTCTCTTTGTCGAGCACAATGCTCTCGAGTTCGCGGTGCGCCGTATAGAGGATTGTCCCACCGGGAGTCTCGTAGACGCCGTGGCTCTTCATCCCGACGAGCCGGTTTTCCACCAGATCAACCCGCCCGATCGCGTGCTTGCCACCGACGGCATTGAGGTAATCAACCAGTTCCACCAGGCCCATCTGGGATCCATTGGCGGCCACAGGCACGCCCTGCACAAAGCTGATCGTCAATTCCTCGGGCTCATCGGGGGCTGCCTGTGGGCTAACGCTCATCTGGAACATATCCTCTTCAGGCTCGTTCCACGGATCTTCCAGCACGCCGCCTTCGTGGCTCAGATGCCAGAGGTTGCGATCACGGCTGTAGATCTTCTCGGCGGTGGCAGTCACGGGGACATTATACTCAGCCGCGTAATCGAGCGCATCCTGGCGACTGCGAATCGTCCACTCGCGCCAGGGGGCAATAATCTTCAGATGGGGATTCAGCGCAAAATAGGTCAACTCAAAGCGCACCTGGTCGTTGCCCTTGCCGGTTGCCCCGTGCGCGACGGCGTCGGCCCCCTCCAGCGCGGCGACCTCGACCTGATGCTTGGCGATGATCGGGCGCGCAAACGACGTGCCGAGCAGGTACTTGCGCTCGTAGATGGCCCCAACCTGCATCGTCGGCAGAATATAGTCGCGGATAAACTCCTCGCGCAAGTTCCGCACAATCAACTTGCTCGCCCCACTCGCCAGCGCCTTCTCCTCAAGACCCTCCAGTTCATCAGCCTGGCCCAGGTCGGCGCAAAAGCAGATCACTTCACACCCATAATTCTCGCGGAGCCAGGGGACAATCACCGACGTATCGAGCCCGCCCGAATAGGCCAGAACCACCTTTTTGACTTCACCCGTTGCCATGGTACGCTCCCTTGTTTGCTTCTGTCTCCAGGACATTAAAAGAGCCAGCCCTGCGCTCTAGCAAAGCTGGCCTGATCCCCAATGGTCAACAAGCACAATTAGCCAGGGCAGAAAGCCGACTGGAAGTTGGTACGACGGTCTCGACGCAGGCGCAGACTGCTCACGGGTGAGCTATGGATGCGCAGAAACTGGTGCGAGAAGATCGATGCCATGTGTGCTTTTGCCTCATAAACGATGTCGCCGTGGGCAGAGTATACCACACGCCCTGAGAGGCGTCAACGTCAGGCCGAAGCGTGGGCAGGGCGATTGCATCATACGAAACCGGATACAAAAAGACGCGCTATCAGGGCACCCGCAAGGGGTGCCCCTCCAGGCCGGGGGCCGGGATCGGTGTAGGGGCACCCCTTGCGGGTGCCCTGGCGGGGTACATACACGGAAGATGCAATCGCCCTGGAAGCGTGGGTGGCGTGTGCTTCGGCCCTAATGGTATAATACAGCGCTGTATTCATGTACGTGGTGGGAGTCGTCTGTGCCAAAGGTTGTCTCAGCTCTGAAGCTCCATCTGCTTGCGCTGGGCTGTTATCTTGTTCTGAGCCTCGTTGTGCTCTGGCCGATGCCGTTGCATGTGCTGACGCATGTCATTGCCGAAGGCCCTGGTCAGGTGGATGCCTACCTGGGGATCTGGAATGTTTGGTGGACAGCGGAGGCGTTGACGACCGGGCAGAATCTGTTTGTGACGCCGCTGCTCTTTTATCCCCATGGCCTCGATATCTTCTGGCTCTGGCTCAGTTTGCCCCAGGGTTTGTTGGCGTTGCCGGTGACGCTTACAGCTGGCCCGTTGCCGGCCTATAATCTGCTGATCGTGCTCAGTTTTGTGCTGGGGGGCTATTTTAGTTTTCTCTTTGCCCGCACGGTGCTGCGGCAGATCTATGCTGACCCTGCGCATCTGCACCTCATCAATTATGCGGCACTTGTTGGGGGCGCGGTCTATGCCTTTGCGCCGTTTCATATGCAAAAAGTTCTTGATGCGCAACTCGAGGTGGCTTCGATTCAATGGGTACCCCTTTGGGCGCTAGCAACCTTGAAGCTCTTTACCAGGCCTACCTGGTTCTGGGCGCTGCTCAGTGGGTTGCTGTTGCTCTGGGTTGGCCTGGGCACGTGGTACTATGGCCTCTTTACGCTGATCGCCGCCGGCGTCTTGGCCGGTCTCTGGGCGTTGCAACCGCGTGAGGCGACGCGGCCCGCAAAGGCTGTGGTGCGCTTGCCCATCAAGGGATGGCTCCTTGATCTCCGTCTGATCGCCTGGGGCCTAGTGCCGATTCTGCTCTGGTTTCTGTTGATGACGCCGCGCTTGCTCCATTTGATCCAGGCGGGCGATGAGGTGCTCGGCGATACGCGTACCGAGCAACACGCGCTAGCCGATCTGATTTCGTTCGGGCTCCCTAACCCTAACCATCCGCTCTGGGGTGAGGCGGTGACTGCGTTTTATACCAGTCTCCATCCTGGTGAGATTCTCTGGAATGTCGCCTTCGGGCTGGTCGGGATTGCGCTGGCGTTGGTTGGGGTCGCGGCGACCTGGCGAACGCAGTGGCGCTGGCTGGTGCTCGGGGTGCTGGCGTCGGCGATGGCGCTCGGCCGCGAGATCATGTTCTTTGGGTGGCATACGGGGATGCCTGGTCCCTATGCCTTGATCGAGGATCTGCCGGGGGTGCGTTCGAGTCATCGCCCGAATCATTTTGTTGTGATCGCGATCTTGACGACGGCACTCTTTGCGGCTGTGGGTACCTATCACCTTGTGCGGCGTACAAGTCGGCGTGGGGCGCCGTGGCTCACGACTGCCCTGCTGGCTGCCGTGGTGCTGATTGATGGCTGGGCAGGGCCGCTGCCGCTCTTTCAACGCCCAATGCCCCAGGCTTATCTGATGATGCCTCCTCCTGATGGCACTGGAGGGCTGCTGCCCATTCCGATGCATCTCAATGTCTCGAATAGCGAACATCTTTGGTACCAGACCGCGCATCGCTGGCCGATTGTGGGCGGCTTTATCGGGCGCGAGCCACCCTATTCTCTCGGGCGTTATGCCCCCGGCGTGCGCGAACTGCGTTTTGGTGAGGTGCAACGCGATGATATCCTTACCCCAGGTTGGCCCGAACTGGCCCGCGAAACGCTTGCTGCCTATACGATTCGCTCGGTCGTCTTTCACCATGCTTCGATGGGCACGACCCTGACTTTTATGCGCGACCTAGTTGACGAGATGGGCCTGGTGCCAGGTGTCCAGGATGACGAACTGACCTTCTATCCGGTGCCCGATCCGCCGGTGAAACGTCCATTGGCCTACCTGGGCAGCGGTTGGGGTGATCTGGAAGAAGACCGGGGAACCCGCTGGCGCTGGATGGAACCGACTGCGCAGCTCTTTCTGCTCAACCCCGAGCCAACTGCGCGCCCCGTACGGCTTTCGCTTGACCTCGAAGCCTTCGCCCAGACGCGCCCGCTGACGCTCCAGGTAGGAGACGCCCCTCCCTTTATTATCGACGTCGCCCGCCAACGGAGCGTGCGTCACCTGCGGTTGATCCTGCCGCCTGGTGAGACTATGGTATACTTAAGCGCCCCGGCGGAGAGTTCGCCCGACCAATCCGGGCGACAATTGAGCATTGCGGTGATGGGGATTGCGATTGAATAAGTGAAGGAACGGATGGCTCAAGCGGTGACAAAATCAGGACGTGCGGTGCGTTTGCCTGCGTGGCGAACAGTCGCCTACGAGATTGCCCTCAACGGCTGGCGCATTCTGCGTGAGACCGTCAATGATTTTAGCCTCTGGCGCTTGATCGAGTATCCCTGGGCGACTAGGGCGCTCGAACTGCAGCCTGGTGATCTTGTGCTTGATCTTGGCTCGGGCACGTCGTCGTATCCCCACATGCTCGCGAAAGAGGGCGTTGATGTGATCGTGCTCGAACTTGATGCCGATCGGGTGCGTTGGCAACTAGCCAAGCGGCGCGCCACGGCACGTCGAGGCGATGGGCGCTTCTTTCCTCTTGTGGCGAGTGCAACGGCGATGCCGATCCGCGACGCAAGCGTACAGCGCGTTGCGGCGGTCTCGTCGCTCGAACATATTCCCGACGATGAGGCCGTTGGGCGTGAACTGGCGCGTGTCCTGGCCCCCGGTGGTCTCGCGGCGCTGACCTTGCCCTTTACCAGCAAAGGCCGCACCGACTTTTTCAAGGGGATCAGGAAATTCATTCCGGCTGGCCCAAATGCCTTTGTGCAAGAGGGCAAAGCGGGTTCGTTTTTCCGCTTTTATACCGAGGCCGATCTGCATCGGGTCTATGTGGCCCCGGGTGCACTGAAGATGAGCCGACTCGAGGGCTTCGGGCGCTCGATCCTGAATGGCCGCTATCACGAGACGCGCCTGACGCGCTACTGGCGGCGTTTTGTGCTGAAAGATCTGGTTCTGGCCCTGCTTGTGCATCCCCTGGAAGAACGGTTTGATCGCAGCGATCCGCTCTATGTGATGTTTACGCTGCGCAAATAATCATGGGGCCTGTTTCGCCCATGTCTTCTGATCAGTTTTCGGTCGTTACCCAGGTCACTCAGCGCGACATAACGCAAGGCTGGCGTCGGCTTATCCGTAGCTTGCCGCTGCTCCCGATCGTGCTGGCGGCACTTGCGGTTTTGTTGCTCGGGTTGCGTTCACCGACCTTCGCACCGGTTGCCAACGGCTACCTTGACCCTGGGCCGACGTTTCTTGATGGCGTCTATGGCCCAGAAGTACACCCGGATGGCTACACCTATCGCTGGACGACCGGGGCACCGCTGCTGCAGCTGCGCGGCGCTTTTTATGCCGCCCCGGCCTACCTGGCCGAGATGCGCCTGCGTGCCGAGCATCCCGAGGCGCCGCAGCCCTTCACCATGCTCATCGGCGGTCGTCCGGTCGCCGCGGCCACCCCCGAGGCCGAGTTTCGCACCTACCGGATGCTGCTCGGGCCGGGGAGCGGCGAGGGTGCCGAACTCTGGTTGGCCTTGCAGACGCCGACGTTTGTGGCGTCGGGTGAAAATCCGCGCCCGCTCGGGGTGGTGCTTACCGATCTGCGCCTGATGCCGGTAGCCCAGCTTGAGCTGCGTGGGGCCATGGCAACGGCCCTGGGCCTACTGCTGCTCTGGGGGGCGTTGCGGCTCGCGGGGGTACCAGTGCCGACGACGCTGGCGCTGATGACGCTGGCGGCCAGCGCCCTCGTCGCCCTCGTCGCCTTGCCGCGACCGCCGGTGGTGCCATTGCTGGGCCTTGGGGCCATTGGTTTGATCAGTGTTTTCATTGCGGCGCTGGTTGCCCAATCCTCCACGCTTGCAGCGAGAGCGTTTTTGTCGGATCGCGCTCTGATGTCTGTTTCCCCTCACCCCCCTGCCGCCCTCGCCCACACGTTGCTCCTGAGCTTCTTCACGCTGCTGGTCGTCTTGAGCGGGCGCATCTGGCCGCCGTGGCTCTCGGATGATGCCTTCATCTCGTTTCGCTATGCGCAGAATTTCGTGCAGGGGCATGGTTTGGTCTATAACCCTGGCGAACGGGTCGAAGGCTACACCAACTTTCTCTGGACGATGCTGGCGGCGCTTGTCCTGCGCCTCGGCGGCGATCTGGTGATCTGGAGCCATCTGGCTGGTGTGGTGCTTGGCGTGGTGCTGGTGCTGCTCACCTTTGCGCTGGCAACCCGCTTGATCGGGGCACCGTGGGGTCTCGTTGCCGCACTCATCGTCGCTACCAGCCAGAGCGTTCTGCTCTACACGGGGCGCGGCTCGGGGTTAGAGACCGGTTTCTTTGCCGTACTGACGCTTGCCGTCGCCTGCGCCTATCTCTGGCCTGAACAAGTGACCGCACGCTCTGCGATGGTGACGGGCTTGATCGCTGGCCTGGCGGCCTTGACCCGACCCGAAGGCGCAATGATCTTTGCGTTGACGGCCGCGCATCTCTTGGTCAAGGCGATCATCGCGAGCCGGTTTGCTCCCTCACCCCTACCTCCTCTCCCAGGGGGCGAGGGGCGTGCAGGGCATTCTGATCCCGGAATTGTGCCTTCTTCGCGACGACAGCGAGGCGAACCGGGGCCGAAGAGCGTAGGCCCACCTCGGCGTGCGAGCGCACTTGGGCAACGTATCACCTATGTGCTGGCAACCGTGCTGCCGCTGGTCGGAGCATTTGCCTTGCTCTTTGGGCCCTATCTGCTCTGGCGTTTGAGCTACTATGGCGATCTGCTACCGAACACCTTCTATGCCAAGACCGGCGGCGGGCGCGAGCAGATCTGGCGTGGCCTGGCGTATGTCGGAGCCTTCACGCTCACGCTGGGTGGCCCCCTGATGTTGATCATCCTGGTGCCGTGGGTGACAGGGTTGCGGCACGCGTTGCGATCATGGCGCAGTTATATGCTACTGGTGGTCGTCATCTACACCCTCTATATCATCATAGTGGGCGGTGATCACTTCCGTGGCGAGCGCTTTTTTGTCCCCCTGATAGCCTGGTTTGCGATCCTATTGGCCGATGGCCTCGCCCAGATCATGCAGCTACTGCCGGTGACACATGTTCACCCGTCGCCTGGGAGCGAGCCGTACGAACGTCCCGGCCCCGATTTCACGGAAATAACGCCGGTGGCACGTGTTCAATCTTCGCCTGGGAGTGCGGGCGTCCCGCCCTCGAATGCACCCCGAGGGCGGGACGCCCTCGCTCGCAGGATGGCGTCCAGCGTGCTGATCATCAGCCTGCTGATCGCGGGGAGCCTAGCCGTCACGCGGACGATGCGGAGCGACACCGACATCATTATGCAAGGGCTTGACGAAAGCGTCTGGATCTGGCGCGAACTCGGGTGGTGGCTCGCAGATCAAGACGATCCAACGGCGACGATGGCCGCAGCGGGGGCCGGGGCGGTGGCCTTTTACAGCGAGCGTACCATCATTGACATGCACGGGTTGACGGATCTGCATATCGGGCGCCTAGCGATCGCAGGCATGGGGAGTGGCGTTGCGGGGCATGAAAAACGCGACCCAGACTACCTCCTCAACGTACGGCGCGTCACCTACATCCCCGCGTTATGGGACTACTATTTTCAACCGGGCTTCGACCTGAACGAGCAGTACGAACTGCGCAGCATCACAACGCGAACAGGGCGCGGCATGGGGATGTGGGTGCGGCGGTAGGGATGAGGCACTGCTGAAGATTGCCCCCCGTGTTGACGCCAAGGCGCAGAGGCGCAAAGGTTTAATCCATCTCCATACACAACTTCGCGCCTTTGCGTCAAAAAAACCACCTTATTGGCCCTCGCCCGCCGCTAACAGGCAGCTATCAGGTTCCTGGGGGGAACTTTTTACGCACGCGAGCGTTATATCATGGTAGCATCGTACTATCATTCTGCCTTGCGTGTCGGGTCGCCACGCTGCGCCACTGGGACATCATGCGAGTTTTGTATTGTATTCCGCGCTATGAGAGCGCTGCGATGGGTAATCGCATTCATACGGAAATCATCGCCGAGTGGCGACGCTTCGGGGTTGAGACCGAGGTTGTTGCGCTGGCGGCGGGCCTTGCGCGACGGACAACGACTGTCGAAGAGGGCATTACCGTACACCGCTTGCCCGTCAGTGCGGGTCTTCCGCTGAAACTGGCGAACCGCTTGGTTGCCGGTCTTCTCCCTTACCCGTATCTGGCTGGCGCAGGGTGGCACTATCGTCAGTTGCTCGCCGAGCGCCACTACCATCTTGTGCATATCGAGACCGCCTTTCCGCTTGGCCTGGTTGCCGCGCTTGTGCCCCCCCGTCAGTCTCCACCGTTAGCAGTTACCTTGCCTGGGGCCGATATTATGGCCGAGCCTGAGTTCGATTACGGGTATGGGCGTTTTCGGGCTGTTCGTGCTGCGCTGCCCTGGATCTTCGCGCGGGCCGCTGTCATCAGGGCTGATTCGCCGCAACTCAAAAAGCTCGCGATCACACTCGGCGCCAGCCCAGCAAAGGTCACGTCGATCCCGTATAACATCACGGCCGACAGCTTTCCGCCGACTGATGATCTCGTCGGTTTGCGCAAGCAGAGTCGGGCGATGGTTGTCGAGCGCCATCACCTCGATCCTGACCGGCCCATCATTGTCAGCATGAACCGGTTGCATCCCTTCAAGGGCATTGCGTACCTGGTTGATGCCATGCCGCTCGTGCAACGTCAGGGTCTTCGTCCGCAGTTGCTTATCGTGGGGCCAAACCGTACGACCCCCCGGTTCGGTGATTATGGAGCCTATTTGCGTCAACGTGCGCTTGCGCATGGCGTAACCAGTGATGTCCATCTGGTTGGTGGCGTGCCGCACCACGAAGCGATGAGTTACATGGCGGCGGCTGAGCTAACTGTGGTACCATCAGTTGCTGAGTCATTTAGTCGGGTGGTTGTCGAGGCGGCGGCCGTTGGAACGCCGGCGGTGGTCACGCGTACGACCGGGGTCAGTGACTACGTGGCGGCGTATGGGACTGGGCGCGTCGTTGAGCCGCGTTCGGGGGCGGCGCTTGCCGAGGCGATCACGGCCTTGCTGCAGGATGCTGCGGCCTGGCAGACGTGCAGTCGTCATGCCGTTGTGCTGGCAACGGCCTTTCGTTCATCCGAGATTGCCACCGATCTGCTTGCGCTCTATCGTCGGGCGATTTTTCGTTGAACGAGCGGCGTGCTTTGCGCGCTGCTATGGGGTAAGTTCTTTCATTAAGGAGTGTCTATCTATGAAGCAATACCGAATGCCAACCATCATCACGGCGATCGTCGCCGTGCTGGTGGCAAGTGCCCTGGCGGTCGCGCTCTGGCATGTGCCTCAGGGCATCGCGCAAGAGCAGCAACCCATGTTGACCTATCCTCCCCAGGAGCCAACGCCGACCGTTGGGCCGAATCCGACCACAGTCCCGGCGCTGGCGAGTGTCACCTTGGCCGAAGCGACCTTTGACACCCCCGAGGCGCTCGATGCCTGGGAGGTGGTTGATCTCGAATTTGTGCTTGCGGATAACCGGGCCAACTGGCAGGTCAGCGAGGGCCGGTTGATCCAGAATCGGGCCGGGCCTGCGTTCAGCCCATCGATCCATCACACGGCTGCGTTGATCGGTGATGAGACGTGGCGCGACTATACCGTGCAGGTCAGCTTCTATGACCAACTCAATGGCACGGCAGGCTTGATTGCCCGTTATCAGGGCGATGATCCGCTGACGGCAACCTACTATCGCTATCGCATCATCAAGAACAGCTTCCGCGATACCCCCCGGCAGGTGCTTGAGCGGGTCGAACGCGGTGTGGCTGTGCCTCTGGCTGAAGTCACCGACGTCGGTTTTGATGAGCGCATGTGGCATGTTTTGAGCATGCAGGTTGATGGCAATACGATCCAAATTCGGATGAATGATGAAGTCATGCTCGAAGCGGTTGATGCCAACCCCTTGCCCGCTGGCAAAGCCGGGATCGCTACCCGCGCCGTGGGCACGATCCTCTTTGATGACTTCACGGTTGTGACCCCCTGATGCGCACAGTACTGGCTGACCTTTGTTCAAGCCTGGAGGATGACATTCAATGTTGCGAAGAATATTACTAACGCTTTCGAGTGTGTTTATGCTGGCTGCCATCGTAGCCGTCACAGCCTTCCCCTCGATGCTTCAAGCGCAGACGCCCCCGCCGTTGCGGGTGCTCAGTGAAGCGATCGTTCCCGGATCGGATCAGGTCAAGTACCCTGATATTGCGGCTGGCAATGGTCTGGTGCATATGAGTGGCAATGCCGAACGTCGCTCGGCCTTTGCCTGGACCAAAGTACCCAATGCCGGTAATTTTGCTGGGCGCGATGAGTTAGGTCCGGCAGGTGGTGACCCGGACTATTCGAGTACCGCGATCACGACCGCCCTTGATGGATCTGTCTATGCGGCATGGATCAATCAGCCCGAACGGGTAATCTATGCTCGACGTCGTAGCCCCGAAGGTGTGTGGGGGCCAACGAGTGTGGTGACCCGTGGCGAGCCTTTTGCGGTACGGCCAACGATTGGCGTTACTGGCAATGGACGAGTCTTTGTCGCCTGGCGTAACCCCGATCAGCCGGTTAGCTACAGCTCTTCGCTCAACGGCGGAGCAAATTGGAGCAGCCCGCTCTATGCTTCGACGCTCCCGTCTTTTGGTTCGGGATCCCAGCTTTCGGGTGGGCCTGGTGATAACATGGCAATCACGTTTACGGCAGCGGATGGCGACAGGTTGCACATCTTTGTAGGCCTGTGGAATGGGACATCGTTTACGATTGAACGGGTCACGCAGCCCAATAATGATGGATGGGCCGACTCTTCGGTGACCTTTGCGCCCAATGGCAAAGTCTATGTTGCCTGGCGGGGCATTGCGACTGGCGGGCCAGAAGCAGGCTACTTTTTTGCTGAACGCCAACCTGATGGGAGTTGGCCCCGTTCACGCCTGGTTGGTGGTGGAGTCGCTGGCCGTGCTGCAATTACCAGTGACGAGCAGAGCAATATCCACTATAACTGGCTCTCAGGTTCATTATTTTATGCCTTTTTGCCGGTAGGCCAGCCACCAATAGGCCCGATCCAAGCAAGTTCCAGCGGAACCTTCTTTAACGGGACAAATGCCGCCAGTATTGCCAATTCAGCCTTCAGCCATATGGTCGTCGAGGACTTTGGTGGGGGTGGGCTCTCAACACGCTATGCCCTCTTTGAAGCGGCGGTCAATCTCTTTGGTGGTACCCCAGTCATTGAAGATGGTGAGCCATTGATCGGGCGCTCGCTTGATCGGGCCGTGAAGTTGACCTTCACCAATGTTCAGGGCCAGCCAACCCACTTCCGTTATGCCTGGAATCGAGTGCCGACCGAGGCTGATCCGCTGATTCCATATGAAGCGACTGTGCGTATCACGATCCCTGCCGACATTCTTGATAGCACCAGGTGTGAGCCGGTGACCCTCTATACCCAATTGTTCGACACGGTGAATGGTCTCGTGCAAGAACAGGTACGCAGTGATACGATCCAGATTGATGGTCTGGTGGGCGTCGAGGTCAATTCGTTCAGCGTCTTCTCTGATGAGGCCCAAGCCGCCCTGGCGAATGAACCGGAACTGGCTGGAGTGAGCGGGTCGCCAATTACTGACCCCAACTATACCCGTTTGCCACTGGTTTATCTGCGGGTGACACCGCAGAATGACTGTTCAGGCTTGACCAGTTTTGTCGTGGCGAGTTCGGCAGAAGCCGATGGCGTGGAGTACCAGCTGGCACCAGAGGGCTTTGCTGGGATTGTGATGTTGCCTGATGTGCTTAACTTGCGCCCCGGGCCGGTGCCCTTCAATGTGCGGGTGAAGGATGGCGCAGGTAACTTGCGAGGCTTCGACTTCTCGATCATCTTTGATGAGACCCGCCCTCGCGTCAATTTGCCCCGGCTCAACAGTGATCCCGAGCGTTACGTGATCACCTCGACCTTTGCGATCACAGCGCCAATGCTTCAGAAGGTCGCGTTGTCCAACATTGATGAGTTGGTGACCGACGATCTCTATCGTGCCCCCGGTGATCCAACCCGTCAGTTCTGGGCCCTCTGGATGGCCAATTCACGCACACGGGTCAATGATCCGCTGAGTACGGCGTTGCCGTGGGTCTTTGTGCCGGCACCGGCAAGCCGACCCGATGGGAGCCTGACGAATCGGGTGACTGAGGTGGGCAACTGGAGCCTGGCGACTGGTCTGGCGAGTGCGCAGTTGCAGCGAGGCCAGTACTACATCTATGTCCGTTTCGTTGATGCAGCTGGCAATGTCTCGGATGACGTGCTAGAAATCCCGGTCTTTATTGAAGGCACAGGGGCGTTGCCCAGACTCATGAACTATATCCCGCTTGTGAATCGGTAAGCGAGCTCTCGCTTTCCGCAGGATATCCAAGACTGGGGGGTTGGGGCACAAGCCCCAACCCCCCAGTCTTGGATATCCTGTTTCTACCTGTTACCAAAAATGGTACAATCGGGGCAAGACGCGAGAAACATTGAACAAGAGGAAGCTCCCATGGGTCATGTGCTCGCATTGGCGATGCAAAAGGGTGGGGTTGGCAAGACGACGACGACCTTGAGCCTCGGCTTTGTTTTGGCTGAACGTGGACGACGGGTGTTGCTGATTGATCTTGACCCGCAGTCAAATTTGACGCAGGGGCTTGGGGTTGATCCGTCAGCGCTCGATTATAGTGTCTACGAGGTGTTGCTGAACCCTGAGCGTGGTACGGCGTTCGCAACCATCACGACATCGTCTGGGGTGGATCTCATCCCTTCGTCGCTCGATCTGGCCGGGGCCGAGCTTGAATTGGCCGGCAAGGTCGGGCGTGAGTTGCTGCTGCGCAAGGCGCTGCGGGAAACTCGGACGAAGTATGATTATATTCTGCTTGATCCACCGCCAAGCCTGGGCCTTTTTTCCCTCAATGCGCTGGCTGCCGCTGATGCGGTGCTGGTGCCGATGCAAATGCATGCCTATGCGCTCAAGGCGATGCCGCAGTTGGAACAGACGATTGAACTGGTGCGCGAGATTCAGCCGTCGCTCGTGATTGGTGGCATTGTCTGTACGCTGGCTGATCGCCGGACGAATTTGAGTCTTCAGGTTGAACAGCAGGTGCGTGAACAGTATGGCGATCTGGTCTTTACGACGGTGATTCCGATCAATGTGAAGCTTGCCGAAGCACCAACGGTTGGTATCCCCATTGGAAGTTATGCCCCTCATAGTGCCGGGGCCCTTGCGTATGCGGCCCTTGCAGATGAGTTGGAGGCTCGCTATGGCTGATGATCCGTCCATCATTCGGCGTGGTAAGGGTCTGCGCCTGTCAACTGAGTCCCCTGAACCCGCTACTGACGCTGCTCGCCCTGAGGCCGCGCCAGCGGTTCAACCCGCGACCGAAGCTGCGCCACAGATTCGCCGCGGAACCGGGTTTCGTCTCTCGACCCAGGCTGCGCTGGAGCCAGAAGAGGTTGATGAGGTCATGCGTGAACGCGATGCGCTGGCCCGGTCTGGGGCGGTGCGCTGGCGGATTCAAACGTCGCGGGGGTCGCTGAGTTATCTGCATGCCGGCAGTGGCCCCCCCCTGTTACTCATTCACGGTTGGGGTGCCTCGGCGCGTCTTTGGGCTGGCACGCTGGCTGATCTCGGTCAGCAGCGCAGTGGCTATGCCCTGGATCTGCCAGGTTTCGGTCAGTCGCCCGCCCGCCCCGCCCCGCCGACGCTCAAGACGCTGGCCGAAGATGTGATCGCTTTTGCTGATACGGTCGGCCTCACGACGTTTGAATTGGCAGGCCATTCGCTCGGGGCGGCGGTGGCGGCCTGTGTCGCCGGTAGGTACCCAGAACGGGTCAGCCGTCTTGCGTTGGTAGCGCTTGGGGTGCGCACGTTTGCCCCCGAGTTGACGACGCTCGATTGGTCACGTTCACCGGTTGATCTCTCGCTTGGCCTTGCCCGGCCTTTCTTTGAATGGTGGGAGCCGGTGAATCGGCTGTTGATGCAGAGTCCACCCCTGGCGCTGACGCTCAGTGCGTTGCTGTTGCATCATGAACCGGCTGATCCTGAGTTATGGCGCGAATATCTGGCCGATCATGCAGCGGTTGATGCGCGGGCGTATGTGACTGCCCTGACGGCGGTGGCGGCACCGCAGTTGCGTGAGGCCTTGCAGCATATCATCGCGCCGACGCTCTTTGTGGCGGGGCGTGAAGATCGGGTGGTGAGCCTGGCCGAAGTGACGTCGGCGCACCAACTGATTGCGCATAGCAGCCTGACGGTGCTGGATCAGTGTGGTCACCTACCGATGATCGAACGCCCCGCGCAACTTGACCAGGTACTGCGCGGGTTTTTCCGGTGAGGCAGCGCCGGGTCACGTTTTGCGCCGATTGGTGGTATGTTGCTAGAGGCGCTCGGATGTTTTGGTTCGGCGGCGCGGTCGGAGGCGACTGCCGATAGCGATGTGGATGTGATCGAGTTGCGCAATGGAATGTCGGCACGCTTGAAAGAACGCGTTGAGAAAGAGGCGGCTTATGCTTGACAACCACTGACTGGAGGCCATACTCGAAGCGATCACCGCACAGGAATCCGTCGATCCCGCACGGCCATGCCGAGAACACGTTCGGTCACACATCCTCTTGGTGAGTATACACATTTCATGGTATGATACCTAGCGACAGAACGTGTGTTTTACCTGAATGCGGAGGCCCATATGACCGCACAACCAAAGCATTATGTGACGAGCGCTGAGTATTTAGCATTCGAGCGCACCGATGACAAAAAACATGAGTACCTCGCAGGAACGATATATGCGATGGCCGGTGGAAGTGCACGCCATAATCGTATTGCAGGGAGTACCTATGCAACACTTTATGCGCAACTACGCCAGCGTCAGTGTACCGTATATCCGAGTGATATGCGGGTAAAAGTGCTTCAGACCGAACTATACACGTATCCTGATATTACCATTGTTTGCGGTAATGAACAATACGAAGACAAGAAAGAAGACACCCTCCTTAATCCGACAATTATTATCGAGGTATTGTCGCCGTCAACTGAAAAATATGATCGCGGAAAGAAATTTCAGCATTACCGCACGATCCTTTCACTGCGCGAATATATCTTAATCGCTCAGGACACCTATCATATCGAGCGATTCGCACGACAAAGCGATAATACATGGGTCTTATCGGAGGCATCCAGCCGAGAAGACAGCATTGATATCACAACTATTCAGTGTGTTCTCCGTCTTGAAGAAGTGTATGAGAAAGCACTGTTTTCATCAACAACAGAAGAAGAGGAAAGTGAAACAGAGTAGCCCGGAAATAGCTGCCAAAGGCAGTGTTGGAACGTGCTACCAGTTACGCGTTGCACGTCTATGGTGTGACTTTGCGCACCTGGGTTGGGATCGCCGGGTTGCCAAAGGCATAGACGGTGCCGATCGCTTCGCCTTCGTAGAGGCGTACCATCAGACCGCGCCCCATGATCTGATACTCGGCCTTGCGCA
Source organism: Candidatus Chloroploca sp. Khr17 (assembly GCF_004138165.1). GTDB lineage: Bacteria > Chloroflexota > Chloroflexia > Chloroflexales > Chloroflexaceae > Chloroploca. The sequence goes on from NZ_RYFF01000051.1 coordinate 25,835, forward strand.
TCTGTGGCTCGGGCTCGATGGCCCAGCCAAGGGCTTGCGCTACCTCGGGATGGTTAGTCCAGACCTTGGCAAAACCGCGTACTGGCGCATAGAACCCTGGTGGCGGCGTGGGCGCTGGCCGCTCTGGGTCGCGTCCGGCTTCCCAGTCATCAAAGAAGGGGCCCAGAAAGCGCGGGTGCGGTTCTCCATAGAGATAGACCATGATTGTCCGGGGCAAAACCCCGCCGGGTATGATGATGGAAGGCGGTTGGAACCAAATCATCTCGCCGCGCTCGAAGTGCTGGATCGAGCCGGGCATCCCTGAGGGCGCATAGAGTTGGGCGCAGCCGAGCACTTCGGGTACAGGCAAGAGCGAGTGCGCCAGGCGCATCGCGGTGCTTATATATTCGAGACACTGCGGGTAGGCCCACGGGCTTGACGGAATCAACTCTTTGAGCACCGCATTGCCGAGCAAGCCCAGCAGCACACTGGATGAGCCGGGGGGCAGATCGGGATGCAGTTCCATGCGGCGGCGCTCGAAATATTGAACCTGATAAACGCGGCCTTCGAGTTGCTCTTCAAAGACCGGCGTGAGCGGATAGCCAAAGCGTTCGAGGCCGCCGTTGCGCTCCCAGTAGCGCAAAAAATCACCACAGGCGTGGTAACCGGTTTCGGCAAAAAAGCGACACGCGCCGGTACGTGGCGGCTCATTGCCCATCTGCCAGGGACGCCACTGCAGCTCGAGCACGCGTGTCCCGAGGCGCCCGGCGGTGAGGGTTCCATCGGCCTGGATCTCGAGGCGGTCGCGTTCGAACCATTGCACCGTAATGGTGCGATCCTCGACCCGTTCGACCCGCTGTTCGGTGATGGGAAAGCCAAAGACCGCCAGGCCACCGTTGCGTTCCCAATAGGCCCGAATTGGCCCACTGATGCAAAAGCCTGTCTCGGCAAAACAGCGCTGCGCGGTCTGGGCCGACGCAGGTGTGGGGAGACTGGTGAGGGCAAGAGTAACGATCATCATCGTTGCCAAGAGGAAGCGTTGCATAGGTGGGATTTCTTTCTATAGGCTGATGTGGGTGGGCACAAAGCAGCTTTGCTGCTTTGTGCCCACCCACATCAAGCCGAAGCACCTCCATACTGGCGCAGGCCAATGCGCCAGACGAGGCGGGAGAGCATGAGCAGGCCGACGGTGAGCAGCGCGGCCAGGCCAAGGGTCGCCCCGGAGAGCCGCCCGGTCAGCGCCTCGGCGGGGACAGTGACGGCGAAGGCGATGGGTACCAGGAAGGTGAGCAGGCCGCGCAGCCAGCCGGGGTAAATGCCGACGGGCCAGCGTCCGGCGGCATAGATACCTTCAAAGAGATTGAGCATTTCATCAACCCGGACGACCCAGAAGGCGACGCTGGTGAGCATGATCCAGAAGCTGTAGATCATCAGGGCACCAAAGATAGTTGCGACGACAAAGCCCGCCGCTTGGAGCGGGCCAATGGCGTCACCGAGCAAGACAAGGGCAGTGCCCAGGAGGATCGCGCCCAGGATTACATCAACGAGACGCCAGAGACGGATCTCGCGCACACTCACCATCATCTGCGCATCTTCGGGTTTGGTCAGGGCAAAATCGAGCGTGCCCTCACGGATATCTTCCATCAGGCGCAACATATTGGGTTGAATGACGGCGCCGATCAAGCCGCCCATCATAATATGGACGCCCATCACAACGAGCAGCTCGGTTTGCGACCAGCCGGCGAGATCGGTGGTATGGCTAAAGACAAGGGCGAGGCTAACGAGGCCAACGGCGAGCGCGACGCCGGATTGCAAGAGCTGGATCCAGAAATTGACCCGATACTGAAGCTCATTCATCGCCCCAATGCGAAAAAAGTGGTACATCAACCGAAACATGCCCATCGCGTTACCCTCCCACGGCACCATAGCGGCGCACCCCGGCGCGCCAGACAAGCTGCACCAACCCAAGGCCAATAAGGATCCAGAGCACCTGGATCGCCAGGCCGGTCAGAAGTTCGGTGGTGCTGAGCGCACCGACGAGCGCCTCGATGGGAAAGCCAAACGTCCATTGGAACGGCATAAACATGGCGAGATCGCGGGCCCAGGGCGGCAAAAGACTCATCGGCACGAGGCGTCCCGAGAGCAGCAGTTCAACCGCGAAATAGAGCTCGTAGAGCGCACTGACGCGGGTTGTCCAGAACGTAATCATGCCGAGCAGCCAGAGGAACATCGAGCGAATGAGATAGGCCCCCCAGATCGCGATCGCAAAGACGCCAATCTCGAGCGGCGTCGGGTTCAGCGTGGGTTGAAAGATGAGGGCCAGGATCGCCGCAATGGGCAACCAGAGCACAATCACCACCAGCTTCCAGCCGCCAAAATAGGCAAGATCCTGATGGAGCGGATGGATCGGGCGGAGCAGCGAGGCAGAGAGATCGCCGCGCTTGATGCGCCACTCCCAGCCATAAGGAGTGAAGACGATATTCATATTGCGCACCAACGTCCACACAATATAGTAGGCTGCAAAGGCTCCTGGCGTAAAACCGCCCACCTCGCCGCCCTGCGCCGTCGCGATGGTACTCCAGACCACCAGATAGATCACCGGCTCGGCGATCATGCCAATCATATAAAAATAGTTGGCGGTGCGGTATTGAAACTGGGTGATAATCGCCGTACGCGCCATCGTCCAGTAATAATCGAGCATAGTTTTCCTTACGTTGACAGGGCAGGCTGGTCTGCCTTGGTGGCAAAGACCTGGGCGATCACGTCGTCAATCGGTGGTTCTTCGATGGTGAGGTCGGTAAGCGCATAATCGGCGAGTAGACGGGCAGTAATGCGACTCGCCTCGGCTCTGGGGACGCGGAGCACAACTTTACTCCCCTCGGCACTGACGACTTCGCCATACGCACCGAGATCGGCTGGCTCGGCCAGCGTAAGGCCAAGTTGGCGATAGGCGGCAAAGCGGTCAACGAGCCCGCTCAACGCCCCATCGTAGAGTACCTTGCCGTGGTGGATGACGATCACGCGTCGGCAGAGCGCCTCGACATCGGCCATATAGTGACTGGTTAACATCACTGTTGCGCCGTGGCGCTTATTATAGTCAGCGACAAAGCTACGGATGCGGCGTTGCATCGTCACATCGAGGCCAAGCGTTGGCTCATCGAGAAAGAGCACCTGGGGCCGATGGAGCAACGCCCCGATGATCTCCATCTTCATACGTTCGCCAAGAGAGAGGTTGCGTACAGGCTTGCGCACGAGGTCGCCGACCTCCATCATCGCGATGAACTCATCGCGGGTTGTCTGGAACTGATCCGCCGGGATGCGATAGATAGCGCGTTGCAATTCAAACGAGTCGAGCGCCGGTAGATCCCACTGGAGCTGGTTGCGATTGCCCATCACGAGCGTAATCTGCTTGAGATAAGCTGCCTCGCGGCGCGAGGGCACATGGCCGAGCACGCTCACCTCGCCGCTACTAGGAAAGAGCAAGCCGGAGAGCATCTTGAGGGTGGTAGTTTTGCCGGCCCCGTTCGGCCCGAGAAAGCCGACAATTTCGCCGGGGGCGAGGCTAAAACTGACCTTTTCGACCGCGTGAACCTCGCGCACTTTGCGTTGGACAAGGCTGCGCAAGGCAGCGACCAAGCCCGCCTGGCGTTCGGGGACGTGGTACACTTTAGTGAGATCATTGACCTGAATGGCAGCTGTTTGCATACGATCCTTAGACAAGGATTTAGGTGTTAGAAAATAGAAAATAGGTTAAGCGCATTAGGGTACAGGGCAGGTTGTTGAGTGATAATGGTAGCATCATTTGTGGTATGTGCCATGGGGCTGAAGGCTGATTCTGGATGAGGGTTGCGCCTTTGCGTCAACAAATTGTATTGAGAAGGAGAAGCGTATGGCGAAAGCTGGTCTGGTGTATGTCGGCACAACGGATGGTCTGGTGATCTACAGTGATCCGGGCGGGATAGGTCGGTGGCGACGTGTAGGGCGTGTGCTTGACGGACAGGCGATTGATGCGATGCTGGCCGTCGATGCGCTGGTGGTGATGGTGGTGACCCACGAGGGCCCAGTCTTACGCACCCTGGATGGGGGCGAACACTGGGCTGAAGCCCCGGCTGAGGATGCCGAGACGTTACTGGCCCTGGTCAACTCGGATGAGCCAGTGATTGCAACGGCTCAAGGACCAGCGCGCTGGCGTGATGCCAATGTGGGGGTGACCGATGCCCGTGCCCTCGCGTTGCTGTCAGGTAAGCAAGAGGTTTTGCTGGCCGCAACTGCAGGTGGAACCATGCTCGTACGCAGCGAGGATGGGGGCTCCTCGTGGGAGTCGGCTGAAGTTGCGTGCCCTCTCGCGGGCGGGGTCTGCACGATTGTCCCGGCGAGTTATCACATGGATGTAGCGTGGGCTGGCACCGACGGCGGCCAACTGCTCTGCTCGGATGATCGCGGACGCCACTGGCGCGAGGTGACTCAGGAGGGGGCCGGGGTGTTGAGTCTTGCGGTGGTGCGTTTGATGTGAGGCGCGGAGGTTTTGACGCCAAGGCGCGAAGGTTTCAATCGGGATGTAGGGGCGCAGCAACCCCTGGCCCACTTGGGGTGAAGCGGCACGGCTCATCGCTGCTGCGCCCACCGGCCCAGCGGGTGCGCTGCCATCGTTCACGCGAAGACGCGAAGGGGCGCGGTGGGGATCGGGGATCGGGGATCGGGGATTGGGGGGGCATGGCACGGTGCGTGGGGGCACGGCACCGCCGTGCCCGTACATTGGCCGTGGTGTAGGGGCACGGCTTGCCCGTGCCCCCGCCTGGGGTGAAGCGGCACGTCTCATCGCTGCTGCGCCCACCGGCCCAGCGGGTGCGCTGCCATCGTTCACGCGAAGACGCGAAGGCGCGCGGTGCGTGGGGACACGGCACCGCCGTGCCCGTACATTGGCCGTGGTGTAGGGGCAGGGCTCGCCCGTGCCCGCCTGGGGTGAAGCGGCACGGCTCATTGCTGCTGCGCCCACCGGCCCAGCGGGTGCGCTGCCTGCCCTCGCGAGCTTCGGGGTGGTTGACGGATTGATCCATGCGCTTGACAAGTTGCTCATTTGTGCTATTATGAGCTTATGCGAATACGTGTAGGTCGCCAAAGAACAATGGGCAACAACGATGGCAGCAACGGATCATCCGCTCAAACGGGTTGTGGCGCTGGCGGGGTTGGATTTGGCCGCGTGGGTATTGGGGCAGGCGGTGCAGGCAGTGGAGTCGGGTCAGGGTGCGTTGCTGGCGGAACCAGAGATTCTGGATACGGATCTGGTGCTCCGGGTGACGCTGGCGACGGGGGAGGAGGTCATCCTGCACGTGGAGTTTCAGGGGCCGGGCAGCAAGCGCCCGATGCCATTGCGCGTGCTGGAGTATCAGGCGCGACTGGTGGATACCTATCGTGGGAAGCTGCTCCAGAGTGCGGTGTTCTATCTGGGCGGCGCGGGAACCAGTGACTCTGGTGAACACGCGGTGTATACTGGAAATGGCACCATCGCCGTGGGGTGGAACTATGTGGTGATCCACCTGTGGCAACTGCTGGCCGAGGACTTACTGGCGTTGGATCGCCCGGCGCTGTTGGTGTTGATTGGGCAGACGCAGATCGGGCAGCCAGTCGCGACGTTGACGGCGGCGGTGGCGCGGTTGGCGCAGCACGCAAAAGGGGTTGAGCGGGAGCGGTTGCTGACTGAATTGCTGATCTTATGCACCGACAAGGAGATTGCCGCAATGGCCGAACAGATCATTGAGCGTGATTATGGCTTGCCCGAGACGCCGATGATGCGCAAATGGCGCGAGCAGGGGCTTGCGCAGGGGCTTGCGCAGGGGCGGGAAGAGGGGCGGGAAGAGGGGCGGGAAGAGGGGCGGGAAGAGGGTCAGTTGGCCGTACTGGTGCGCCTGTTGCAGCGGCGCTGTGGCCCGCTGCCCGCTGCGCTGCTCGTGCAGGTGCAGCACCTTGACCCAGCGCAACGGCTGGATCTGGCCGAGGCGGTCTTTGATTTCACCAGCGTGGCCGATCTCGAAGCGTGGTTGGGGCAGGTCGGCTAGGGTTGAGGTTTCAGGATGTCGATGGGGCGTGCTTATTGCTCGCCCCCTGGCATGCGCGGTGGGGCGGTTGCCCAGATGAGCGCGATTTCTTCGGGGGTCAGGCCGTAGGCGGTGTTGACAAGTGTGGCGAGATGGCGTTCGAGTTGTAGGGCGTTGGCGCGGTTCTGTTGTATGGGTGGGGCTTGCTCGTGGTAGCCGTTGCGTAGGGCGCGTAGCCCCGATGGCGAGAGTTTGCCTGCTGTTTTGGGGCGGCGCTTTTTGACTTCCTCGATAAATTCGGTTTCGCTTAGGCTGGCAAAGTCGGTTAGTTTTTGGCCTAGGTTTTCTAAATCGAATTCGCTTCGCAGCCAGTCGAGGGTGTCTCGGCGCGCCGCTTGTTCGCGCTGCGTGATGGCGATTAGTTGTGCCACCGCTGGTTCGACTGCTTCGCGGATGGCGTCGGTCGCTGGTGCGATGGGGAGTTTTTCGTTTGATGTCTTGCCCGCGTAGGTAGGGCTTGATGATCGCGGCACACTGGGGGTCGTCGCGAATCAGGCGGTCTCTGGTTGGGGTGTCGATGAGAAAGGCTTCGTTGAAGCCGGTCAGGACACCACGGTATGGTTTGACCCCGGCATACTCTGCGAGCGTTGGGCCGGCCTGGCGGATCTTCTCCATGAGATCATCAATGCCACTGGCCTCCAGGCTCCAGGCGTTGCGCCCGAGGCGGCGCTGTGGGACGCTGTGGCTGTATTGGGTGACATAGCTGTCGAGATTGATCACGCCGAGGGCTTCGCGTGGGAAGTTGCTTACCTGGACCTGGTGATCTTCGACGGCGGTGCCCTCGGCGGGGCGTTCGACGACGATGATGACGGGGAAGACATCGGCATCGGCGAAGATCGGGGCGTGCCCAAAGTCAATGATGCGTTCGAGTTTTGCTTGTGCGGCGAAGTAGGCCCGTAGACCTTCGCCATAGCCTGAGCGCAGCCATTTGTTGGTCACGATGTAGCTCATACGGCCACCTTCGCGCAAGAGCCGGAGCCCTTGCTGGTAGAAGTAGACGTAGAGATCGGCAACGCCGTGGTAGGTTTCGGGGTAGGTGGCCTGGAGGTAGGGTTTGAGTGGGCCGAGTTGTTCCTGGCGGACGTAGGGTGGGTTGCCGATGATGGCGTCGAAGCCGGCCTGGGAGCCGAGCGACTGGCCGTGACGGTTGAAGAAGACGTCGGGAAATTCGAGATCCCAGTGGAAGAAGCGCCATGTCTCGCCGAGGGTGCGTAGCGCGGTGAGCAGCGGCTCATAGGCGGGCATCGCAAAAGCACCGGCTTCGCGGCGGGTGGCGTAGTCAATCAGGCTCTTCCAGAGCTTCTGATCGGGGGCCTGGCCAAAGGCGGCGGCGGTGCGCAGATCGGCCTGGACGGCGTAGCGGTCGGTGAGATCGCGGCGTACCAGGTCGTAGAGTTGCTCTTGTTCTTTGACATCGGCGACGGTGCGACTCGCCGAGCCTTCGATGAGCCAGATGCTACCCACGGCACTCGACATCGCTCCGGCGAAGGCGAGGTCGTCGAGCATCGAGATCTGGCCTGCCTCGGCGGCGGCGGCTTCTTGTTTGCTGCGGCGGCTCTTTCTGGCCGGGGTGGGTTCGAGGTCGGTGACGCGGGTTCCAACCAGGGCGTTGCCGCAGCGCAGGTGGTGATCAAGAAACGAGAGCGGACGGCCTTTGGCGGCGGTGGCGAGCCAGAGCGAGAGGCGGGCGAGATCGACGGCGAGCGGATTGAGATCGACGCCATAGATGCAACTCTGGGCCACGCGGCGCTTCCAATAGACCAGGTCAGGCTCGTCGCCGGCCTCGGGGGGTGGCGGCACGCCGAGTTCAAGCAGGAAACGGGCGATATATTCGGTGGCAGCGACGGGGAAGTGCCCGCTGCCCATCGCCGGGTCGAGACAGTTGAGCCTGAGGATCGCCGCGACCTGGGCCTCCCCGGTCTTTTCCCCCTCAAGCGCGGCTTCGAGCACGGGCCGAAGCGTCTGTTCAACGATGTATTGCACAACAAAGTCGGGCGTATAGTAGCTACCGGTGCGATGGCGCTCGCCTTTGTCGTTGAAGAGATCGATGCTAAAGCCATCGGCGGTGCGCTCGATTGGCTGGAGGTGATACTCTAACAGACCCTCGTAGATCGTACCGAGGTGGCGTTCGGCGAGATCGCGGTAATCAATGTAGGTCTTGTCGATGCGGGCGAGCTTGTCGAGGGCCGACTGAAGCTGCGCGTCGCCAAGCGTGGACTGTTCGAGCAAGGGATGCCGCTGTGGATCAAAGAGCCCGCCGTTAAAGGTGCTGACCTGGAGCGGTGGACTGCCACGATTAATGATGTCAAAGAGATCGCGGAGCCGCGCCCAGGTGCGGCCCGTATCGGTCAAGAGGCTCATGCCACTATCGAGGCGACGGGCCGCCTCGCGCACCACCGCATAGAGACTGTATTCTTCGCGGTACGTCTGGCTTGCACGCAGCGGCAATAACTCACGGGCCTCGGCATAGAGAATAAAGAGCAACCGATAGAGCACAATCAGGCTCTGGCTATAGACTTCGTTGAGCGTAGCGGGGGTAGGCGTCAACGCATTGCGCGGATAATCGAGCAAGCCCTGGGCAAGATGGCGGAGGGCATCAAAGACCTGGATTTTGAGACTATCGCTGACCCCACGGGCATAATCGCTGCTCTCGCGGAGCATCGCCTCGAGTGTGAGGGTCTCGGCGACTGGCGGTGCAAACGCGGCGGGGCGAAAGAACGCATAAAAATAGAGGAACGCATCAAGGTCATTGCTTTCGACCAACGCAGGCAAATCGACCTCATAATAACGATCCTGCTTTTCCACCGTATCCTGATGATAGAGGCGCCAGTGGCGACCATTGGTCAGCATGCCCCAGGGCACCCTGGCATGGCGCATATAGAACGCAATCTGATCGGCGGGCACCCTGGTGAGCTCATCGTTCTCGCCGGCACTCGACACATCGAGCTTGCGGCCCCAATATTTGGCATCGCCAACGGCAAAAGCGGCAGCGAGATCGGCGTCAGTCAGCACGCGGCCCTTATTGGCGACGAGGGCCGCGTGATCGCGGTAGAAGACATAATCAGGCTTGCGCGTCCCTTTGGGCGTCTTGAGGGCGGCCTGGATCTCGAAGGCATGGCCAAGGGCGAGCAACACCGGACGCACCAACTCGTGCTCGGTCTGGGCCTCATTTGGTGCCGGCGAAAACGCGGCGAAGATCGCCCGCACCTGGACGAAGACCGGGGCCGCCTCGTCGCGCAGCGCGAGCCAAGCGTCACGCTGAGGCAGCGTCACATCGAGGTAACGGTCGGCGAACAACTGGCGATTCTGGTGGCGCTGCACGAGCACCAGTGGAAGTTGCGATGCTGACATACAAGAATTCAGGGGTAAAAGCTAGGGCTTGTTTCTTTTATTAGTATAACGGAGGGTATGATACCACTCGATGGAGGAGGATGCAAAGGCGCGGAGGGGCACGGCGCCGCCGTGCCCGTACGGGGGCGGGGGGCACGGCGGGGATCGGGGATCGGGGATCGGGGATCGGGGGGGGCACGG
>NZ_RYFF01000052.1 GCF_004138165.1 Candidatus Chloroploca sp. Khr17
GCTTTTCGGAGCGGTGCCCCGTCCTTCATCGGCATGCAGCGCCAGGGCATCCATCGTGTGCTCATCATGTCTTCCCTCTGTACCCAGTGGGGGCACAGCGGAACAAGGTCACGCGACCGTGCAGCACGCACGGCTCGCGGTCATCTCATCATAATCACGACGCTTCAGTTGGTAAGGTACGGCGTTGGGCGAAAAAAGACGGAGCAGGCCACTGGCGCTGCACCGTAGTGCCCATACGTCAATTGTTAGGAGCGCCAATCAGTATTAGCGGCTCACAAAAAGAGATTATATCGCACGACTACCGATTTGTCAACTGGCATTTTGTACTTATCGGTTGAGCCTTCTTCTGGGAGCGAGGGCGTCCCGCCCTCGCTCCCAGAAGAAGGCTCAACCTTTACCTACGTAGGGCGATTGCATCTTCTCGTGAATGCACCCGCCAGGGCACCCGCAAGGGGTGCCCGTACACCGGATCCGGCCCCCGGCCGGTAGGGGCACCCCTTGCGGGTGCCCTGAGAGAGCGTCTTTTTGTCTCCGGTTTCGTATGATGCAATCGCCATGCTTGCCTACGGTAGTTCTATTCCCGCAAGGGAGAGATCGTGGTATCATCTAGGGGAAAGATTGCACGATGATAATCAACCGACTTCGATTTAAGGTTAGTGCATATGCTCAATCAACGGTTTGCGGCGTTTGCCTGGGCGAATGTTGTCTATAATCTACTCGTCATTCTGGGGGGGGCCTTCGTCAGAGCGACAGGTTCAGGAGCAGGATGCGGTGATCACTGGCCTCTGTGCGATGGGCAGGTGATTCCCCGTGCCCCAAGCACCGAGATGATGATCGAATTTACCCACCGCGTCACCAGTGGGCTTGCGTTAGTCGGAACGCTAGGATTGCTGATCTGGGCCTGGCGTGCGTATGCCCCGGGTCATATTGTGCGCAAGGCCGCCCTCTTTGCGCTGATTTTCATGATCATTGAGGCACTGCTCGGTGCCGCCCTGGTGTTGCTTGAACTGGTGGCAATGAACACCTCAATGGCGCGCGCAGCAATGATGGCGCTTCATCTTGCCAATACGTTTTTGCTGCTCGGGGCACTCGTACTGACTGCATGGTGGGCCTCTGGCGGTGCATCGATCACATTGCGCGGTCATAGCAAGATGCTCTGGTTGCTCGGGTTGGGTCTGTTTGGGACAATCCTGGTTGGGTCGAGCGGGGCCGTGACCGCCCTGGGCGATACGTTGCTGCAACACGGTGCCTTGCCCGGTGGCGTCGATCAGCCAGTGACCCAAGACTCGCCTCTTCTGGTGCAGATGCGAATTATCCATCCAATCATTGGCCTGATCGTGGGCATCTATACGTTGTTTCTCGCACGAACTGTTGCGACCTATCGCCCAGGTAAAACCAGTTCACGCCTGGCATGGGCCCTCGTCATCCTCTTTTTCGTTCAGATTCTGCTCGGTGGGCTCAATGTGACGCTCAAAGCGCCGGTCTGGATGCAACTGGTTCATTTGTTCATGGCAGATCTTGTCTGGTCATTCCTCGTTCTCCTCAGTGCGGCGGCCCTCGCCCAACCAGCGCATGCTCAAGCCGCAGCCAGATCGGTCGCTTCGCGTCCAGTCCGCCTGGGGACTTGAAAGACGCTCAGATTGTCTCTGCAGCTAGAATGTTGAGTGGAGCAAGGTATGGAGTCGACAAAGACGGTTCGTCAGTTATTGAAGGTTCGACGTGGGCCAGTCTGGACAACATCTCCTGATGCATCGGTGAGTGATGCGGTGCAACTCATGATCGCCAAAGATGTTGGGGCTTTAATGGTGCTTGATGGTGAACGGGTCGCTGGGATTATGACCGAACGCGATGTTGCGCGAAAAGTGGTTGCCGCAGGCCGGCTTGAAGGGCTGCGTGTCAGTGACTTGATGACTGAACGAGTCCTCTATGTGCGCCCCGACCAACCCCTTGCAGAGTGTATGGCGCTGATGAGTGAACGACAGGTACGCCATCTGCCCGTGCTCGAACAGGGGCAGTTGGTTGGGATCATTTCGATTCGTGATGTGGTGGCTGATATTGTGGCCGAGCAGAGTTTCCTCATCGAGCAACTCGAACAGTATATCTACGAACTTCCTCCTCATCAGCGTACATAGAAGATGCCGGTGCCTGTGACAAGGGTTGAGCAGATCTATCAAGAGCGAAGGACGCAATTCGAAGCACTGCGTGTGGTAACGGCACGACGGTGGAGCCAGGTCGCCAACTGGCGCTTGATCATCGCTGTGGCGCTGATGACAAGTGGTGGGGTGGGTTGGTGGCGCGGTCTACCGCTCCTTCTCTGGCTGGCCCTGGGGCTACTCGGGCTCTTCCTCGGGATGGTGGCCTACCACAATCGGCTTGCCGCACAGCGTGATCGTTTGGCAGCTTTAGTTGCCCAGAATGATGAAGGGCTGTTGCGTTTGCGACGCGATTGGGCGGCGCTGCCCCTCCGCCAGCCACCTGTTCACCCTCTGGAAGCAACCGAACTGATGCTCGCCGTTGACCTCGATCTGCTCGGGCCGGCCTCACTCCAACATTTGCTCAACACACCACGGAGTCCAGCCGGTCGTGCGACGTTACAACGCTGGCTGCTCAGCCCTGCTGGGCCGCACGTTGTACACGAGCGGCAGCAAGCCGTGGCGGAACTGGCCCCCCTCATTGAGCTGCGTGACGAATTGGCCTTTCTCGCCGAAAAGGCCGGTGAGGGGCAGGAACGCTATGAACGCTTTACGACCTGGGCGCGGGGCGCACCATGGCTCGTCACGAAGCCTGCGTTGCTCTGGGTGATGCGGGTGTCGCCTCTCTTGCTCGTAATCAGCATCATCGTCCAGATGCTTGGCCTGACCGCGTGGCCGCTCTGGGGGCCTTTTCTCCTGCTCAATCTGTTGCTGACCGCACTGTATGGTTGGCGGAGCATCGAAACCCTGAGCCAGTTGTATGACCGAGGCGAACTGCTCGCCACCTACGCCGGTCTGTTTGGTCACCTGGCATCACCGTCCTGGCAAGCACCCATTTTGCAACGGCTCAAGGCAACCCTCGGGGAAGGTTCCGAGCGTGCCGACCATCGGTTACAGCGGTTGAGTCTGATTGCAGCAGGTGCCGAGTTGAGCCGTTCGCTGCTCTTTCCGGTGCTGCAATTTGGCCTGCTGTGGAACTTCCATATCGTGGCCCTGGCCGAGCGCTGGCGTCAACGCTCAGGCGAGCAGGTTGAAAGCTGGTTAACGACGCTTGGTGAGATGGAAGCGCTGGCAGCCCTGGCAACCCTCCAGCATGATCACCCGACCTGGCAGATGCCCGTGGTGCAGCCCAGCGAACCACCACGCATCCAAGCCGAGCAACTGGCGCATCCCCTGCTGGTGCCCGATCAGGCCGTCGCCAACAGCATGACGATTGGCCCTCCTGGGAGCTTTGGGTTGATCACTGGCTCGAATATGTCAGGCAAAAGCACCTTCTTGCGTGCGGTTGGCATCAATGTTGTCCTGGCTCAGGCAGGTGGACCCGTCTGCGCCGAGGCGCTGCGGCTACCACCGGTGGCGCTGGCAACGAGCATGCGGGTGCAAGACTCGCTGGCCCGGGGCGTTTCCTATTTTATGGCCGAACTCCAGCGTCTCAAGCAGGTTGTTGATCTGGCTGGAGTCAGACCAGACGAGCACCTCGTCTGCTTCTTGCTCGACGAGATCCTGCACGGAACAAACAGCGCCGAACGCCTGATTGCCGCTGCACACGTGATCAGCCATCTCGTTGAATTAGAGGCGATTGGCCTTGTTTCGACCCATGATCTTGCCCTTGCGGCCGATCCACAGATCCAGCAAATTGTCCAGCTTGCCCACTTCAGCGAATATTTCACTAACGATGCCAGCACCCCCGAGATGCGGTTCGATTATCAACTTCGCCCAGGCTTAGCCACCACTACGAATGCATTACGCCTCATGGCCCTGGTGGGGCTCCCATCTGCCTCAACCTGACAGGCTGTCTGAAACGTCGACGGGTTGCTCGGAGTACCGGCTTATGGTCTTTCAGTACATAATCCGGTATACACGACACGGGCGAGACCTCACAGGTCTGGCAGACCTGTGAGGTCTGGTCGAGTTGAGGCACATGGGGGCGCAAACTCCTGCAGCCTGGGGCTATCCAATGTAAGTACTTCAGTCATGTTGCATAACGATAACCTGTAGTGCTAGCATAGAAATAGATCTAATGATGCAGCCGCATCCTGACAAACTTCAAGTACAATCCAGGAGCAGGACATTGAAACTACACGGCACAATTGAAACATTTCCTCTCCGCGAACTCATCGAGATGGTGATCTACAGCTCAGTGACTGGCATGCTCGTGATCCTTGGGCCAGGCAAAGCTGGTGAGCTCTTTTTCCGTGATGGCCTGCTCTATCACGTGAAACGAGGTGAGAGTACTGGGATTGATGCGCTCGCCGAGATCTTTGAGTTTCATGAGGCTCGCTTCGAGTTTATCAGTGGGATCACAAGTGAACAAGAGACCCTCTGGGGCTCACTCACGGGCCACCTGCAACATGCCGAGCGGCAAGCGATGCGCTGGCGGCAGATTCGTGCGTATGTCCCTGATCTCAAGCTGATCCCCAGCTTGCTTCATGCATATGAAGCAACCCTGCCCCAGGTTGGACCGGCCCATTATCCGGTCTTGAACGAGATCGATGAAAAAAAGAACCTGGCCGAGATTGCCGAGCATCTTGGCTGGGCCACGATTGATGTGGCCGAGGCGCTTGTCCAGATGAATGTTGACGGGCTGGTTGATTTGCGCAAGCCCGTCCGGGTAGCACGCACCAAACGTGACGACGAGTCGGTGACGAGCACAAAAAGCGGGTTGTTTGATCGGATGCTGGCCCGCGCCGCAGCCACGCATCAGCCCGAGTTGGTGACCAGCAACCCCGTAATGCGTGAACCACAGAACCAAGAAGAGTTCATTCTCAAGGTACTGCGAACCTGAGATGCTTGTCATCAAGCCTTGCGCCATGCTACAATAGAGCCTGCGTGCGCAACGTTGCAGAGCGTTGCCATGCTCGGGCTCTTTTGTTGTTTCTGCATGACAGAAGCCGCACTATGTTGCAACCCTCAGTGATTGCGATTGATGGGCCTGCAGGGGCAGGAAAAAGTACCCTGGGGGCACTATTAGCCAGCCATCTTGGTTACCTCTATTTTGATACAGGGGTCATGTACCGTGCGCTTGCGCTGGTTGCCTTGCAAGCAAGGCTTGATCTGCACGATGAGGCAGAAATGGCCAGGCTCGCCTATGAGGTACAGATAGAGGTCGTCGCCCCAACCAGCGATGACGGACGTCAGTATACGGTGCTCGTCAATGGTGAGGATGTGACGTGGGCCATCCGTAGCCCCGAGGTCGAGCGTAACGTTTCCCTCGTTGCGCGATATCCCCAGGTACGCCGCGAGATGGTACACCAACAACAGCAGATCGGACGGCGTGGCAACACGGTGATGGTCGGACGCGATATTGGTACCATTGTGATGCCCAACGCTGATCTCAAGATCTTCCTGGAAGCCTCGCTGGAAGAACGCGCCCGTCGCCGTGCCGTTGAACACAATGATGATCTCGACCAGACCCTGATGGCTCAGATTCAGCAAAATCTCGCCCGTCGTGACCAACTTGATGACCATGTGCTGAAACCAGCCGATGATGCCGTTATCCTCCAGACAGATGGCCTCTCGCCAGATGATGAACTGGCCTGGATTCTGGACTATCTGGCGCGTCATCACAACGGATAGCCAGTGCGCTTGCGGATGCGTATCCCGGAGGAAACATCTTCGTATGGCTAGTAATCCCTCAAGGTCAGTCGCCGAATGGTTGCGGATTCAACTGCGCCTTGATGCCGAATCAGCCATTGATCTCGGTGAGACGGAGGAAATTCTTCACGTCACTGGACGGCACTATATTGTGCTGCTCGGGCGCCTGATTCCTCCCCTCTTTAGCCTAATTTTTTTTGGTGGCCTGGCGCTCTACCGGGCGCTGGGCGGGCAATTTCTTGCCTCGCAGGTAGATGTCCGGGGCAGCATTGATGTGTTCAACTGGCTGCTGCTCATCCTGATGCTGCTGCTTGGTTTCATCTGGGTCATCCTGGCTGTACGTGGCAAGCAGAATCAGTCGGCCCAACTCATCATTACCCTGGCCCTGATTGGGCATGGCTTGCTCTTCTATTTTCGTTTCACCGGTGGGCGCATCTTCCACCTCGATGCCAATGCCGCCGTTGGGCAGAGTGGCGATACGTTGAATCTGATGCTCGTGCTCGGTGCCATCATCAGTACAGTGATGGTGCTCTTTACGTTTTATGACTGGCTCAACGATGAGTTAATCCTTACGAATCAGCGCATTGTCTATGATAATGATCAGGTGATTATTCCGCATCTCATCGAGCGTCGCGTGCAACGCCAGATTTTTCTGGAAGATGTGCAGGATGTGAACGCCTTCACCAAAACGTATCCCCAACACTGGTTGCAGTATGGCACGATTGAGATCAAATCAGCACGCATCAATGGCAATATTATCTTTACCTCTGCCGACAAACCGATGGTGATGCAGCAACAGATTATGGCGCAGGTGCGTGCCTTGCGCAAAGCAAGTAGTGAGCATACCTTTGAACAACTGATTGCTGATCGGGTTTATGGTGAAAAAGTGTCAAGTCCATCACCACTGGCCCAACCCCCAAGACAAACACGCATGATGGGGTGGATGCGCCAGTTTCTGCCTGATAATCCTGAGCTTAATTATCAGACCCAACAGATCGTCTGGCGACCACACTGGCTCTTTCTCGTGCGCGGGTTGATCGGGCCAGTGCTCTGGCTCTTGATCGGGGTACCTGTGGTGCTGGTCGGCGGGAGTGCTCTGCTCCTTGGCTTGCCCTTGATCATCTTTGGGTTGCTAGTGGTGATGCTCGTCTTTGTCGCCTGGGCCGCGTATGAAGTCGAAGACTATCGCAATGATACCTATACCCTTACACCCGAAAAAGTGATTGATATCGAGAAAAAGCCCTTTGGTCCAGAGGAACGTCGTGAGGCAGGCCTGGGCAGTATTAATAATGTGCAATCCAAGACAACCTATCTCAGTAACCTGCTGGGCTATGGCGATGTCGAGTTGAGCACCGCGGGCTCAGGAGGAAATTTCACCTTTCATCGCGTGCCACGTCCCGCTGACGTGGTCACCAAGGTAACGGAATATAATGTCCGCTTCAAGCGCAAAGATAAAGATCGTGCCCTCAATGATACCCTTGCGCTCTTGCACCATTATCATGAAGCGCAGATCAAACACAATGAAATTAAATCGTAAATTCTGGAGACACCTTTGAAACACTGGCGCTTGCTGGTGCTGTGTGCGCTACTGGTGCTGTGTGTGCCTGCCCGGTTGATCCACGCGCAGGACGAGACGCCGGTGCGGATCGAGGCCCTGGCCGGGTTCGATGGGGCTGGACACTATCGCATCGGTCACTGGTTTGCCACCAGCCTTGTGGTGAGCAACGATGGCCCCGATCTTCAGGGTACCCTAGAGTGGCGCTTCGCAAACAATGATCAGGCGCTCTATCGCTATCGCGTTGATCTGCCGCAGGGGGCGCGGAAACAGGTGCGCTTGCCTGTGATGACAACCGGGATGACCCGTGGTGCGACCGTTGCGTTCATCGTTGATGACGAGTCGTTGGCAAGCACCCGGGTCAATC
Source organism: Candidatus Chloroploca sp. Khr17 (assembly GCF_004138165.1). GTDB lineage: Bacteria > Chloroflexota > Chloroflexia > Chloroflexales > Chloroflexaceae > Chloroploca. Next base: position 7,709 of record NZ_RYFF01000052.1, read on the forward strand.
TTGTCCCACTGAACGAGAGCCAGCTTACGGTCGGGGTGCTCAGTCGCGATCGCTCGCTACTCAATAGCCTCGGTGCGGCAACCTTTGCACCTGATACGACGACGATCGTGAGTCATCTCGATCCGGCGCTGTTGCCCGATGATCCCGCTCTGTTATCAGGCCTAAACATCATCTTTGTGCATGATTTCGTGACGGCTGACCTGAACCCTCGTCAACGTGAGGCGCTGAAACTATGGGTTCACCTCGGGGGTGTTCTGGTTGTGAGCGGCGGGGCAGCCGCGTCGCAGGCTGTCCCAGGGCTGGACGATTTCTTGCCAGTCGACGTCGGCGAGCTGCAGGCGGGGGTCAGTGTGGCCAGTCTGTCAGCCCTGGTGCGGCAAGCAACCACCGTTGGCGAACTCCCCAGCTTTAGTGCCAATAACGTGACATTGCGCCCCGGAGCCCAGTCGCTTGATCGCGCCAATCTTCTGGTGAGCCACTCTCTCGGGGTTGGTCAGGTGATCTTTGCGGCTTTTGATCTTGCCAGCACACGGATGTGGAGTGGCGAAGCAGAGCTCTGGCAAGCCGTCATCACGCTTCCACCGCAGATGACGATTGCGGCGAGCTTTCGCTGGCGCAACGAGAGTCTGCTCGCCAATACGCTGCAACTCCCCGGGCTTCAGTTTCCTTCCACCGGTATCCTGCTGCTGCTGCTGGGGTTCTATATTGTGGTCATTGGCCCGCTCAATTTCCTTGTGCTGCGCAAACTCGGACGCATTGATCTGGCATGGTTTACGACTCCAAGCCTGATTGGGCTCTTTCTGGTCGCCTCCTATGGCATCAGTCTGGTCATCCGCGGGACAGCCCCGACTGTGCCCCAACTGGCGCTTGTCCAGGGCTTCGAGGGGAACCAACAGGGCAAGGCCACCGTCTTTCTCGGGGTTTTTTCACCCCAACGGCAGAGCTACCAGCTTCAAGTGGATGCACTGGCCCTGATCACCCCCGCAACCTTTGAGCGCTTTCAGGCCAACAATGTCCCGGTTACCCGTGATGATGCTTCGGTAGGAATGGAAGATCTGCTCATTGATGTGTCGTCGCTGCGCACCCTGATGGTTGAGCAGATGGTTGACGAGGTGCCCACCGTCGTGAGTGAGCTCCAGATAGACCGCCGACGCATCGCTGGTGAGCTCACCGTGACTGACACCGATCTCCGTGATGCAATCATTGTGTATGGTGAATCAGCGCAGAGCCTTGGGGATCTGCGGGCAGGAACACAGGTACCAGTCGAACTTATGCTTGACCAAGGCAATTTTCCGTTTGGCTTCTGGCAAGAGAGCGGGACGATGATCAATCACGGGCAAGTCCTCAATAACATGTTTGGCTTTGGGAACTTTATGCCCTTCAATGCACCTGCGCAAAACAACAGTTCTGGTATCGCTGATGATGGCATCTACTTGCTTGGCTGGCAAGAGGCGTCAGTGCTTGAGGTGACCTTGCCCGGGCATACGCCCCAGCACCAGGGCGAAACCCTCTATATGATTCGGCTGGAGCATCCATGAGCGCCATCGTCGAAACACGAGCCCTCACCCGTCGCTACGGAGCCATGGTGGCCCTCCATGATCTCAACCTGACCATTCCCCAGGGGGCGGTGTATGGTTTCATCGGGCCGAATGGGGCAGGTAAAACCACTACCATGCGCATTCTCACGACGTTGTTGCTTCCCAGTGAGGGTGAAGCGTTTGTAGCGGGGCATTCGGTGGTGCGTGAACCGCTGGAGGTACGGCGCCAGGTCGGCTTTATGCCCGACTTTTTTGGTGTGTACGACAATATGCAAGCGCACGAGTACCTGGAGTTTTTTGCCGAAGCCTACGCCATCAATCCGGCACGCCGCCCACGTCTGATTGACGACCTGCTTGAATTGGTTGACCTGAGCCACAAGAAGCAGGCCGACGTCATGGGCCTGTCGCGGGGGATGAAGCAACGGCTAAGCCTGGCGCGTACGATGCTGCATGATCCGGCCCTGCTCATCCTTGATGAACCAGCAAGCGGGCTCGATCCACGGGCACGCGTCGAGTTACGCGAACTCCTCAAAGAATTGCGCCGCCTCGGCAAGACGATCATGATCAGTTCCCACATCTTGACCGAACTAGCCGAGATGTGTACCCACATTGGCATCATCGAACGAGGCGCGCTGATCACGTCAGGTGATGTCAACACCATTCTGCGGTCGCTGCAACCGCACCGTACCTTTGAAATCCACCTGCTGCCAGGCGAAGGCACCGAGCCTCTCGTCAGCCTGGAACATGCCGCCACCCTGGTACGCGACTTTCCCCACGTGCTTGATGTTCGCATGATGCCCGACGAGCATCCCCCACAACTTCACGTTGACCTTGATGGTGATGACCACGTAGTCAGTGCGCTGCTCGCGCACTTGATCGGAGGGGGGATACAGATCACCCACTTTGCCGGTCAGACCAATGACCTCGAAGACATCTTCATGCAAGTCACGAGAGGCTCGGCTTACGGCGGAACAAACTAAGGGGAAGTATAAGGTGGGCACAAAGCCAGCTTCGTTGGCCTATTTTGTATGCACCTAACCAGCAACTCTCATCTTCTTCTCATCGTCGTATCAACAGGTCTGATAACACGCATACCGGAGGGAAGCGATGACGAACTATACCGAGCAAGATACCGAACGCCAGCGGCTCGCAGAGCATTCATCAGCAGGCATGCCAACCCAAAGTCTGGGGCAGGCCATCAATGCCAAAGACCTCACCACTCGTTGGCGTGACCGTCTTGATCCCCGAGGGTTGCTCTTAATCGTTCTGGGGCTTGCCTGGCTTCTCATCAGCTTTGTGGCCATACCGGAAGATATGACGGGTGGCTTTGTGCTGCTACTGATTGGCTCTATCTTTTACTTCTTTGGTTTCTGGCGACATATCTATGGTCTCATCATTCCTGCTAGCATCCTGGCAGGCTTGAGTATTGGCGTCACCTTTGCCTCGCTCACGGATGGCGTTTCGGTACTCTGGGGCTTAGCGCTGGGGTTTCTGGCGATTTATGGAATAGGACAAGCGGTATTTGCCAAGGAGAGCCAGTGGCCGGTCATTCCTGCCGTCATCCTCTTTGCCGTAGGGCTGATCGTTGCCGTCTCAAATCTACCAACCTTCTTCAGCACCGCACTGCTCTGGATACCACTCTTGGTGATCGGGGCCGGGCTCTATCTTGGTTCCAAGCATCGTTGACAACGAATGCTAAAGCAAATGAGCCGACCCAATAGGTCGGCTCATTTGCTTTAACGGTACTTGGATTTAGCCGCGCTGCTCGATATGCGAGCGGAGCAACCAGGCCATCTTCTCGTGCTTCTCCATCAAACCAGTCAAGAAATCACTCGTGCCGACGTCATCGTACTGCTCATCAGAGGCACGGACATCACGCCGCAGGTTGCGAATAATTGCCTCGTGATCGGCAACCAGATGCGCAACCATCGTCTGGTCGTTGGGCAGATCGCCCGGGCGCTCGGTCAGCGTGGCAAGCTGCAGGAATTCAGTCATCGTCCCCGGTGAAATGCCACCGATCATGCGAATGCGCTCGGCAATATCGTCAATCTCGTTCGCCAGATCTTCGTACTGCTCCTGGAACAGTTCATGCAACGGGCCAAAAGCCATGCCCACCACATTCCAGTGATAGTTGCGCAACCGCATGTAGAGCACATGCTCGTCGGCAAGCACGCGGCTCAGAATGCTGATCAGCCCCTGCGTATTCGAGGCACTCAGCCCAATGTCGATGGTCGAGGTCACCATTGGTTTGGTGGTCATTGTTCAGTCTCCTTCTGTTGCTGGGATGATCTCAGATACGACCAAGCCCTAGGTAACATGGTAACAGGTCTCATGATATGATGCAAAATTGGTCGAACCCGCAACGGACGATATGGTGAAGAGAAAACAACTTGGTTATATGCTTTTTAGTTATCCACACCAAGACTACGCATACAATACCAAAAAGTTGCGCATTGGTCAATGCTTCAGTTGTGGTTGCTAAACGTTTCTTACTAATTGACCCTTCTCTACTGAAATACTGTCAAGGCGCTTGATTGCATCTGTTATGCTAGAGACCAGTCCTAACGGACTGATCTCTAGGGAAGAGAGTTCCCACACTTAGCTTCTTCGCTGGCTTTTTGTACCAGCGAAGAATCTTGAGAGCCTGCGGCCCTCCAAATTCCCAGCTATGAAGCAAAGAATTTGACATCTAAGGAACGTTATGAAACGCATTGTCATCATTGGTGGCGTTGCCGCTGGAATGTCAGCGGCAGCACGCCTGCGTCGACTGGATGAGCAAGTTTCGATTGTCGTGCTTGAGCGTGATCGTTATGTTTCGTATGCCAACTGTGGCTTACCCTATCATATTGGTGGCGCTATCCCTGATCGCGAGCAGTTACTCGTTGTGACCCCAGAACACCTGCGGGCAACCCTCAATCTCGATGTCCGCACGGAACACGAAGTCATTGGGATTGATCGCGAGGCCCAGACAGTAGAAGTACACGATCACCAGCGCGGTTCACGTTATACCGAGTCGTACGACATTCTGGTACTGGCCCAGGGTGCCGCACCGCTGCGTCCACCTGTCCCCGGGGTCGATCATCCCCGCGTCTTTACCCTGCGCAGCATGCCCGATATGGATGCGATCAAGGCTATCGTGGATGGTGGGGCCGAACGCGCCATTGTTGTCGGCGGCAGTTACATCGGGGTAGAAGTCGCCGAGGCCCTGCGCGAACGCCAGCTCGACGTTCACCTGATCGAACTTCAGGATCAGGTGATGCCCTTGCTGGATATCGAGATGGCGACCGATCTGCGCTATCACATGGAGTTTCACGGCGTGACGTTGCATCTGGGCACCGCGGCAACCTCATGCGCCGACGTGAATGGACGCATTGCCGTGACCCTGCGTACAGGCGAAACCATCGTTGCCGATTTCGTCATCCTGGCCGCTGGCGTCCGCCCGATCACGAGCCTCGCCCAGCAGATCGGACTCGAAGTGGGCAAGACGGGGGGCATCAAGGTCGATGCCGCGATGCGTACCAGTGATCCCCATATCTATGCCGCTGGCGATATGGTCGAAGTCATTGATACCGTCACTGGCGAGCCAACCTTGGTCGCTCTCGCTGGCCCAGCCAATCGCCAGGGACGGATTGTGGCCGATCAGATCTGTGGACGCGATAGCACCTATACGACGACGCAGGGTACCGCCGTGGTCAAGATCTTTGCGATGACCGGGGGTGCCACCGGAACCTCTGAAAAGACCCTGCGCCGCCTCGGGCGGGCGTATCGCAAGGTCTATTTGCATCCTGCCGGTCACGCGAGTTACTACCCCGGCACAGCCCCAATGCATATCAAGCTGCTCTTTGCGCCTGAAGATGGGCGCGTCCTTGGGGCACAGATCGTCGGGTACGATGGCGTAGACAAACGCCTTGATGTCTTTGCAACCGCGATTCGTGCCGGAATGACGGTCTTTGACCTTGAGCGGCTTGAACTAGCCTATGCACCGCCATACGGTTCAGCCAAAGATCCAGTGAATATGGCCGGCTTCCTCGCCGCCAATCTGCTCCGTGGTGATGTCGCCTTCTGGTATCCTGACGAGTACGAACAGCAGTCCGCCGAGACGGTCTTTCTTGATGTCCGTGGTCCCCAGGAATACGCCCAATGGCACATCCCTGGGGCCGTAAATATCCCGCTCACCGAACTGCGGTCACGGGTTGAAGAGTTGCGGCCTCTCGACGCAAGGCCCATGCGCATCTACTGTATGGTTGGCTTCCGGAGCTATCTTGCCTACCGCATTCTGCGCCAACACGGGTTTGAAGATGTGTCTACTCTGGCCGGTGGCGGGCGGACTTTCACCAGTTTTTATCGCACCACGCTTGCCACAGGCGCACCTGGCATCCCCTTTGTGTCGCATGCCGAAGAGGACCTGGCTGCGCAGATGCTACTTGATCAGTAAGAAAGATGCTGCACGCGCACCAGGGCCAGCAATGCTGGCCCTGGTGCGCGTGCAGCGGGCGCACAACCAGCTATGGTGCTGTTAGCACATCCAGGGCCGGAATATCACCCTACACCGCCCATGATCTACCGTTGCTCGTGACTCGCACGCGGTGAGCGAGCAAGCGGCACACTCAAAGTGAACGTGCTTCCCTGGCCCACACCAGGGCTCGCCGCCGTAATATCGCCCCCCATCGCCCAGGCAAGGTGGCGCGAAATGGTCAGGCCAATGCCACTGCCCCCACTGACACGCGCCCGTGAGCGATCCACACGATAGAAACGCTCAAAAATCAGGGCAAGATCCTCGGCAGCAAGCCCGATCCCCGTATCAACGACCTCCACCTGAGCGACACGGCCGACAGCGTTCACCCCAACCGTGACACACCCCCCCTCGGGAGTGTAACGAATCGCATTGCCAATCAGGTTAATCAAGATTTGAGCAACCCGATCCTGATCAGCCTGAACATAGACTGGTTCAACCCCCGGGCTAAGCTTGATCTCAAGACAACCAGCCAGGGTCTGGGGGCGTAGTTGCTCGACGATGCGGCGCACAACGGCAACAAGTTCAAGCTCGCTCATGTGCAGATGAACCTGACCAGCCTCAACATTCGCGAGGATCTGCAGGTCGGCGACAAGATTGCGGAGCCGCCGCACTTCGTGCTGCATCTCGGCAAACGTTTCGGGGCCGGGCTGAAAGACCCCGTCAATCAAGCCTTCGAGATAGCCTTCAAGACCGGTAAGGGGAGTACGCAACTCGTGGGCAACATTGCCAATCAAAGCAATGCGCTGCTGCTCGATCCGTTCAAGGGTTCCAGCCATCTGGTTAAAACTGGTCGCAACAATCGCCAACTCATCACTGGCCGGCACCGTGACCCGCTCATCGTAGCGTCCATCGGCAATACGACTACTGCTCGTAGCAATCTCGTGCAAGGGGCGCAGAATCTGGCGTAACAAAAGCAGGCTGGTGGCCAGGCCAACGACCGCCGCCGTCACTGCAGCAAGCGTGAGTGATTTCGCAATCGCCTGGCGAAAACTCTGCACCAGGGCCATTTCGAGGTCACCGGGATTGAGTACCCCAGGCTGGGTAGTGAGTGAACGGAGATCAGTGAGGAAGATCTGCTGGCCCAGCAAATCGGCTGTCACGCCAAGCACAAGCGCCCCGACAAAGACCACCAGCATCTGGGCAGCGATGAGTTGCCAGCGCAACTGGCGCAACAATTTCATAGGCGTTCGTCACTAAACCGATAGCCAATGCCTCGCACCGTGCCGATGATCGTCTGTCCCGTCACGGCCTCGATCTTCCGGCGCACCTGACCAACATAGACATCAACCACCCGGTCGGTACCAAAAAAATCGGTGCCCCAAACCAGGTCGATCAGTTGCTCACGACTGAGAGCCCGCCCTGGATGGCGTGCGAGCGCCAGCAAGACATCGAATTCGGTCGGACTCAGATCGAGCAACTGACCACCCGCTCGTGCTTCACGGCTATCGGGGTCAACCACCACATGCTTGAAGCGCAACTCATTGGTTGGGGCAACCACACCCCGTCGTCGACGGAGAATTGCTTCGACCCGTGCCGCAAGTTCGCGCGGGCTAAAGGGTTTCGTCAGATAATCATCGGCCCCGATCCGCAACCCGGCCACCCGATCAGCCTCATCGCTGCGTGCCGTCAACATCAAAATGAAGACATCGGAATGTTCACGCAGCCGGGCAGCCACCTCCATTCCATCCATACCAGGCAAATTGAGATCGAGGATAATCATCGCCGGGGTATAATCCCGAGCCGCCTGGAGCGCCGCGAGGCCGTTGTCAACGCACACCACGGTAAAGCCCGCCTGCTCAAGATACGCACGGGCGATCGTGCGAATACTCGCCTCGTCATCAACAACCAGAATCGTCGCAGTCTCACGCATAACAGGCCTAATTCAACGCCAGACCAGCCAGTGCATCGGCAATGGGGAACAGATTGATCTGCGTATTATTGCTCAGGATGACAATGGTCAACCCGGTATCGGGGTAATGCCCAAGCCAGGTATTGGCCCCGCTCATCCAGCCTGGATGGTAAACGAGACGCTGATCACCACGTTGTTCAATCAACCACCCCATCCCATAGCGCATATGCCGTGGCGTTGTCATCATCGTTATCAATTCAGGCGGCAGCAACAAACCCGCATAGAGCGCTCTGGTCAGGCGATGCAGATCTTCCACCGAGGCATAGAGATCACCGGCGGCAAAGAGATTGCTCACATCGAGGGGGATATCGAGTGCCTCCCCGGCATACCCGCGGGTTCCCCCGAGCGGGCTAAAATCGCCTGGATCGAGGCCACTATTGCTCATCTCGAGCAGCGTAAAGAGATCATTCTGCAAGAAGTCAGCGTAGGTCTGGCCTGAAGCCTGTTCGATAATCAACCCGAGCAAGACATAGTTTGAGTTGGTATACTGATACATTGAACCCGGAACGAAATTGAGGGGAAGATCCCGAAAACGGGCGACAACCTCTTCAGGCGTTGCAGGCTGGAGTTCAACACTCGCAAAACTAGCAAAATCGGTATAGTTAGGAAGCCCCGAATTGTGGTGCAACAGATCAGCCACGGTGATCGCCTGCCAGGTTGCCGGGCACGGATCGAGGTAGGCGCAGATTGACGCTTCCAGTTGAACTTTGCCCGCCGCCACCAGGCGCAAAACCGCAATCGCCGTGATCGGCTTGGTCACTGAAGCAAGCCGAAAACGGGTTGAACTTGTTGCCACGATCCCGGCCTCACGATTGGCGAGCCCGTACCCACGACTGATCAGCGTATTGCCCTGGTAGGCCACCAGCACTGCCCCACTAAAGCCCTGGTTGACCAGGCCCGACATGTAGGCATCCATCTGACCAGCACGTTCGATCAGATCAGGTGTTGGTTGACTCCTCGCCGAAGACGGCGTCGTCACTGCGGCCAGTGGGGGGGCCACTGGATCAGTGCTCGTCGTTGAAGCCCCAACCCCAACCTCAAACTCAGGGGTAACCGTCGGTAGAATCGTGGGCACCAGCCGTGCTGAGGGTAAGGGCGTAGCAACAAAACCCGAAAGCGATGGCTCTCGGCTATCTCTGCTAGACGTGCTGCACGTCGTCAAACCAACAAGCAAAACGAGAGTAAGCCCGACCAGGCGGGCAAGGTAGCGCATAGCGGCTCCGCAGCGACCAGACAGGGTGAGTGGAAGATCTGTGTATCGTTGTTATTATACACCAACCAGGACAGTTGAAGGTACGCCATCGGCTTGGAAGATGGGAGCTTGCCGGCCCACAAGCATCGCGCTTGTGCTGGCGAAAGCGTTGCAAAGGCCGCCTCCGGCAGTGGGGTGTGGGACGGCTTTGCCGCCAAAACGGGCCAAAAACTGAGGTTTGGGGCGCAACCCCAACGACTTTGCAAAAGATCTCAAATCCATGCAAAAACAACTCGACGTATCTGCACGGGCGCGGTATACTTGTCTCGTACTGTCTGTAGATGGGGACGAGTCTGTTGGTTCAAGCAAGAACCTTCGCTTTGCCCATCTGACTGAATAAAGTGAGACGGGTATGCTCTACTTTCTTGGTGTGTTGATCGCCATCGGTGCCGGGGTTGTTTTTGGCATCATGGGTTTGCTGACCATCTGGGGTGGCCTGCAGAGCCTGCAGACCGAGATCGCCCGTGATTATGTGCGCACGAGCGCAAGCAGTAGCACACGGATGACGACTCTTTTGCTCGTTGGCTTGCCGTTGATCATCACCGGTATCTTTGGTCTGCTGGCTGCCGGACGTTTATTTCAGGTCGGTCTCGGTCTGAGCTGACACGCACGTAGCCCTATGATCGACCAGGCTCCTGTCTCAAGTCTGGTCTAATCTGTTGTCTCGGTTTTTGTTGTCTATCAGGAGGTTGTATGACCACTGCTCGCCCTCGCCCTGTGGTTCTGGCTATTATGGATGGTTGGGGTCTCGCTGCTGATGGCCCCGGCAATGCAGTCAGCCTTGCGCATACACCGCATGTTGATGCCTGGATCGAGCAGTCACCCTTTACGACGCTCAGCGCCTCAGGTCTGGATGTTGGCCTTCCCGAAGGACAGATCGGCAATTCTGAGGTGGGGCATCTCAATATTGGTGCAGGATTTGTGGTCTACCAGGAGTTGACCCGGATTAGCAAAGCGATTCGGGACGGTGATTTTTTTACCAATCCCAATCTGCTCAAGGCTATTCGCCATGCCGAGCAGACGGGCGGTGCCTTGCATGTGATCGGGCTCTTTGGGCCTGGCGGGGTGCATTCCCACGAAGATCATTTGCATGCCCTGCTCGAACTGGCCCAGCGCGAGCGGTTTGACCGGGTCTTTTTGCATCTCTTCCTGGATGGTCGCGATGTGTTGCCGCGCAGTGCGCTCAGTTTTATGGATCATCTTGAGGAAGCGTTGGCAAAGACCGGTGTAGGCAAGATTGCCACGGTGATCGGGCGGTATTATGCAATGGATCGCGATAAGCGCTGGGAACGTATCGGGCGGGCGTATGCGACCATGACCGCCGGCGAGGGCGAGACGGCCCCGGATGCCCGTACGGCAATCAGCCAGTCGTATGCATCCGGGATCAACGATGAGTTTATGTTGCCTACGGTGATCATCGAGAATGGGGCACCCGTGGCGACGATCAAGGATGGCGATGCGGTCGTCTTTACCAATTTCCGTCCTGACCGGGGACGCCAGTTGACCCGTGCGCTGGTTGTGCCTGATCTCAACGAGCAGATCAAGCAACACTATGCCCGCCAGGAGGAAGAGGGCCAGAAATTGCCCGATACCATCTGGCAACGCCCCCGCCAATTGGCAAACCTCTATATGGTAACCTTGACCCGCTATGAGCGCGGCCTCCCCGTAGAAGTCGCCTTCCCGCCGCGCCCCGTCAATGACCCGCTCGCCGCCGTCGTCAGTGCCGCAGGCAAAACGCAGTTTCATATTGCCGAAACCGAGAAGTACCCCCACGTCACCTTTTTTCTCAATGGAGGCCGCGAAGAACCCTTTCCAGGCGAGGATCGCATCCTCGTGTCCTCACCCAAAGTGGCAACCTACGATCTCCAACCCGAAATGAGTGCCTCTGGTGTCACCGACGAACTGCTCAAGGCGATCAAAAGTGAACAATACGATCTAATCGTCGTCAATTATGCCAATCCTGATATGGTTGGCCACACCGGTTTTATTTCAGCTGTAGTGACGGCATGCGAAACGGTGGATGCTAGTCTAGGGCAGGTCGTACCCGAAGTGGTGGCACGAGGGGGGGCCGTGCTGATGATCGCCGACCATGGCAACGCCGAACAGATGATCGACCCCGAGACCGGTGGAGTTCATACCGCCCATACGACCAATCCGGTGCCCTGCATCCTGGTAGCCGCCGAAGGGCTTGGGCTTGGCAAAGGTGAGGTACGCCTGCGTGAGGGTGGCCGCCTCGCTGATATAGCCCCCACGTTGCTCGATTTGATGGGTCTTGCGTACGCAGCCGATATGACGGGGCAAAGCCTGATCGAGCACATATAAGATCGCTTATCCAAACCCACAAACGCCGAGCCAGCTTTCGCTGGCTCGGCGTTTGTGGGTTTGGGGAGAGAGCAAAAGTTACGCCTCGTCTGACGGGGCCACGTCTTCATCATCCTCGTCCACAACATCGAGGGTTATATCCTCAAATTCGGCCTCAAGATCAAGATCCATCGCGGCCATACCCTCTTCGCCGATAATTGCCAGCAGTTTCGCCCGCAACTTTTCATCGGCATCCTGCTGAACAACGATATCCTCAGGGTCAACAATGCCGAGCAACGTCTCGGCCCGGCGAACCTCGTCGGGCGTGGGGGCCGGCACCTCGCCATTCACACCCTCTTCCATCATTCGAGCCATCTCACCAACAAGATCCTCGCGCCGTGTCCCATCAAGCAGGCGCTTTTCGATCCCCGATCCGGCCGGGATCAACTTGCCGATCACCACATTCTCTTTCAGGCCGCGCAGATAATCCACTTTGCCGTTGATCGCCGCATCGGTCAAGACCCGTGTGGTCTCCTGGAACGAAGCTGCCGAAAGGAAGCTATCAGTATTCAACGAGGCCTTGGTAATGCCAAGCAGTACCGTTGCGGCGGTCGCAGGTTCACCACCCTGGCTGACAATATCGTTGTTGAGCCGACGAAACTCGGCAGCATCAACCAACTCACCAGGCAGCAACCCAGTATCGCCTGGCTCTTCGATGCGAACACGCCGCAACATCTGCCGGACGATCACCTCGACGTGCTTATCGTTGATATTCACACCCTGGCTACGATAGACCTTCTGGGCCTCATTGACTAGATAGCGCTGGACGGCTTCTTTCCCTTGCAGATCCAGCAACTCTTGCGGATTGGCGCTCCCGTCGGTCAGATGCTGACCGGCAACCACACGCTCGCCACTTTCGACCCGCATACGCGACGTATGTGGAACCTTAAGTTCACGCTCTTCGCGATCTTCCTGGCTCACCACAATCCGATCTTCATAGACAAAGGCTCGTCCGGCCAGACGGGCGACAATCGGTGGTTCGCTACTATCGGCCCGTACAGGCTCAGCAATCGGCTGATTCTCAGCTACATCGCTCTCGTTCTCGATCAGCGCGGTATAGCCTTTGGGCAAGACATACTCATCGGTATAGACTTCTGAGGCGATCACCCGAATCTGGCGCACCCCATCATCGTCTTTGGCAATTTGCACCACCCCATCAATCTCGGCGAGCAGCGCCTTGCCCTTCGGAATGCGTGCCTCAAAGATCTCTTGAATACGAGGTAGACCCTGGGTAATATCATCGGCCGAAGCCACACCACCGGTATGGAAGGTTCGCAGCGTCAACTGCGTACCTGGCTCACCGATCGACTGAGCGGCAATAATGCCACACGCCTCGCCGATATCCACCAGTTTGCCCGTTGCCAGATTACGGCCATAACAGAGCCGACAGATCCCGTGTTCGGCCTGGCAACTCAGCGTCGAGCGCACATAGAGCGAGGTCACATTGCGCTCGGCGAAGTAGGCCGACAACTCTTCATCAATCTCGGCATTGCGATCCGCCAGCATTTCACCGGTCTCAGGATCATAGACGGGTACGGCAAGGATACGCCCGATCACACGGAACTGAAGCTTCTCCATCAATTCATCGTCATCAGCCGCATGCAACCAGACCCCATTCTCAGTGCCACAATCCTCAATCGTGACAATCACATCCTGAGCCACGTCGACCAAACGCCGGGTCAGATAGCCAGCATCAGCCGTACGCAACGCCGTATCAGCCAACCCCTTGCGGCCACCGTGGGTAGAGACGAAATAGTCAAGCACCGAGAGTCCCTCGCGGAAATTGGCTTTGATCGGCAACTCGATAATCCGCCCGGTCGGGTCGGCCATCAAGCCACGCATACCAGCCATCTGGGAAATCTGGTTGATGTTACCGCGGGCACCCGATGTAGACATCATCGCAACAGGGCCAAACTGATTCAGGTTTAGCTTCACCGCGTTGATTGTCTGCTTGGTCGCATCCTGCCAAACACGAACAACCTCTTCGTAGCGTTCTTCCTCGGTGATCAAACCACGCCGGAACTGCTTCTCGACATCAGCGACAATGGCCTCGGCGTTACTAATGATGTCATACTTAGCACGTGGCACCTCGATATCGTTGATACCGATGGTCATACCCCCGAGGGTCGCATACTTGAAGCCGAGTGCCTTGATCATGTCAGCCTGAAGAGCGGTCTTCTCTGAGCCATAGATACGAGCGAGTTCATGCTCGCTCCGCTGCCCATGGACGGCCCGGATCTCATCAAGATCCGCTTCCGAGAGATTCTTCAGCGTCGTATAGTGCTTATAACAATCAGCAATGATCTCCTTGAGGCCCTTCTTATCAACCAAGCGATTGCGATAGCGGAGCGGTTGGAGCAACTGACTGTTGAGCAGCACGCGGCCAATCGTCGTCTCGATCAACATCCGGGGCGTACCATCGGCAGCGGGGGGCAGGATACGGGTCTGTTCCTCGCGGTCATTCTTGCCTGCCGGAGCGCCGTTCATCCGGATGAAGATCGGAGCCTGAATATCGAGCAAGCCCTGATCATAGGCCAGCATCGCCTCATCAACCGACGAGAACTTCTTACCGCTCCCCTTCGCACCGTCCTTGACCATCGACAGATAGTAACAACCAAGCACGATATCCTGCGACGGTGTAATGATCGGATCACCGTGAGCCGGGCTCAGCAGATTATACTTGCTCAGCATCCGCGAGCGCGCCTCTTCCTGCGCCTTGCGCGAAAGGGGCACGTGAACAGCCATCTGGTCACCGTCAAAGTCAGCGTTAAAAGCGGCACACACAAGCGGGTGCAACTGGATGGCTGAACCTTCGATCAACTTGGCCTCAAAGGCCTGGATCGAAAGTCGGTGCAGCGACGGCGCACGATTGAGCAGCACAAGATAATCTTTGATCACCTCTTCCAGCACATCCCAGACCTCAGGGCGCACACGCTCAACAATGCGCTTGGCACTCTTGATATTATGCGCAAAGCCCTTCTCGACCAGGCGCCGCATGACAAAGGGCTTGAAAAGTTCAAGCGCCATCTTCTTGGGAAGACCGCACTGATGCAACTGGAGATTCGGGCCAACCACAATGACTGAACGACCCGAATAATCAACGCGCTTACCCAACAAATTCTGCCGGAAACGCCCCTGCTTGCCCTTGAGCATATCCGAGAGGCTCTTGAGGCGATGCTTGCCTTTGCCCGAGACAGCGCGGCCACGGCGGCCATTATCAATCAGCGCATCAACGGCCTCTTGCAACATACGCTTCTCATTGCGCACAATGATTTCGGGCGCATTGAGTTCCATCAATCGCTTGAGACGGTTGTTCCGGTTAATCACACGGCGATAGAGATCGTTGAGATCACTGGTGGCAAAACGACCACCATCAAGTTGCACCATCGGGCGAAGATCGGGCGGAATAACTGGCAGCATCGTGAGGATCATCCACTCGGGCTTATTGCCACTCTTGCGGAAAGCCTCAACGACACGGAGGCGCTTGGTCGCTTTTTTGCGGCGCTGGCCCTGGGTCGTCTGCACTTCAAATTGCAACTCTTCGGCCTGCTTCGCGAGATCAACCGTCGCCTCAATCAATTCACGCACCGCACCTGCGCCCATATCCGCCCGGAAGGCCCCGGGGGCAACCTCGCGCAACTGGCGATACTCATTCTCGGTGAGGATCCGGCACACCTTCAAGCCTTCAAGCAGGTCAAGCTTCTCTTTCTCTTCGCGTACCAGTCCCTCAAGTTCACGCTGAAGGCGCTCCAGAAGCTTCTCTTGCTCTTGCGAAACCTCATGCTCTTTGCGCTCACGCTCGGCCCCAGTCAGCAACTCGGCATCTTCAAGATCGCGCTGACGGCGTGCCTCCAGTGCCTCAAGTTCTTGCTCAACCATCTCTTCGAGCTGATCAATGATCCGCTCGCTAATCAGTTCACCCTCTTCAAGAATCGTCGTCCCCCGAAAGAGCACATCTTCATCGGTGGGTTCACCGGGCAACTCTTCGAGGCGTTCGCGAAGGCGATCAGCCTCATTGGTAATCTCTTCGCGGAGGCGCTTATAATCTTCTTCAATCCGGTGCTGCGTGCTCACCTGAGCAGTATCCATCCCGCCCAGATCCTGGGTGAGCAGCGTACTAAACTCGATGCGCTTCTCTTCAGCCTGACGCTGAACCTTCTCGCGTTTTTCGGCATAATCTTGCTGGATCACCTCACGCGTAGCCTGCCGCAGATCCTCTTTGACCTCCACAATCACATACGAGGCAAAATAGAGCACCCGTTCGAGGTTGCGGGGGCTAATATCGAGCAACAACCCGAGCCGGCTCGGTGTACCCTTCACAAACCAGATATGGCTCACCGGGGACGCCAGGCTAATATGGCCCATCCGATCACGACGAACCTTCGCCCGGGTAACCTCAACGCCACACTTATCGCAGACGACACCTTTATAACGAACGCGCTTGTACTTCCCGCAGTAACACTCCCAATCCTTCGTAGGCCCAAAGATGCGCTCACAAAACAACCCGTCACGCTCAGGTTTCAGGGTGCGGTAGTTAATCGTCTCAGGCTTCGTGACCTCGCCATGCGACCAACCCCGAATATCCTCGGGTGAGGCAAGGCTGATCCGAATCGCGTTGAAGTCGTTAATCTCAAGCATAGAAGCTCACTCCTCAGGCGGAAGATACGCAGCGCAGCGCTGACGCATCCCCGCAGTGATCGTACCGTGCTCAGGGCGTTTCTTCGGCTGCCAGTTGAGAAAGTTCGGCGCGATGGCTGCTTTCTGGTAGCGCGCTCGATCAGTCTCCTGGATCGAGCGCGCTACCAGCCATCGCGCCTACCTAAAGGGGCTAGAACTCGCCGCGTTCCATCCCGCTCAGATTGATGCCATCAAGCGAAGCCATATCTCCATCGGCATCATCAGTGAGCTCGACGGGCTTCTCGTCTTCGCTGAGCACTTCGACACTCAGGCCGAGCGACTGCAATTCCTTAATAAGCACCTTGAAGCTTTCGGGCACCCCAGCCTCCTGGATCGGCTCACCCTTGACAATCGCCTCATAGGTCTTCACCCGGCCTACGACATCATCTGACTTGACCGTCAGCATCTCCTGGAGGATATAGGCGGCCCCATAGGCTTCGAGGGCCCAGACCTCCATTTCACCAAAACGCTGACCACCAAACTGGGCCTTACCACCCAGGGGTTGCTGAGTCACCAGGCTATAGGGACCCGTCGAACGAGCGTGAATTTTATCTTCAACCAGGTGGGCAAGCTTGAGCATATAGGCATACCCAACCGTCACCGGATGATCAAAGCGTTCGCCCGTCCGGCCGTCATACAACGTCACCTTGCCATCAGGGGGCAAGCCAGCTGCGATCAAATGTTCCTTGATCTGTTCTTCGCGCGCCCCATCAAAGACCGGCGTTGCGACGCGGAAGCCCAGGCGTGCGGCGGCCCACCCGAGGTGCGTTTCAAGGATCTGCCCGATATTCATCCGTGAAGGGACGCCAATCGGATTGAGGATAATATCGACGGGGCGTCCATCGGGCAAGAAGGGCATATCTTCAATCGGGAGTACCCGCGAAACGACACCCTTATTACCATGGCGACCGGCCATCTTGTCACCAGCGCTAATTTTGCGCTTTTGACAAAGCAGCACGCGCACCGTCTGATTGACGCCGACGGGCAACTCGGCCCCTTCGCTGCGCGAGAAGACTTTGACATCAATGACCTTGCCACGCACCCCGTTGGGCACGCGCAGCGAGCTATCCTTGACCTCACGGGCCTTCTCACCAAAGATCGCCCGCAGCAGGCGCTCTTCGGCCGTCAGATCGGTTTCACCCTTGGGCGTAATTTTGCCCACGAGAATATCGTTGGGTTGCACTTCGGCACCCACATAGATGATGCCGCGCTCATCAAGATTGCGCAGGCTATCCTGACCGACATTAGGAATATCACGGGTAATCTCTTCGGGTCCAAGCTTGGTATCACGTGCCTCGACCTCATACTTCTCGATATGGATCGATGTAAAGATATCTTCACGCACCAAGCGCTCAGAGACCAGAATCGCGTCCTCGAAGTTACCGCCCTCCCAGGGCATATAGGCAACCAGAATATTCTGGCCAAGGGCAAGCTCGCCATTATCGGTGCTCGAGCTATCGGCAATCACCTCACCAGGCTTGACCTTCTGGCCCTTGAGGACGGCGGGACGCTGGTTAATGCAGGTATCCTGGTTGCTGCGCATAAACTTGCGCAGGCGATACTCACGCTCGTAGCCATCATCTTCTTGGATGATAATATGTTCACTCGTAGAACTGACAACCACCCCTGGCATACGTGCCACCACCACCTGACCCGAGTCGCGGGCAGCGCGGTACTCCATCCCCGTCCCAACAATTGGAGCATCGGGGCGCAAGAGCGGCACAGCCTGGCGTTGCATATTCGAACCCATCAGGGCACGGTTCGCATCATCGTGCTCAAGGAAGGGGATCAGCGCCGTCGAGACACTCACCACCTGCTTGGGCGACACGTCCATATAATCAATGCGGTCGACGCGTTCCTGGACAAACTTCTCGGCAAAACGACACGAGGCGGAAGCCTCCACAAAGCGATTATGCTCATCAATCGGGGCATTCGCCTGAGCCACAATAAAGCGATCTTCTTCATCGGCGCTCAGATACTCCACCTCTTGCGACACAACCGGCTGGATCCGAATCGACTTGAGCGGCAAGCGAGCAATCTTCTCGGCAAGGGCGCGGTTCACTTCGGTCGTTGCCTCAGCGATCGTCTCATCGGTATCGGGGTCGAGCACATCTTCACGCAGGATCTGACCGCGGAGCAACCCAACGGTAATCCGGAAGGCCGTCGCTTCATCAACCCGTGCGCCTTTGGCAGCAATCAGATCGCCCGTACGCAAGTCACGCACATCCCGCAGCAGCACGCCACGCTCAACCCAGAGGGGTGCATTATCCACGGCATTATAGACCTTGCGATACGGCGTCTCAAGGAAACCCATCTCATTGACCCGTGCAAAGGTCGACATCGTACCAATCAGGCCGATATTCGGCCCTTCCGGTGTCTCAACGGGGCAGATACGGCCATAGTGACTATGGTGGACGTCACGCACCTCAAAGCCAGCACGATCACGGGAAAGCCCACCGGGACCGAGGGCCGAGAGACGGCGTTTATTAGTCAACTCGGCGAGCGGATTGGTCTGATCCATAAACTGGCTCAACTGCGAGCCCCCAAAGAACTCGCGCATTGCCGCCACCACGGGGCGAATATTGATCAGGCCATTGGGGGTCGCACTCTCAGGATCCTGGAGCGACATCCGCTCTTTGACCACCCGTTCAAGGCGGAGCAAGCCAACGCGGAACTGCTGCTGGATCAACTCACCGACGGTACGCACACGGCGATTGCCGAGGTGATCGATATCATCCGCACGCCCGTGACCATTATTCAGCAGGATCAGTTGCTCGACGATCTTGACAATATCGCGCGGCAACAAAACACGCACCGCCATACTCGGCGCATCGCTCTTGCCATCGCGGCGCGTTTCACGCTCCCAAAGATTCTTATTGAGCTTATAGCGGCCAACCTTCGCCAGGTCATAGCGGCGCGGATTAAAGAGCAGCGACTCGAGCAACGAACGCGCATTCTCCAAGGTTGGCGGATCGCCGGGACGTAGGCGCTTATAGAGTTCAAGGAGCGCCTCTTTGGCATTATGGGCCGGATCTTTATCAAGCGTCGCCTGGGTATACGGATGATCGGTCAACGTATCAACCTGGCGCAGCAGTTCAATGATCTGATCATTCAGACCATGCTGATCAAGCTCATTATCGGGCACCCAGCGCCCATTGCCATCTTCATCGGCCTGCCAAGCCATAATGGCCCGGAGCAGAATCGTCACAGGAATCTTGCGTTTGCGATCAACCTTGACGCTAATCACATCCCGCTTATTGGTCTCAAACTCAAGCCAGGCCCCACGATTCGGGATCAATTTTGCTGAATGGAGGGCGCGCCCGGAGGTTGGATCCTTCTCATCTTTGAAATAGACCCCTGGCGAACGGATCAACTGCGAGACCACCACCCGCTCGGCACCATTATAGATAAAGGTACCGTTATCCGTCATCACCGGAAAATCACCAAGAAAAATCTCGGACTCTTTAATCTCGCCCGTCGAAAGAATCCGCAACTCGACATTCACCCGCAGGGGGGCCGCATAGGTGAGATCGCGTTCACGGCACTGAAACTCATCCAGGCGCGACTCACCAAAGACATAATCTTTAAAGTGAAGTTCAAGGTTCTTGCCGGTAAAATCCGTAATCGGTGAAATCTCTTCGAACAACTCACGCAGGCCCTCGCGCCGAAACCAATCAAAGCTGTTGACTTGGGTCTCGATCAGGCGCGGTACCTCGATCGCATCATAGATCTTGGCGAAAGAGTGGCGCTCGATCCGGCGGATCCGTCGCCCATTGGCGCCCGGGTCAATCGGCGCGATCAGGGGCTGGAGAACCACGGACTCAATCAACGGGGGCATACTCACCTCATTCTTCGTCGTCATCCTCTGAGCAGCAAGCCTCAGATAGCTGACGGCATCCGCTTCACGACGCTACCGACACGCGGCGACAGCCAGAAAACAGAAAGCACCCGTCATCGGCGGTAAGCCTCAACGGGCTACCGGAACGACTGGCGGGATCCGGACACGCGATGTTGTTTCAACTGGCCTGGGGTTCAGGCATATCAATGCGACCATACATCCTGGTTAGCAAGGCAAGGCCACCAACCAGGTCGAGAGCTTACTCAATCTTGACTGCGAACAAAGACTATACCATCCTCTACCAACATTTGTCAAGCAAAACATACGTACTTTAATGCATTCGCTCCTTATTGTACCACAAGCCAGCGATGGACGTGCGTCATGACAAGCTTGCGGCAGGGCAATTGCATCTTCCGTTGGTGCATGCCGCCAGACCGGTGGATCGCCCCCATCCGCCCATACCGTCGGCGTCAACGCCTCGGCTACCGTATGCGAAGTCAGCCTTCGCCGGCTAGATTAGGCCACGCCGGTGGCCTTTGGTAACCCAGGAGCCAATCCGTTCACGGCGACGGCAGAAGATGCAATCGCCCTAGCTATTCCTGTGCATATTATTGACATTGCATTGTTTATAGGCTAATATACAACAAAGATGAAATGTTTCATGCAAGAATAATCCACATGTCATAAACTACCGTTAGTTGTTGCCCGCGCCAATGGCCACCTGGCCAGGGAGGCCCTGATGAACGAGACCGAAACCCGTACCGAGTACATTGCCGCGATTGATGATGTGATTCGCCAGATTACCTGGCAAAGCCATAAGCAACTGTTGCAAACCCTGAATCGCCCCGAAATTAGCCTGACAATGCCTCAAATGGTAACCCTCTTTGCTATTCGTGACGCTGGTACTTGCCGCATGAGCGAACTAGCCGAAATTACCCAGCAATCTGCGGGAACCCTGACCGGCATTGTTGATCGCCTGATCGAAGACCATCTAGTTGGGCGCGTACGCGATCACGAAGATCGACGTGTCGTGCAAGTTACCCTCACAGCCCATGGCGAAGAACGCCTCGCCCAGGTCGAACAGGCACGCCGCGAAGATATGGAACGTATTTTGCAACATTTTGACTTTGGACAGTTGATCGATCTTGAGCTACTCCTGCGCCAGTTGCTCCAGGGCATCCACGAACTCCTCAGTGGTGAAACCCTGCTTGATCAGCGCCATGTGGCTTCAGCTGCCATCTATTCCCCGCTTCAGCAAGCCTGAGACCTGGTATACTACGATCAAGAGATTGTCAACGCTGAGCACTCCACATCTGGCTTGCGGAACCAGACAGATCATTGCATCGTGCCTGGTGCTGAACAAATTGCCATCTGGTAGGTGTCCACGATACGTATTGGCGGTGCTCGGCGTCACAATACATAGCGCAACACTGTCTGGGTATGTGTGCCAAGCAAGTGGACAGGGGTATGGGTAGTGACTGAGCGGCAGCCGATCCGTCGCCATGTGCGACGTTCTCGACGCAGAGGTGACGGTGCAAACGTTCGCCGATTTGATGCTACCAATCAGGTTGCAACGATGCAGGTGACCGGGCTACTCAAACTCTCATCATACCTCGTTTCCGTCATTGATCCTCAGACGATCCTCACAAACCTGGTTTCAAGCCTGGTCGAGATCTTGCCCTCGGTGCAGGCAGGTGTGCTCTGGCTTGAAGCAAACGGGCGTCTGCGCCCAAAAACAGTACTGGGTTTACCCCTGGATGACGCAACCCACGAAGCCTTGCAACATTGCCAGTTACGCTCAGGCGAAGGCCTGGCTGGGTTCGCCCTGCAACACGCTGAGCCGCAACTGAAGTCTGCGACCCGAGGGTACCAGCAGACTGCCGCCTCGATCAATCCGGTCAATGATCCGTTGTTCCATCAGCTTAGTGCTCAATTGCCCTCTCGCCTGACCGCGGCGGCCTTGCCTCTGCGTGTTGGTGCCGAAACAATTGGCGTGCTTGAACTGATCAATCTTGGCCACCACCCAAACGACACCGCGTGGCAACCGCTTGATCAGGCAGCAATCCCCGTCTTACAGGCCTTTGCCAATCTGGCGGCTTCGGCCATCAAGAATGCCCAACTCTACGCCGCTGCCCAGCAGAGTGAACGACGGTTAAAGGCCTTTGATGCCGTGGTGACGGCAATCTCGACCGCAACCGATCTCGATGATATGGTACGCAGTGTCCTCGATGTGGTCGTAGGCTTGATTCCTGATGCTAGTGGGGCGCTGCTCTTGCTCGATCCAACCCACGATCATCTTGCCCTTGCCGCACAGCATCAGCTTCCCCCCGATGGGGCCACGTACCTGGCGCAGCTTCCTGTTGCCGATTCGCCCTGTGCCGAGGTCGTTCATTATGGGCAACCAATGCAACGTCCTCTCCTGGAAGACCGTGGCGAGGGGCCATTGATCGCTGGGAACCTCGTGGAAGCCGCCTACTTCCCCTTGCTGGCAGGTGGCACTGTCGCCGGTGTGCTGGCTCTCTATGGGCCGCCAGGTCTCACTATGCATACCGACAAAGACCTGCTGATGCCGATCTGCAATCAGGTTGGGTTTGCCATTGCAAACGTTTTGCTCTATGCCGATAGTTCGAGTGAACGGCGTAAGCTGAATACAGTCGTCACCTCAATCGCCGAAGGCGTGCTCCTCTGTGATGCAGCAGGACGGTTGACGCTGGCAAATGATGCTGCCCTTGCGCTGCTGCGCCTCGACTCGCTCCCCTTTGAACAACCCCTGGCCGCAATGCCGGATTTCTACCGCATGCGGGATATGGAAGGCCGCCCTCTTAGCCTCGAAGACCTCCCGTTTACCCGTGCGCTGGCCGGGGAAGTGTTTCAAGATTATCGCCTCATCCTGCACGGATCGAGTGGCGATGAAACGGTGATGAGTTTTAGTGGGGCACCAGCCCACGCCGGTGATGGTATGATCGAGGGGGCTGTTGTGGTCTTTCGTGATGTCACCGCCAGTCAAAAGGTCGAGCGCGCGAAAGATGAATTCCTGGCTGTCGCTGCGCACGAGTTGCGGAGCCCCCTGGCAGCTGTGCGGAGCTACGCAGACCTGTTGCTCAGACGTGAACAGCAACGGGGTGAGGCTGATCCGCGTGACCTGCATGGTCTGACCATCCTAACTCAGCAGGTGAGCCATATGCTCCGCATGGTTGACAACCTGCTTGATGTATCACGCATTGATGCCGGCCAGCTCGATCTTCAGTTACAACGGGTCAACCTGGTGCATCTGGCAAATCAGGTCATTGACCAGCAACGGCCCGCTGCCGGGCAGCATCCGCTTATCCTTGAATGCAATGAAGACGAACTCGTTGCTACCTGTGATATGCTACGGATCAGACAGGTGCTCACCAATCTGATCAGCAATGCGATCAAGTATAGTCCGCCCGAAAGTCCAATTATCTTGCACCTCTGCCATCGTGACGCTGACTCTCCCGAGGCCGAGGGCTTCAGTGGCCCAGTGGCTGTGCTGAGTGTGACCAATGAGGGGCCAGGCATTGCCCCGGAACAACAGGCGCGCCTCTTTCAACGCTATTATCGGGTGCGCAGTAGCCGTACGGAAGGGCTCGGGCTGGGGCTCTACCTTAGTCGCCAGTTTGTGCAAATGCACGGTGGTCGTATCTGGGTGGAGAGCAATGAAGACATCGGGAGTACGTTTGCTTTTGTCTTGCCACTCTAACCCATAGGAGAGGGCATGATCGTACGTGGTGAGGGCCAACAGAGTACCGCTGGCCCGCCGAACTTGCGTCAAGGTTCAGTATTATGCACTTGAAACCACATATTCAAAGTTTGCCGGCTTATAAACCACCCCAGTTACTGACCGGGCCAGCCGTTGATCTGGTCAAACTTTCGTCGAATGAGAATCCACTCGGGCCTTCGCCGCGGGCGCTGGCAGCCTTGCACAAAGCACTTGATCAGGTGCATCGTTATCCCGACTCGTCGAGTCTGGCCTTGCGCCAGGCGCTTGGAGCACATGTCGGGCTTGGGTACGAGCATGTCACCTGTAGCAACGGCTCGGACGAATTGATCCTGATCCTCTGCCTGGCGATCCTCGAAGCAGGCGACGAAGTTGTCATGGCCGAGGGAACCTTCATCAGTTACCTGCTCCGTACCCTCGAACTGAAGGCCCATCCACGTCGGGTTCCACTCCGTGCCTATACCCACGATCTCGAAGCAATGGCCGAAGCGATCAACGCACAAACGCGGATGGTCTTTCTCTGCAATCCGAATAATCCCACTGGGACGACCAACAGCGCCGCCGAGGTTGACCGATTCTTGACCAGGGTTCCCGACGATGTTCTGGTTGTCATCGACGAAGCCTATCTTGAGTTTGTGGCCCGGCCCGACTATCCCGATCTGATCCCGCTGATCCGCGCAGGGTGCCCGAATCTCATCTTGCTCCGTACCTTCGCCAAGATCTACGGGTTAGCCGGGTTACGCCTGGGGTATGCCTACGCCGAACCTACACTGATTGCCTATCTTGAGCGAGCCAGGCCAACCTTTAATGTCAATCTTTTGGCACAAGTCGCCGGAGTCGCCGCGCTCACCGATCACGAACATCTCGCGCGGAGTCGTGAGCACGCCATCGCAAGTCGCGCCTTTTTTGACCAGGGGCTACGTACACTCGGGCTTGAACCAATTCCCGGCGAGACCAATTTTGTTGCCGTCGCGGTTGGAGACGATGCAGCGCTCACAACCGGGCTCCGTGAACATGGCTTTACGGTCACCCCGCTCACCGGATGGGGGCTTCCCGGGCTTATTCGCATCTCTTTTGGCACCAAGGCACAAAACGAAGCCATCCTCCAGGCGCTGCAGAGCGTACTTGGCAGATAGCAGCAAGGGGATGGGCGTGATGAATGTTGGAAAAGAGCGTGAAGAAGAGCTCACGTATCTAGAAATGCTGCTCTGCCAGCCAATCAATCGGTGGGAAGGGTTTGATCTGACCCAGCCGGAAGAGAGCGAGCAAAACCTGCGGGTGCAGGTTCTCTTTACGGGCATAGCGATCGCAGCCCTGGGCCTGCAACCCGATGCCACGCCCGAGCAGCAGCAACGGGCGCGGGCAGGCATCGTTGCGGCACTCGAACGCATGGTGCAACGCCGGATCTGGGCGCACTGGGCAACGCCCATTGACCGCGAGGGGCTCGTGCCAGACCCGATTGGTGGAGGCTTTGCAGCCTACAGTGGCGCACTGGCAACCTTGCTCGGGCTAGCGGCCCTTCTCGGCGAAGAGCGCTACCATGATCCGCCGCTCGAATTTCGCTGGTCAAGCACCTGGCGGTTCAGCTACACCTATGCGCAATTGGTCGCCATGCTCGCCGCACAGATGCGCGCAGATCATGGCGGGGCGATTGCGACCACAAACGGCACCACCACCCCGTCGGCGATGGCACTGGTACTCTGGGGCGTCCACCTTGCCGATCATATCTACGGCAGCGAACAGAAGAGTGCCGGGCAACGCTGGCTTCAAGTCTTACGTGAGCAACTCGTGCTACGCGGGCCACGCCTACCTAATCGCGGAGTCTTTGCCTCAGGATACCATCTCAAACGTCGGAAAGCCACACTGACGAGCAAACCCCTCGAAGATGTGATGACTCTGATCTTGATGGCCCCGTACGCGTCCGAGCTGACCCGCGAACTAGCCGTACGGCACTGGCCTGCGGTCAGACAACCTGAACGCATCAATTCACCGCTCTTGCTAACCTTCAGCAGCCTTTTGGCAGTAGAACTAGGCGAGGCCGAGCGGGCCACTGCACTGAGCCTGACTGCGAGCACGAGCACCGAAGGATCAACCTCGCCCAACTGGATCGAGGCCCTGCTCATCCTTGGGCGTGCCGGTGGCATGCCCCGCTTACCAGAACCGAGACCTGCCAAGGAGCACAATGATGGAAACGTACTTGAACGGCATTCGTCTGGCCTATGAAGACGAAGGAACCGGACCGCCCCTCCTTTTGCTGCATGCCTTTCCCTTCAATGGAGCGATGTGGAACGATCAAGTTGCCGTCCTACGCGACCGTTACCGGGTCATTGTGCCTGATTTACGTGGTTTCGGGAAGAGCGGGGCGCCCAACGAAGTCTATTTTATGCAGCAATACGCCGACGACCTAGCCCTCTTGCTTGCCACCCTGAGCATCAAACAGGCTACCGTGATCGGGCTGTCAATGGGCGGCTACATTGCCTTTGAGCTCTGGCGTTCACACCGCAGCCTGATTAACGGACTGGTTCTGGCCGACACACGAGCAGGAGCCGACAGCAGCGAAGGCAAAGTAGCACGGGAAACCAACGCCTGTCTCGTCGAAAGCCAGGGCTCGGCAGCAATTGCCGACATCCTGCTGCCGAAGCTCATTGCACCAGGTGCCAGCGACGAATTACGCGCATCGCTACGCGCCAGCATCAGCGCAACCAGTCCAGCGGGCATCGCTGGGGCATTACGAGGGATGGCCCTGCGGCCCGACTCAACCGTTGATCTGCCGACGATTGCCGTACCTGTCTTGGTCATCGTCGGCACTGAAGACACGCTGACGCCACCGAGCGAAGCGCATCTCATGCAGAAGTATCTTCCCGAGAGCGAACTCGCCCTGATCGAAGGAGCGGGCCACTTGAGCAACCTCGAACAGCCAGCGTCCTTTAATGCGGTACTCAGCGCATTTCTTGACCGCCGCCTCCGCTAACAGCGCAAAACAACAAGAGAGGTGACTGTCTAATAGACAGTCACCTCTCTTGTAAATTGGAGCGTGCGTGGACCTACGTTCCCAGGGCTCAGGCCCCAGTAGCATCGGCGCGGCCATGTTTCACGACCCGGTTCGGGATGGGACGGGGTGGTTCCACGGCGCCAGACACACACGCATGGTAGCGGCGAAAGGATTCGAACCTCTGACCTTCGGGTTATGAGCCCGACGAGCTGCCACTGCTCCACGCCGCGTCATACATACTACCTGCAGAATGCTGATGATAGATTGCGTTTCGCCTGCACGACACCGAATGTCGGTAGATAGGGAAGCCCTCGACTCTGCGCACCAGTCACCTGCACGGGTCGCCCCGCGTCCAGTGCTGGCCGCTTACCCCAGTCATCTCCTGGGAGTCTTACCTGGCTAGACCAGCGAGAGTACTTATCTTGAGGCACATTTCCCACTTAGATGCTTTCAGCGGTTCTTGTTCCCAGACATAGCTACGGAGCCTGCAGGACGCCCCACAACTCCTCCACCAGCGGTCTGTCCAGCCCGGTCCTCTCGTACTAGGGCCAGCCCCTCGCAATACTCTAAGCGCTCAGAGCGGATAGAGACCGAACTGTCTCACGACGTTCTGAACCCAGCTCGCGTGCCGCTTTAATGGGCGAACAGCCCAACCCT
>NZ_RYFF01000009.1:0-61506 GCF_004138165.1 Candidatus Chloroploca sp. Khr17
CCAGCTCTGTCGGGGGCAGTTGCTCGGCTGGCCCCCAGAGGGGCTGGCAGAAGTAGTCCCCAAGTCGTAACGGTCGCCGCCCTGCGGTCTCTGCTGATTCCGGCACTGCTATAACCGCCCAGACGGCCCCTGGGACGATGCGCCTGCCGTTCTGCGCCTCCACCGTACGCTTCTACTGGTTCGCCTTCTGGCGGGCCTCGCCCTTCAATTCTTTTGCCTTGCCTTCCGCCTGCATCTGCTCGTTGCCGATCAGGGTGCCGACCGCGCCTTCGGCCTTGCCACTGATCTCCTCGCTGATGCCTTTGGCCTGCTCCCCCGCCTTCGCGACGGCCTGGCGGGCCTGGCCTTCGACCTTCTCAACGTGGCCTTCCGCCTGCATCTGCTCGTTGCCGATCAGATCGCCAAGGCCTTCCTTCACCGCCCCTTTGATCTCCGTTACCTTGCCCTTTGCCCGCTCAGTTTCATTACCCATGATTCGAATCCTTTCATCCAATTGCTGCACACACCCTATTGTCACACCTCTACTGCCTGTTGCGCCGATCATGCGCACAAGCGCCTGCGTGCTCGTAGTTGCTTACCTTTAAAATCTGGCCGCTCACTGCCCACCCCGTATCGACAAAGCGTGGGCGTGGGCCGCACAGAGCTAGCGAACACTCCCGCGGCGCACCAGATTGACGATCGCCAGCAGAATGATCGCCCCGATGAACGAGACGAGGAGTGCGCCCAGGCTGAAGTCGGTGTTGTTAATGTTGCTGCCGCCGATCCCCATAAAGTTGAAGACCAGCCCGCCGAGGAACGCGCCGACGATGCCGACGACGATGTTCAGCAACAGACCCTGCTGAGCATTCGTTCGCATTACCAGACTTGCCAGCCACCCAACGATCGCTCCGAACAGCAGCCATAGGAAGAAGTTAAGCATGATTATGCTCCTTTCTTAGTGGTACTACTTCAGTATAGTGATCGAAACAGCATGCAGGTAGCAGGCGAAGTGTGTTTAGCAGGTCAGGATTACCCTGTCATTGTCAGGATGCGGTGCCAGGCTAGTGCTGGGCCACTGCCGCCCGCTCGGCTTCCTTCCAGTGCGTCCAGTTCTCGGCGATCTGGCCGCCAGCGATACGGCTGACGATCAGCCCGGATAGCTTGTTCTGCTGGGTGCCGCTTCGCGCGGTCTGGCGCAGCAATACGGCGTCGCGCTTCGCGGTCAGCGCATTGATCGTGATCAGGAGTTCGGGGAACGCCATGGGCAGCGCCACGGTGCGTCACTTAGCCAGCACAGACGGGGCGCTGCTCTGCCAAGGTAGATCATTATTCCTCATCGCTTAGCGCTTCGAAGCCGGCGATGACATCGAACAGTTCCTCATCAATGCCACTCTGGCGCAAGCGGTGGAATGTCTGGCTGAGCTTTTCCCGCAATTCGTCGATATTTTTGTCGGCGCGTTGCATGGCCGCCAGGCGGCTCGCGTTCTCGCTCGCAAGGGATTCAGCGCACGCCCGGAAGAGCGAAACGAACAAATATTCGCGGATGAATGCGCGCAACGTCGTGCTGCCGCCTACCAGGACTTCTGGTAAGCTATCTGTCGGCCAGGGGCGTTCGGCCAGCGTGCGTCGCCAGGTTTCGTCCAGCGGCAGCAGCCGCTGACCAACAGGCGTATATCCCGCTCCACTGGATGGGCGGTTGTAGAACAGGTGGAGTTCGGTGACCTCAGCTTGGCTCTGGGGCGTCTCGGTTTCCACCAGAATCTGCCCGACGAGTGGGGCAACGGCCTTGACAGAGCTCGGCACGGCGAAGACCCCGATCAGCGGCAGGCCCGCGTCCACCAGGCGTGCCTGCACCCGTTCACCGACGGCCCATACTGCAGGTTTGGCTGGCAGCGTCGCCAGCGTCTTGACCGCATAATCGGCCACCAGATCGTTAAACTGGCCCACCAGTCCCTGGTCTGAACCGAACACGACCGCACCAATCGCACCCGCACCAATCGCACCCGCAGCGGCTGGGTTTTCCCGCTCAGCAATTAGGAGCTTCAGCGCGCTTTCCCGGAAGCATGCGCCCAATCCGAGCTCTACCGTGCGATAATAGTCGGCCAATGCGCGCACCGATTGCTCGTATTGTCCGATGCTTGAGGCGGCCACGGCCTTCATCGTGCGGACGACTGATTGGAGATCCTCGGCCCCGCTGATCTTTCGGCGCAGGGTCGCCGTAGTGTCGCTCATGACTGTGCCTTGGGTTCCGGCGTGGGCTGGAAGCGCGCCAGTGCTATGCGAGCGATCTGGATGATTGTTTCGCGATCCGCCGCGCTCAATGTGTCAGCGGTATCCAATCGCTCGCGCACGTCCAGCGGAATAGTCTCCGCCGCCTCACGCAGGATGCGCTCGGCGTCCGTCATCTGCGCAAGCGGCACATGGTCGAAGAGTGCTGCGGTCAACGCCAGCAGCACAGCAATTTGCGCGGGCACCGACACCGGGGCGAACTCCGGCTGCTTGAGGCAGGCACGAATGCGCCGTCCGTGCTCAATGATCGTACGGGTGGCTTCATCAAGGCGTGCGCCGAACCGGGAAAAGGTTTCGAGTTCCTCAAACTGCGCGTAGGCGAGCTTGAGGTCGCCCGCCACTGCGCGGTAGGCTGCGCGTTGCGCCTTGCCACCAACCCGCGAGACAGATTTTCCGACATCGATCGCCGGCAGCACGCCCAATTCGAACAGCGACGGCGAAAGGTAAATCTGCCCATCGGTGATCGAAATCAAGTTGGTCGGAATATAGGCGGAAATGTCCTGCGCTTCGGTTTCGATGATCGGCAGCGCGGTGAGCGAGCCGCCGCCGAGATCCTTACGCATGTGTGTCGCCCGTTCGAGCAGCCGCGAGTGAATATAAAAGATGTCGCCGGGGAAGGCTTCGCGGCCGGGCGGGCGGCGCAGCAAGAGCGAGAGTTCACGATAGGCCCGTGCGTGATGGGTGAGATCATCGTATACGATCAACACATCGTGGCCCGCTTCCATGAACGCCTCCGCAATGCTGGTCGCTGCGTACGGCGCAATGTAGGTAAGACCTGGCGAGTCGTTGCCCTCGGTTACGACGACGACGGTATACTCCAGCGCGCCCTTTTCCCGCAGGGTTGCTACGGCTTTCGCGACGGCGGACGCACGCTGACCGATAGCGCAGTATACGCACAGGACATCCTGGCCGCGCTGGTTGAGGATGCTGTCAATCGCAATCGCGGTCTTGCCGGTCTGACGGTCGCCGAGAATCAACTCGCGCTGGCCGCGCCCAACCGGAATCAGCGCATCAATAACTTTGATGCCGGTCTGGAGCGGCACCGTAACAGGTGCCCGATCCATAATGTACGCGGCGGGACGCTCGACGGGCAGGCGCGTGCTGGCGGCCACCGGCCCGTGGCCATCGAGTGGCCGACCAAGCGGGTCGATCACGCGCCCGAGCAACCCATCGCCCACGGCGACGTCCATGACTCGGCCCGTGCGCTGAACCTCATCGCCCGCCTGGAGCTGCCAATAGCTACCGAGCAAAACGACGCCAATCTCGTCCGCGTCCACGTTGAACGCAATGCCGAGCACCCCGCCGGGAAACGTCACCAACTCATCAAAGCCCACGCCGGGGAGACCCGCCACCGTAGCGATGCCGGTGGCGACACTGGTGATCGTGCCCACCTCCTGTGGCGTCAGGTGCGGTACGAATGCCTCCCGCACCTGGCGTAAGGCAGCAAATGTGCTGTCGAAAACATCCTGGAGGAGCTCAAGTTCCATGGGCATTGGCCTTTATTTGATCATAGCTTCTTCGGGCTTGCGTGCAGCTTTGGCCTCAGGTTTGCCCTGTGTTTTCAGGAATTCATCGACGCCCTTTTCCAGTGAGTCCAGATATTCCGCGATGTTCCACGCCACCTTCTGTCCATTTGTGGTCAGCTCGATGCCGCTAATCAGGTCGGGCGCGGTCTCAAACCGAACGGGAATGTCCGCCGAGAACGTTGCGTTGAGCGCCTGTTGTATCGCCGCACGTGGCTCTGCAGGTAAGTCAAACGTGCTGCGTACGAGCACAGGATCAGCTGTAGTCGTCAGCGCCTCGCCGAGACCGGCTTTGGCCGAGCTGTTCAGCGCATGCAAGCGGCGCGTGAACACTTCGACCATGCGTTCCTCCAGGCTCGCCCCGGCGAGATCACTCAGCGCCTTGCGGGCGATGGCGAACACCTCCTGCTGGGTTCGGCGACTGATGGCGTGATGCAAGGCATCTGCTTCGTTGCGCAATGCTTTCTGCCATTTTGCACGCAGCGCTGCGGCGGCTTTACCCGCTTCGTCGAGCAGCCGCTGTCGTTCGGCCTGCGCCGCGTCGGTCGCGTTGCGCAAGAGCGCGGCGCGCTGCTGGTCGAACTCCGCGTTCTTGTGCTGGAATTCGTCATGTTCCTTTTGGGCATCAGTCTCCTTGGCAGCGGCGCTCGCGAGCTTGGTGGCGATCAGCTTCTCGCGTGCGTCGATCGCGTTGAGGATGGGCTGATACAGAAAGCGCCGCATCAACCACACCAGGATGAGAAAGTTGAGCACTTGTGCCCCGACCGTGAACCAATCAATAAGCATAGCTCACTTCCCTACGACCTGAGCGATGGCCGCGTTCCAAAAGGGGTTGGCGAAGATCAGGATCATGGAGACTACGAAGCAGTAGATCGCTGTG
Organism: Candidatus Chloroploca sp. Khr17; assembly: GCF_004138165.1. Lineage (GTDB taxonomy): Bacteria > Chloroflexota > Chloroflexia > Chloroflexales > Chloroflexaceae > Chloroploca. The sequence goes on from NZ_RYFF01000009.1 coordinate 4,672, forward strand.
GATTCGATCATAGCCAGGCCGACAAAGAGGGTGCGGGTGATCGTGGCGGAGGCGTCCGGCTGTTGGGCCAGCGAGCTCAGCGCCGTCCCGACCGCCCGCCCCTCGGACAACGCCGGCCCTAGGCAGCCGAAGCTGGTGGTGATGCCGGCCATGACAATCGAGGCGATTGCAATAATCGTTATGCCATCCATATTCTCTCCTTTTATTGGTATTGTCATACTTCAAGGTTGCCCATCGAGTTCCGTTTTGGGCGGACGAACTTGGGTGGCGGCAGCGATGTACACGGCTGCCAGAATGCTAAAGATGTAGGCCTGTACCATGCCAGTAAGCAGACCAAGCACCGTCATGATGATTGGGAAGACGAGCGGCGTAATCGTGAGCAGGATCGCGATAATCATCGCCCCGCTCATCATGTTGCCGAACAGACGGATGGCCAAGGCCAGTGTGCGCGAGATTTCACTGATGATATTAAACGGCAGCATGATCAAGGTCGGCTTGAGATACGATTTGAGGTACTCGCCTACCCCTTCTTCTGCAATGCCGAAGAACGGCACGGCCACAAACACACACAGCGCCAGCGCCGTCGTGGTCGAGAGCGAGCCAGTCGGCGGTTCGTAGCCGGGCATGATGGTACACAGGCTGGCGGCGGCAATGAACAAGAAGAGCGTGCCGAGAAAGTCGAGATACTTTCGCGGCTGTCTCAGGCCGACCTCTTCGATTTGCTGCACAATGCCAGTGACGACAATTTCGAGTAAATTCTGCCAACGGGTACGTTGCAGCTCTGTGGAAAGTGTGCGCGTGATCAGCTTTGCGCCAACGGCCAGCACAAACATCAGCCCCCACGTGAACACAATTGTGGCATTCAGCTTGAAAAAACCGTATTGCCAGAAGATGATCTGATCAGGGCTAAGATGCATGGTTGGCCTCGTGGTCGACATGCGCTGGTGTTTCCGCTGCTCGGGTAAGCCGAAACACCATCAGCCGCGCAATGACAAATCCAAGCATGCACGCCAGCATCCGCTCCCAATGGCCATGAGAGATAACATAAAACCCGACCAGTACAATGCTCGTCCGCAGCACTAGGCTGCCGAAGAACCACCGCGCTGGCTGTCTGGACGAAACCAGTTGCTGAGCCGTCCACCACAGGCCACCGAAGAAAATCGCACCGAGCAACATGCCCGTTACCAGCGCCAGCACCAGAATCACTTGTTCATTCATCATTGGTGTCCTCGAATTTCTCGTGCATTGCCTGGTCTTCATGAGTTACCCAATGCCAGGCATTCGCACAGCCGATCACTAGGCCAAGTATCAGCAGCATGAGCGCCCAGGAATAGCCTCCTGAGTAGCGGCTATCCAGCCAGATGCCGAGCGCGACGCCGAGCAGCGTCGGCACTACGACCGACCAGCCGATCAGCCCGGTCATGCCGAGTCCAAACCAGACGCTCTGCCTTGCGTTATGCCGCGCCTTGAGTTTGCGGGTTTCCTGCGCGCCGACCTTGCGACTGAATGCAGTCTGGTCTTTCGTGGGCTTGTTTTCCGGTGTTTCACGCATGATCAAACTCTGCTAAGCGGCGGATGAAGCCGCTCTCCACTTTTGCCATCACTGCGCGGAGGCTCTGCTCTTGCGCGTTCAGAGTCAGGAACTCCCGCTCTATCGCCACACGCAACTGGCCGAGATCCGTTCCACCAATGGCGTTGCGCACAGAGACCAGCACATCCAAGCCGGTCTTGACCAGCACCCCTTCATCGACGGCCACGCATACTTCGCCCTCGGCTTCGTTTTCGTAGACCAGAATCCCGGGTGCGAGCGCCGCGACGCAGTCGAGCCGGTGTGGCAAGAGTCCGAATGAGCCAGTGCGAGTCTCTGCGACGATGCGTGCAACGCCGGTTTTCTCGGCAAAGATGCCAAACGGCAGAAGTATCTTAAGATTCATGCGCGTCGGTAGCATGAGCGACCTCCGGTTGTGGCTCGGGCTTCGCCGCAGGCTTGGCCTTGGCCTCTGGTTTGTTGGGGGGAGCCTTCTTGCGCGCCTCGTCGATCGCACCGATCATATAGAGTGCGCTTTCGGGATAGTCTTTGAATTCATCGTTCAGAATGCGTTCACAGCCATCGAGCGAGTCGCTGAGACTGACAAGTTTGCCCGTGATGCCGCTAAATTGCTCGGTAGTGAAAAACGGCTGCGTCAGGAAGCGCTCCAGCCGTCGGGCGCGCGCAACCACCTTGCGGTCGTCCGGCGCGAGTTGCTCCAGGCCGAGCATGGCGATCACGTCCTTGAGATCTTCATATTGCGCGAGCGTCCGCCGGATTTCTTGCGCCAGCAGATAATGCCGTTCGCCGACGATGCCGGGCGTGGCCATCTTGGAGCTAGATTGCAGCAGATCGATCGCTGGATACAGTCCTTCACTCGCCCGCTTGCGCGAAAGCACGATCGACGCCGAAAGATGTGAAAACGTATGCACCGCCGCCGGGTCGGTCAAGTCGTCCGCTGGCACATACACCGCCTGAATAGACGTAATTGCCCCGGCCTCGGTGTTGGCAATACGCTCCTCCAGCCGCGACAATTCCGTGCCCAGGGTCGGCTGATAGCCCAGCCGCGACGGCATCTGGCCCATCAAGCCCGACACCTCCATGCCGGCCTGGATGAAGCGGAAAATATTATCGATCAGCAGCAGTACATCGCGATGTTCGTCATCACGGAAATACTCAGCCATCGTCAGCGCCGTTAGACCCACGCGGAACCGGCTGCCCGGCGGCTCGTTCATCTGACCAAACACCATCACCATATGCGGCAGTACACCAGCCTCTTTCATATCGCGGTACAGCTCCTCGCCTTCGCGGCAGCGTTCGCCGATCCCGCAAAAGATGCTGACGCCTGCTTCGTGCCCAATCATGTTATGGATCATTTCGGTAAGCAAGACGGTCTTGCCCACGCCCGCGCCGCCGAACAGGCCCGCCTTGCCGCCGCGTTCAAGCGGCACCAGCACATCGATGACCTTGATGCCTGTCTCGAAGATCTCGGATCGGGTGGAACGCTGGGTTAACGGCGGCGGCTCGCGATGGATGCTGCGCCATTGGACATCGGTCGGTGCCACTTGGCGGTCGATGGCGTTCCCGAACACATCGAACATGCGCGAAAGAATGCCCTGGCCGACCGGTGCCTTCAATGGCCCACCCATGTCTTCCACCGGCATGCCACGCGCAAGGCCTTGCGTAGGCGTCAGGGCAATCCCGCGCACGCGCTGCGCGTCGAGTTGCGCTAATACTTCAATGGCAATCTTCCCATCCTGCGCGTGGAGCAACGAATGGATCGGCGGCAAATGCGTATCGAATCGAATATCCACGACACTGCCGCGCACTGCGATGATCGCACCGAGGTTTGCAAGCTTGTCCTGATCGTTCATAAATGGTGCCTCAACAGCTGTTTGCGGATTGATTTCAATTCTTTGCACTGAATACCTGGCAGCCTTGCGGATTGACCACCAACCTGACCTGCCGGATATCGCGGCACCGGCAATCATCGCATTGGGCTGAGCAGGCAGGCCAAAGAATGGGTGCAGCTAAGGATGGTTCAGTCCCATCTGTGCCAGCACGCCAGCCCGATCCCAATGGATCCAACTCTCTACGATGTGGCCGCCCGCGCAGCGGCTGATGAGCAGCCCGGTCAGCGTGCCCTGTGGTGTGTGGCTGTGTGCAGTCCAGCGCAGCAGGACGATATCACGCTTTGCCGTCAGCACGTCGATAGTGATCTGGAAGTTGGGAAACGCGGTGCGGTAGAATGCGACGCTGATCTTGATTGCCTCCGGGCCACGGACGAAATCCGGGATCAGGCCCGCATGGTTGATATAGTCGGCCGCGAAGAGCACGTCGGCCACGGCGAGCGCGCCCTGATTCCAGATCTCTTCGACCGCGCGGCGCACCAGCACCGCGTTGTGCGCTTCTGCCATGCTTCCTCCTCTTGGGGTGCCTCCTCCGGTCACTATTGCTCATCCATGATTTTATCCGGTCGGACGCGTGGTGGTATGAAGTTTCGTCATCCTGACCAGAGCACCGTCGGGCTGAAGCCCTCGGCTCCGGGTCGCAAAGCCCGCCTGCGCGGCCTCATCCAGCCCGCGCAGGTGGGCTTGGCACGCAAGAGCCGAGCCGTTGACGGCGACGGTGACCCCGGAGAGTTGACGTTGCATCAGCCCTGCCGTGCCCTCAGGGCGATTGCATCATACGAAATCGGATACAACGGGGCACCCGCAAGGGGTGCCCGTACCGGGGCGGGGGCCGAATCCGGTGTACGGGCACCCCTTGCGGGTGCCTTGGCGGGGTGCAGACACGGAAGATGCAATCGCCCTGCCGTGCCCTACACCGCACCAGCAGGCTTCTATAAATGGTGCTATACTGGTGGACGTTAGCCGTTTGGCCGTCGGTGACCGGGAGTCCATATCCACGTGAGCGACACGATTCACCAATTAGGGACATCACCGCGGGTGCTGCTGGTGATCGATCAGCCGATGCTCGCCCAATACGTCACGCTCGCGCTCAACCACAGCATCTCCCTTACGCAGGTGGCGCAGAATACAGAAGAGACCATGGCCGCGCTCACCTCGTGGCGTCCGCATCTTGCGATCGTCGATATGGATCTGGCGTACGGCGCGATCCTCGAGCGGCTTGGCTACACCGCCCCTTCTAACGATCACATCCCGGTGATCGCCCTGACGCGGCGGGGCGACTTGCAGACGAAGCTAGCTGCGTTTGACCACGGTGTTGACGACATCCTGACTGTGCCCTTCTCGCCCGAGGAATTGGTCGCGCGGGTGCTCGTGATCATGCGGCGCACGTATTACGAGAAAGTGACGTTGACCCCCGTGCTGAAACTCGGCGATCTCGAGATCGATATCTTGAACTGTCTGGTGCGCGTGCATGGCAAGGATCTGCACCTCACCGCGATCGAACAGAACCTGCTGTATCTGCTGGCGGCCAACGCCGGTCGGTTGCTGACCCGCAATGAAATTATGGATCAGCTGTGGGGCACCGACTACATCGCCGAGAGCAACGTGGTCGACCGGCACATTCGCAATCTGCGGATCAAGCTGCAGAACGGGTGGCGTGCCCCACGCTATATCGCCACGATCCCCGGTCAGGGCTACCGCTTCGTTGCCACGGCGGAAACAGACCCACCTGCGACGTAGGGCGACAACGGCCCTCCTTCCAGACACGGCAAGCAGCACAAAAAGGCGTGCAACGCCACGGCATGGCAGAGGTAGCACAGCAACAGCCGCCACCACTGTGGTGATGAGACCCGACACACTCCTCGGCCAGCATAACCATGCTGAATGATAATTGCCTTACCGTAAGTCAGGCCCTCACCGTTCGCATCCGGCGGTACAGACGCTCGGCGTCATCGCACCGGCAAAGCTCGCTGCCCGACGTCATCACTGCAGCGGTGCCTGCGGCGACCCCGAAGCGGGCCGCCTCACGCAGCTCGAACCCGCGCGCGAGGCCCGCGACGATCCCCGCCACCATGCTGTCGCCCGCGCCGACCTTGCTACGGATCGGCACCGTCGGCGCCCGCAGCCGCTCGCACCCGTCACCCGTCGCTAGCAAGGCCCCGGCAGCGCCGAGTGAAACGATGACGGCGGTGTGTCCCAGGCCCACCAGCTCGAGAGCTGCCTGCTCCACCGCCTCTTCGTCATCGAGCGGACGCCCCACCAGGAGCGCCAACTCGCGTAGGTTCGGTTTGATCAGGAAGAGTGAGGCGCTGATCGTCGCCTGGAGCGCCGGACCGGATGTGTCTACGATCACCCGCGCCCCGACGGCACGACCAAGGACGGCGACCTGATGGTAGAAGTCGTCAGGCACGCCGGCGGGCAGACTGCCGCTCGCGACGATGACCGCTGGCGTGGGGCTGAGGGCGGCGAGGGCGGCGAGGCAGGCCCGCCACTCAGGCTCGCTCAGCTCTGGGCCAGGCAGACTGAAGCGGAACTGCTGCCCGCTCAGCGCCTCAAGCACGGCAAAGCTCTCGCGCGTCGGCTCGGCGACAGCGAGCGCGCGGTGCCGTAGTCCTTCCTGCGCAAGCAGTTCCTGGAGCAGCACGCCTCGGTTGCCCCCGGCCGTGTAGAGCGCCAGCGACTCCTCGCCGAGGTTCCGCAGCGCTCTGGAGACGTTGATTCCGCCACCGCCGGGCTCATAGCGAGCCGCACTGCAACGCAGCTTATGCTCGGGCACAACCTGATTCACGCCGGTGTTCACGTCAACCGAGGGGTTCATCGTCAGTGTGACAATGACCGGCACCGCGCCTTCCGGGGCGCTCACGGGGATGCCTGCGCCGAGTGTAGAACCCTTGACCACATTTTGCTCCTTGTCTTGCTGCTGTCACGCTCACGTCGGCGATAGGGTTAGCCGGCGGGGGCTACCTGCGTGGCCGCAGGCGCGTCTGTGGTCTGGTCGCGCCGCAGCCACCAGTAGCCGAGCGCAAGCACCACCACACAGAGCGCCACGCCGGGCTCGTTGGCTGCGCATGCGGCACAAGCGTTGTATCGTTGCTCATGATCGTTCCCCATCACTCCCGAATGACGATATCATTGGCGACCGTCGTCACGCCTTTTGCGCGCCAGGCCACATCTCTGGCGGTGTCGAACTCGGCCCAGGATTGGACCGTGCCGACCAGCGTCACATGCGAGCCCTCGACGAAAATAGCAATCGCGCTCGCATCAATCGCGGCGCTGCGATCCAGCGCCTTCCTGATCCCCGCTTCGATATCGCTCGCCGATACATGCGGCTGCACGATCGTGATGTCGTTGTCCACGCCCTTGACGTCCGCGACCCGCCAGGCGTCGGCCTCGGCGGCGCTGCGCTGGTAGTACCAGTCGGTGGTGCCACGCAGCGTCACCCAGCCATCTTCGACGGTGATCTGGATGCGGTCGCTCAGCACCGACGAGTCGAACTGCAGTGCGTCGGTGAGATGACGCGCGATCTCATCGTCGGCGTAGCGCTGGCTTGTGACGGGCGCGATCGTGAGCTCATTCATCAAGCCGCGCACCCCGACGATCCGCAACGCGTCGCGCTCGGCGGCCCATTTCTCGCTAGACAGTACGACGGCCCCGCGCAGCGTCACGACGCCATCCTTCACCGTGACGCCGATATCGGTGATGGTGACCTCCGGATCCCATGTGAGTTCGTCGCGTACGTCGTCCTGGATCTGTCGGTCGGACTTGAAGCTTGGCATAGAAGTACTCCTCGTTATGTCATGTATGAAGAGGCATGCGCCCCTACCAAAGTCAGGATCGCCAATTGCGGGTTGGTTCGTATAGCGTGCGCCCGTTTAGGTTGCGCGCCTGGAGCAGTGGAAAAACCGCGAAAGTAGTGCTGCACCGACGCCGGCAGGCCGTTGTCCTGATTCATCGTGTTTCCCCTCCGCTGAAATTGACTCCTTCAGCCTGCCGTTCTGCTGGCAGCGTTACGCCCTCGGATGGCCGCAGGCGCCACATGCGATCCGTGATGATCAGCGTCACCGTCATGATGAACATTGCAGCGTACACGCCTACCGTGACCGGTAGCCAGAACCCGGCGGTGTTGTTGACGGCGGTGTGCAATAATACGACGAGCCAGAGGTTGCCCTTCGTGCGGTTGAAGAACCAGGTGAAGAGCACCGTGGTCGGAATAGTGATCACAATGCGCAACAGAATGCCGGGCAGGCCGTCGGGAAAGATGCCGTGGTAGACGCCCTGGAGGTGGAGCGGCACGTGCCAGAGGCCCCAGACCACGCTCAGCAGCAGGCTCGCTACGAGCGGGCTGTACCGCGCCTGGAGCCGTGGCAGCGCAAATCCGCGCCAGCCAGCCTCTTCGCCGAGTGGTCCGCCGTAGAGCAGCGTCGCAACAAATGTTGTCACGAGCAGCGGCAGCAGCTCGCGCACCGGCTCGGTGCGCGGCCAGGGCGGCAGCGGCTGCCCCAGCAGGGCAAGCAATGCGAGGCCCAGTAGGCTGATGATCACCGGCAGCAGCAGCGCCACGCCGTACCAGATCGGCGGCACCCGCCAGGCGGCGAGCGTTCGGAGCAGATCGCGTACGCCGCGACGGCGGCTGAAGACGTTCCACACGATCCAGGCCGGTAGCAACGTGATGACCAGCCACAGCAGCACCGCCACCGCCGGGCGTGTGCTCTCGAACGGGTTCGACACGACGGTGATATTCAGCCACACGGTTCCTGCGAGCACCGCGCCCGCCAGCCAGCGCTGGCGTCGTGGCGAGGCCAGTGCCTGCTGCTCGGGGGCGAGTAGCCCGGCAAGCGCGATTGCGGCCAGGGTTGGGCCATAGGCGGCGATGATGCCGAGCCAGCCGGCGCTGATCGGGTCGGCGTCGGCAAGCAAAGACTGTAGCCCCCAGATGCTCCAGGAGAGCGCAAAGGTCAGGCCGAAAAAGGCAAGCACCGCGTGCCGCTGAACCAGCGACCGGAGTTGCGGTGCGGTAGAAGCGGTGGCACTCATGGTGTGCGCTGCCGGATCGAGCCGACGCCGGTGACCTGTTCGTGCAGTTCAGGGCTACCGATGTACGCGATGCTCCCCGCGCCGCTAATCGTCGCGTCGAGCCGCTCGCTCACGTTCACCACCACGCTGCCGAACCCGCTGAGATCAACCGTTGCCCGCTCGCTGACGAGGGCCGCGCCATCGTAATTGCCCGCGCCGCTGAGCGTCACATGCTGTTCGACCACGGTGCCCCCGATGCTCACCGGCCCCGCGCCCGAGTGGTTCACGGTCAGTTGGTCGCCGCTGAGATCACGCACGCTGACCGTGCCTGCGCCCGCGAAGCTGATCGCCGTGAGCTCCTTGACCGTTACCGTGAAGGTGACACGGGTCGCGTCACTAAAGCCCTGGTTCGCATTGATGCCCAGGTAGAGGGTGTCGCCGCGCACGTCGCCCAGCACGATTGCCTGGAGATTGTCGTCAGTCTCGACCGTGAGGCTATCGGTGTCGCCCTGGGTGACCACCACCTCGCCTACACCAGTGACATCAATCGCGGTGAAGGTGCCGACCACGCGCGTTTCGGTCGTGACGTTCCCTGAACCCTGGAGCTGGCCAAGGCCCAGATTAACCGTTACACATCCGCTGAAGGCCAGGCCCAGCAAGACAAGCAGCGTGAGTCTATGTAGCGTATGCATACAAGCCTCCCTTTTTGTAATCAAACCCAGATAAGTTTTCTAGATGCAATACCTTGCAAAGAAGGCGGTTATTTTGACGCAAAGGCGCAAAGGCGCAACGTTTTTCGCGTAGGTGAGCAACCCTTCGCGCCTTCGCGTGAGCTTCTTTGACACGTATTGGTTCTAGATGGGCGTTTCTTCGGGCGCATCATGTTTCGCCGTGTCACTGTGCTTGCGCTTCTGATCGAGGCTCGTACCAATCGCCGTGCCAATCGCTACACCCAACGCGAGCCCGATAGCAATATTATTCATTGCAACCCCCAAAGCGAGTCCCAAGCCTACTCCAATGGCGATGCCTATGCCCATCGAGTTCTCTTTCAAGGTATCTTCTTTCTTTGTAGCTTGTTACATGCCTAGTCCAGCGCATAGCGCTCACCGCCCACCGCACGACACACAGCCCCAGGGCAGAGGATCAGCGGTAGCTCAGGGGAAGGGCATGACGGAAAAGGGGAGTGCGCACGTGGTCGGGGCGATCGTGCAAGGCGGGCAGTATGATTCAGCATAGCACGCGCAGCGCGGGTGTTCTAGCGGGCAAGGCCGCGCCCCTGAGCGCCATTCACCTGACCTTGTCAGGAGAGACCCTGTGGCTCCGATGGGCTCGTCGTCTGGCGATAATGGCAGCGGCGGCGATAGAGCGTCAGGTGAACCGCCGCAGATCAGGGTGTTTCAACTGTGGTCCTCCGCTTGCTGCCCATGCCCCCAGCCAGGCGGCCCAGATACCAGACCGCCTTGCTCAGTTCGCGCAGCCAGAGCACGCTGCTGGCAACGAGTACACAGGTCAGCCAGTCGCTGCCTTGCAAAGGCACGGTATCGAAGGCGCGCTGCAAGAGCGGTACGTAGATCACCGCGACCTGGAGTACCAGCGATAGGACGACGGCACCAAACAGCCAGGCATTGTGGAAGAGCCGGTAGAAGGCGCTGTGCGTGTCCGAGCGTGCGTTCAAGACATTGAACATCTGAAAGAGTACGAGCGTTGTGAGGGCCATCGTCCGGCCATAGGCCATGGTGCCCGAGCCGGCGATTAGGCCGCCCGGCAAAGCGGCGTCGAGTACCAGAAGCGTTCCAACGGCCATGATGACGCCGACAAAGGCGATCCCAAACCACATCGTGCGCGTGATCACCCCGCTGCCCTGCGCCCGGGGCTGCTGCTGCATCACCGCAGGGTCGGCGGGGTCGAGACCGAGCGCGAGCGCGGGGGCGCCGTCGGTCACCAGGTTGATCCATAGCATATGGGTGGCGAGCAGCGGGGCAATGATCGCGCTATCGCCGCTGGCCGTCAGGCCAAGTTGATCCGCCAGCACAACGCCCCCGAACATGGTCAGGACCTCGCCGATATTGCTCGACAACAGGAAGCGCAGGAACTTTTGGATATTGGCGACGATGGAGCGGCCCTCGCCTACCGCTACCACGATGGTGGCGAAGTTGTCGTCGGTCAGGATCATATCGGCGGCTGCCTTCGAGACATCCGTGCCGCTGATGCCCATCGCCACCCCGATATTGGCCGCTTTGAGCGCAGGCGCGTCATTCACACCATCGCCGGTCATCGCCACCACCGCGCCGTTCTGTTGCAGGGCTTTGACGATGCGCAGCTTATGCTCTGGGGCAACGCGGGCATAGACCGACGCCTCGTCTACGACGGTCCTGAGCTTCTCATCTGACATGCGCTCCAACTCTGCGCCCGTGATTGCAGCAGACGATGTGACGATGCCGAGCTCACGCGCAATGGCGGCTGCGGTCTGGGGGTGATCGCCAGTGATCATAATGGTGCGGATACCGGCACCTTTGGCTAGCGCGATGGCGGCTCCGGCCTCAGCTCGGGGCGGGTCGATCATGCCAACCAGTCCCAAAAAGACCAACTTCTGCTCAACCTGCTCGTTCAACGCATCGGGGTTGGCAAGCGCATCTGGCGGCAGGGTGCGAAAGGCAATCCCCAGCGTGCGCAGGGAGGCATCGGCAAGCTCCGCATTGGCCGCAAGGATGTGCGCGCGACGTTCCTCGCTCAGCTGATGAGAACCGTCATCCATCCACTCCTCCTGGCACCGGGCCAGCAGGATGCCGGGGGCACCCTTGGTGAAAACAAACAAACGGTCAGGGTGCTCGGCGTCAGTATGGACGGTGCTCATCAGCTTGCGCTCCGACGAAAACGGCATTTCGCCAACCCGCGGAAAGCGTGCGTCGAGGGCCGTGTCGGTGAGACCTGCCTTGCGCGCGGCGACGATGAGCGCCCCTTCAGTGGGATCGCCCTGGATTACCCAGCGCCCCTCGTGCTCCTGAAGGACAGCATTATTCGCCCGATCGGCCGCGCGGAGGAGGGCCGTTACCTCGGCACGTAGCGTATCGTCGTCCAGAACCTGATCATGCTGCCACAACTCGCCCTCGGGGGCATAGCCTGTGCCGCGCAACTCCACACGCCCGCTAGCAGTCACAATCGTGCGCACGGTCATCTCGTTTTTGGTCAGCGTCCCAGTCTTATCAGACGCGATGATATTGGCCGAGCCAAGCGTCTCGACTGCGGGCAACTTGCGGATGATCGCTCCGCGCTTGGCCATGCGCAGCATGCCCAGCGACAGAACCGCCGTCACGATGGCGGGCAGTCCCTCGGGCACGGCGGCCACGGCCAATGCTACCCCCAGGATGAGCACATCCACCAGCCCGTTCAGATCACGGATGCCATCGATCACGACGATCATTGCGATCATCACCGCCGCGATGCCCACGACGATCAGGCCCAGCAGCTTGCCTGTGCGATCGAGTTCCTGCTGAAGCGGCGTCGGGTCGCGCGTGGCCTGCTGCAGCATCCCCGCGATCTTGCCCATTTCAGTGTGCATACCCGTCGCAGTCACCACCGCACGACCACGACCGTAGCTGGCGGCTGTGCCGCTAAATACGCTGTTGCTGCGATCGCCGATACTGAGTTCCTGGGGCAGCGGGTTACTGTCTTTCGCGACCGGCAGGCTCTCACCGGTGAGCGAGGCTTCGGCGACCTGGAGCGCGATGGCGGAGGTCAAGCGCCCGTCGGCGGGGATCGTGTCGCCCGCTTCGATCTGCATCATATCGCCGGGCACCAGGTCGCGGGTCGGCACGCGCTGGAGTTGCCCATCACGCAGCACAGACGCCTCGGCTGCGGTCATCGCCCGCAGCGCCGCGACCGAGCGATCCGCCCGCGCCTCCTGGACATAGCCCAGCACCCCGTTAAAAAGCACAATCGCGAAGATCACCAGGGCTTCGTAGGGCACCGATGTGGCACCTTCATAGGCCCAGAGCGCCAGCGAGGTTATGGCAGCAATCAACAGCAGTCCGATCAGCACGTTCTGAAACTGAGCCAGGAACCGCCGCCAGGCTGGGGTTGGCGTTTCGGCCTGGAGCATGTTGGGGCCATGCTGGGCAAGGCGTCGGTGCGCCTCCTCAGTGGCGAGGCCATTGATGGCGTCACTGTCAAAGGCGACGAGAACGGTTTCGGCTGGGTGCTGATAGGCCACCGCGGGATCAAGATGGGCCATTGGTTGCTTCCTTGGATCATTGAGCGGAGCCGTCACTGCAAGCCTTAGCTTGGCGTCCCCTCCACATCAAGCACATAGCACCCCGCCCGCGACGGGTGATCTTCCACCAGCGTCCCTGGCCTGACCCCGCGCAGCAGCCATAGCACGAGCCAATCGCCGCCGGCAGCAAGGGTATGGATCACGCCGAAGAGCAGCAGGGCTGCGTTGTCCATGATGAGGCTCAGCGCGTAGGGGATGAGGCCCAGCACAAGCCCAGGCATCAGCCCGCCGAGCCGGTAGGCACCTATGTCAATGGGGCCTTCCAGATGGGCGTAGGGCGTCAGCATCTTCCATTGGACGCCATAGGTGACACGCGTGGCTGGGCTCTTGCTCGCAAACTGCCAGGTCAGCCCGTGGATCAATTCATGCACCGCAATGCTGACAAGCATCACCGCGAAGAACAAGACCGCCCCTGGCAACGTAACCGTCACCTGGAGCTCGCCGCGCAGCAAGACAAAGAGGCTGAGCTGCGCTAGCGCGATAGGGAGACCAATGCCCAGCGCGACCACATTGGCGCGTAGCATCGAAACTGAGAGGTCGCGTTGCTGTTTCATGTTCATAGCAGGCTCCTCTGCGTCAAACGCTACGCCATCGGCTTGCGCTCAACACTGGTCAGAAAGCGTACACACCCAGTGAGAGCCTTCCAGTCGATGACGATGTGCATCATCGTGACCAGGCTTGCCGCAACGCTGAGCCAGAAGTGAACGTTGGCCCACTGGGCTTTGGTCAGGATGAGCATAATGAGCCCCCCCGAGTGCGGGCCTGCCGGCGCAACATACAGGAGGAAACCAGTAAGGGCGGCGAGGATCCAGAGCACAATGAGGGTCAAGGCAATCAGCGCCCGCAGACGGGCCTTTTGCCCACTCTTGCGATGCCGATCAGCGGTATGGGCGGGCCCAAGCACACGAGGGTCAGAACTCATAGGTATTTCCTTTCGCGCCGCCGAGGTGGCGGGCAAACGAACTGGCAAGCTTGATCCCAGCGCGACAGTGTGCGCTGCCGGATCGCCCCGCGACCCTTGACCTGCTCGTGCGTATGTGAAATGTATCAAGCCTTTTGGTGCCCAGACCGACAGAGTGCTGGGGCGACAGTGCACGTCCGGCTAGCCCTCACCAGCAGGTGACAGGGCCAGCACGTAGATAGGCGAGGTGGCGCTACCCTCAGCATAGCACGGGTACAGGAACCGGGGAAGCGGGATCAGCAGGCAAGAACGCACAATGGTTTGCCTGACAATGTCAGGTTCCGCCCTTATGATCTTTCAGCCGCCGCTGCTACGCGAGCAACGCGGACGTCGTGGCGGTGCGGCTACCCCTCGTCACGAAGCCGGTAACCAACTCCCGGCTCGGTGATCAAATAGCGGGGCCGCGATGGGTCAGCCTCAAGCTTATGGCGGAGGTGCTGCATATAGATGCGGACATAGTGCGCAGCGTCAGCATACTCTGGCCCCCAGACGTCGTGGAGCAATTGGCGCTGTGTGACGACCCGCCCCAGATTACGAACCAGGGTGACGAGCAAGCGGTACTCGATCGGCGTGAGATGGACATCTACGCCGTTCCGCATCACGGTTCGCCGGACCAGATCCACCTGGATATCGCCAAAGCTCACGACTGGTGCCTCGCCGACCGCTGTACTTGCCGTGCGGCGCAGGGCGACACGGATGCGCGCAAGGAGCTCGCCGACACCAAAGGGCTTGGTCAGGTAATCGTCGGCCCCGGCGTCGAGCAAGGCAATCTTGTCTTGCTCCTGGCCGCGAGCGGTGAGGATGACCACCGGCACGGTCGACCAGTTCCTAATGCGGCGGAGCACCTCCAGACCATCTAGATCTGGTAGGCCGAGGTCAAGGATCACACAGGCCGGTTGTAGCTGCGCCGCCTGTTCGACACCCTCCTGGCCCGTACCTGTCTCGAGCACACGGTAGCCGTGGCTCACCAGTGAGGTGCGCAGAAACCGTCGGATCTGGAGTTCGTCCTCGATGACGAGGATGGCTAGCTGTGGCTGCATCAGCATCCTGTTCCCTCGCCGCCCGCTCGCCGTGGCTCAGGTGCCGATGACGCTGGCAGCACCTGTATTATACCAATGGCGGCAGCCGATCTGCCAGAGGCATAAGTGCTGCCGCTAGGTCGATCGCATCATACGAAACCGGATACAAACATGCGCTCTCTGTGGCAGCATGTGCATGCAACCAGCGGCGCAAACGGCGGCCCCCGGCCCTGTAGGCGCACCCGACAACCACGGGGTGGGCCCCCGCGAGGGGTGGGCCCCCGCGAGGGGTGGGCCCCCGCGAGGGGTGCCCCTACAGGGCCGGGTCCGGTGTACGGGCACCCCTTGCGGGTGCCCTGGTGGGGTGCATACATGGAAGATGCGATTGCCCTGGCGCTGCCACGTATTGCGCCCTTCTGTTGCCTGCGGCGCATATGCCGCGCACCTACAGCCGGTCTAGGGCCAATACGTTTCAAAGAAGCTCACGCCAAGCCGCGAAGGGTGAGCGCACCTGCACGAAAACCTTTGCGCCTTTGCGTCAAAAAAACCGCCTTATTTGAAAGGTATTGCGTCTAGGGCCAGGTTGAGGCGCAGCACGTTCACCCGCATCTCGCCCAGGAGGCCGAGGTCGCGGCCCTCGGTGTATTGCGCGACGAGCTCGCGCACCTGTTCCTCGCTCAGGCCGCGGGCCTGGGCCACCCGCCGCACCTGAAACGCTGCCGCCGCTGGGCTGATGTGCGGGTCGAGCCCGCTGCCCGATGCAGTGACCAGATCGGCAGGGTAGGGCGGGGTGGCCTGCGGGTCGGCAGCGCGCAAGGCGTCGATCCGGGCCTGCACTGCCTCGGCCAGCGCCGGGTTGAGCGGGCCAAGGTTTGAGCCCGACGAGCCGACCAGCGCGTCGCCGTTGAAGGCGTTGTAGGGATGCACCCCCGTGGCCGAGAGCCGACCCCAGAAGTAGCGTGGGTCATCGAAGGGCTGGCCGATCAAGTTCGAGCCCCTAACCTGGCCGTCTTCGACAATCAGCGAGCCGTTCGCCTGGGCGGGGAAGACGACTTGGGCGATCCCGGTAACCAGCAGCGGGTAGCCGATGCCGGTGATCAGGGTCAGCACAAGCAGGCTGACCAGGGCCGGGCGAAACTGTTGTCCGATTAGGTTCATTGGAGACAATCCTTTGCGCGCACGAAAGCTAGCTACGCTAGGCCGAGCACGGTCAGCATCACATCGATCAGCTTGATGCCGATGAACGGGGCGATCAGGCCGCCCAGTCCGTAGATCAGCAGGTTGCGCTGCAGCAGCTGGGCCGCACCCATCGGGCGGTATTTGACGCCGCGTAGGGCCAGCGGGATGAGGAAAGGAATGATGATCGCGTTGAAGATGACCGCCGAGGCAATCGCGCTCGAGGGCGAGGTCAGGCCCATCACGTTGAGCGCGTTGAGCTGCGGGTAGGTGACAGCGAAGGCCGCCGGGATGATCGCAAAATACTTAGCCACATCGTTGGCAATGCTGAATGTCGTCAGCGAGCCGCGCGTGATCAGCAGTTGCTTGCCAATCTCGACCACCTCGATCAGCTTGGTCGGGTTCGAGTCCAGGTCAACCATGTTGCCGGCCTCTTTGGCCGCCTGGGTGCCCGAGTTCATCGCCACGGCCACGTCAGCCTGGGCGAGGGCTGGCGCGTCGTTGGTGCCGTCGCCGGTCATCGCCACCAGACGCCCGCCGGTCTGATACTCGCGGATGAGCTGGAGCTTGGCCTCGGGTGTGGCCTCGGCCAGGAAGTCGTCTACGCCGGCCTCGGCGGCGATGGCGGCGGCCGTGAGCGGGTTGTCGCCGGTGATCATCACCGTCTTGATGCCCATGCGCCGCAGCTCGGCAAAGCGCTCTTTCATCCCGCCCTTGACGATGTCCTTGAGCTGCACCACGCCCAGCACCTTCGCTTTGTCGGCCACCACCAGCGGCGTGCCGCCACGACGAGCGATGGTCTCGACCGTCAAACGTACCTCGGGGGGAAACTGGCCGCCCTGGCTTTCGACGTAGCGCTGGATGGCGTCGGACGCTCCTTTGCGCACCATGCTGCCACTGAGGTTCACGCCGCTCATGCGTGTCTGCGCTGTGAAGGGCACGAACTCTGCCCCTAACTCCTGGACATTGCGCTCACGGATGCCATACTTCTCTTTGGCCAACACGACGATCGAGCGGCCTTCGGGTGTCTCGTCGGCCAGTGAGGAGAGCTGGGCGGTATCCGCCAAGTGTTGCTCGCTGATACCATTGGCGGGGATGAAGGCCACCGCCTGCCGGTTGCCCAGGGTGATGGTACCGGTCTTATCGAGCAGCAGCACATCCACGTCGCCGGCGGCCTCGACCGCACGACCCGACATCGCGATGACGTTCGCCTGAATCATGCGATCCATGCCTGCGATGCCAATGGCCGAGAGCAACCCGCCGATCGTGGTCGGAATGAGACATACCAGCAACGCCACCAGTACGGCCACGGTGACCGGTGCGCCCGTGCCATTGGCCTGCACCGCAAAGAGCGAGAAGGGCAGCAGCGTAGTGGTAGACAGCAGGAAGATGATCGTCAGCGCGGCCAGCAAGATGTTGAGCGCGATCTCGTTGGGCGTTTTCTGGCGCTTGGCCCCCTCGACCATGCCGATCATGCGGTCGAGGAAGGTCTCGCCGGGGTTGGCGGTGATGCGCACCACCAGCCAGTCGCTCAGCACCGTGGTGCCGCCAGTAACGGCTGAGCGGTCGCCGCCGCTTTCGCGGATGACCGGGGCGCTCTCGCCCGTGATCGCGCTCTCATTGACCGAGGCCACGCCCTCTAGCACCTCGCCATCCGAGGGAACCACGTCGCCGGCCTCGACCAGCACGACATCGCCAGCCCGCAGATCACCCGACGAGACGGGGCTGAACTGAGCGCCGTAGCGCGGCTCGCGGAGCTTCTTGGCCTGCACATCGCGGCGGGACTTGCGCAGCGTATTGGCCTGGGCCTTGCCGCGGCCCTCAGCCATCGCCTCGGCAAAGTTGGCAAACAGCACGGTGAACCAAAGCCACACGCTGATCGCGAAGATAAAGCTGGCGGGAGCCTCGCCCTGGCCGACGAGGGCCTGAAGCCAGAGCACGCTGGTCAGCATTGCGCCCACCAGCACGACAAACATCACCGGGTTGCGGATCTGGATGCGCGGGTCCAGCTTCTGGAACGAGGCCACGATGGCCTGGCGAACGATCGCCGCCTCAAAGAGTGGGCGCGACTGCGGTTGCAGGGTCATTTTCTTGTTTCCTCTACAGCCCCAGCATCAGCAGGTGCTCGACGATCGGGCCGAGCACCAGGGCTGGGATAAAGGTCAGAGCACCGACGATGATCACCACGCCAATCAGCATCACGACAAAGAGCGGCGTATCGGTCGGCAACGTGCCGGGGCCGACGGGCACCGTCTTTTTGGCGGCCAGCGAGCCAGCGATCGCCAGCACGGGCACCATCAGCCAGAAGCGCGCAATCAGCATCGCCAGGCCGCCGGTGGTGTTGTAGAAGGGGTTGTTCGCCCCCAGGCCGGCAAAGGCCGAACCGTTGTTGTTGCCCATCGAGCTGTAGGCGTAGAGCACCTCGCTGAAGCCGTGGGCACCCGGGTTGTAGATCGAGGTGTAGCTGATGTTCGGGTCGTACAACGCACCCTTGCCCCAGGGGGTGGACACCGCCAGAGCGGTGAAGAAGAGCACCACCACGCAGGGGATGAGGATGAACAGCGAGGCCATCTTCATCTCGAAGGCCTCGATCTTCTTGCCCAGGTACTCGGGCGTGCGCCCCACCATCAGCCCGGCGATGAACACCGCGATGATCGCAAAGATCAGCATCCCGTAGAGTCCCGAGCCCACGCCGCCGAAGATCACTTCGCCGAGTTGCATCAGGAAGAGCGGCACCAGCCCACCGAGCGGCGTGTAGCTGCCGTGCATCGAGTTCACCGAGCCGTTGGAGGCCGCCGTCGTCGCCGCCGCCCAGAGCGCAGAGTTCACCACGCCGAAGCGGGTCTCCTTGCCCTCCATATTGCCGCCAGCCTGGGCGTCGCTCGCCACAAGGTTCACGCCAAGCTGCGCGAGTTGCGGCGTGCCCGCCTGCTCCTGCACGACCGCCAGCACGAGCAGCGGCACGAAGATGATCGTCATTGCGGCCAGCACCACCCAGCCTTGTCGGGTGTCGCCCACCATCGTGCCAAAGGTGTAGCAGAGCGCCGCCGGGATGAGCAGGATGCTCAGCATCTGCAAGAAGTTCGTGAGCGGCGTCGGGTTTTCAAAGGGATGGGCCGAGTTGACGTTGAAGAAACCGCCGCCGTTGGTGCCTAGCTGCTTGATTGCAACCTGCGAGGCCGCCGGACCCACGGGCAGGGTCTGGGTCGTCACTGGGTTGCCGTCACCGTCGGTGGTCGCCTGCAGCAGCGGCACCTCGGTTGGCGGGTTGAAACTCTGCACGACCCCCTGTGAGACAAGGGCCAGGGCCAGGATCAACGCAAGTGGCAACAGGATGTAGAGCGTCGTGCGGGTCACGTCGACCCAGAAGTTGCCGATGCTCTGGGTGGTGCGCCCGCGTAGCCCGCGGATCAGCGCGACCAGCACGGCTATGCCCGAGGCGGACGAAAGGAAGTTCTGCACGTTCAGGCCAAGCATCTGGGTGAGGTAGCTCATCGTCACCTCGCCGCCGTAGCCCTGCCAGTTGGTGTTGGAGGCGAACGAGGCCGCAGTGTTGAAGGACGAATCGGGCGTCACCGCACCCAACATGGCCGGATTGAGTGGCAGCACGGCCTGGAGCCGCTGAAGCCCGTAGACCGCCAGCATGCCCAGGGCGTTGAAGAGGATCACGGCAATGGCGTACTGCTTCCAACTCTGCCCCGCGTCCTCGCGGGTGCCGAGCAGACGGTACAAGCGCCGCTCGAGCGGGGCGAGCAGGGTATTCAGCCCGACGTTCTGGCCCTCGTAGACGCGCGCCATGTACCAACCCAGCGGCTTGACCAGCGCGAACAGCACGACGAGGTAGAGAACGATCTGCACCCATCCGTTGGCAGTCATCAGAAACGCTCCGGATGCAATAGGGTGACAAACAGGTAGACCATCAGCGCCAGTGCCAGCGTAGCACCAACGAGGTACAGCACATCCATCACTTGCCTCCCATCAATCGGTCACTGTACGCGATCAGCCCCCAGGTCAGGGCGAAGAACAGCACCGTCAGTCCGAGAAAGACCAGATCCATCTCTTACCTCTCATGGTTGGTCACGAACCCTGTAGATACTGTAATCCTGATGGGTATAAAAGTGGCGTATAAAAAGTGACCGGGGCGTAAAAATTCTGTATAAACGGCACCTTACTGGTCTGCAGTGGTCTACAATGGAGCCGTGACCTACAATTGAGGCGCTGCCTGAACGATGCAAGCAACGCCTCCAGCCCACCGTAGACGAGGAGCGTGATGAGCGACCAGAGCCGGCCCGATCCTGATGCCCTACTGGCTCGCGTGCAGGCCGAGCAAGCCGCCGCTACCCGAGGGCGCCTGACGGTCTTCTTCGGTGCCGCCCCCGGCGTCGGCAAGACCTATGCAATGCTCGAGGCAGCCCACGCCCGCAAGGCCGAGGGGGTGGACGTTGTCGTGGGCATCGTCGAGACCCACGGCCGTGCAGAGACCCAGGCGCTGCTCGATGGGTTGGAGGTACTGCCGCACCAGGAGCTGTCCTACCACGGCGTTACCCTGCGCGAGTTCGATCTCGACGCCGCCCTCGCCCGCTGCCCCCGGCTTATCCTGATGGACGAGTTGGCGCACACCAATGCCCCCGGCACCCGCCACCCCAAGCGCTGGCAGGATGTCCACGAGCTCCTTACCGCCGGCATCGAGGTCTACACCACGGTCAACGTCCAGCATCTTGAAAGCCTCAACGATGTTGTGGCCCAGATCACCGGGGTGATTGTGCGCGAGACCGTGCCCGACACCGTGGTCGAGCAGGCCGACGAGGTCAAGCTGATCGACCTGCCCACCGATGACCTGCTCCAGCGCCTGCGTGAAGGCAAGGTCTACCTGCCGCAGAACGCCGAGCGGGCAATGGGCAACTTCTTCCGCAAGGGCAACCTGATCGCGCTGCGTGAACTGGCCCTGCGGCGCACCGCCGACCGCGTCGACGCCCAGATGGAACTCTACCGGCGCGACAATGCGATCTCTACACCCTGGCCGACAGCGCTGCGCCTGCTGGTCGGCATTAGCTCGGGGCCATCGGCGGCGCACCTGGTGCGCGCAGCCCGCCAGATGGCCGCCGGTCTGCGCGCCGAGTGGATTGTCGCCTATGTTGAGACGCCCACGGAACTGCGTCGCCCCGAGGCTGAGCGCGAGCGAGCGGTGCAAACCCTGCGCCTCGCCGAACAACTCGGCGCAGAAACGCTCACCCTCAGCGCCACAAACGCCGCCGCTGAGCTCCTCTCCTACGCACGCACCCGCAATATCTCGAAGATCGTGATCGGCAAGCCCGAACGTCCCCGCTGGCAGGATATGCTCTTTGGCTCGGTCGCCGACGATCTGCTCCGCAAGAGCGGCGTGATCGACATCTACGTGCTTTCGGGCGACTTCGGCGATACCGAGCCACTCCTGCGCACGCCGCTCCAGCTCACGAGCCCATGGCAGACCTACGCGGCTGCGCCAGTCCTGGTGGCGGTATGCACTCTGCTCGCCCTGGGGGTTGACCAGCTTGGCATCGGCGAAGCAAATATCATTATGCTCTACCTGCTGGGTGTGCTCGGCGTGGCGTTGGCCGGCGGCCGTGGTCCGTCAACCCTGGCAGCGATGCTCAGTGTGCTGAGCTTCAACTTCTTCTTCGTCAATCCCCGCAGCACCTTCACCGTCACCGACGTGCGCTACCTGATCACCTTTGGCGTGATGCTCGTGGTTGCCCTAGTGGTGAGCAACTTGACCATCCGCTTCCGCCAGCAGGCCGAGGCGGCCCGGCAGCGCGAGCGGCGCACGGCGGCCCTCTATGTGCTCAGCCGCGAGTTCGCCAGCACCCGCGGGACGGAAAAGCTGCTCCGCGTGGCGGTGCGCCACATCGCCGAAGTGTTCGACAGCCAGGTGGTTATCTTGCTCCCCTGCGCCGACCGCATGCTCCGGCCCTGGGGCGAGGTGAGCGGCTGGTCAGAAGGCATCGACCCGGCACACCTGTTTGGCCTGAGCGGGGCCGAGCAGGGGGTGGCGCAGTGGGTCTTTGACCACACCGAGCGGGCCGGGCTAGGCACAGATACGCTGCCAAGCGCCGAGGGTCTCTACCTACCGCTGATCGGCTCACGGCGCAGCGTCGGCGTGCTCGGGGTGCGCCCCCGGCAACGGACGCAACTGCTGAACCCTGAGCAGGTACACTTGCTGGAGACCTTCGCCAGCCAGACCGCGCTAGCCTTGGAGCGGGCAGGCCTCGCGGTGGAGGCCGAGCAGGCAACCCTAGCCGCCGAAACCGAGCGGCTGCGCTCGGCCCTGCTCTCCTCGGTCTCCCACGATCTGCGTACGCCGCTGGCGATTATCACCGGTGCGCTCTCCAGTCTCACGCAAGACGGTGACGAGCTAGATCGCGACACCCGCGCCGATCTTGCTCGGACGGCCTGCGACGAGGCCGAGCGCCTCAAACGGCTGCTGACGAACCTGCTAGAGATGACGCGCCTGGAGTCTGGGGCAGTCCATGTGCGGAAGGAGTGGCAGCCCCTGGAAGAAGTAGTAGGGGTGGCGGTTGCTCAAGTTGCCGACGGTGATGAACCATCGGGCCTCCTGCCGGGCTCACGGCCCTTTGACATCACGCTACCAGCCGACCTGCCCCTGGTTCTGCTCGACGGCATCCTGATCGAGCAGGTGCTGGTGAACCTGCTCGACAACGCCGTGAAGCATACGCCCCTCGGCACACCGATCCGCCTTGCTGCGCGCTTTATCCCGGCCTCCGCAGGGCAACCGCAGCCCGCTGTTGAGGTGTCGGTCACCGACCGGGGGCCGGGGCTCGCCCCTGGCGACGAGCAGCGGGTGTTCGACAAGTTCTATCGCGGCGGCGCTGACAGCGGGCGGGGCAATGTCGGGCTCGGGCTGGCAATCTGCAAGGGCATGGTCGAGGCCCACGGCGGGCGAATCTGGGCCGAGAACCAGCCTGAGGGCGGGGCCATGTTCCGCTTCACCATCCCGCTTGAAGGCCACCCACCGACCGTGGGTCCCGAGGCTACCGCCTCGCACTAACGCGTTTCGCTGCACTGGTGGCCTACGGCCGCCAACAAGCTCTGCTTTTCTGGCACAAAGGCCAACTGGCCTTTGCGCCAGAAAAACGGATTGTAAGGGCGAACGCCCTTACAATGTCTTATTGCTCGAGCTTGTAGGGCACGCTGACGACGATCTTGCCTGCCCGGAACATCAGGGCGGTGCGAAGAATCAGGCCCGTCTGGTTGTGGAGCAGATGCTCCCACCAGTGGGCGGGCACAAACTCGGGCAAGATCACCATGACCTCATCGTCGTGATAGCGCCCATCGACCTCGGCGATGTATTTGAGCAGTGGGGTAATCAGTGAGCGGTACGGCGAATCGAGCACCACCAGCGGCACGTCGCAGCCCCAGTCTTGCCAGCGGGCGTGAATCCTCTCGGTGTACTCAGCATCCATGTTTACCGTCACCGCTGTGACATTGTTGGGCGCTAATGCGTTGGCGATCTGCAGCGCTGGCAGGGTGCCCTTGTGGAGGCCGCTAACCAGCACAACCGCAGTCAGTCGGCGTACCGGCTTCGGCTTTGTCGCATTTGCGAGCGAGAGTTGCGCTGCCACCCGCACGTAGTGGCGATGGATCGCCTGGAAAATCACCACTAGCAGTGGGATGAGCACAAGAACCACCCAGGCCCCGTGGGTGAACTTGGTCATCACGAGCACCACCAGCACAACCGCCGTCAACCCAGCGCCCAGACCGTTGATGCCAAGGCCCAACCGCCAGCCCGGCTCCTTCTCGCGTAGGTGGTGGATGACCATCCCACCTTGCGACAGCGTGAACGAGAGAAACACGCCGATGGCGTAGAGCGGCAACATCGCGATCTCGTTGGCACGAAAGAAAACCACAAGGCCGGCCGCAAAGAGCGAGAGCACCACAATGCCGTTGGAGAAGACGAGACGATCACCGCGCGACGAGAACTGGCGTGGCAGAAAACGATCCTTGGCAAGCAGTGAAGCCAGGCGCGGGAAGTCCGCGTAGGCCGTATTGGCGGCCAGAACCAGGATCAGGGCAGTCGCCACCTGGATAATGGTGTAGACCGGGCCGACCCCAAAGACGGTGCGGGCAATCTGCGAGACGATCGTCTCGTGCGTGACCTCGTTCGGCACAGCTGTCAGCCGGTCGGCGAGCCAGGTGATGCCGAGGAACATCGTACCCAGGATGCCAACCATCCAACTCAAGGTTGTCGCGGCGTTCTTGGCTTCAGGGTGCTTGAAGGCGGGGATGCCGTTGGAAATCGCCTCCACACCCGTGAGGGCAGTGCAGCCGGCAGCAAAGGCCCGCAGCACCAGCCACAGTCCGAGGGCCTCGCCGGCGTGGAGTTCAGGCGCGACCGCCTGCACGACGGGCTGAGCCGTGCCGAGCAACATACGTCCGACACCCCAGGCGACCATCGCCAGAATGCATACGATAAAGAGATAGGTCGGGACGGCGAAGACCGCCCCGCTCTCCTTCACACCGCGGAGGTTGGCCAGGCCAACAACGAGAATGCAGAGCAGCGCAATCTCGACGGCGTACTGGGCTAGCCAGGGCGCCCCCCAGTTGGTTGCGAGGGAGGTGATCGCGGCGACGCCGGCCGAGATCGAGACCGCGACTGTCAGCACATAGTCGATCAGCAGGGCCGCTGCGGCGATGAGGCCGGGCAACTGGCCGAGGTTCTCGTGGGCGACAATGTAGGCGCCCCCGCCGTTCGGGTAGGCGTGGATGGTCTGCCGGTACGAGATCGCGACGACAAGCAGCAGAAAGCTAATGCCACCTGCGATGGGCAAGCCAAGGCCCAGGGCAGACGCCCCACCGACGATGAGCACGGCGAGAATGGCCTCGGTAGCGTAGGCGACCGACGAGAGGGCGTCGGAGGAGAAGACCGCCAGGGCGGTGATGTTGTTCAGCCGCTCGTGGTGCTGGTGCTCTGTGGCAATTGGTTTGCCGATCAACAGGCGTTTGAGCAATGAAGCCATGTGAAAACATCTCCTCCAACGTAAGCGATAGGTCAATCGCGGGCAACAAAAAACGCCGACGCGGCAGTCGGCACAAGGGGTCGGCTGTCATGGGAACGCCCTAAAATGAATGGCGCTCGCCGGTGAGCATCTCCCTCGTGCGTGCGATCATACACCCGAGAGCCTGACCACACAAGGGATCACCGTATAAAAATACTGTATATATTTTCTGCTGTCACCAGGCATGGCGGCCGCGCCTCGGCCTCAACTGCGCCAAGGTGAGATAGCCCCGCAACAGGCCGCCTTTGCACGCCGTCGCCGAGGCGTTATGGTTTTTCAGTACATAATCCGCTTATTGGGTATTGGAAACCTGCCAGGTGTGCGCCGCCACAATCCTAGGGCTACCAGAGGGATGTCCTGGCGCACACCTGGCAGGTTTGATATGTCCCGCTGATGGTGCGGTAAACCGTTGCCCAGCTATGATGAAGGTACCACCTCGGTGCGTGCTATGCTACGCAAAGCAGCACGCAGACGAACATCCAACCAGAGAATTTTTCGCATTCACCGATGCAACCGAAAATGCCTCAGCAAAGGCAATCGGTTACGTGGGCGATGGCCTTATACCAATTACGGTTCGTACCCCCGCATTGTCATACTGAGTATCAAGTGGCCCACGGGCCAGTGGCACCGCGATAACATCCAGGGATGTCATTAGGAGCGCAGCGAAGCATCTGTGCCGTCGGGACGCCCGAGACCCTTCGCTTCGCTCAGGGTGACAATGCGACCTCCTCAACGGGAATTGGTCTTATGTGAGAGGTTTGGATCGCGGAGTTGCAGGCTATTTCAGCGTTGGGCGGCGTTCATCCCATGTCCATGCCCATGCCTGCCACACTGCCCACATCCAGGGTGTGCCGTTGCATAACCGGTGCGGCTCGGCTACAATGAAGATGGCGACCGGATGATCCGGGAGGGCTTGGTGCGTGATCAGAACGGGCGTATATGCATATTATTACCCGCAAGCGGTTGAACGAGTTTGCGGCCAAGCATCCCACGGCGAAGGCCAGTTTGGCGCATTGGTATCAGACGTTAAAACCCGCGACGGTGCGCTTGTTCGTCGAACTCCGGGCGCTCTTTCCCAGTGCCGATCAGGTCGGGAAACTGACGGTGTTCAATATTGCTGGGAACAACGTCCGGCTCATCGCCGCGATCCATTACAACCGGCAGAAAATCTACATTCGGGCGGTGCTAACCCACGATGACTATGATGCCGACCGATGGAAGGAGTAAGCTAGATGACCACCAGCGAACTGATCACCGTGGAACAGGTGTGGCCCCAGGTCGCCCCGTTCCTGTTTGTCCCACAGACGGTTCAGGATTATGATCGCCTAGTGGCGATTCTGGATGCGTTGATTGATGTCGTGGGGGAGGATGAAGGCCATCCCCTGGCCTCCTTGATGGATATTGTAGGTGTGGTGGTCGAGCACTATGAGGCCGTGCATGTGCCGGAGTTGGATACGGACTAAGCCCATTCCGCCGAGGGGGTGCATACACCTACTCAGCGCGGCGGATCGGGTCGCCGATCATGCCGCTACAGAGGGTGAAGAACCACCATCGCCTTGTGCTGGCACAATCTTTCTAGGTCAGTGCGGTCGAAACGTAACGGTAACCGATCGAAGAGGTGCATGATCAGGCGGATCATCACCGGATGGCGGCGCAGACGCAGTTCGATGAAATTGGCGATCCGCGTCGGGTCGGTAACAGGCTCGGCTATGGCATCGAATGCCTCTTCTCGCATTTGCACATGAACGCGAGGATTGGCAAGGATGTTCTTGTACCAGTCCGCTTCGACGCCGCGCGCTGAGGCAATATAAAAAATCTCGTCTACCTTCTCATATTGCAACGGAGTCACGCGTGGCAATCCAGAGGTGCGACCAGTGGTAGTCAAGAGCAGCACCACGCGCGTGGGGCCGATGCCGCGCCGATAGTTGGCCGCCATACGGACATTGAGCGCCTTCATGCGGTGGAAGATCGTTTTGGTCATGTTGTTTTTCCTCAACCCCGGTCTGGCGCGTTCCGAACCCTCGCCCGACCCGTGCTTTGCATCCCAGGCTTCTTTTTCTGCCTTGGGCATGTTTCAGAATCGGGCCTTCCAGCTTGACCGTTTGGTAGCACCGGCTTCCAGCCGGTCAGGAAACCCCACCGGCTGGAAGCCGGGGCTACCTTCGCTGCACCGGCTTCCAGCCGGTCAGGAAACCCCACCGGCTGGAAGCCGGGGCTACCTTCGCTGCGAACGGTCAAGCTCGTTTGAAACATGCCTTGGTGCAAGTATACAGCAAGCGTTTGTGAACGGCTCACTGGTGTCCTGGGAGCGAGGGCGGGACGCCCTCGCTCCCAGGCACCCCACATGTGAACACGTACATCTCCGCCAGGGTTTGCCAAGCCCACCTTCGCGGACTATAATCCATCAAGCCTTTGCGTCTTTGTGTCTTCGCGCCTTTGCGCCTTTGCGTCAAACTACCCGTCTTATGCCTTTGCCTCCACGATATCGGGGGCAGAGCAAACTTCGTAGCCTATGAATGCAGTTGAAATCGAAGAAGCCGTTTCGCGGCTCGCTGAAGCGCCTTTTGATCCGCAAACGTTTCCGTTTGCGTTTCTCGAAGCGTTTGGCAATAAGGAGACGACCCTGAAGAAGCTCCAGAGTGGCAATTCGAATCAGTCCGATCTGCCTGGGGGCGTGCTTCAGCGCAATAATATTCATGTGATGGTGTGCCCCGAAGGCGCGGTGCCTGCGACGCTGGCCGCTTTGCGCAATAGTCCGGCGAATGCTCGCTATAAGGTTAAGTTTATTCTCGCTACCGACGGCGCAAGCTTTGAAGCCGAAAATCTCGTTGATGGCGAGACGGTCGCGTGCGCTTACCCCGATTTTCACGAGCATTTCGGGTTTTTCTTGCCGCTGGCGGGCATTACGACGGTCAAGCAGATTCGTGAAAGCGCCTTTGATATTCAGGCTACTGGTCGCCTCAATAAACTTTACGTCAAACTGCTACAGGAAAATCCAGAATGGGAACAAGCCGCGCGCCGCGAGGATTTCAATCACTTCATGGCCCGGTTGATCTTCTGCTTTTTTGCCGAAGATACTACGATTTTTCAGGGCGCGCAGTTGTTTACCAAGACTATTGAGCAGATGAGCGCCAGCGATTCTTCCAATACGGACTGGGTGCTCTCTGAGTTGTTCCGTGCGATGAGTACGTCGCGCATTGACCGGGCGGCTGGCAACTTTCGCCCCTGGGCCAATGCGTTCCCGTATGTGAATGGTGGTCTCTTTTCGGGGAGCGTGGAGGTGCCTCGCTTTAGCAAGATTGCGCGCTCGTATCTGCTGCATGTCGGTACGCTCGATTGGACCAGGATCAACCCCGATATCTTTGGCTCGATGATTCAGGCCGTGGCCGACGATGAGGAGCGTGGCGCGCTGGGCATGCACTATACGAGCGTGCCGAATATTCTCAAGGTGCTGCATCCGCTCTTCCTCGATGATGTGCGCGAACAGTTGGAGGCGGCTGGGGATAACAGTCGCAAGCTGTTGAATCTGCGGCAGCGTATCGCGCGCATTCGTGTGTTCGATCCGGCCTGCGGCTCGGGCAATTTCCTCGTGATTGCATACAAGGAGCTGCGTGCGATCGAGGCGGAGATCAACCGTCGTCGTGGCGAACCCGCGCGCCGGTCTGACCTTCCGCTGACCAATTTTCGCGGTATTGAGCTGCGCCACTTTGCCACCGAAATCGCTCGCCTGGCGCTGATCATTGCCGAATATCAGTGCGATGTTTTGTATCGCGGGCCAACCTTGGCGCTGGCTGAGTTTTTGCCGCTGAAAGCCGAAAACTGGATCACCTGCGGCAATGCGCTGCGCCTAGACTGGCTGAGCCTCTGCCCACCCACCGGCACCGGCGTGAAGCTCTATGCGAACGATCTCTTCAGCACACCGCTCGACCAGGTCGAGATTGATTTTGAAAATGAGGGCGGCGAGACGTATATCTGTGGGAATCCGCCGTATGTTGGCTCAACATGGCAATCGAAAGAGCAAAAGGAAGATTTAAAACGTATTTTTGATGGGCGCACAAAAACGTGGAAATCACTCGATTATGTGGCAGGCTGGTTTATGAAAGCAGTAGATTATGGTACACAGACCCAATCTGCTGCGGCGTTTGTGTCTACCAACTCGATCTGTCAAGGGCAACAGGTGCCAATCCTCTGGCCGCTGATTTTTGCGATGGGACATAAAATCGCGTTCGCGCATACCAGTTTTAAATGGGCGAATCTTGCGAGTCACAATGCTGGGGTGACGGTGGTGATCGTGGGCATTTCCAATCACGCCGAGAAGATGCGGCGGTTGATTTCCATTGCGGACAACGGTGAGGCGATTGCCAAGGAAGCCCCGAACATAAACGCTTATTTGGTAGCTGGACCCAACATTATTGTTGAAAAAGCGTCGAAGCCGTTGAGTGCTCTCTTTGAAATGAGCTTTGGCAACAAACCCGTTGATGGTGGAAACTTGCTTCTCTCCACTGATGAGGTGAAGATGCTTGGCCTTACCAAAGAACAACGCGAAAGTTTGATTCGGCGGATTTATGGATCAGCCGAATTTATTCGAGGTCTACCCCGGTATTGCCTGTGGATTGATGAAGCACATCTTGATCCGGCATTAGCCATCGAGCCGATCCGTCAGCGCATTGAAGGCGTGCGCACAATGCGACTGGCGAGTCGTGACAAGAGTGCGAACACAATGGCTGCCCGTGCCCACCAAATGCGTGAGATGAATATTGGGAAATGCTGGACAATAATTGTTCCTCGCACATCTTCCGAAAACCGTCCATTCTTGCCAAATGGACTTATTGATAGTCACAGTACAGTAACAAGCGAAGCCTTCGCCCTTTACGACGCGCCGCTCTGGAACATGGCCCTGATCGCCTCACGCCTGCACCTAGTCTGGATTGCAACCGTCTGTGGCAAGCTAGAGACCCGATACCGCTACTCCAACACCCTGGGTTGGAACACCTTCCCGGTGCCGACGCTGACGGAGCAAAACAAAGCCGACCTGACCCGTTGCGCCGAAGAGATTCTGCTGGCCCGCGAGCACTATTTCCCGGCGACGATCGCCGACATGTACGATCCTGAGCGCATGGATAGCGAATTTCCACTGGTACGCGAGGCCCACGAGCGCAACGACGAAGTGCTGGAACGGATCTACATTGGTCGCCGCTTCAAAAACGACACCGAGCGGCTCGAAAAACTCTTTGACCTGTACACCAAAATGACCGCACGGCAGACCGGGGGGCTCAGGCAGGCAAAACACTCGACGAGGGGTGAAGGGGGATGACACCGATACCTAATGAGCCCAAGATCTATCACATAACCCATATTGACAACCTCGCCAGCATTGCCACCAGCGCAGAATTGGTCTCTGATGCCAAGCGGCTTGCCAGCAATCTCTCGTGTGCATTGGTCGGTATGTCCTCGATCAAGCAGCGCCGCCTGCGGGAGATCGGGGTCACCTGACACCCTGGCACGACCGTCGGCCAATACGTACCGTTTTACTTCTGCCCACGCTCGATCATGCTCTACATTCTGCGCATGGGCAATCATCCAGATGTTAGTTACCGAGGCGGGCAGCAGCCGATCATCCATCTGCAAGCGGACTTTCATCGAGTCACCGCTTGGGCAGATGCACATGCAGTCCCTTGGGCCTTCAGCACAAGCAATGCTAGCTCCTACCTTACCAGTTTCTACAGCGATCCCGTCCGGCTTAGCGACATTGACTGGCAAGCTGTTGCCGCTACCGATTTCCGGGATGCCCAGATCAAAGACGGTAAGCAAGCCGAGTTTCTCATGTTCGACGCATTTCCGTGGGTACTCATCGAGAAAATTGGTATAATTCATCAGAGCATGGCTGTGCAAGTACAGGCTGCCTTGGCGAATAGTGTGCATCGCCCCGCGATAGCGGTCGAGCCTACCTGGTACTTTTAATTGGAGGCGCTGCATGATTACACTGACCCAGGGCGATCTCCTCAAAGCTGATACTGAAGCGCTCGTCAACACTGTGAACTGTGTTGGCGTCATGGGGCGCGGTGTTGCGCTACAATTCCGCAAAGCCTTTCCCGCTAACTTTACAGCATATGCGGTTGCCTGCAAGAATCATCAGGTTCAATTGGGCAAAATGTTTGTGTATCAACTCAATCACCTGTGTAATCCACGCTTTATTATTAATTTTCCGACCAAGAATCACTGGAAAAGTCGTAGTCGGATTGAAGATATTCAAGCAGGACTGGTAGACCTGATCCGGTTTATTCGGCAAGAGCAGATACGCTCGATCGCAGTCCCTCCGTTGGGTTGTGGACTCGGCGGCTTGCATTGGGAGGATGTGCGGCCACTGATTATCGAGGCGTTTCAGCCGCTGCCAGAAGTTGATGTGCTGCTCTTTGAGCCTGCTGGAACACCTAGAGCTGCACCCCAATGCTGCTGAGCAAGCCGAAACATTTCTCGCAGCGCACAATGCAACCCAACAGCGGTTCGACCGGGTTGCCGAGATCATCCAAGGCTTTGAAACGACATTTGGGATGGAGTTGCTCTCGACAGTCCATTGGGTAGCGACACGCGAACAAGCAACGAGCGCAGCAGAAGCCGTTACGAAGGTGCATACCTGGAATAACCGCAAACACATGTTCGATCCACGGCATATCCACCTAGCCTGGCAGCGGCTGCATGAGGCGGGATGGCTCTGACAAACAACGAGGTGCGCGCTGCGCCTCGCATAGCAGCACAAGGTTTGACCCGATGAGCAAACCAATCGCGATCCCCTCGGTTGCGGTCACGTACGCCCAGGCTGGCTCGTCTGTCCGCCCAAATGCGCTCGGGATGCGCCCGATGCAGGAACGCGCGTACCAAAAACGCGGCGAACAGTATCTGCTGATCAAATCGCCCCCGGCCTCGGGCAAGAGCCGGGCGCTGATGTTTATCGCGCTCGACAAGCTGGAAAACCAAGGGCTCAAGCAGGCGATCATTGTTGTGCCCGAAAAAGCTATTGGGGCCAGTTTCCACGACGAGCCATTGAGTCAGTTTGGGTTTTGGGCCGATTGGCGCGTCGAACCGCGCTGGAACCTGTGCGATGCGCCCGGCGGCGACAACGGCGGCAAAGTGCAGGCAGTCAACGCCTTCCTCACGAGCGCAGACAACGTCTTGGTCTGTACCCACGCCACCTTCCGCTTTGCCCTCGACAAGTTCGGTGTCGCTGCCTTCGACGAACGGCTGATCGCCGTAGATGAATTTCACCACGTTTCCGCTAACCCCGATAATAAGCTCGGCGATCAGGTACGTCAGCTCATGGCGCGCAACAAAGCCCATATCGTCGCCATGACCGGCTCATACTTTCGCGGCGATGCCGAGGCTGTGCTGCATCCCGAAGACGAAGCTCAATTCGAGACCGTGACCTACACCTATTATGAGCAACTCAACGGCTACCAATACCTCAAGCAACTCGACCTTGGCTACTTCTTTTACGCGGGCAGCTATACGGACGAAATCTTGCAGGTGCTGAACCCCGGTGAGAAGACCATCGTACACATTCCCAACGTCAACTCGCGTGAAAGCACCAAGGATAAAATTCGCGAGGTCGAGCACATCATCAACGAACTAGGGGCGTGGCAGGGCGTCGATCCAACGACCGGATTTCAGATCGTCAAAACTGCCGCCGGTACGCTCCTGAAGATCGCCGACCTCGTGGATGATGATCCAACCAAGCGCGACAAAGTCGCCGCTGCGCTCAAAGATCCCGCCCAGAAAAACAATCGCGATCACGTCGATCTTATTATTGCGCTCGGCATGGCAAAGGAAGGCTTTGATTGGATCTGGTGCGAACACGCCCTGACGGTCGGCTACCGTTCGAGCCTGACCGAAATTATCCAAATCATCGGGCGCGCCACCCGCGACGCGCCCGGCAAAGCGCGCGCGCGGTTCACCAACCTGATTGCCGAGCCGGATGCGACCGAAACGGACGTTACCGAAGCGGTGAACGATACGCTCAAAGCAATTGCGGCCAGCCTGCTGATGGAACAGGTGCTCGCGCCGCGCTTCGAGTTCAAACCCAAACATCCGAGCAATGAGCCGACGCCTGGCTTCGACTACGGGCAAGGCGGCTATAACCCTGATCAAGCGAATGTGGGCATCAATGCCGAACAAGGTCTCATTCAAATTGAGATCAAGGGGCTGGCTGAACCAAAAAGCCCAGAGGCCACCCGCATCTGCCGCGAGGATCTGACCGAACTGATCACCGCTTTTGTGCAGGACAAGCCAACGATTGAACGTGGCCTGTTTGATGAGGAAGTGGTGCCGGAAGAACTAACCCAGGTGCGCATGGGCAAAATCATCAAAGAACGGTACGCGCATCTTGAAGAGTACGATCAAGAAGCCATCCGCCAGCACGCGGTTGCCGCGCTCAACGTCGTGCAACAAGCCAAAAACACCTTGAACAACGACCCCGGCGAACCCGGCGAGGCAGCGCGCAATACCGCACTGATCGACGGCGTGCGCAAGTTCGCCTTATCCGTCACTGAACTCGATATCGATTTAATCGATCATATCAATCCATTTGGCGAAGCCTATGCGATCCTGGCCAAATCCATGAGCGAAGAACGGCTCAAGCAAGTCGCCGAAGTCATCGCCGC
This sequence comes from Candidatus Chloroploca sp. Khr17, assembly GCF_004138165.1. Lineage (GTDB taxonomy): Bacteria > Chloroflexota > Chloroflexia > Chloroflexales > Chloroflexaceae > Chloroploca. The sequence goes on from NZ_RYFF01000009.1 coordinate 38,256, forward strand.
CAGACGCATCAACCTTACGTTGGACGAAGCACGGGCATTGGCACAGCGAGCCCTTCGTTTCAAACAGGAGCGCGGTCGGTTGCCCTCGCTGACAGCGGCCGATCCCTGGGAAAAACGCATGGCCGAAGGGGTCGCCTTGCTCCAACGCAAAGCAAAAGAGGGCAGCAATGCCTGAACAGATCACAGATGAAGATCTGGCGTTGTTAGGCGAACTGGGCATAGACACTGCGCCCGAACAAGGCAACGTACACTCTGCCCGCGAAGAGCGCATCATCGCGGGCTTCGAAGAGATCGAGCGCTTTGTGGCAACCCATGGCAGGCTGCCGCAGCACGGCGAAGACCGCGATATCTTCGAGCGGCTCTACGCGGTGCGGCTCGACCGGTTGCGCGAATTAGCGGAATGCCGCGCACTTTTGCAAGCACGCGACTCACGCGGGCTGTTAGCTGCCGGCGAGGGGGCCAACCTGACGCCAACAGCAGCACTGAGCGATGAAGAACTTCTGGCTTCCCTGGCCATTGAGACAGCCACAGCGAGCGACATCACGCGCCTCGTACACGTGCGCACGCGGGAAGAGATCAAAAGTGCCGAGGAAATTGCCCAACGCACGGCCTGCGCAGACTTTGCGCAATTCAAGCCGATCTTCGACCAGGTGCAACAACAATTAGCGACCGGCGAACGACAAACGGTGAAATATCAGGACAACGCGACCGTTCAGCAAGGCCAACTCTTTATCCTCGACGGGCAGAAGCTGATCGTCGCCGCGATGGGCGAATTATTTGTTGGTGATCATGGCCGCCCAGACCGCAGGCTACGGGTGATCTACGACAACGCCACCGAAAGCGATCTCTTGCTGCGCTCCCTGCAACGAGCCTTGAACAAAGACAAGGCCAGCCGACGCATTACCGAACCAGATTTCGGCCCGCTCTTCGCAAGCATTGCCTCGACCGACGACGCCCCGACCGGCTCAATCTATGTGCTCAGAAGCAAATCGGAGCATCCCTTCATTGCGCAAAACCGGGCAGTCATTCACAAAATCGGCGTGACCGGAGGCGACGTGAAAAGCCGGCTCGCCAATGCCAGGCACGACCCAACCTACCTGCTCGCGGACGTCGAAATCGTCGCAACCTTCACCCTGATAAACCTCAAACCCACGCACCTTGAAGCGCTGCTGCACCAGTTTTTCGGCAATGCCCGCCTAGATCTCGAATTGCACGATCGCTTCGGTTTGCCCGTGAAACCACGCGAATGGTTTCTTGTGCCCTTGGACGTGATCGAAGCAACTCTGGAAAAAATCAAAGCAGGCACCATCGATCAATTCCGCTATGATCCGACGACAGCGAGCCTCACTCGACGCTAAGACAAGGTTTCAAAAAGAGCTTTTGAGCATGACAGTGGGAGTGCCGACTTCAGTCGGCCTCAGCCGACTGAAGTCGGCACTCCCACTACGTAGGGCGCAAACTGTCATTTGAAATACTCATACCTGCGGCAAGATATAACAGAACATCATACACGGTTAGACGCAAACCACGGATGACTCGTCTGCTTGAACCTCTCCGAAGGGGTAGGAAATGACTACCCGTTGCACGGTTTATACGATATTTATTTCGTAATATTATATTCGTATATTACGGCAGCGGCAGGTACATGATCCCGATAAGGAGGAAGAATAGCGTGAATTTTTTGTCGGATTTTTTGGCGCTCTTTCTGGAAAAGTTACAGTCGCCGACCCTCGGTTTTCTCATTGGTGGTATGGTGCTTGCTGCCTTCAAGAGCCGATTGGAAATTCCAGATGCGATCTATAAGTTCATCGTCTTCATGCTGCTGCTTAAGGTCGGCCTAAGTGGCGGCCTTGCGATCCGCAATGCCGATCTGGCGCAGATGGTGTTGCCCGCGCTGTTTGCCATGCTAATGGGCATCCTGATCGTGTTCATCGGGCGCTACACCTTGGCCCTGCTGCCGAACGTCAAAGTCGTAGACGCGATTGCGACTTCTGGCTTGTTCGGTGCTGTGAGTGGCTCTACCCTTGCCGCCGCCCTGACACTACTAGAATCGGAAAACATAGCATATGAACCTTGGGCTGCCGCACTCTATCCCTTTATGGATATTCCAGCGCTCGTGACGGCGATCGTCCTGGCTCGCATGCATATCAGCAAGCAGAAGAGCCCCGGTGCCGCACAGGATCAGCCCAGTGGCGTCGAGGGCGAGCCTGTTCAGATTTGGCCTATCATCAAGGAAAGCCTGCAAGGCTCTGCCCTATCAGCACTATTGCTTGGCCTTGCCTTGGGGCTCTTCACCCAACCGCAAAGTGTCTATGAGAGTTTCTTTGATCCCCTCTTTCGCGGTCTGCTTGCGATCCTGATGCTGATCATGGGTATGGACGCCATGGCAAGGCTCGGCGAGTTGCGCAAGGTGGGTCAGTGGTATGTCCTGTATGCTGCTGTCGCACCACTCTTGCATGGGTTCATCGCTTTCGGTCTTGGCATGATTGCCCACTACACAACAGGCTTCAGCCTTGGCGGGGTTGTCGTTCTGGCTGTCATTGCCGCCTCTAGTTCAGATATCTCAGGGCCACCCACGTTACGAGGCGGTATCCCCTCGGCTAATCCCTCTGCCTACATTGGCGCATCGACAGGTATCGGCACACCAATTGCCTTGGCCTTGGCAATACCACTCTTCATCGGACTTGCTCAGGCTTTGAGTGGCTAAAGCTCAAAGAGAGCTCAGTCTTTGGTATCATCATCTCTCGTGGGAAGGTTTGTACATATTGAACGGCCTGTTACTGTAGTGGCGATTATGTCTGACTAGTATAAGCGTGAGGGATATCGCATGAATACCGTTACCATCAAGCTTGTGACGATCGTGGCTGAAGGACTCCTACGTAATCGCATCATCGATGATCTCCTCAAACTGGGGGCGAAAGGCTACACGATCAGTGAAGTCCACGGTCATGGCTCCACCGGGATCAGCGAGCAATTCAAGGATGGCCCGCAAGTGCGGATCGAAACGCTCGTGGCCGATGATGTGGCCGCCCGCATTCTTCAGCATTTGCAGGAACGCTACTTCAACACATACTCGGTGATTGCCTACGTCCTCGATGCGACGATTGTACGGGCCGAGAAATATCGGTAGGCAAGGTTTCAGCATAGGGATATGTGTTTGTGACACTCTGCTTCGCCCCGGTTCCCCGTGCTGCTGCACCGACAGGATATTGACCGCGCCCACCCCGTCGCGATGCCGGCACAAACCACACGGCCCACAGAGGCTGTCTGAAAACTCGACGGGTTGCTCTGGAGTGCCGGCTTTAGCCGGCTAAAGCCGGCACTCCACGGGCACACCACGTGGTGGCGAACAATGCTGCCACCCTTTTCAGACAGCCTCACAGACATACCGTCTGCCGCGTGGTTTGTGCGGGCACCCGCACTGCAGGCACGTCTGGCGCAATGTAACGTTCATTGAACAGGCTGGTCACGATGCCTTCGGCTTCCGCCTTCCGCACACCTCTGAGGGCAATGCGCCCTTGCTCCCACCACGATGACTGCTACAATGTAAGCGTGTTCGTTGCTTCGCTGTTGTGTTGGAAAGAACTATGTCATCACGAGAATCACTGCTATCTTCACCCAAGCCATTATTGCGCGGATGGTCGCATGCCGCCGGCGCCGTCGCCGCCTTGATTGCCACGGTCATCCTCTTGATCCAGACATTTGGCGATTACCCACGCTTTTTTGCGCTGCTGGTCTTTGGGCTGAGCATGATCCTACTCTATGCCGTCAGCGCCATCTATCATATCGGCAACTGGCCTGAGCGCCAGCGCATCTTTTGGCGCACGTTTGATCACGCGAATATCTTTATCTTCATCGCTGGTGCCTATACGCCGATTGCGGTTATCGTGCTTGATGGCACAATGCGTATTGCTATGCTGGTGCTCATCTGGACTCTGGCGCTCGTGGGGGCGGCGGCGTCATTCTTCACCCTCCGTATGCCGCGTTGGGGGTTAATCTTACTCTACATCGGCATGGGCTGGATCTCCCTGATTCTCCTTCCCCAAATAGTGCAGGCCATCTCCTTTCAGCCGGTCCTGCTCTTGATCGCCGGGGGCTTGTCCTACACCATTGGCGCGCTGATCTACGCCTTCCGCTGGCCCAACCCGCTTCCTACGATCTTTGGCTTTCACGAGATCTTCCACCTGCTGGTCATCGCCGGGACGGTGGCGATTGCGACCACGATCTGGATCTGGGTGCTGCCTTTGGCGTAAATGAATCCGCTTGACCAGACCTCACAGATCTTTCGCTCCGGCGCGCCTGCCCAGCGGGGGGAGGGCGCTTGCATCTTCCGTGTATGCACCCCGCCAAGGGCACCCGCAAGGGGTGCCCGTACATCGGGCGTGGCCCCCACCGGGTTGCGCCGGGGCCGCGCACACCACCACGACGGCCCGTCCGGCCTGTAGGGGCACCCCTTGCGGGTGCCCTGATAGGTAGGGGCACCCCTTGCGGGTGCCCTGATAGGTAGGGGCACCCCTTGCGGGTGCCCTGATAGAGCGTATTTTTGTATCCGGTTTCGTATGATGCAATCGCCCTAGCACTCCCTGATGTCATGCGTAAAAGCTATGAGCTGGCTAAAGCCGGCACTCCGAAGCAAACCGTAGGATCACACAACCACGTTATACCCTGCTTCCCGCAAAAGCTTGCGCTTATTCAAGAGCCAGAGGCTCAGGCGGTCACGGATAAAGTTACGGGCATTGCGAAAAGCGCGGAGTTGCGTCTCTTCGTCGCCTTCGACTGACGACGGATCTTCAAAGCTCCAGTGAACCAACTCGGGTTCGCCAGGGAACGTCGGGCAGGTTTCACGCGCACGATCACAGACGGTGATGATGACATCAAACAGTTGATCGGCATACTCGCTGACGTGCTTGCTCCGTTGCCCGATGAGCTCAATGTTTACTTCTTGCATCGCCTTGATTGCAAGGGGATGGATGCCGCTTGGTTCATTGCCTGCACTATGCGCCTCGAAATCACCTTTGCCCATCGTGCGGGTCAGCGCCTCGGCCATTTGCGAACGCGCCGAATTGTGCGTGCAGAGAAAGAGAATGCGCAAAGGGTAGTGCATGTTGTGCCTCCTGTAAGACTTACATCAACTGATATTGATATTATACAGGCTGCTCGGGCTTTTGTATAGGGGGAGGTGCAGGCGCTAGGGCGCTTGCATATTCCGGCAGAGATGCTTCGCGACGCTCAGCATGACAAGACCTTGCGCAGAGCAGAAACCTTCGTTGACACACTACTAAGTAGTCTGTAACGTAAGTTTCTGATGTTGCTACACCCTGGGTACGCGGTCGTCCCGCCCGCTTCGCGACCACCAGCGGGCGAGCCGCCCGCGCACCCAGGAATGTCAGAAAACTAATGCTGACACCCTTTTCAGCCAGCCTCTCAGGCCACGAAGGTGGCCTTTGCAGGTGAAGCCGAGCCGTTCACGGCGACGGCAACTATAAATCAACTACATTTGATGTAAAATCATATAAGGGCCTGAAGCTCGGCGAGGTCGGGTGGTGTATTGAGGCTCCGCAGGCTCTGTCCAGCGGGGTCATAGCGCTGCCAGAACGCTGGTTCGATGCAGATAACGTCAAGCCGAGGATAGACATCGATAATGCGCCGTTGCCCTGCTTCAAGCACCTGGCGCATTGGCTCAAGGCAGGTACGGCGATAGATCGCGTGGAGTGGTTCGAAGCCGGCCAGGTTGCGCGTCGTGGTTGAGGTGGCGTGGCGCGGCACGAGCAGATCATAATTGCGCGGCCAGGCCAGCATGGCGGCAAGCAGCGTCTGGTTGAGCAAGGGCATATCACAGGCCACGACGAGTGCGTAGGGTGTGGTGATGGCCTGCAGACCGCTGTAGATGCCACCCAGCGCACCACCATCAGAATAGATGTCAGATACCGTGCGCACCTTCAGGTCAGGCCAGGCCGAGGCATCGTTCAAGACCACGACAACCTCGGCACACAACGGTGCCACCACCGCGAGCGTATGCTCGAGCAGGGTTGGCCCAGCGTCACCCCACAACCGCAACCGCCGCTTGTCGGTGCCCAGGCGCCTGCTCGCTCCTCCAGCCAGCACAACTGCCGTTACCGTTGGATCTAAGATGTTCATAGGTGTTCACCGGATTGCGAAAACATGTACCATCCAAGCCAGGGCGATTGCGTCTTCCGTGTATGCACCCCGCCAGGGCACCCGCAAGGGGTGCTCGTACACCGGGCCCGGCCCCCGCCGGGTTGCGCCGGGGCCGCGCACACCACCACGACGGCCCGGTCGGCCTGTAGCCCGTAGGGGCACCCCTTGCGGGTGCCCTGAGAGCGCGTCTTGTTGTCTCCGGTTTCGTATGATGCAATCGCCCTACCATCCAAGCCTTTGCCAGTTGACAAAACCTGTGCATAGCATCTACAATCAGGAGTGTAACGAAAGCTACGTGTTAGGTATCTAAGGAGCACTGCTATGATCGAACGTCCCGAGGCTTTTAATTTTTTTGGTTTGCAAAGTCTGTTTGGCCCCGAGTTGAAGCCGGGTGATGCTGCGCCTGATTTCAGTTTGCTGAATGCCAAACTCAAGCCAGTGACGATGGCCGCTTTTGCTGGCAAGCCGCTTGTCATCAGTGTGGTACCGTCGCTTGATACCGGTGTCTGCAACAAGCAGACGTTGCGCTTCAACGAAGCTGCCGCGACGCTTGGCGACAAAGTCAACTTTATCACGGTTAGCGCCGATCTGCCCTTTGCGCAGGCGCGTTGGTGCAGCAGTGCTGGGGCCGACACGATCCAGACGCTCTCGGATCACCAGGCAATGAGCTTCGCGCAGAGCTATGGCACCTACCTGCAGGCCTTCCGCCTTGAGAGTCGGGCCGTGTTTGTCGTTGACAGCGCTGGCGTGATCCAGTATGTTGAATATGTACCGGCTGCCGGCACCGAGCCAAACTATGACGCCGCCCTTGAGGCGCTTCACAAGCTCGTCGCGTAAGCGTGCAAGGCTTCCGTGTTGGTGGCTTCGTCGCCAACACGGAACCAATAACAGGGTCTGGGATCGGCCCCAACAAACATATGCCACTGTATATCTACCTCTGCCCCGAATGTGACATCGAACTCGAAGAATTACGCGCCGCGTGGCGCGCCGACGATCCTGTTGAGTGTCCTATCTGTCATGGGCTGTGTCTGCGTCAGGTCGCAAACATTGCTTCCCCTGCCCGCCAAACGCCAGCCCCTATCCGCTATGCCTCGCCTGAGCAGGTCGCACGGGCAATGCACGGCCCCGCGTGCAGTTGCTGTCGTCCACGTCGCCGCTCGTAGGCCAGGCATGCGATAAGCGTACCACGATGAGTGATCCTTGCCATGAAGATGGTGCCGTCATTGAGTTGAGTGAGCACGAGTGGCAACAGCAGGTGCTGGCCGCGTTGCAGGTTGATGGGCAACGTCTGACGGCGCCGCGTCAGGCCATTGTGCGCTGGATTGCCGCGCAGCATACGCCGTTTAGCGCCGAGGCCTTGACGGCAGCGCTGAGTCCCCAACCGGCCAGCGTTGGTCGGGCGACCGCCTATCGTGCGGTCGAATGGCTACGCGACCAGGGCTGGTTGGCGCGCGTTCAGACCGAGCGGGGCGATTATACCTATGCGCGCACCTTGCCGGGCCATCACCACCATGCGGTCTGTACCCGCTGTGGCGCTCTCTTGATGTTTGAAGGCTGCGCGATGATCGACAGCTTGACCAGCATGTTAGAAGCTCAGGGGTTCCAGGTGCAAGGGCATATTGTCGAGCTTTTTGGCCTCTGTGCAACCTGCAAAGCACAAAAGTAGGGGCGCAGCAGCAACTCGCCCATGCCTCAATAGTGTGTCACGTAAGTTTTCGGGGGTCGTTGGCCGACCACGAATGGGGGCCACGAATAAACGAATACGTGCGTGGAACAGTCCCTATTCGTATAAACGAATACGTGCGTGGAACAGTCCCTATTCGTATAAACGAATACGTGCGTGGAACAGTCCCTATTCGTATATTCGTGATCAGTATTCGTGGTCGGCGGTGCGACCGGGAAACTTTTGTTACAGACTAAAAATTTCTGATGTTGCTGCACCCAGGTGCCCAACCGTATTGCCACAAAGGCGCAAAGGGTGTGGATGCACATCCATCAAACCCTCTGCGCCTTTGCGTCAAAGCCTAATCCAGATAGCCGTGGAGCCGCATGCCAACGCTGGGGTGGCGCAGGCGGCGCATTGCTTCGGCTTCGATCTGACGCGTGCGTTCGCGGGTGATGCCAAAGGCAACCCCGACCTCTTCCAGCGTGCGTCGCTGCCCATCAAGCAGGCCATACCGCAACTGGAGGATCTTGCGCTCGCGTTCGGGAAGGTCGTTCAGCGCTGCATTGAGTTCTGCGTGCAGCATATTTTGCGCCGCAATCTCCATTGGTGTCTCAAGGCTTTCGTCAGCCAGCACTTCACTGACCCGGCCTTCACTCTCGTTATTCAACGGTTGCTCGAGCGAGACTGGTTGGGTGGAAGCCTGGAGTAGTCGCTTGACCTTGCGCAGGCTCATCCCCAGGGCATGAGCCAGTTCGTCGGCGGTCGGTTCGCGCTCGAGTTGCTGTTCGAGCCGGTAGATCGCCCGCCGCAGATGGACAATCGACTCGCTCAGGTGGACAGGCAGGCGAATGAGCCTGCTCTGCTCGGCGATCGAGCGGGTGACGGCCTGACGGATCCACCAGGTTGCGTAGGTGCTGAAACGGTTACCTTTGGTATAATCAAACTTTTCTACGGCCCGCATCAACCCGATGTTGCCCTCCTGGACAAGATCCATAAAGGCCATCGGACTCCCAATATATTTTTTCGCCACACTGACCACAAGGCGCAAATTAGCCTGGATCAGCTTACGGCGGGCATCTTCGCCACGCGCAACGTCCTGCTCAAGTTGAAAACGTTCACGTCCGTTGCGATAATCTTCATTATTAATGCGCATCCGGGCTTCTTTGCCCCGGGTAATCTGCATGGCAAGCTCACGCTCTTCGATTGCAGTCAGCAGGGCAACCTGCCCGATCTCATGCAGATAAAGCTGAATTGAGTCTTCGACGGGCTCGTTATCACTACTCTCGGCTTCTTCGAGTTCAACCTCTTCGAGTTCGAGCTCTTCCGGCTCGGTTCCCCATGCCCCGCCATCTTCCTGCACATCTTCGGAAAAGTTCTGCTCAAGAACTTCTGTACGCTCATTCATTTTTTGGAAGGTACCCACAGCATCTTCTCCTGAGTCAATGGGCGGAGCTTATACATCCTGTTGCTATCTGGTGCGTTCGCGTTTGTTGTCACCCCCTGGTTGGTTGATGTGGCCGATATCGGGGTTTCAACAATTGGTATACATCTATTCTATACTTTGCACAGGATTTGTCAAGCCTTTGTTTGCCCCAATTTTAATCTTTTTCGGTTTGCCAGGTATGTGCGTCCACTGTCTGCCCCGTCTGGCTCCGGGGAGGCAGGCTTGCCAGGGCCACCGCAACCCGGCCAATTTCATCGGGTGACAGCAGACCAGTACGGACTTCAGGCACGGTTGCGCGTACCATCTGGGTATCAACAAAACCGCCGGGGTGCAGGGTATTGACATTTACCCCGTGACGACGGAGATCTTTCGCCATAATGCGCGTGAGGCCATCTACGCCACATTTTGCCGCGTAATAAGCCGCAAAACCAGGGGTCACGATGCGTTCGAGGGGCGCCCCGACATTGATAATATTGCCGCCGCCAGCTGCGATCATCTGCGGGAGCACTGCGCTGGAGACGAGAAAAGTCCCTTTGAGCAGGGTATCGACCACAAGATCCCACTGTGCCTCACTCGTTTCGGTGATGGGTGCCCGCAGACCAACGCCTGCGCTATTGATCAGGATCTTGATGGTCCCGAGTTGCTCGTAAACCTGTGCAACGAGGCCTGCAACCTGTGCAGAGTCGCGCACATCAACGGGGAGGGCGAACGCCTCTCCGCCCTGCTCTTCGATCAACCAGGCGGTCTCGGCGATTTCGTCGGCGCTGCGTGCAGCTACGACAACGGTCGCACCTTCGTGCGCCAGGGCCATCGCCATCGACCGGCCAAGCCCGCGCCCGCCTCCGGTTACCAACGCTATCTTCTTCGCCAATTGCATCGGTCAGTCCTTTAAGCTGTGCAATAGGTGTGCATTGTGCACACCTATTTGTACCATATTTGCACAGCTTTCGCTAGACCTTTGCCAAAAAATGAGAAGTCTTTCATCATCATCATACCCGAGAGCTTTGACGGTGGCTAGCAATTCAGGTAGAGCAACATGATAGACACTCAAGCTCACAGCCGACGACTTGGCGCGCATCACCCCCGCCTGTAGGCGGAGGCCATGCCCACCTGTGGGTAAGAGCCGTTGCTCCCCTGGACGCTACACCTTGGCCCGTCGCTCAACTACACTAAGCAGGTAGTGGAGCGTGCGTTGCACTTCGTTTTTGTATCCGTGCTAGCAAGCGGATCTGCAAGGGCGGTTACGCCCTACCCCACACAGGCAGATGAGAAAGGAGCAGGGCATATGGCGGTGAGCTTCAATCAGCACGTCGATATCGACGCGCCGGGGCCGCAGGTCTGGGAGTTGGTCTGCGACCCGGCGAAGTGGCCGCTTTGGATCGAGCAGATGGAGGAAGTGGACGGGATCGGGTCGCTGGCGCCGGGGGCCGCGTTTGCTTGGCGGCATGGCGACGAGCGTGGCAGTGGTGCCGTGATCGAGTTGGATGCGGGACGCTTTGTGCTCAAGCTCGCCACCCGCATCGGCGACGATGAGCGCACCCACACTTTTGATGTCGATAAGTCGGGCGGCTTCCTGGGCATCGGTGGGAATGATGCGCGGGTACGCTATACCTACAGCTTTGATCCGCCCGGCGGCATGTTGGGCGACTTTGTGGTCGGTGGCAACCCCGCAGATAGCCTGCGGGTGAAAAACACCCTGCACAAGCTCAAGCAACTGGCCGAGTCGTTGAGTCGCACGCACTAGCAGAAGGGAAGGCAGCATGAGCTTTATCGTTTGGATCATCATGGGCCTGATTGTCGGCGCGATAACCGGCTTTCTGATGAAGAGCAGTTACCCCTGGTACATCGACCTGCTGCTGGGCATCGTCGGCTCGGCGGTCGGCGGTTGGTTAAGCACGGTGTTCCTGGGCGTCGATCTGAGCGGTGGTTTCAACCTAACCAGCCTGGTTACAGCGGTTGTCGGCGCGGTGATCGTGGTCGCGATCGTGCGCCTAGTCTTCCGCGGACGATCGTCGCTCTGACAGCTACGACTGTTGCCCTGACCGCCCTGGCCCACAATCAGCACTGCTTCGATCCGGTTTATTGCATCTTCCGTGTAGGCACCCCGCCAGGGCACCCGCAAGGGGTGCCCGTACACCGGATTCGGCCCCTGGGCCGGTAGGGGCACCCGCAAGGGGTGCCCCTACACCGGATTCGGCCCCCGGGCCGGTAGGATGCACCCCTGGCGGGTGCCCCTACACCGGATTTGGCCCCCGGACGGTAGGCGCACCCCTGGCGGGTGCCCCTACACCGGATTTGGCCCCCGGACGGTAGGCGCACCCCTGGCGGGTGCCCCTACACCGGATTCGGCCCCCGGACGGTAGGGGCACCCCTGGCGGGTGCCCCTACAATGGTATACTGAAATAACCTAAGGCTGTGAAATACGTTTTCCGACTTTCCGCCCCCTTCCCAACCTCGCCCCCGCTGGGGAGGTGTCCGGCTTCCTGCCCCAGTGGAGGAGGACTGGGGAGGGGGACAACAGGTTCGTGAAACACCGGAAAACTTCGTTGACAGACCAATCAACTTTATGACGCTTCATCCTCAGCCGCCGCGCATGACACCTGAACCTGGCCTTGCCTCTGATCCACACGGGCGGCTGTCGGTCGCGCTGGCGGTGTGTGCCCAGCGCCTGGCCGCCGATCCGGTCGGTGCGGTTGAGGAGCGCGAGGTTCTGGCGGAGGTGCTCGTCACGCTGCGCGAGAGTGCCGGGGCGCTGCGGGCGGTTCTGTATGAGAACATCACCCTGCCCACGGTTGGCCCAGCTGCGCGGTTGCTGGTCGAAGTCTGGGCGCCGAGCGAGCGCTCGCTGACCGAGATCTATGGGCTCGAGCGCACCCTCATATGGTCCAAGATGACCGACGCCGACCGCATGGCGATGGCGGCTGGCGAGCCGATTGGCGGCTCAATCGCGCAGCGCTTCGCCGACGCGCCGCTGATGTGCGCTGACCTCGATGAGCTTGGCATCGGCACCCTGCACATGTTCCCGATCATGTTCAGCGGGCAGTGGTGGGGCCACCTCGGGCTCAGCCACCGCGAGCCCCAATCGTGGAGAGACTCTGAAGTTCAGTTGATGCGCGCCGCCGCCGCGATGATTGGCATGTTCCTCCAGCGCAACCGCGAAGTGGCTGCGCTGCGCGCACGCGAGGCGATGCTCGAGGGGCTCAGCGATAGTCTGCCCGATGCGTTTCTTTACCAGATTGAGGAGCAGCCTGACGGCACCTCGCGACGAACCTACCTGAGCCGCAGCTTGGAGCAGCGTAGCGGAATCAGCGTTGATCTGGCGCTGCATGATTTCGACCTCTTGCCTACCAGAATGCATCCGGATGATGTCTCTGCTTACGAGGCGGCCAAGCAATATGCCCAGAAAAACAACACCCCCTACAAGTTTGAGCATCGCTATACCACCACAGATGGCAGCATCCGTTGGATGCGCTGGCACTCCTCGCCGCGGGTTACGTCCGATGGACGTCGGCTTTGGAGCGGCCTGGCCACCGATATTACCGACTATCAGCAGCTCCAGGAGTCGCTGCGCCAGGCCAACCAGAATCTGCGTCGGCGCATCGATCAGCTGGTGCTGTTCAACCAGATCGCCCAGCATCTCGGCGGCATGACCAACACGTCCACGACCCTGTCGGTTGTCTGCAGGCTGATCTGCGCCATGTTCAACGCCAGCGAGGTGTTGGTGGCACTGCGCGACCTGCCCGCTCGTGATCTGAAGATGGTTGCGCGCGCCGCTGCCATGGACGTCGACGATCTTCTGTCGCCGACGATGCTCGCCAGGATCGAGGCCAGCTTGGGTGCCGACAACGGCGTGACCTGGGTTGAAGGGCCGACCCCTCCGGGCTATGTGGTGCTCGCCGTGGCGCTGGCGGCGCAGGATATGCCGATCGGACTGTTGCTGATCTGTGTCGCTCAGGCTGACGCCCATCTGTCCGGTGAGATCATCTCGCTGGCCCAGACCGTCGCTGGTGCGATCGCTGGCGCTGCTGTTGGAGCCCAGCTCTACGTGCGGGCTGTGCAGAGCCGCGAGCGCCTGGAGCGGCTGAACGCTGCCAGCCGCATGATCAATGAATCTGGCCTCGACCCGCAGGCGCTCTACGGTGCCATTCATTGCGCCGTCGCCCACCTGATGCCGGTTGAGGCCTTTGTGATTACCTTGGTCGAGGCGGGCAGCGCCGTGGCCGAGACGGTGTACGCATACGACCTGGCCGGCCTGGAGCAGGGAACCTACCGCTTTGGGCTGGAGCAGAGCTTCGTCGGCTATATGCGCCAGCACGGTTCGACCCTGCGCGTGGATGATTTTAGGCAATTCTACCAGCAGCACCCCGAGGTGAAGTTCCATGTCTATGGCGACGAGCAAGACACGCGCTCTGCGGTCGCCGCCTCATTGCGCACCAGTGATGGGGTCTACGGCATCCTCTTTAGTCAGTGCTACCTGCCGGGGGTCTACAGCGATGAGGATCTGACCATCCTGGAGCTACTGAGCGTGCATGCGGCGACGGCGATCCAGAACGTGCGCCGGGCGCAGCAGCGGCGCCGCGACGCGATCGACGAGGAGCGCAGCCGCCTAGCCCGCGACCTGCACGACTCGGTCAACCAGAGCCTCTTCTCAGCGAGCCTGATTGCCGAGCGGCTGCCCGAGATGATGCAGCTTAGCCCCGACGATGCGAACGAAGGGTTGCGCCAGTTGCACCAACTCACCCGCAGCGCCCTAGCCGAGATGCGCGCCCTGCTGATTGAGTTGCGACCGGCGGCGCTGGCCGCAGCCCCGCTGCACCAGGCGATTAACCATCTGGCCCAGGCATTCGGCGGACGACGCGGCATCACGATCAAGACCGAGCTCGACCCGGCGCCGGTGCTGCCGCCCGAGGTGCAGATCGCACTATACCGGATCGTCCAGGAGAGTCTGAGCAATGTGATCAAGCACGCCTATGCCCGTACGGCCCATGTGCGGATGGAGGTCACGCCTTTGGTGGGCGACAGCGAAGTATCTTGGTCGGGGACGATCGACATCCAGGTGCGCGATAATGGGCGTGGCTTCGCAATCGATCAGGTCGGCGTCGGCCGTTTCGGGCTTGAGATCATGCGCGAGCGTGCGACGGCGATTGGTGCCGAGCTTGAGTTGCTCAGCCAGACTGGCGTGGGCACCCAAGTGACGCTGATCTGGTGTGGCAGTGCCGGTGTAGCGTAAGCCTACGCCCTCATCCGCCCACGGGCGCAGTTTGTCCACACCTGTGGGTGGGGGTAGGCTCCCCTGTGAGTGCTACCTGGATCGTACACGACCGATTATACTCTCAAGCAACTTGCCTGGGGGTTTGCAGCTGTGCGACTCAGCATCGTCAATGCGCCCAACGAAGGCACCAGCGTCGTGCTTTTCTGGAAAGGAGGGAGCCTTGAGCGATGAGCGCAAGATCCGGGTCGTGATCATCGACGATCACGCCATGACCCGCATGGGCCTCTCCTTTATGCTCAAAACCTTCCCCGACATCACGCTGCTCGGCGAGGCCGAGAGCGGCGTTGATGGAGTCAATCTCTGTGTGGCCCAGGCTCCCGATGTGGTACTGCTCGATATGCGCCTGCCCGACCAGGATGGACCCAAAGTGGCGGCCGCCCTGCGCAGCCACCTGCCAACAGTGAAGATCATCGCCCTGAGCAGCTTCGACGACCACGACCTGATCAAGCGCGCCCTGCAGGCCTGAGCGATCAGCTATGTGCTCAAAAATGTCTCAGCGCTCGAACTGGCCGAGGCCATCCGGCGCGCCTTCCAGGGCAAGGCGACTCTGGCGCCCGAGGCGATGCAGGTGCTGGTCGAGCAGATCCAGCGTGTTAGCCAGCCACAGATAGAGTTAACCGAGCGCGAGCGGGGCGTGCTGCAGCTGATGGCCCGCGGGCATTCGAACGGCCAGATCGCCGAGCAACTTTTCATTAGCCCGGCCACCGTCAAGGGCCACATCAGGACCATCCTGAGCAAGCTGAATGTCGACAGCCGTTCCGAGGCCATTGCCCATGCCTGGGCCAGCGGCCTGGTTGAGCGCAAGGGCGATGAGGAGTGAGCATCGTTTTACAACCAAGGGCGGTTGCAACGCATCCGCCCTGCCTCTACAGCAACCCCAGTTTGCGGGCGCGGGCGATCGCCCCCGCCCGCCGGTTCACGCCCAGTTTCGCATAGGAGTTGCGGATGTGGGTTCGCACCGTGTTGACGCTGATCGTCAACACGTGGGCGATCTGCTCGTAGCGGTAGTCCTCGGCGAGCAGGCGCAGCACGGCCTGCTCTTGGTGCGTTAGCCAAGCCGCAGTTGGCGCGGTGCTGTCGGAACCGATGCTATCATGCACGCGCAGCAACTGAGCGACGCCCTGGTCGACGAGCGGCAAGAGTTCAGGGATCTCGCGGACAACCTGGGTATAGCCGGTCGCGTTTGCCAACTGGAGCGCCTGATCCAGCGCGACGAGCGCATCGCGCCGTCGGCCGAGCCTAAGTTGCTGCCAGGCGCGAAAAGTCAGCAACCATAGCTCATTAAAGCAGTCTCCAGTCTGGCTGTACCACTGGAGCCCCCGCTTGAGCAGCGGGCTTATGGCGGCCAGATTGAGGCCACGTGCGATATAGGCCTGTAGAAATGGTATGAGCAAGCTGTGGGACTTGCTGGCCGGGTCGCTCTCTAGATCGACGCCAAGGCCGCTCGCCAGGTGCCAGGCCTCATCGTAGCGCTGCGTGCGCAGCAGCAGCGTAATCTGAAGGCTGACACGCAGGCGCAGGGTACCGGGGAGCACCGGCACAGCAGATACTTTGTGCAGCTCTTGAGCAGCGCCGCCAATTATTTCATGGTTGACAACCAGTTGTACATCAACCTGATAGATGACGCGGGCGTCATCCGGCTTGGCCCGGCCGGCGAGACGGCTGACGTCCCGGATGCCGATGCTGTAGCAGCAGCCGAAGCGGCCCAGTTGGCGGCCATGGTGGCCGGGATCAAGGCCAACCCGTGGAAGTGGACTTCGTTCGGCAGCGCAGACGAACAAGTCACTGTCGAAGACCCCGCCAGCTACACGGTGACCTTCAACGAAGACGGCACGCTCGACATCAAGGCTGACTGCAACGACGCCTCCGGCACCTACACCCTGGATGGCGCGAACGTCTCCATCGCGATCGAGCCAGCAACACTGGCCGCCTGTGCGGGCGATTCCCGCAGTGAGCAGTTCCTGCAACTGCTGGGCGACACCGCAAGCGTGCTTCCGCTCGAAGGCCAACTGTTCGCTCCTTCAAAAACCGAAGGTAGCACGATGATGTTTGAAGCCGTGATCACCACGGTCGTCGATCTGTGCGGCGAACAGGCGCTTGCGATCAACACAGTCGAGGACACGCTGGCCCCTGAGATCAGCGCCATGCTCGACCAGGGATTGGTAAGTCTCGTGCAGGAGGGGGCACACCCCGGGCCTGGCGCCTCCATGCTGATCATCACGCCCGAGGGACGTTACTTCAAGTCCACCGGGGTTGCCGACGTGACCACCTGCGAGCCACTGCCGACCGATTCCCCCTACCAGATCGGCAGCAACACGAAGATGATGACTTCCGCCATGATCTTCCAACTCCAGGAAGAAGGGGTGCTTGCCACCAGTGATCTGCTGAGCAAGTGGCTCCCTGAGCTGGCCGCCGCGTTACCCAACGGCGACCAGATCACCATCGACATGCTGCTGACCCACACCAGCGGTCTGCACGACTACTTCGACCTGCCGACCGAGGACGGCGCAACGATTGAGAATGGCACCAAGGACAAGGCCATGCTCACCCGCACCTTCACCCCGGAAGAATTGGTGCAGGTGGTCGCCGACTCGGGCCTTAGCGACTTCGAGCCGGGCGCGGAAGGACGATGGAAATACAGCAACACCGGCTATATCCTGCTCGGCCTCATCATCGAAAAGGCCACTGGCCGGTCGTACGAGGAGAATCTGCAGGCGCGCGTCTTCGAGCCGCTGGGCCTTGCAGCAGACCTACCTGCAGACGGGCCAGCCAGAGGCGGGTGCGCTGCCCCAGGCCTACTACACCACACCCTTTGCCTACACCACGAGTGAATGGAACGCCAGCCAGGGCTGGTCGGCTGGCGCCGTGGTGTCTACACCCGAAGAGTTCGCCGTCTTCCTCAAGGCCCTGTTCGCCGGCCAGCTCTTCACGCAGCCGGGGACCCTTGAACTGATGGAGCAGCACGCTCCGGCCGGCGTGGATGCACTGGGGGCGGGCACCATCTATGCGCACGGCATGCTGGACAACAACGGCGTGCTGGGCCACGGCGGCCAGACCCTGGGCTTCGAGAGTGACGGCGGTTACGTCCCCGACAAGGACGTGACCATCGTGATGTGGAGCAACGCTGCCTCAAGCAATGTCGTTCGCACCATCGTGCCCCAAATCGCCGGCGTCGTAACGGGGGCCGCAGCAACCGGGCAGGCCGGGCAGGCCGGGCAAGCTGCCCTGCCGCGCTTCGAGCCGCTGGATAAATGCTTCGCCGACCCCCCGGAGGGTCTTCCGGTCGATCTCAACCTGGACTGCGGTTACGTGGTGGTGCCGGAATCGCGCAACGGCGGCAGCGACCGCGAGGTGAAACTGGGCATCACGCGCCTCAACTCCGGGCAGGGAACCGCCAACTCGCCTCTGTTCATGCTGGCGGGCGGCCCTGGCCAGACGGAGGCCAGCCCTGAATACTTCAGCCTGTTCCAGCCCGATCTGCTGGGCGGCATTCTGGCCGAGCGCGACATCGTGGTCGTCGAGCAGCGCGGCACCGAGCACACCGATCCCTTCCTGAATTGTCCAGAGGCTAACTCTGCCCTGTGGACCGCCTACGAGAAGGGACTGACCGGCGACGATGCTGTCGACTACGAAACCGGAATCATTCAGGATTGCATCGACCGATTCAAGGAACAGGGACTGAACTTCGACAACTTCAACAGTGTGGAGAACGCCGCCGACGTGAATGCCGTCCGTGAGGCGTTGGGCTACGACCAGATCATCTACTACGGCGCTTCCTACGGCTCCCAGCTTGGCCAGCACGTCATGCGCGACTTTCCCGATATCCTGGAAGCTGTGGTGCTGGACGGTGCCGCGACGCTGGCGCGCAAGAGTTGGATCGAAGATCGGGCGCTGGATGCGCAGTGGGGCATCGACAACCTGACAAAGATGTGCGAGGCGGACGCGAAGCGTATCGAGAACTATGACATCCCGGCTCTGGTAGACGCTGCGCTGGCGCTATTCGACAACGGACCTTTGCCCTACACCTACACCGATCCCAACGATCCGTCGCTGACAATCGAGGGCGAGGTCACGCTGGACGACATGGTGAACTTCATCTACGGCAACCAGGGCAGTCTCGCCGGGATTGCGGGCCTGCCGTCATACCTGAGTGCACTGGTTGATGGCGGCGCGGAGGCGGTTGCCGCGTTCCTGGGCGCCCAGAAGGGAGGCACCATCGTGGCCAGTCGCACTGCCATGAAGGGCGAGATTGCTTTGCTCATGCACATGGCCATGGTCTGTTCGGACGATCCTGTAAAATCGGCCGACGAGCTGAAACTGGACGGAACCGGTCGTTACGCCTCCCTCTTCGGCCAGACGGTCGCCGACCAATACGTCCAGTTCTGCTCGCTGATCAATGTGAAGGAACTGCCGGATTCGACCGACATTCCCGTAACAACAGACGTTCCCACGCTGTTGTTGAGCGGCGATCTGGACGTCGCGACACCGACCTTCCGCAGCCAGGAGGTAGCCGACGCCTTGCCGGATGCCACCCTGGTCGTCTTCCCCGGCCGCACCCACGTCCAGATAGCAGGCGCCAATCTCTGCGCCGGCCAGGTGATGACACAGTTCGTGCTGGATCCGACGGCGACGCTGGACACGAGTTGTTTGGCCGAGGCGCCGGTGGTGGGGTTCGTTCTCCCCGATGGGAGCTCGAGCAAGGATGCGGAGTAGGGCGAGTGAGGTGAATTTTGACCACAAAACGCACTGCCATCGCCTTGATCTTCTTCTGCGGCTGGCTGGTCATCCTGTAAAACGCTCTTCGTTGAACTGTTGTCTATTTTTTGGCCCATCAGGAGAGGGAAGAAAATGTATCACACCCAATCGATCAACCTGAAGCAGAGTCTACGGCGCATCGGCAGACTGGTCGCGCCGTTCATGGCCGCGGCCATGTTGGCCTTGCTGCTGCCCGGGCTAGTCCTGGCCGCTACCTTTACTACCACAGTAGATACCGGCACCAACGCGCTGGGCGATGCCGGTGCCGCCAGCGCGGTCGCGCTGAAAAGCAATGGCCTGGCGGTGATCAGCTATTGGGATAAGACCGCCGGCAACCTGGGCGATCTGAAAGTGGCCTTTTGTAACGACCCGGCCTGTAGCAACCCCACCATTCAGACCATCGGTGTAATGGAGGGGACGAGGACAACCTCGGTGGCCTTGACCACTGGCGACGTGCCGGTGATCAGTTACCCCGGGGCCGTGACCATGAATGTGGCTTTCTGCAACAGCGCCACCGATTGCAGCAGCCCCACCATCAAAACTCTGGATACCGCCTCCTCCGGTACTGTTAAATTGGGGGAATTCAGCTCGCTGGCCATAAACAGCAGCGGCTTTCCGGTGGTCAGTTATGATGAGTACATCAATTTGGGCGGTTCTCAAGCGAGCAGGCTAAAAGTGGCCTTTTGCCAGGATGCCACCTGTAACAGCGTCACCACCCGGGTGGTGGCTGGCGATGGCACCACCACAACTACAGGAGAATACAATTCACTGGCGCTGACCGGCGGCGATGTGCCGGTGATCAGCTATGCAGAGGCAAGCAATACAATCGGTGGTCGTCTGATGATAGCCGTCTGTGAAAGCGCTACGGATTGCAACACGCCCACCATCAACATTGTGGACGATAGCATCGTTGGGGCTATCCCGGTCTCGTTGTTGGGGAGATACACCTCGCTGGCGCTGAACAACAGCAGTTACAACCTCTTTGAGGTGGAGTCCTGCGACTTTGGCGAGTTCACCAATACCATCACAGGCGACCCGAAACTTGGCCCGCTGGCCGACAACGGCGGCGACACCGAGACCCACGCCCTGCTGGATGGCAGCCCAGCCCTCGACGCCGGCAGCAGCGCCCTAACCACCGACCAGCGCAGTGCACCGCGCCCCTTCGGTCTGGCCGATGACATCGGCGCCTACGAGAGCCAGCTCATCGGCACCATCATCATCGCCAAGCAGACGGCCCCGGCCAACCAGGGCGACTTCGACTTCTCCCACAACATCACGGCGACCACTACCTTCACCCTGGCGGGCGGGCAGAGCGAGACCTTCCTCAACGTCGCGCCAGGCACGTACACGGTCACCGAAGAAATCGAGGCAGGTTGGCGGCTCGTGGACCTGCGCTGCGACGACGGCAACAGCGCCCGGCCCTCCAGCGGCAGCACCAGCACACGCACCGCCACCATCGAAGTGGAACTGGGCGAGACGGTCACCTGCACCTTCACCAACAGCGAGGACGATATCATCTTCGTCCAGAAAGCGACCAGACCGGCCGGCGGTACGGGCTTCAACTTCACCGTGGGCGGGGACGCCTCCACCACCTTCTCGCTGGACGACGGCGGCATACAGGCGCTCGACGTGGTGTCAGGTACCTACACCCTCACCGAGACGAATCCCAGCCCAGCCTATAACCTCGCTGAGATTGACTGCACCATCTTCGGTCCGGGTCCGACAGACGAGACGCCTGCCCCCGGCAACCTGGCCACCGGCAGCGTTGACCTGACCATGAGCAGCGGGCAGGCGGCCTTCTGCCTGTTCACCAATGACAAAGCCGGCACGATCACCATCGTGAAGGACGCCGACCCGGCCGACGACACACAGTTCGACTTTGAAATCGTCGGCAGCCCGCCGTTCTCGAACACGCTCTTCAGCTTGCAGAACCCGCTCCAGCCGTCGAAGACGTTCACCGACGTCGTGCCCGGCGTCTACGGCGTGACGGAGGGTGCGCTGGCCGGCTGGGCGTTGACCGACATCGACTGCCAGTCGACGCTCGGCACGTCGAGCTATCTGATTGACTTGCCCACGCGTGGTGGCAACATCACCCTGGCCCCGGGCGACGACGTCACCTGCACCTTCAGCAACACCAAATTGGGGACGATCTTTATCGGGAAGACGACGATACCGGCGACCATCAGTCCGAGTTTCGAGTTCACCCAGACCATCGACCCCGCAAACGGCGCTTTCCAGCTCAACCACGGTGGCTCATCCCTTCCTGGATGTGGTGCCTGGTCAGTACATCGTGTCGGAGATCAACGTGCCGGCGGGCTGGCAACTGAGCGACCTGACGTGCAACGACGGCGGCAGCGCCACGCCTTCGACGGTGGACCGGGCGACGCGCACGGCGACCATCAATGTGGAGCCGGGTGAGTCGGTTGGCTGCTACTTCGAAAACACACAGTTGGACACCATCGTCGTCATCAAGCGG
This sequence comes from Candidatus Chloroploca sp. Khr17, assembly GCF_004138165.1. Lineage (GTDB taxonomy): Bacteria > Chloroflexota > Chloroflexia > Chloroflexales > Chloroflexaceae > Chloroploca. Next base: position 60,028 of record NZ_RYFF01000009.1, read on the forward strand.
GCGGTGGGCGGCGACGGTCGTTTCGCCTTCGCCAGCCCGCAGTTTGGCGCGTTCCAGCTGAACACCAGCAACGGCACCCAGCAGCAGAGCTTCACCAACCTGGCGCCGGGCAGCTACCGCATCACCGAGACCGTGCCCAGTGGCTGGACGGCCAGCGTGGCCGACCCGGTCTGCTCCAACGGTCAGCGCGCGAGTAGCCTGACCCTGGGTGCGGGCGAGAGTATCACCTGTGTCTTCGTCAACCTCAAGCAGGACACCCTGGTGGTCGAGCAGCGCACGGTGGGCGGCGACGGCAGCTTTGCCTTCGCGAGCCCGCAGCTCGGGGCCTTCAGCCTGAGCACGACGGGCGGCGCGGCCAGCCGATCCTTCCCCGCCCTGCAACCAGGTACCTACGCCATCAGTCCGACCATCCCGACCGGCTGGGTGCAGAGCGGCGCGACCTGCTCGGATGGCAGCAGCCCGAGCAGCGTCAGCCTGGCCCCCGGCGAAAACGTGACCTGCACCTTCATCAATACGCGCCTGAGCAGCATCACCGTTATTCAGCGCACCATCGGGGGCGATGCGAGCTTCACCTTCACGGGCGATCTGGGCAGCTTTAGCCTGAAGACAGCCAACGGTTTGGCCAAGCGGAGCTTCCGTGACCTGAGCGCGGGCACCTACGCCATCAGCGAAACGGTGCCGAGCGGCTGGGACCTGACGAGCGCCACGTGCTCGGATGGCAGCCGTCCCGATGCGATCACGCTTGATCCGGGCGAACAGACGACCTGTACCTTCGTCAATACCAAACGGGCCAGTCTGACCGTTGTCAAGCAAGCAACCGGCAGCGATGCCACCTTCACCTTCAACAGCACCACCCTGACCCCGGACACGTTCACTTTGGCAACCAGTGGGAGTGCCGCGCAACGCAGCTTCGCCGACCTCGCGCCCGGCACCTACGACCTGAGCGAGGCACCGCTGGCTGGCTGGCGTCAAGACGGCGTCACCTGTAGCAACGGCAGCCCCGCCACGGCGATCAGCCTCAGCCCGGGCGAGCAGGTGACCTGCACCTTTGCCAACACCCAACTCGACGCGATCACCGTGATCAAACGCACGGTCGGCGGCGAGGGCAGCTTCACCTTTACCAGTACGGGCCTTACTCCATCCAGCTTCAGCCTGACGACCAGCAACGGCACCGCGCAGCGCAGCTTCACCAACCTCGCCCCTGGCACCTACGCGCTCACCGAAACGGTACCAGTCGGCTGGACGGCCCAGGAGACCGACCCGGTCTGTTCCAATGGTCAGCAGGCCAGCAGTTTGACCCTGGGCGCCGGCGAGAGCATCACCTGTGTGTTTGCGAATCGCAAGAATGACACGGTCATCGTCGAACAGCGCACCATCGGTGGGGATGCCACCTTTGCCTTCGCAAGCACCCTGCCCGGGGCGAGCAGCTTTGCCCTGACCACCAGCAACAACATCACCCGGACAAGCCTGACCAACCTG
>NZ_RYFF01000009.1:61597-145216 GCF_004138165.1 Candidatus Chloroploca sp. Khr17
TGGTGCTCAGTCCCGGTGAGACCGTGACCTGCGCCTTCGAAGCCACCCAACGCGCCAGCCTCACCGTACTCAAGCAGGCCACCGGGGGTGACGACACCTTCACCTTCACCAGTCAGGTCTTCGGCAGCTTTGCCATCACCACCACCGGCGGCACGGGGCAGCAAGTCTTTGCTGACCTGATTCCCGGTGCCTACGACGTGAGCGAAGTTGTGACGGGCACCTGGCAATTGACCAGTGCCACCTGTGACAACGGTGATACGCCAGCCACCATCAACCTGAGCGCGGGCAGCACGGTCACCTGCACCTTCGCCAATACCCAAAGCCAGCGCACCTTCTCCATCTTCCTTCCCTTCACCGCCGAGCCGGACAATATCAAGTGTCCCTGGTGCCGATCGAACAACGCTGATGCGCCAACTTCGTTCACTTCACCGTTTTGCCCAACGAGCAGAAGGCTTATGCAGTCTACGTGCCCTTCATTTTCCCTGTAAGCCTCAGGCAATCATGACCTGACCACCCCACGGGCCACTGGATCGTACCAGTGGCCCGTGGGGAGAACGCGCTGCCGGTGCTGCCGTTGAGCACAAACAGCGTATCCGAGGACGGTACGCTTTTTTATCGCACATCCCGCTGAGGCCGACATGCTTGCCCAGACGCCGCCGACGGTCTGGGTAGTTGACCGTGTTTGGCCACGCCTGCCAGGGATACCTGGTGACACACAAAAACGCGGTATGCTCGTTTGAGCATACCGCGTTCCAATCTGGTGGAGCGGAGGGGATTCGAACCCCTGACCTCCTGCTTGCAAAGCAGGCGCTCTCCCAACTAAGCTACCGCCCCAGATCAATAGAAAATGCAAAACGCACCTCAATGCGCTTTGCATTTTTTTGTTGGTGGGCGTAGGTGGACTCGAACCACCGACCTCGATCTTATCAGGATCGCGCTCTAACCAGCTGAGCTATACGCCCGTACAACGCTGGCTATTGTAACATGACCACTTACCCATGTCAAATCGGACTGGGTGGGTAGCTAGGGCGATTGCATCATACGAAACCGGATACAATGGGGCACCCGCAAGGGGTACCCGTACCGGGGTGGGGCACCCGCGAGGGGTGCCCCTACAGGGCCGGGGGCCGAACCCGGTGTAGGGGCACCCCTTGCGGGTGCCCTGGTGGGATGCATACACGGAAGATGCAATCGCCCTTGGTGGGTAGCTCCCCTGGAAGCGCGGGCGGCTCGCCCGCATCCAGACCAGAGTGGGCGTCCCGCGTCTATCGTGCAGGGGGACATATGATCTGGCAGAAGTACGGTCTGTTTGCCCGCGGCACCACGGTTACGTCGGCCTTGCTAGAGAGGTTGGCTCTGTCGGTTGATGCTGTGTTTGACGCAAACTGAGGCAACGTGCCGTTGCCTCAGTTTGCGTCAAGATCAGGTTTTGCGCCCTACAACCCGTTGCTTACCGCCTGATCAGCGGCAGGTAGACAGAGCGCGGGGTCGGGATCAAGCCAGGATCCGTCGCCACCGACTGCTCGCGGAAGGGTTGATAATTCACCAGGCCCAGGTCCGCATCGTCAAAGTTGTGGAAGATGCGCGTTTCAATGTCATAGGAAATGGTGGTACGCCAATAGTTGTTGGTTGCATCAATGTCGGAGGCTGTACTGTCATTTGCGTTGTAGAGATCATAGCTATTGGGGCTACCAGCATTGCCATAGATGTCATTATCGTTGATCACTGGCGCACATCCATTGCAGATGTAGATGCCACCGGTAGTGCGATTCGTCGCGGTATTGCTGATGATCTCGTTGAAGGTAATCAGCGGCTTTGAGTTAGAGTCAAGGTAAATAGCGGCACCAGTGTAAAGGCTATTGTTGTTGTCAATGGTATTGCCCTGGATGGTCGCATCGGCACTAGAAAGGTAGAGCCCACCCCCAACAGAGGCACTGTTGTGCGTGATAAGATTGCCTTCGAGCACAACGTTCGTTGAATTAGAGAGATAGATGCCGCCGCCATCAGTGCTATTGTTGTGATCAATGATATTGTCCTGGATGGTCGCATCGGTACCAGAAAGGCGAAGCCCACCCCCATAAGAGGCACTGTTACTGTTGTGCGTGATAAGATTGTCTTCGAGCACAACGTTCGTTGAATCAGAGAGATAGATGCCGCCACTGTTGTTGCGGGTTACGGTATTGTTGTCAATCGTCACCCGCGAGCCTGCCCCACTGATATTCACGTACATCGCGCTGTTGTAAACATGATCACGAATGGTATTGTTGCTCACCACGCCCTGGCTATTTGCTCCTGAGTTGCGCAGTTCGAGGCCGCCATTATTCGTATGGATCAGGTTATCGCTGATGCGATAGGTGAGATTGGTTGCAGTGCCTTCAATCGCTATGCCGCGCCCGACATTATTGCTGATCGTGCTATTGGTAATGCGGTAGGCGTAGTTCTGCCGACTGAGGTTAAAGATGCTGATGCCATGCCACCCGCTGTCGCGAACGGTCAGGTGGTCAAGGTACGGCACACCATTCTCGGCCCGCAACGCGCCGTTATTACTGTAGCCGGATCTGCCTCCAGCATGTTCGATGATCACGTGCTGCAAGATGCTGCCACCCGTATAGGCCCCATCGGCATCAAAACTGCCCGGCACGCTTGTCGCTGCAAAGTCGATGAAGGCCCAGTTGCCGCCCAGTTTCGTGAAAACGATCGGGCTACTGGCGGTACCCTGCGCAATCAGGGTGCCGCTCACGGTCAGCGCAAAGTTGGTCCCAAGGCGCAAGATCGTGCCTGGCTCGATCGTGAGGGTCACCCCCTGAGCCACGCCGAAGCCCACGGTGGAGTTGTAGGTACTACAGCTTTCTGCGGTTACGCCCAGGGTACGATCACTGGCAATGATGCCGGAAATGTCGCACTGCTGCGCATACGCCGACCGCGTCAGCCCCGTCAGGTGCCATCCGGTTGCCACAACGACCGCAACAAGAAGCAGGCCGATCAGGATCGCTCGACGGAAGGTCTTCAGCAGCGTACGCTGGATGTTCGCTTTGAACATGATCACTATTCTCCCCAAACATGTGCTTGCAAAATGTGGCGCTACGCTGACCTGCCATCGGCGTGGCGCCTTCCAGATCCGATGTGGTGGTGGGTGAACGAGGTTTTCGCCCCCCTCCCAACCTCCCCCCGCTGGGGGGAGGAGTCCGGCTCCCTCCCCCAGCGGGGGAGGGCTGGGGAGGGGGACAACAGGCTCGCAAAACACCGAATACTTCGTTCACACCACACGCCTTACTAGTCTGTGAACTACATGTCCCGGTCGCGCCGCCGACCACGAATATGAGCGGTGCGGTGCGTTATTCGTTTATTCGTGACCCCCATTCGTGGACGGCTGAGGACGCCTGCAAACTTCGTTCACCCGTTGCTTACCGCTTGATCAACGGCAGGTAGACATTGCTGTTGGTTGCGTTGACGACTGGAGGTGGCACGCTGCCCGAGCGTTCGTCGGGCAGGCTGGTGACAGGCGCAACTGGCTCGGTCGGCAGCGGTTTGCTCTCGGCTAGCCCGCCTCCCGTGCGCATTCGCAGCCGGGTTGAGGCTGGCGCAGCGAGCGCAACGCTGAGTCGGTAGCGCGCGGCGGTGAAGCCGTAGACTTCGACTTGGTAGACGCCAGGGACGATCTCGCTGACTGGGATGGTCACTTGCTCGTTGGCATCGCCTTCGAGGTTGCTCACCCGCGCCGATTGGTCGGCACGCGATGACCAGACGTAGAGGTCGGCGTCGCCACTCAAGACCTCCAGGTTGGCGGTGAGTTGCTGGCCGGCTTCGGCGAGATACCGGTAGACATGAGTCTGGCGTCGCCCGATCTGCTCGGTATCCGGTTGATAGTTGGCGAGCTGCTGCGAACGGCCAATCGAGATGTTGCCGGCCCGGTCAATGGCGCGCACCTGCAGATAGTGCATGCCCGGCACAGGCAGCAGCGTCCAGTTGAAGCCAGTGGGAGTCTCGCTATAGGGCATCCAACCCGATTGCACCACGGGCACCCACTGGCCGGCCCCGAGGTTGTAGACATACTCGATCACGTGCAGCGCTTGCACGCCACTCGCATCGGGCGGTGGATCGATCGCCTCGACCTCGACCCGCACGCGCGGCTCGCGCAGCGTGGCACCGTTGCCACCCTCGACGTCAATGCGTTGCACCACCGGCACCGTGCGATCCGGGCTTGGCGCGAGCACCGTCAAGGTGCGGCTGATCACATTGTTGGTTTCGGTGTCTTCGGCGATCAGATCGTCAGGATCAATGATCGCGTAGAGATCGAACGTCTCGGTCTGCGTGAAGGTCACGGCAAGGGGCGCGGTGCTCTCAACGCTATCGGGCGGATCAAGGAACGGCACCGTGCTGCGCCCCAGCACCGGGCCATCCACCGCATCGCGCCGGAACTCAACGGTCACATCGCGAAGCACGGCCTTGCCGCCGAGGCGATGCACCAGCAGGCCGATGTCGGCGGGCGATCCTGCGCGTGGACTAACCGGGTTGACCCACAACTCGTGACTGTAGCCAACCAGATCATTATTGCTGTCGGCATCGAGCACCGTGTAGGCATTGCGCAGCGTCGCCGTCTGAGCATTGTTGGGGTTGGCCGCCGTCAGATCATAGGTGCCTACCGGCATCTGGGACGGCACGACCGCCTGAAGCGTCGTGCCGTTGATCCGCCGGGTCACCAGATCGGTTGTGCCAAGCGTCAGACTCACACCCTCGGCAAAATTGAGGCCGAGTACCGTCAGCTCGACATCCTGATCGTTGTAGCCAACCGACGGCAAGACCTGGATGATCAAGGGGTTGCGTTCGAGCACCGTGAAGGCATTGGGCAACGTACTGGACTTGCCATCGACATTGGTGACGATCAGATCATAGATACCTGCCGGCAAGCCCGCCGGAACCGTCGCCGCAAACACGGTCGCACTGGCCCCGCTGACATCAGTGAGTGCAAAGGAGGCGTTGCCCCGCCGCAGCAACGCCGTCGGCGCACTGAAGCCACTACCACGCACGGTGACACTGGTGGCGCTGTCGTTGACACCCTCGCCTGGAGTGAGCGACTCGACCCTGAGGTCGATCGGAACCGGGGTATTGGTTGGCGTGGCGGTTGGTTCCGGCGTCTGCGTCGAAGTCGCCGTCGGTTCCGGCGTCTGCGTCGAAGTCGCCGTCGGTTCCGGCGTCTGCGTCGAAGTCGCCGTTGGTTCCGGCGTCTGCGTCGAAGTCGCCGTCGGTTCCGGCGTCTGCGTCGAAGTCGCCGTCGGCGTATTGGTTACGGTTGGCGTTTCAGTCGGCGTTGCGGTCTCGGTTGGGGTTGGCGTCGGCGTGGCCGGCTCGCGACACTCATCAGCACAGATCCGCAGGCTGTAGGTACCAGCGACATTGTTGCCATTGGGGCGCACCCTGAGGTGGTAGATGCCATCCTGTTCGGCAGTAAATTGAAATTGGTGATGGACATTGCCAAGGCCTGTCGGCCCAGTAGCCACACAGTTTCCGACAAAGACCGTGCCATTGGGGCGATAGACCTGTACCGCTGTGCCCGAACGGGTATACCCATCACACGACGTGCCACTAGCACCGAGGGCTGTGGCGACATCAAAGAGTTGCACAACATAGGTTTGACTGGCGGCAACCTCAACGCGATACCAGTCCTGCTCGGTATAGAACGTACTGAACGAGGTGCCACGCCCTTCGATCTGGCTGCTGATCGCGTTGGTGAAACCTTCGTTCAGCAGGTAGCTATTCCAGATCGAATTGTTGGGTTCCAGGGTCGCACCATCCCAGGCGGCATCGGGTTCGCCATACTTTGGCAAGACACGCAGGCTATAATTGCCACTGGCGGTGCCATTATTCGGCTTGACCCGAATATAGTAGGTGCCATCGGCGGTCGCGGTTACATGCGCATATTGATGCACATTGCCTGCCGAGATACCAAGGTCGTTGGCGTTGCACTGGCCGGCGACACCTGTTCCCTGGGTATTGTAGATGAAGAGGCTGAGCCCAGTGCGACTGTTGCCATCACAAAAGTTGCCACTTCCTCCAAGGCCAGTGGCAACATCAAAGAGCTCGATCGCATAGGTGCGCCCATTCACCGCTTCAAAGCGATACCAATCTTGATCTGGTTGGAAGGTGGCATACGCCGGATTACGTGCTTCAATCGTGCTGGTCAGAGCCTTGGTATAGCCTGGCTCAAGCGCATAGGCGTTCCGCCGGGCATTATTCGGCTCAAAGGTCGTGGCATCCCAGGCGGCATCCGGCTGACCATGCTGCGGCAAGAGGCGGATGCTGTAGCTGCCACTGGCATTGCCATTATTGGGCTGCACCTGAAGATAAAAGGTGCCTGTCGTCGTCGCATTGATCACAAGCACGTGATGGGCATTGCCAGACGAACTGTCTCTCGTATCAGGAATGCACGCACGGGTCACCAGTGTACGTTGCGGATCATAGGCAAGCAATCCGACTCCTGCACGGCTATTACCATCACAAAAGTTCCCACTCGCGGCAAGGCTGCTCGTGACATCGAAGAGTTCAACGACATAGGATCGCCCGCTCACTGCTTCAAAGCGATACCAATCGCTATCGGGCCGATAGGTCGCATAGTCAGCATTGCGCACCTCGATGTCACTGGTCAGCGCATTCGCATAGCCAGCAGGCAGGGCATACGCATTGGCCCAGCTGTTGTTTGGCTCAAACGTTGTGTCATCCCACATTGCCCCGGGTTGACCATACCGGAGCAAGACCCGCAGGCCATAAAAGCCGGAAACCGTTGGGCTATTCGCAAGCACACGCACCGAGAAGAGCCCGGTCACACTGGCCGTAAAGGTCATCAGGTTGTGCGTATTGCCTGACGAGACATCGGCGGCATTGCACGAACGACCCAGTTGATTGCCTGAAGGATCGTAGAGATACATGCCAAGACCAGAACGCGAGTAGCCATCGCAGGCCGAGCCATTGACGCCCAAGACATTGGCGACATCAAAGACTTCAATGGTGTACGTGCGGCCCGCAATCGCGGTAAAGGCAAAATAGTCCTGGTCGCCAGGCGCGTCAATCTGAGCATTGACAGGACTGGTGAGACCAAGGCTAGAGAGTTGCTGCGCCGTCGTACGGGTATCGTTCGGCTCGACTTCGTCAACCGGATTGGCGTACACCGGCCCCGGCAGCGCCATCGGCAGCACGGCCAACGCCACGATGAGCGCCGTCCCCAGGGCGATCCAGATACGGAGGAATTTCTTCATATCGGCTATTTCCTCTTTGCTATCTTCTAAATCCTTGTCTTACCGCGTGAGCAACGGCAGATAGACACGATGCGTGGCGGCGGTCAGCGTTGGCCCAGGGGTCAGGCCGGCACGCTCGTCGGGCAGGCTGTTGACGGGCACAATTGGCTCGAGCGGCTCGCTCTTGGTGGCCGAGAGGCCGCCGGCGGTCGTGGCTTGCAGGGCCGCCGTTGTGGGCGCCTCAATCACCACACTCAGCCGGTAACGGGCAGCGGTGAAGCCGTAGACTTCGACCTGGTAGACGCCGGGCACGATTTCGCTGGCCGGGATGATCACTTGCTCGTTGGCCCCGCCATCAAGGTTGCTCACCCGCGCCGATTGGTCGGCACGCGATGACCAGACGTAGAGATCGGCATCGCCACTCAAAACCTCCAGGTTGGCCGTCAGTTGCTGGCCGGCCTCGGCGGTGTAGCGATAGGTATGGGTCTGGCGGCGGCCAATCTCTTCAGCGGTTGGTTCGTAGTTGACGAGTTGCTGCGACCGACCAATCGAGATATTGCCCGCCTCGTCAAGCGCCCGCACCTGCAGATAGTGCATCCCGGAAACCGGTAGCATCGTCCAGTTCACGTCGCTCGGGGTCGCGCTGTAGGGCATCCACCCCGATTGCACCACGGGCACCCACTGGCCGGCCCCGACGTTGTAGACATACTCGATCACATGGATCGAGCGGACGCCACTGGGGTTGGGCGAGGGATCGGTCGCCTCAACTGCGATCCGGGCCTGCGGGGTATTCACCGACGTGCTCGAACCATCACCGACCGTAATGCGTTGCACTACCGGCACCGTGCGATCAGGACTGGCGGCCAACACCGTCACCGTACGACTGACGACATTGTTAATTTCGGTATCTTCAGGCACGAGATCGTCGGGATCGATGAGCGCGTAGAGATCAAAGGTCTCGGTCTGCGTGAAGGTCACCGCAAGTGGCGTCGTGCTCTCGACACTATTGGGCGGATCGAGGAACGGCACCGTGCTGCGCCCGAGCACCGGGCCATCCACCGCATCGCGCCGGAACTCGACCACCACATCCTGCAACACCGCCTTGCCACCAAGGCGATGAACAAGCACCCCGATCTCCGTGGTCTCGCCGGCGCGTGGCGTGACCGGATTGAGCCAGATCTCGTGATCATAGCCAAGCAGATCGTTATTGCTGCTGGCATCAAGCACGGTATACGCATCGGGCAAGGTCGCCTGCTGTCCATCAGGATTGGTGACCGTCACCGCGTAGGTACCAACCGGCATCAGCGCCGGCACCACCGCCTGCAACGTCGTGCCATTGATCCGCTGCGTCACCAGTTCGGTCGTGCCGAGGGTCAGCGTGATGCCATCGGCAAAATTGAAGCCCGCAACCGTCACCTCGACATCCTGATCATTGTAGCCAAGCGAGGGCAACACACTGCTGAGCACTGGCGCACGGGCCAACACCGTAAAGGCATTGGAGAGCGTCAGACTGCTGCCATCACCAGGGAGCACGGTGAGATCATAGATGCCAACGGGCAAGCCCGCGGGCACCACGGCCCGCAACAGCGTCGTGGTCAACGTCGCACTCTCGGTCACCACATTGGTCAGCGCGAAGGTACCGCCGCCATTACTCAACTGCACCGATGGTATCGTCGCCGTGGAAAAGCCACCGCCGAGGATCGTCACATCGGTCGCCACATCGTTATAACCCTCCTCAGGCTCAATCGAACGAACCTCTGGCTGGAGCTGTGGAGGGATGGGAGGATCGGGGGGAGGAGGGATCGGTTCGCAGGAAACCCCAACGATCTGGGACAAAATCGTCGAGAGACTGGCAAAATTGCTGACGCTAAAGACCCGGTCGGGATCGGCGGTGAGCGCATTCAGTTGCGGCAAATTAGGGCCACTGCCAACGGCGATCGCAAAGAGATGCATCCCGGCATCACGCACCAACTGCGCCTCTTCGACCGGATCGCCGCCCTGGTTGTGCGCCCCATCGGTCAGCAGAATCATCACCTGGGGCACCCCGGCACGCCCATTGGCGGCCAGTTCTTCCCGCCCGAGCTGGAGGCCTTCTTGAATATCGGTGTACCCATCCAGTTGCGTCATCGCATTGACGCGAGCCAGGACCACGCTCGGATCATCAGCAAGGCGCAACTCGTAGCGGCCCCGGCCCTGCGTGCCAAATTGCGCAATGCCAACCCTGGCATCATCGGGGCTAACCGTATAGCTATTGACCAGATTGCGCACAAAATCGCGCATCTGCCGGAAATTCGTCGAAGAGATGCTGCCTGAGCCATCAAGCACCAGCATCAGATCGAGTGGTTCGGTGCATTTGCCGGTATCGAACGTAACCTCAACGCGAAACGCATTGCTCTGCGTTTGCTGCCAACGCAGCGTCGCATTGTCGTGGCTATCAGGCGCCACATCGGCGCTGACATAGGTAAGCGTCGTCGGATAGATCAGCTCGACCAGGCGCGTCGCGGCCACCAGATCACCGCTAGAATTGAGCACATGCACAAAGCCGCTGCTTGTCGCAGCCACATCAAAGCGATACGCCGTCACGACCTCGAGCCTCGTCGTGTCCGCCGAACAACTCAGTTCGGTCTCAGACACTTTAGTACAGGCCGAAGGGGGAACGCTCGCAAATTGCAGACTCGTGGACGCCGAAAACCGAAACGTCATGCTATCTTGCAAACTCAGATCTTCATACACATACGTCGCCGTCCCAAAAACCTGTGGGGCCTCATACCCCTGGATCGTCGAGGCAACCGTGATCGATCCAGCGGTTGACGCAAGCTCGCCACCACCCGCAGTTGATGTGAAATCACCGTCACCCGTGGCAGCCAGCGCTGGGCGCTGCGAAGCGAGGCCCACACTGAGCAGACTCGCCAGCAACACCAGCACCAATAACGTCCGACTCTTCCATCGTCGCAGCATAACAGCACTGTCCTTTCGCCTAGATAGCCCGCATTGCACACCGCTCCGTTCTAGCTCAGCATACCGTGCTGTTGCAGTGATGTTGCATAAAAGACAACCTGTTGCACTGGCAACACATTGGTGCGCGAAAAAGCCAACGACGCTGGCTTGCGCGCACCAACGTGCTGTCCTTGAAGTCCGTAAACCCCAATGGACGGCGGACGCCTTCCATTGGGGTAAAGAAGATCGCACAGAAGATAAAAAAATGCAACGCAAGAAACCCCAAATATATATCTTCACCAGCAGGATCGTCTGCTATCATAGGCAGGAGAGTACGCTAGAACGAGGAGAAGAAGGCCGCAAGCGATGCATCGCGGCAACAGAGCAACCTTTGAGTATACATCAGTGTTGCAGAGATGTTGCACTGCTGTTGCGGAAACGTTGCTGTTGCTGAGCATCGTGATGAAATACCTAAACCAAAGCTTGAAAACTCCCGGGAGTTAACCATTTCACGCGTGTAGGCCAGGTTACACGGACCTACAAGCGTGAAAGCCAGGAAGACCACCTTGAGCGATTTCCAAAAGCTTCCCGCGTTACAGATAACCCTGGTCGAACATCCTCTTGCCATTTTCGCCGCCGATCTCCGCACATGGATCTTTAGTTCACAGGCTCGGGCAGCCCAGCATTTCGGGGTTGACCGCAGCACCATCTGGCGTTACGAGGAAGGTCGCCATCCGCCGCCGCTCGCATATCTGGCAGCCCTCACCAGTCTCGTGGTCGCCAGGCTTGGCGACCACGATGAACCCATCGAGCAGCACAAGGCTCGCCTGCTTCACGAGATCAATCAGGCGATTGTCATTTACTATCCCGATGCAGAACCATTTGCAGCCTGGGAGGAACTCGAAGAGGCGGGGGCGGCATTTCAGCCAGCACGACGACGGATGCCAGCACGACAACAGACCGATCAGGCCAGAGCCTCCCCGCCCCCCACACCGGCGCTTCACACTGCATCATCTGTCCAAATTGATTGGGGTGACGCCCCTGATGTAGCGACCTTTTATGGCCGACAGGCTGAACTAGCATTCTTGCAGCAGATGTTCACCAGGGGCACTTGTCGCCTGCTCGGTGTTTTTGGCATGGGTGGGGCCGGCAAAACGATCCTGACGGTGCGCCTGGTCGAGACCGTTGCCGACCAATTTACCCATGTTTTCTGGCGTTCCTTGATCAATGCGCCACCACCCGACCAGATCTTGCGCGAGTTCTGGCTTGCGGTGGCACGTCCAGAGCTTATCCCGCCAACGAGTCCCCTTCAGGTTCACGAGTTGTTGCCGTTGTTGCAACACCAGCGTTGCCTGCTGATCCTCGACAATTTCGAGACGATCCTCAACGCTGGTGAACAACCCGACGAATATCGTGAAGGCTATGCGCAGTACGGGCAACTGCTGCGTCTTTTTGGTGAAGCACGCCATCAGAGTTGCCTGATCCTGACGAGCCGCGAAAAGCCACGCGACCTGCATATGCTTGAGCATGCCCGCAAAACGGCCTCCCGCGTCTATGCCTACCAGATCCCTGGGCTGAAGGCCGCCGATGCGTTTGAGTTTCTACGGGACCTTGACCTTGACCTCGATGAGCCAGCGCTAGCAACGCTCTTGCAACGCTCTTCCGGCAATCCAAAGATCCTCGAGTTGGTCGGCGCAACGATTCGCGATCTCTTTGATGGTTCAGTGGCAAGCTTTCTTGCCCATGAAACGATCCTTTTTGATGATGTGCAGGCAATGCTGCACACGCAATTCGAGCACCTCTCAGAGGCCGAGCAAGAGGTGCTGTTCTGGCTGGCAGTGCTGCGTGAACCAGTCACGATCGCCCAATTGCGCGAACACGTCGTCGTTCCCAAACGAGCCAGGGAGCTCTTGCCTACGATCCGCACCTTGCAACGCCGCTCGCTGATCGAGACCGGGGCCAAGACAGTCTATCTCCAGCATGCGGTCGCCGAATTTGTGACTGACATGCTCGTCAAGCAATTGCAGGCTGAACTGGTGCGTGGTTCCTTTGATCTGGTGCAGCGCGTGGCGCTCTTGCAGGCACATGCAAAAGACTACGTACGCACGAGTCAGGTACGTGTTGTGCTTGAACCGCTCGTTGAACACTTGAAAAGCACAATGAGCCAGAGCGCACTCATTGCGCATCTTGACGCTCTGCGCGCAACCTTGCAAACGGACTATCGTGGCCGCCCAGGGTATGCAGGCGGGAATCTGCTCAATCTGCTGATCCATCTGGGGGCCGATCTGACCGGCAAAGATTTCGCGCATCTCGCTGTCTGGCAGGCCTATTGCCAGGGGGTAGAACTCAAGCAGGTCAACTTTGCCGACGCAGACCTGAGCAGGTCGGCCTTTAATGAAACCTTCGGCAGCATTCGCACCGTTGCCTTCAGTCCCAATGGAGCATGGCTCGCTGCGGGTTCAAGCAACGGCGAGATCCATGTCTGGGCGCTTCCCAGCCACAAACACATCTATACCCTCGACGGAAAAGCCTGGGTCGAAGCACTGACCTTTAGTCCCGACAGCCGGATGCTCGCGAGTGGGGGCCACGAGCCAGCGTTGCTGATCTGGGATCTTGCAACGGGCACCTGCCTTGATCAACTGGCGGGGCATACCACAACCGTCCGGTGCCTCAGTTTTAGCCGTGACGGAACCCTGCTCGCCAGTGGGAGCGATGATGCAACGGTACGCCTCTGGCCGATGCCATGGGAGCCTCGCGCAGATCAAGAGCAGGACATCACCGTACTAGCCGCCCATCAGGGCACCGTCTGGAGCATCGCGCTGCATCCGACGGCACCCTACCTGATCAGCGCAGGTTCAGATGGCCTGATCTGGTGGGATCTCACGACAGGCACAGCTACGCGACAGATCCAGGAACATGCCGCAGCCGTCATGACGGTTGCCATGCACCCGACCGGCAGCCTAGTTGCCAGCGGAAGCTACGACGGCAAGGCAAAGCTCTGGTCTTTCACCGAGGCAACCTGCCGGGACACGATCACCAGTCATCAGGGGCCAGTCCGCGCCGTCGCCTTCAGTCCTGACGGCAGCCTGCTAGCAACTGGCAGTGAAGACGAGCACATTCGGCTCTGGCATAGCCACGACGGCAGCCTACACAGCAGCTTCTATGCTCCGGCCAACCGGGTACGTGCGCTCGCCTTTAGCCCTGACGGGCATTTGCTGGCAAGCGGCAGCCACGACCAGAACGTACGCCTCTGGCATGTCAAGAGCAGGCAGTGCATCATGCGCTGGCAAGGTTATGTCAACCAGTTGCGTGCCCTCGCACAGAGCCCCGACGGGCAACGGCTTGCCTTTGGCGTAGCCGAATGCATTTACGTGGTTGACCAGAGCCAGGGCGAGATGATCCACCAATTGTGTGGACATAGCGAGTGGGTACAGTCGCTTGCCTTTAGCCCACAGGGCAACCTGCTCGCCAGCAGCAGCGACGACCATACGATCCGCCTCTGGAATCTAGCGACCTTCACTGAGCACAACACCCTCTACGGCCACGATGCGTGGGTTCAAACGTCCGCCTTTACACCTGATGGACGCCTCCTTGCCACAGGCAGCATTGACCGAACGATTCGGCTCTGGGAGGTCGCCACGGGCGCGTGCCTCCAGATCCTCACCGGGCACCAGCACTATATCTGGGCAGTGGCGATCAGCCCGGATGGGCGCTGGCTGGCGAGTGGTGGGGTTGACGAGGCCATCCGGATCTGGGACATCGCCTCGGGGCAGTGGGTGCAAACCTTCACCGGGCACCGTGGGGGAGTCTGGTCGCTTGCCTTTGCTGGCGACTCAAACCGCCTCGTCAGCAGCGGCCAGGATCAGTGCATCAGGGTCTGGGCGCTCGATCAAGCCCGGTTATGCGCCACCCTCAGCGGCCACGACAACCGCGTCGTGGCCGTTGCCGTCTGCCCGCAGGATCGCCTGATCGCCAGCGGCAGCGACGACCGCACCGTACGCATCTGGGATCTCGCGACAGGCAGCTGTCGTCACACGCTCAGCGGGCACACCCGGTCGGTCATTGGGGTCGCCTTTCACCCTGATGGTGAGCGGCTCATCAGCGGCAGCGAAGACGGCACCGTGCTCATCTGGCAAACCAACACCGGCACCTGTCTCAAGCGACTGGCAACACCGCGGCCATACGACGGGCTCAACCTCACCGGAGCCACCGGCCTGACCACAGCCCAGCGTGCGTCATTGATCGCGCTCGGCGCACGCGACGAGGCATAGGGTTGAAGTGTCTGCCACTACGGGGGACACCATGCTCGCGTTGTGTCCCCCGTAGCGGCAGGCCATGCTCGTGCGTTACGGCGCAGGGGCCGTACCCAGCAATAAGGCTTCAGCCGCCTCGCGGTCGCGATCGGGGCCGTTGCAATCACGCGCCTGCAGGATCACCGGCAGATCCGGGGCAACACCAAGCCCTTCAAGCGGGCGGCCATCATTGCGACGAAAGTCAGCCGTCGAGAAGCGTACAAACGCCCCGCCAGTCAGATCAAAGCGGATCGGGTTGCCTGATCCACCCCCGGTCGGACGACCGACGGTCGTGACGCGCCCTGCGTCAACCAGTGCCACCACAAATTGCTCGGTCGTGCTAAAACTTCGTTCATCAATGAGCAGGACAACTGGCCCACGATAGATCGGTGCCCGCGGCGTCAGGCGAAAGCTGATTCCAGGAAGCCAGCCGCGCTGTGGCATGCGCCCGGCAAAATGGTCACGCCCATAGGTGAATGGCGCAGCGAGCAAACGCGCCGCCATCTGGTCGGCGAGCAACTGGTTGCCCCCGCCATTGCCCCGTACATCAATGATCAACCCAGGAGCATCAAAAAGCTCGTTCAGCGCTGCATCAAAGGCCGCGACCAGATCATCGTCACTCCAAAAAGCGTTGATCTTGATCAGGCCAAAGCCTGAAGGCAAGCGCTCGGCCTGAATGGCAGGTGGGCGCTCACGTGAACTCGACGGGGCTGAGGCTGCCGTCTCGGGTTGATGGATCAGCATGACCGTCTGCGGTTGACCGTTGGCATCAAGCATGGTCACCTCCATCTGCGGTGCCGTGCTGCTCAACAGATTGAACGCCGCCAGCGCACGACGGTTGTGCGGGGTACCACTGGCGGTCAGCATAGCCGGCACTGCGTCCAGCGCCTCTTCAAGCGGGCGGCCATCAACGGCCACCAGCACGGCGCACGGCGCCAGACCAGCTTGCCGGGCCGCCTGGCTCACCTGATCAACCACAACCTCTGCGCCCATCACCCGAGCCGTACCAAAAAAGATCCGCCCCTGCTGGCGCGCTGGCGATTGCAGATTCGTATGACCGTCTTGCAACTCGGCCAGCATGGCAGCCACCAATTTCCAATAGGCTGCGTCATCAGAAGCAGCCGCAACCTGCGGCGCATAACGCTGATAGACTTCGTCCCAGGCGACGCCTTTCAGGCCAAAATAGGGGTAGTACACATCCATCGCTCGCCAGAGCCGGTCAAAATTGGCCTGACGATCACGCGTGGCGGGGAGCACGATATTCAGCCGATAGAGGGGGAGCAGCACAGCGGCCACCCATCCAAGCACCAACAACCCGTGCAGCAGCCACAAGACCCACCGTTGCCGCCGACGAGCCTCAGGTGGCTTCGCTTGTTGCCGCCAGCGCAACCAGCCGAAGATCAGTCCGACCACCACCCCAACCAGCACCGCTAGCGGCCAACGAGCAGCAAACGGGCCCCAGACCAGCAACCCGCTCCCGAGCCCTGCACATAGAGGATGAGCGACCAAAGCAATCCGTTCGAACGATCGTAGCTCTTTCATCCTAGACTCTTAATAATCGCCCGTGCATCAAGTCGCTGGCCCGCGAGCAGAGTCCCGGCACGAAACAATCTTGCCGCTATCCAAAGACACGCCATGGCCGAAACGACCAGAACACCGACACTGAGCATAATTTCCCACAGCGGGATCGTCGTCAAGGGTACGCGGATCATCATGGTAACTGGTGCAGTCATGGGGAAGAAACTCAGCCCTCTTGCCAGCACGCTATCAGGCTGATCAATAATGGTCGTCATAAACCAGAGTGGCACAATGCACGGGATGATCAAGATTGCGACCAGTTGGGAACCTTCACGCATGTGGGTTACCGTAGCCCCAACACCAGCCAACAAACTGCCGTACACCAGATAGCCAAGCAGATAATAGACCAACGCTAGAACGACTGCTGTCCACGACACAGCCAATCCCGCTTGCTCAAGTGCGTCCGTACTGGTCTTGAGCAAGAGCATACCAGCCGCAAGCCAGATGCTCACCTGTACGAAGCCAAGCAACCCGAGCCCCAGCACTTTGCCGGTCAACAATGCAAGAGGGCGAACGGTCGTGAGCACAAGCTCGATGGTGCGATTTTCCTTCTCTTCGGTCACACTCTGGAGTAAAAAACTTGCCGCTGAAAAGATCGTAATATAGAGCACCATTGCAAAAGCATACGGTAGCACAAAGGTCAGCATACCACGCTCAGCAGCCATTGCCGTGGCAGGTTCAACCTGATCGTCTTCGGTCGGAAGTTGCAGCGCCAATGGACGCCCAAGTTGAGTAACGAGTTCCGGATGATCGGCAAGCAGGCTGGCCCGAAGGAGCATAACAATCAAAGCCTGACCCTGTGGGCCAGTCATGTCTTCACTCACCCAGGCAACCGTGCCTCCGCGCAAATAATCTTCTGGGAAGTGGTAGAAACCCTGCAACGCCCCCGTCTGGATGGCCTCAACACCACTCGCCACATCAGGCAAAGCCTGTACCTGAGCCGCGAGCGCTTCAGGCACCGGCAACGTGAAGACTCCCGCCTCATCCACATAGCCAAACGGCTTGCCAGTCAAAGCCGCGAGGTCATCGGGAGACGCGGTCGCATTCGCACGCATAAAGAGCATCACGACCCCAAGCACAAGAGGGAAGAGCAGGGTCGTGATCAAAAAACTGGGCCGCAAGACATGACGCCGAAACTCGTGTCTTGCCACCAGAAAAGTTCGTTGCATAGGATCCTCCTCAAGCAAGATCGCGCGGATCAACCGACGCGTAGAGCGCGCACGATCTCCCGGACTCGCAAGCGT
Organism: Candidatus Chloroploca sp. Khr17; assembly: GCF_004138165.1. GTDB lineage: Bacteria > Chloroflexota > Chloroflexia > Chloroflexales > Chloroflexaceae > Chloroploca. The sequence goes on from NZ_RYFF01000009.1 coordinate 78,878, forward strand.
TGACCATAGCGTAGCATTCCCACCCGAAAGATCCGCGTTGCCATCCCAATGGCGAGCCATGCCGAGACAACCAGGAGGCTGAAGCTCAGCCCAATCTGCCATCCAGGCACATTGCCCAGCACAAGGCGAAGCAACATCCCTATGGGCGCTGAAAGGGGAAAGAGGCTAAGGGTAACGGCAATCAGGCCATCGGGGTTGGTAAAAAAGATCACGCTGAGCATCAAGGGCAAAACCGCCACAACGGTCATCAAGCCAGCAAACTGCTGCGCCTCTTGCGCTGTTGGCACAATCGCACTGATGGCCACCATCAGCCCGGCAAAGAGCAAGTAGCCCGGAATGAAAAAGAGCAGAACCGGCACAAAGGCGCCCAGGCTGAGGCGTACCTCGCGCAATGGATCCACAAAAACCGCCCCGATGCCCCAGGCAAGCGCCACGCCGCTCAACCAGACCAGCGCAATCGTAAAGCCAAGCAAGCCCAATCCTAGAACCTTGCCGCCAATCAATTGTCCAGGGCTGATTGAAGTCGTGACAATCTCAATCGTGCGGTTCTCCTTCTCCTCCACGAGTGCCTGCAGCAAATAACTCGCCGAAGAAAAGATCGTCACCATAAAGAGCAGGCTACCGAGCATTGCGGCAAGGATGCGCTGACCCAGCGCAGAGGGATCAAGGGATGTCCCATCAACCTGGCGCGACTCAAGCTTAGCCAGGGGATCTAGAGCCACCATAGCCACGTCGGCAGCAAGGTCAGCACGAGCCAGCAAACCCTGATTGAGAGCGCCCCGCAAACTACGTTGTCCAGGTGGCGAAAGCCGCTCAGCCCCATACAGCACAAGCGCACCAGTCGCCGCATAGTCAGGCGCGATCACCACATAGCTCTCAATAGCACCTGTGGCAAGAGCCGCCCTGGCTGCCTCGGGATCGGCAAAGCGAACCAGTTGCATCGCCGGCTCATCATGATCCGATAGAGCAGTCAAGGCCGCTCCGCTGAAAAGACCAGACTGATCGACATACCCGATCGCCGTTTCCGGACGAACAAGATTGACGATCACAATCAACGCCATCCCAACGAGCACAAGAAGCGGCAATCCCAAGGTTGCCAACACAAAACCTCGCCGGCGCACATGGAGCAAATATTCGTGATGCGCAACGTGCAGCAACCTGTTCATGCCATCACCTCCTCGGCAGGATGCGTGCCCTCTACCACGCGCACAAAGATCTCATCAAGAGACGGCAACGCTACCGCAAAACGGTCTACTGTATACGCAGGCTGCGCCGCCAGAGCCTGAAAAATCTCACGGGGCGTCGTGGTTTCATCCAGGTGCAACTGAAGCCTGCCAGTATCACCAAGTGGTTCTACCGCGATCACACCAGGGAGATCAGCCAGGGTGCCGTGACCATCAAGCAACACGGCATTGGCGGCAAATTGGCGACGTACCTCGTCAACTGTGCCATAGAGAACCACCTCACCGCGGTTGATCATCACCATGCGCTCGGCCAATTCTTCTACCAGGTGCATCTGATGGGTTGACATGATCACTGTACGCCCCTGGGCAGCAAATTCACGCAAAACTTCTTTGATAAGGCGCGTATTGACCGGATCAAGGGCGGCAAACGGCTCATCAACGATTAATAAGTCCGGTTCGTGGATCAGTGCCGCAATAAACTGCGCCTTTTGCTGCATGCCACGACTCAAATCATTGATCTTCTTCTGCGTATGGGTCGCAAGATCAAAACGCTCGAGCCAGAACATCAACCGACGACGCGCTTCGCTTGTACGCACGCCCTTGAGCCCGGCCAGATAGATCAGACAATCCAGCAGATTCAGATTACGATAGAGGCCTCGTTCCTCGGGGAGATACCCGATGCGATCAAGGGTATCGAGACTAGGAGCCTGCCCAAAAAGCGCAATCGTGCCACGATCAGGCTTAAAAATATCTAGCGCCATACGGATCGTCGTCGTCTTGCCAGCCCCATTCGGGCCAAGCAGCGCAAAGATTTCGCCAGGGCCAACGCGAAAACTCACTTCACGCACCGCAACCTGCGTAGCAAACGACTTCGCAATCTTGTCAATGACAAGTGGATCCATAATCATTGCTCTTTCCTCATGCAATCCACCTCCAAGACCTAGATTGCATGCGTACCTTGCCGAACCTCCTTGGCAATGCAGCAAGCGCAGCTTGTAAGCATGTAGCCACATTGTAGTCTAGCTATCGGCAGAATGCATCGGCCAGGTGAAGGATGCCGTCTAGGTCAAAAGATCAGTCATCTGGCTAGGACTGGCGGCGGCTAGACCCAATCCCTTGCCCCAAGGCCCAGACATATGCTATCCTGGCGCATATCAATGCTTAGACATGTTTCAGGTTACTTTACCGCTCAGAGGCCTCTATCGGGTACTGATGCGCTCGGCTATTTCCTATTTTCTAGCTCCTAAATTCTTGTCTTACCGTTGAACCAGAGGCCAAGTGATGCCGACGATGTATGAGATCTATGCCCAGTACGCCCCCGAGTACGATGCGCTGGTGACGCATGAAGATTATCAAGGCCAGTTGGCCCAGACGTTACAGCGCCTCTATGATGTGACGAACAAAGATGTGGCTGAGTTTGGCGTTGGCACTGGCAGGGTGACGGCTATGCTGGTCGAACAAGCCAGGCACATTACCTGTTTTGATCGTTCGCCCCATATGCTGGCCTATGCCCAGCAGAAGTTGCAGGCCTATGCCGACAAACTCGCGTTTGTGCAACGCGATAACCTGGAACTGAACCAGGTTGAATGCCAGGTTGATTGCGTGATCGAGGGGTGGAGCTTTGGGCATACGGTGCTTGATCATCCTGAGACGATGGACGACGTGATTGATCACCTCGTGGCGGGGTGCATATCGCTTGCGCGCCCAGGTGGTGCGGTTATCCTGATCGAAACAATGGGTACCATGGTCGACGCCCCGGCCCCCCCGCTCGCCGAACTCGCCCACTTCTATGCCAGGCTCCGTGACCAGCACGGCTTTGCCGAACACGTGATCCGCACCGATTATGCCTTTGCTGATGCTGAAGAGGCCGCCAAGATCATGGGCTTCTTTTTTGGCGAAGCGATGGGCGAACACATCCGCACCACCCGCCAAGCCATCATCAAAGAGTACACCGGCATATGGATCAAAACGATCACCTGACTGACGCAACGCGTTACTTGCGTAAGCGCCGATTTCCTGCTATGATTCAGCCTATCTATCTTTACCCCATGGAGAGGCTGATGACATACTTCAAAGACGAAGCCGAGTTGCAGCAGATTCTCGGCCAACTGTACGATCTGGTCAAGACCGATGCCCGCGTTGCGCCACGAATCTGCGAAGGAAAAATCGTTATTCAGTTCCGCTATGAAGAACCGTTTGGCATAGCGACGATTGATGCAGCCCATCCGCCAACCCAACCAGGGGCCTACTGTGATGTTCACTGGGGCGAGGTTGATCTCAAGCCTGATGTGACGATGTCGATGAAAGCGGATATTGCCCACCAGTTCTGGCACGGCAAGATCAATTTGATGGCCGCCCTCACCCGCAAGCAGATCATTGCCAAAGGGCCGATTCCCAAGATTCTGAAGTTGCTCCCAGCAGTTGAACCCGTCTACAAGATGTATCCCAAGATGCTGCGCGAGATCGGCCGTGAGGATATCGCGCTCAAGTAGGCGAGCGTCAATCCTTCTTTACGTCCCGGGGCTGACACATCGGTGCAGTGCGGGCGACCTTTCGGGCATATGCCGAGCAATAGCGAGATGTATGAACGCGGCGCCCGCGACGCCGAGTTTGATGAACTAGATCTCTTTTATTACCAACACTACTACTACTATCGCCAGGGGTATAACCAGGCCCGCAAGCAGAGTACGACGCGGGGCACTGTTCCCCCTGCGATGGTAGTAGTGTTTGTTGTGGTGCTCACGCTTAGTCTCGTGGCTGGCGGTGTCTGGTGGTTTGCAGAACGCAGCGCTCGCCCTGGTCAGGCTGCCGTTGAAGCAACCCTCATTCCTCCCACAACAGTTGTTGAACGTCCTACCAGCCGCCCCATCCTCCAACCAACGGCCATCCCTCCTGCTGCACCAGTCCTCGAACCTGAACTGGTGCTGGCCGTCGGACGTACGGCACGCATCGTCAATCTCAATGGCACGGTTTTGCGCGCACGCGCCAGCCCCGGGTTGACCGAAGTGGTCGCACGACTCCCTGATGCAAGCGAAGTTACGCTGGTCGAAGGCCCGGTTGAGGCTGATGGGTATGTCTGGTGGCGCGTGGAAGCCGCCGCCGGCACCGGATGGGTCGCCCAGGGTTCGCCGGAAGGAACCGTCTTCCTCGAGCCCTTGCCGCTCAATTGATCACGAGTGGGTCTATGAAGTTGATTGTGCAAATTCCTGCGCTGAATGAGCGTGAGACCATCGCCGCAGTCATTGCCGATGTGCCGCGTACAATCCCCGGGATCAGTGCGGTCGAGGTGCTCGTCATTGATGATGGCTGTACTGATGATACGGTCACGGTGGCGCTGCGCGCCGGGGCCGACCATGTGGTGCGCCATACGGCCAATAAGGGGCTTGCCAATGCCTATCAGACGGGCATTGATACGGCCCTCCGCCTCGGGGCTGATCTTATTGTCAATACGGATGCCGATCATCAATACCCGGGCCGCGAGATCGCCACCCTTGTGCAACCGATTATTCAAGGGAAAGCTGATATTGTCGTCGGCGACCGCCAGGTGCAGCATATCGAACATTTTTCGCCACTCAAGAAGACCTTGCAGCACCTCGGTAGTTCGGTGGTGCGTTGGGCCTCGGAGACGGATGTGCCCGATACGGTTAGTGGTTTCCGGGCGCTGACCCGTGAGGCCGCCCTGCGGACGTTTGTCACGACTGACTTCTCTTACACCATCGAAGCGCTGATTCAGGCGGGCAAACGCCGTCTGACGATTGTCGCCGTGCCGATCACGACCAATTATGTCGAGCGCCCCTCGCGTTTGCATCGCGGCAATTGGAATTTCATCAAGCGCCAGGCCGCGATCATTGCCCGTACCTATGCCACGCACGAGCCGCTCAAGGTCTTTAGTTACCTGGCCGCTTTTCTCTTTACCCCCGGTGCCCTGCTGCTGATCTGGGCCTTCTATATCTTCCTTGGCCGCCGGATGGAGTGGTTCGTCCAGTCGCGCTCCAACGACCAGTCGCTGCTCGTTGGCAGCATTCTCATCTTAATGGCGCTCTTTGTTTTCCTGATTGGCCTGCTGGCCGATCTCGTTGGGGGCGTCCGCCGGATTCAGCAAGAGGTGCTCTATCGTGTGCGTACGATTCAGGTGGATGATGAAGCATGGCGGCGGAACGCCAGTGCCCGCCTGGATGCCCTCGAAACGGCACTGACCGAAGAGAGCGCCCCGACCACGCCAAAAACATAATGACCGGCGTGTGTACGCCGGTCATTCCCGCTCAATTACCGCTTTATTACCGATCAACCTGTTGCAACATTGATGGATGGGTGGTTGACTGGCGTGCCTGATGGGGTGTCGAGGACCAGATGATCCGTAGATGCTGAAGAGCGCCCCCGGTACGCCGATCGAGCAACATGACAAAGCGCGTCGCCTCTGCCAACCCGAGTCGCTCAACCAGTGCGTCCCAGCCCTCTTCTACCAACCGCTGTTCGCCATGGGTCATACGTAGAGACTCCTTCAAACACAAAACAACCTGCACAACCACACAGCGTAGTGGTTTCACAGGCAACAATGCTAAAGCATGCAAACTAACACCGACGATTGTACCACAAAAGCTGCCATACTATGCCAGCAAGGTGGGACAGATCAGCTTGCCAAGACATTGCTTTTGTCAAACAAAAGACCAGTTTCACTGGTCTTTTGTTTGACAAAACGATCTACGCGGTAGCCTGTGCAGCGGCAACGGCTTTCTGGGCTGCTTCGGCAAGCGACGTGGCCGGGATCAACTGCGACTCGGCCAAGAGGCGAAGCCCCTCTTTTTCGTTGGTACCAGTCAGGCGGGCAATCAGCGGAATCGAGGTAGGAACTTCTTCGAGGGCGGCAATAATGCCCCGGGCCACTTCGTCAACACGGGTAATGCCACCAAAGATATTGAACATCACCGCCTTGACATTGGGATCGGCAAGAATGATCTCGAGCGCCGTGCGGACTTTGTTTTTATCGGCACCACCACCGATATCAAGAAAATTCGCCGGTTCACCACCATAGAGCTTGACCACATCCATCGTCGCCATCGCGAGACCAGCCCCATTGACCATGCACCCGATCGAACCATCAAGCTTGATAAAGGTAATGTCGGCAGCCCGGGCTCGCTGTTCGGCTTCCGGCTCATCAGAGGTATCACGCATCGCTTCAAGCTCAGGATGCCGAAAGAGCGCGCTATCGTCAACCAACACTTTTGAGTCAAGCGCGAGCAGACTACCATCATCACGAATCACCAGAGGGTTGATCTCGACCAGCGACGCATCACTCTTGATAAACGTCTGATAGAGCGCGGTCGCGATCTGGGCAAACTGACGCGCCTGCTTGCCATCAGTCAGGCCAATCGCAAACGCCAATTCACGCGCCTGATACTCTTGCAAGCCAAGCATGGGATGCGCCGGAAGCTTGATAATCGCCTCAGGGTTCGTACGGGCGACTTCCTCGATCTCTACCCCACCCTCAGCCGAGGCAATCATCACCACCCGCTTGGTGGCACGATCAAGGATCGCACTAAGATAGATCTCTTTCTGATAACTAATCGCCTCAGCGACCAGCACCTTCTCGACGGTCAAACCTTTAATATCCATACCAAGAATCTGGCTGGCAACCTGTTCGGCCTCGGCAGGCGTATCAGCGAGCTTCACGCCCCCGGCCTTGCCACGGCCACCCACAAAGACCTGGGCCTTGATCACCACGCGACGACCCAGTTCTTCGGCGATCGTACGCGCCTCAGCCGCCGTCGTCGCGACACCACCTCCGGTAACGGGAATGCCATGCTGCGCCAGCAGGGCTCGGGCCTGGTACTCGTGCAATTTCATACGAATTCTCCACGACACTGAGCGAGACCATCGGAAGCACGTGCTTGCGGTTAGCGTATAGATAGATACCGCTTATTTATGATATGCATTCCAGATTGACCGCTTGCACCTGCTATCGTAGCATATACCACAAAGCGATGTCAATCTTTTGCCGGTGTGTACATAGGGCGATTGCATCTTCCGTGGATGCACCAGGCCAGGGCACCCGCAAGGGGTGCCCCTCCACCGGATCCGGCCCCCGGCCGGTAGGGGCACCCCTTGCGGGTGCCCTGATCGCGCGTCTTGTTGTCTCCGGTTTCGTATGATGCAATCGCCCTAGGTGTGTACACACCTAGGGCCAGGGCACCCGCAAGGGGTGCCCCTCCACCGGATCCGGCCCCCGGCCGGTAGGGGCACCCCTTGCGGGTGCCCTGATCGCTGGCGTCAACCCCCATCAAGGGCTAAAAGCAATCCTTTTCAAATAAGCTCACCTACGCAAAAACCTTTGCGCCTTTGCGCCTTTGCGTCAAAAGAGCCGCCTTCTTTGCAAGGTATTGGCGCTAAAAGACCTCGGCGGCAATGATCGTCTGTTCGCGGTCGGGGCCAACCGACACAATCCCAAGACGGGCACCAATCAACTGGCAGAGCCGGGACACATAGGCTTGTGCGGCATCGGGGAGGTCGTGGAAGTGACGTACGTGCGTCGTCGGCGTCATCCAACCCGGCATCTCTTCATAGATCGGCTCGACCTGGCCCAACACGGCCACGGTCGCCGGTGGATAATCGAGTTGCGTCTCGTGCAATTGATAGCCCGTACAGATTTTGATGGTCGGTGCGGTATCGAGCACATCAAGCTTGGTAATCGCGACCGTATCAATGCCATTGATCTGGGTGGCATAGCGCGCCAGCACCGCATCAAACCAACCGACGCGACGCAACCGACCGGTGGTGACGCCAACTTCAGCCCAGGGCGTGCCAATCTGACGCAGCATATCGGCGTCAGGGCCATCAATTTCGGTTGGGAAGGGGCCCTCGCCAACCCGTGTCGTATAGGCCTTAAAGACTCCGATCACCGAGTCGAGTTGGGTTGGGCCAATACCAGCGCCCTGGCAGGCCCCGGCAGCCCCTGGGGGCGAAGAGGTGACATAGGGATAGGTGCCGTGATCAATATCGAGCAAAGTTCCCTGCGCACCTTCAAGCAAGACCGGCAGATCTTTTTCGAGCGCACGGTGGATAATCGGATGCACGTCGGTAATATGCTCGGCGAGTTGACGACCAAACTCGAGGTAGCGCAGATAGGTATCGTGCAGCGAGATGGGCTTGGCATTGTAGAGCCGGGTCAAGATCCGGTTCTTCTCTTCAAGCACCACCGTCAAACGGTTGAGCAGCGTCTCTTCGTGCAACAGATCACCGATGCGGATCCCGGTACGACTCATTTTATCAGCATAGGCCGGGCCAATTCCACGCCCGGTTGTCCCAATCTTGCCGATACCACGAGCATCTTCCTGCAACTGATCAAGCAACATATGGTACGGCATCACCACATGGGCGCGCTCGCTCACAAAAAGCTTGGTGGTACTCACCCCCGATGCCTCCAGACCGGCGATCTCTTTGATCAACGCTTCGGGGTCAATGACAACCCCCGAGGCAATGACATTGACAATGCCATGATCAAAGATACCCGAAGGCACGAGATGGAGCTTGAAGGTACCCAGATGATTGACGACCGTATGGCCGGCGTTATTTCCTCCACCATAACGGATCACCAGGCGCGCTTTGTTGGCCAGGAGATCGACCAGGTGGCCTTTACCTTCATCGCCCCACTGGGCACCAATGAGCGCTACAACGGGCATATGCGTTCCCTTTCAAGCTGAGCTAGCGTTGGGTAGATTGTACCATATGGTGCTTTACCGGCTTACACGAGCGCACGTCGCAGGATGGTCAGGGCCTCGTCAATATGGCCTGTTTCGGTAATTAACGGGGGTACGAGACGGAGAATGTCGTCGCCCGCTGTGGCAACGAGCAAACCCTGTTGCTGGGCTATTTCCCGTACCGGCGCAGCAGGAACATTGAGTGCGACACCGCGCATCAGGCCACGTCCACGCAGTTCACGTATCCGGCCAGGCAGATCGGCCGCGAGATCCTGCAGCGACTCGTCAAGGTAGCTTGACACCTCGCGGACATGGCTCAGAAAGGCGGGATCGTTAATGCGCTTGAAGACGACACTGCCAACAGCAGTCGCCAGAGGATTGCCGCCGAAGGTGGTGCCATGATCGCCAACATGGATCGTATCAGCGACATGCTGCCCAAGCAAGATAGCCCCGATCGGCAAGCCACCGGCAAGCGGCTTGGCAAGCGTCATCAGATCAGGTCGTACGCCCGAAGGTTCATGCGCCCAGAGCGTCCCGGTACGACCCATGCCACACTGGATCTCGTCAAAGATCAGGAGGGCTTGATAACGGTCACAGAGTTCGCGTACCCCCTGGAGAAACGCAGGATCGGCAACCCGCAGGCCGCCTTCGCCCTGGACCGGCTCGAGGATCACGGCACAGACATCGTCGCCCATCACCGCTTCAACCGAGGCAAGGTCATTGTAGGTGGCAAAGCGCGCCCCGGGCATCACTGGCATAAAGGGTTCACGATACTTCTCGCGGGCTGTCACCGCAAGCGCACCCATCGTACGTCCATGAAACGAGCCATCAAAGGCAACAATCGCTGTTTTACCTTCGCCATAATGCTCACGCGCATAACGACGGGCAAATTTGAGCGAACCCTCGATCACCTCGGCCCCACTATTGCCAAAAAAGACCCGGTCAAGACCCGGGCTATGCTCCACCAGCAACCGGGCCAACTCGCCTGCCGGGGCGGTATGATAGAGATTCGAGACATGGATCAACTTGGTCGCCTGATCGGCGATCGCACGGGTTACCTCGGGATCACCATAGCCGAGCGCATTGACGGCAATGCCGGCTACAAAATCAAGATAGCGCCGCCCTGCGGTATCAAAAAGATAGACCCCTTCACCACGCTCGAGGACAAAATCAGGCTTCACATAGGTCTGCAAGATGTACTCATGATCGGCCTGAATGACCCCCGCTGTCCCATCAGTTGACATACGCTACTCCTCGCAATAAGGCAGGATAATGTATGACGACGATTATAGCACTCTGTCATGGTATAATGCGCCAGCAATATGTACCATGTGCCGTCCCGCACCGACGGGCGCAGGAGGCTCTGCTTGACCTATGTGCTGACGCTCAAACCGCAAGCCCCGGGCTTGACCCGTCCTCAGCGCATCTTGCTCAAAATCGATGGCGAGCGGATTGTGGATGTCGAATATCGTCCCGATACCGCGACCGAAACAGCGCTGACCCATGCTGCCCAGTTTGCCCCGGCCCAACTCATTGCGGCTGCGGCCCAATCAGCCCCGGGCTGTGGGGTCGCCCATGGGCTGGCGCTCTGTCAGGCGATCGAACTGCTGGCGGGCATTGAAGTCCCCCCACGGGCGGCCTTTTTACGGGTTGCCGCAGCAGAACTTGAACGGGCTAGTTCGCATGGAGCCGCCGTCGCCGCGATCCTGACGACGCTGGGCCTCGCTAATTTCGCCGAACCCTTCACCACCACGGCAGCACGCCTCCAGGCAACTTTGATCACGCTGACAGCAACTGAACCAGGTGACTGGCTCATCCCCGGTGGCGTGGGCTATGATAGCGATGCCTCGGTGCGCGAAGTGATCGAGCAGACCTCGGCTGAGCTCATTGCGACCCTCTTCCCTCTCGTTGAGCGTGTGCTGAACCAGCGTTCGTTGCTCGCCCGTACGGTGGATGTCGGGATCATTACCACCCACGCCGCAACGCAGTTTCGGCTCGAAGGCCCCCTCGGGCGGGCCTCGGGGCTCACCAACGATCGCCGGATCGACAAGCCCTATGCAGCGTATCCGAGCCTGCCACCAGAACTTGTGACCCAGCCAAGTGGCGATGTGTATGCGCGGCTAGTCGTGTTGGTGCTTGAGTTGCTCGAGAGCCTCAAGTTGGTTGGACGCGCTTCGCGTGAACTGCCCGGCGGCGAGATCTGTGGGGAATTGCCCGAACGCTTGCCGGCAAGTACCACCAATGCAACCGTCGAAGGTGCCCGTGGCCCCATTACATATCATGTCGAGAGTGATGGCCGCCGTTTGACGAGTGTCAGCTATAAACTCGCTCCACAGGTTGAACGGTTGTTGACCCGTAGTCTCTTGGTGAATGCACGAATTGATGATGCTGCGCTGGTCTTTGTTTCAACCGATCCATGTGATACCTGTCTGGAGACAGGCTACTGATGTTTTTCCTTGTACCAACTATTCTGCTGCTTGCCGCAGCACTCAGCTTTGGGCTTGGACAGCTTGTGCCTGCACGACAGATCGGGTTTGGCACGGCGCTCACGATGCTGATCACCCTTGGTATCCTTGTGATAGCACCGTTGGCAACCCCTGAGGAACCACCTATCGTGCTGTTGCTGCTGGGTACCGTGCAGGCAAGCCTCACGCCCGGGTTGCTAGCAAATGAACGTGCGCTTGCACTGACCCTCCTGGGGGGCGGGGGGCTGACGATCCTCACGCTCGCCGCTGCCATCGCCCCAGGGGTGCGTGGGTTTGGGGCAATTTTTGGGTGGGCGCTGATCTGTTTGACGGCAGCCGTGACGAGCCTGGCCGCCCCCCCGTTTTCGCTTGTCCATCCGTTCGCCTGGACCGTGGTGACGCTCAGTGGCTATGCGATGCTTCAGGCCAGTGGGGTCACCACTGGCACGGCGGCTGCACCCGAGGCTCCTGTCTTGTTGCCTCACGGCTTGATCACAGGTCTGCTGGCGAGTCTGCTGGTAGCCGCCGCCATCCTTGCCCCTGGTACGCTGATTGAAGATGGAACCCTCTCGATGTGGCCGGCCCTCGTTTTGCTGCTTGTCGCGGCGTTTGCCTTTGCCGGAAGCCCCCCCCTGGCGGGTGGACGCAACGAGGCCTTTGCCTTTCCTGCGCCCCTCGCAACCCTGGTCTATGGGCTCGCTATGCCGGTGGCGGGCCTCAACTGGTTTATGCAGGTCATCAGTGCTTTGCCGATTTTACCCAATCGCTGGGCGATGGCAATTGCGTTGCTCGGCACATTCGGCATGCTCGGATGTGCCGCAGCAGCACTTGCCACCCCGCGTCTGCGTCCCTTGCTTGCGTTGATGCTGACGTTTCAGGTGGCCGCGGTTGTGGTTAGTATCGGCCTGGCCGGGCCGCTCGCCGCCCTGGCGGTGCCAGGGCAACTGGTCAGCCTGATGTTGAGTGGGGTCATCGGGGCGGCAGCCGTGGCGAGCTTTGAACGCATGACGGGAAGCGACGACGTTACGGTGCCAGGCCTCGCGTTGCCCCGGCTCGTCGGGGTGATGTGGCTCGTTACAGGTGCCCTCACCCTCGGCTTGCCGCCGCTGTGGGGGTTCTGGCCACGTCTGTGGCTTTTCCAAGCGATCCAAGAGCAGTACCCCTGGCTCCTTACCCTGGTGCTTGCAAGCATGGTGCTGATAGTCCTGGCCCTCATTCTGCCGCTCGCCCGACTCTGGGGGCAGGGCAAGGAACGCACCGGGTTGAGGATGAGTTGGGTTGAGCAGATGCTGCTTGCGGTGGCGGGTGCGCCATTGGTACTGCTCGGGTTGGTCCCTACCCTCGTGTGGGAACCCTGGCTCGCCACGCTTACCTTTGCCCCCGTGGACTTTCCAGTCAGCTTCGGGGCACAGCTTGCGACAGGGATCGCCGGGGGCGTCTTGGTCGTGCTGATGCTTATGATCGCTCGTCGCCCCGTTGTACGAACACTTGAACGCGATCCTGATGAAGAACCCGTCTTCTTGACTGCCGAAGGGCTAGGAACGTTATTGCAACCTCTGGCACATCTGACTAACCCGACCCAGGGCTGGCAGGCTATCTGGCAAGGGTTGCAAAGAATCAGTCAGGGACTACGCTTTTTGCTTGGATTCTTTGAACAGCGTTACTATCTGCTGGGTGTGCTGGCAGCGCTGCTTACGATTATGTTGTTGATGGCACAATGAGTATCAACTGGCTTCTGCTTGGAATTGGGATTACAGCGGCAATCATCCTGCTCTTTCGGGATTGGCGCATTACCGTCACTGCCCTGTTGCTCAACTATGTGGCCCAGGCCTTCTTCCTCGTCGAGCAGCAGTTTATCAGCGGGGATCTGCCGATCTTTGGGTTCGCGGTGAGTACCCTGCTCGTGATCAAGCTTATTACCGGGATCAGTGTCGCGCTGATCTTGGGCATTACGGCACTCACCTTCTCACGTGAGTATGGCCTCGAGAATCTCGATGAGTTTGGGATGGCCGAGTTGCGCCGGGCCGCTCGCGCCGCTCAACGCCAGCGCGCCAATCAACCGTTTCAGTTCGGTGAGTATGTGTTGCCCTTCTGGGCTGGCGTCCTGGCCCTGCTGGCCAGCCTGATCCTGCCACGAGTCTATGCGATTGCACCGACGGTAGCTAGTGATTTTGTCTGGTACTGGCTGGTGCTGACCGGCATTCTGACGATCGCTACGGCGGTCGATGTGCTGAAGATCGGCCTCGGGTTGCTGCTCTGTGTGAGTGCGGTTGACCTGCTCTATATGGCGGTCGTTAGTACACCTGATGCGAGTGGGCTGAATGTGATTCCACTTGCGCTCTTGAGCCTGTTCCATCTGCTGCTGGCCCTGGCCGTAGCGTATTTGAGCGGGCTCCTCTATGGACGACTCAAGACTCTCGATCTGAGTGAGCTCTATCGGTAGGCCATGCTCTATTTGCTTTTGATCTTTTTTCCGATCACGATGGCGATCAGTACGTTTATCCTGCGACGGAGAAGCGAACTGGTTATTTTTGCGGCGCTCGGCACAGTCCTGACGCAGGTCTGGATCGCGCTGCAATTGCCGATTGACCAGCCAACCCGCTTTCTCGGGGTGACGCTGACGCTCAGTACACTGGGGCAGGTCTTTTTGCTGATCTTTCTCGGGATCGGGGTGTTTGCCTTTGTGGCGGCCCGCCATTTGCCGCATGGCGAGAATTTTGTACCGATTACGCTGCTGACGCTCGCCCAGATTAGTGGCGTGCTCTTGTTGCAAGATCCCTTTATTACCACGCTTTTGCTTGCCTCCACCAGCTTGACAACCGTCCTGACGGTCGTTGATCTGCCTGTAGGCGCGAGTGCGCTCGTCAGTACACGGGTCATTGCCGCAGCGCTCAAGTATCTCGTCTTGATGGTCGTGGCTATGGTCTTGATGTATATTGCGTTTGTCCTGACTGATGTCTTTCGACCTGGGGAACTACCCGGGCGAATTTCACTTGCCCGTTTCATCCTGGCCCTGCTTGCGACGAGTTTCGCCCTGCGCCTGGCGCTGATCCCGTTTCATACGTGGCTCACCGATCTCGTTGATTACGCCGAGACGCTTGTTTCCGCAGTGACGATTACGCTGCTCAATACGACGAGTTTGCTCGTGCTGATTCTTGTGTTTCAAAGCTATCCGATGCTGCTCGTCGAGAGTGCCGAAGTCCTCTTTGTGATGCGCCTCGGGGCGCTGGTCAGCGTGATCGTCGCGGGCGTCCTTGCCCTGGCACCGACATCGTTGCGCCGGGCAAGCGCGTACCTGATCCTCTACCATTGCGGGATCGTCTTCTACGGCTTGGCCGCCGTCTCGCAACTCGGGCTCGCCGGGGCGATCTTTGGGGCTTTTAATCAGACTCTGGCGGTGATGCTGCTCTTTGTGAGCCTCGGGTTGCTCGAACGCCCCGATGGCCGCACACCAGGGGTGCTCAGACGGGATCTCTTGCGGCGCTGGCCGGTCGCGGCGACCGGCTTGATCGTCAGTGGGCTCTCGCTGCTTGGGCTACCGCCGCTCGGTGGGGCGATGAGCCATCTGTTGATCTATCAGGCGGCGGCCGAAAAGGGTTGGCTGGAACTGTCGGTTTTGTTGCTCGGCACACTGCTCGCCGGGCTTGGCTTGGCCCGGATTGCGGCGGAACGGTTGCTTGGCCCCGGCGAAGAGACGCTCGTGGTCGAACCGCTGATGCTCGGTGAAACCGAACTCGACCGCCCGCCCCAGCGTCGCCTCGAACCCGAACCGCCGAGTGCCGCTGTGTTGACGTTGCTCTTGATGCTCATCACGCTCGGCGTGGGCCTCTATCCCCAACCATTGCTCGCGGTGATTGATGAGGCGATCCGTGGGCTCGCCTTTATCCAGGCTTTGTAGACGTATGAATGATCTTCTATTAATCATTGGCTCGGCGCTACTGTATCCCGGGGTGTTGACCGCCCTTGTCGCGGGGATGCTCTACCGTGTGGTACGCCGGGGCAAGCCTGGTGTCGAGGGCATGGCAGCACTCCAAAGCCAGGAGGGACGGGCACATCTGGCTGGACTGGTGCTGGCGAGCCTGGGGTTGGCGTTGTTGCCTTGGCCGCTGCATCCGAGTGGGCCTATGGCAAGCTGGCTCTGGGCATGGATCGTCTTTGAACTAGCCTTTCTGGTGCCCCTTGTGCCAGCTTTGCTCACCGGAAGACCGGCGCTCGGGCGGGCGGCAATCCGCGAAGCCCAGCTTGGTACTTTTGCGCGGGCCTTGTTGTGGTGTTCCCTCGCGGTGGCCTTGACCTTGCATCAACGCTGGGATACAATCGCTCTACTTGCCCATCTGCTCGCCCTGCTCGGGGCTCTGATCGCCTTCCCAATCGCGATCGGGTGGGGGCCCTTTGGCCCTGAAGAGTTTATCACCCCAGGGGGGGTGGCGGCCGGGCTCGCTGCCGATGGACAGGCTTTGGACAAACTAGCCCGTGATCTGCGGGCCGGAATGTTGCTCGCAGCAGTGCTCGTGGCCGTGTTACCAGTCGGCCTGGTTCCAGCCTTCATCAGCTTGCCGCTGATCGTTGGTGGGATCGTGATCGGGGCACTGCTCTTGCGTAACTTTGATGGTCGCCAGGCCCGCCTGACCCTGCCCGATGCCCTGCGCTTCTGTTTGATTTGGCCCCTACCGTTGACCCTAGTCGCAACGGTAGTCCTAAGTGTGGTACGCTAAATGCTTGGAGCTTCAGTGACAGCCGTTATTGAAATCGCTAATCTGTACAAGGCCTATGGCGATGTGTCAGTGTTGCAAGGGCTCAATCTGCGGGTCGGAACAGGCGAGTCCTTCGGCTTGCTGGGACCCAACGGGGCAGGCAAATCGACGTTGATCCATCTGATGCTGGGCTTTTTGCGACCTGACCGAGGGCGGATCGCACTGCTCGGCACCACCAGGCTTGAGCAGATCCGGCTACGGGTGGGTTATCTGCCCGAACGGCAGCGTTACCATATGGCCTACAGTGCCCGTGAGTACCTGCGCTTTCTCGGAAGTTTCAGCGGGTTGACCGGGGCAGTTATGCACGAGCGGGTTGACCGTGAATTAGCCCTGGTGGGCCTCACCGAGGTAGCCGACCGCCGCCTGGCAACCTTCTCGAAGGGCATGCTGCAACGCCTTGGCATTGCCCAGGCGTTGCTGATGGATCCCGATCTCTTGGTGATTGATGAGCCTACCAGTGGCCTCGATCCTGCGGGACAGCGTGAGGTGATCGACCTGCTCAACGAGGTGCGCCAGCGCAACCACACGCTCTTTCTGTGTACGCATTATATGCACGAGATTGATCAACTCTGTGATCGCGTCGGGATTATGGCGAACGGGCGCATTGCGGTCGAACGAAAGGTCGCTGACCTGCAGGGCATCGTGAGTAGCGTACGGATCAAGGTGCAAGGGATGACCGCACATGTCCATGAAGCACTGCACGCCCTTGGGCCAGGCATCCATTGCGAAGGGCAGAGTGTGCGCATCAGCCAGAATTCACCACGCTTGCAAGCGGCGGTTTTGCGAACCCTGCTAGATGCGAATGTGGTCATCCTGATGCTCGAGCCGCTGGAAAACCCCATTGAACGCCTCTACCTTGAAACCATTCAAGCCACCAAGCTACCGAGCGGCCTGCACACGTCCTTGGGCATATTCAATGACTCACAGCGCCCCATCCTCACCCGCACGCCTCACGAGCAGGTGGCGTCACCCGAGCGCCAGGGTGAGCGCGATCCTCTTTTGCATGAACTGTTGCAAACCGGAAAGACCGAAGACAAATAAGGCACCGTTGAGCCACAGGAGACGAACAGAGCTATGCGGCTGCTACGATTTATCGGCTTTTCACTACTCGAATATCTACGCTCGGGAAGGGTTGCCATCGAGATCATTGCCGCCCTGCTGATCTATGCGATCTTTTTGCGTCGCCCAATGGACGCGACCTACTTTTTCAATGTCGTCGGCATCTTTACGCCGCTGCTGACGCTCTATACGATGGCAATCGTGATCAGCCTCGGCGATCGCCCCCAGGGTTATGTCGTCGTCTCACGGGGCATCGGACGAGCCACGTTTCTCCTCGGGCTCTTTTTTACGGCGTGGACGCTTGTTTTTGGGACATATGGGCTTGTCTCACTCATCGTCGCCTTGCTCAATCCTCCCGCCGAGCTTGATCTGCTCAACTGGCTGCTCGGCACCCTGCCGTTGCTCCTTAATATTGGCCTGCTCGCCGCCTTGATGCTTTTGCTTTCACCGCTGGTCTTGCCAACCGGCTGGCGACTCTTTATTTTGAGCCTGATCGCACTCGCTTTTTCAGGGAATTTCATCGGGGGGCAACTGCTCAATGCGCTTCCCGAAGCAATGCGGTCGCTGCTCCGCGCCCTGCAGGCGCTGCTCGGGGGCCCCCTGGTGCCCGCATTTTATGGCTTTCAACTCGCGGTCACCCGCGATTATAGTTCCGCCACAGCCCTGGCGAATCTCTTCGCCCAAACGTCACTCCTCGTTTCACTGCTCGGGCTTGCGATCTATGCGTTTGCCCGACGTGATCTGATCTTTAGTACCCAATAAGCGTAGGTGCGACCATGAACGAGGTGATCATTATTGGCGCAGGAGCCGCTGGGCTCGCCGCAGGTCAGCGCCTCCACCAGGCCGGTTGGAAGGTGGTGCTGCTCGAAGCACGTGAACGCATCGGGGGCAGGATCTGGACGGATCACCGCTATGGGCCGGTTGAACTCGGGGCCGAGTTTATTCATGGTGCGCAGGCGGCAACCTGGCAGTATGTGCAGGCTGCCGGGCTACGGACCCAAGCCTGGGGAAGTGATCGCCGTTTTGCCCGCCGGGGAACCCTGCTTGCCACCGACGATCCGTGCATCGCCCTGACGTATCAATTCTACGAGGCCATCACCACCTATGCTGGCCCCGAGCGAAGTGTGGCCGACGTGATTGCCAACCTCGCTGACCCTGACGAGCCAGCGGCCCAGATGACCCTGCGCTGGCTGGCAAACCTCGAAGGGGCTGACCCTGCACGCTTGAGCGCGACCGCCCTGGCCCACGAACGGCGCACCAGCACCAACGGGCAGGGCAATTTCCACCTGCTCGATGGCTACGCGACCCTGGTAGCAGCTATGGCCGCTGGGTTGACCATCAAGACCGGCGCTCCGGTCACCAAGATCGCCTGGCAACCCGGCGAAGCCGTCGTGACCCTGATGGATGGCACTCAGCACACCGCCCCCCACGTGCTCATCACCGTGCCATTGGGGGTGCTTCAGGCGGGAGCAATCACCTTTAGCCCTGAGCTGCCCGCCACCAAACAGGCCGCCCTCGAGCGCATCGCCATGGGCCACGTGACCAAGCTTGTGCTCTGGTTCGACCGGCAGTACTGGGACCCCTTCACCATCATGAGCACCGATGGCAACATCGTCACCTGGTGGCCGGTGGTGAGCACCACCACGCCAGCGCTCATGGGCTATCAGGGTGGGGCGGCGGCGCTCGCGCTCGCGCATATGAGTGAAGATCAAGCCCTCACCCTAGCCCTGAATGAACTGACGATCCTTTTTGGCTCCGAAGTACGCCAGGCATGGCGAGGAGGCCGGATGAGCGCATGGTCCCACGATCCGTGGAGCAACGGGGCCTATAGTTACAGTCCGGTTGGCATGGGTTCGGCCCGCGCCATGCTCGCCGCACCGGTTGGCGAGGTGCTCTACTTTGCGGGCGAGGCGTGCGCGACGAACGGCCATCTGGCAACCGTGCATGGGGCCATCGAGAGTGGACATCAGGCAGCGCAGGCGATCTTATCAAACCATGGCACCGAACTGATCGCGTAGCCAGGCGATCTGGCTTGCATTGACCCGGTAGCAGACGGCGGGGCCATCTGAATAGGCTTCGAGCAACTCGGCATCACGCAAGACCCGCAGATGCTGTGACAACGTTGACTGTGCGTGAGGGCCACCATCGGGGAGATGAAGCAGGATCTCGTTCCCAATGCAATCGGGATGCCGCAACACATACCGCAAGATCGCCAGACGAACCGGATTGCCAATGGCCTTGCACGTCTGTGAGAGCCGCAGATCCGGGCCGTGCAACGGATCGGAGCCATTACTGTTCCCCATACCCTACCTCCTCGCTGAGGTTGCATGGTGTAATGCTACGCCGTGCAACGCACGCTGTCAAGACGATTCTTTACAATTCCGTTCAGGCTGCGCTATAATCTAGCTATGCTCACGTCAACCATCATCGAGGCACTGCCCTCGAGTTACGCTATTCGCGACATCAAGATTGCCCCAAATATCACCCTTGCCCCAATGGCAGGGGTGACTGATAGCATCTTTCGCCGGATGATCCTGCGCCTCGGTGGGTGCGGCCTGGTCAGCACCGAGATGACCAATGCAGCTAGTGTCACGCCCAAGGCCTTGAAACGCCATAAACTGCTCGATTTTTACCCCGAAGAGCGCCCACTGACGATGCAGATTTCGGGCAATGATCCTGATTTGATTGCCGAAGCGGCCCGTACCGTCGCAGGGTTGGGGGCCGATATTCTCGATATCAACTGCGGCTGTCCCTCGCCCAAGGTCACCGGTGGCGGTCACGGGGCCTCGTTGCTGCGCGACCTGCCCAAGATGGAACGGGTCTTGCGGGCGGTGACGGCAGCCGTCACGATCCCGGTGACGCTCAAATTTCGCGCCGGGTGGGACGAGCACAATCTCAATTTTCTTGAGACAGCCCGGCTTGCCGAGGCTGCGGGCATTGCCGCACTCGCTTTGCACCCACGGACCCGCGAGCAAGGCTACAAAGGGAGTGCCGATTGGAGTCGGATCGCCGCCGTCAAGCAGGTCGTGACCATTCCGGTCATTGGCAGTGGCGACGTAAAAACCGCTGAAGACGCGCTGGTTCGTCTCTATGAGAGTGGCGCAGACGGGGTGATGATCGGGCGCGGTGCCATGGAAAACCCCTGGATCTTTGTGCAAATCGGGCAGTTGCGCCGGGGCGAAGCGGTCTTCGAGCCAGGGCCGAACGATAAACTCGATTTTCTGTTGCGCTATATGGGGATGTGTGAAGAAGAGATGCCCGACCGCCTGGCGCTCAACAAAATCAAGCAATTGATCGGCCAGTTTGCCCTGGGCATGCCCAACAGCAGCCACCTGCGCGTCGCCGTGCATCACGCAAGCACCCTCGACGAAGCGCGCAACCATATCCAGACTTTCTTTCAGCACGTAACCACCCCAGAGCACTGGGTTGACCAGGTAAGCATAAGGTAAGGGCATGCACGACGGCTACATCTTTACCCTCGGCATCTGTGGCAGCACAATGGCAAGTGGCCCGGCCCCCGCCAGCCTCGATCTGATGCTTGCGGCCCTTGCCCCCGTCAAACGGGCGGCCTATTTCGGTGAAGTCCTGATCAGCACTGACCTGCCTTCGCTCGACGACCCGCTGACTACGCCGGTGGTCAACGACATCGCCGACGCCGATGTCTTGCTCATTACAACGCCCTTGCCGGGAGGAAAATTGCCAGCACGCCTACATTCGCTCGTGCGGCTGATCGAGCATGCCGCCCCGGTCCAGCGACGGCGTTTTGCAGTGATCATCGCTTTCACCGACGGCACGACAGAAGGGCTGTGGCCGCTGCGCCATGCCTTGGATGCGGCGGCAATCGAGGTGCTCAGCGAGCTCTATGCGCCCGCCGAGGCCGACCTCGACGAGCTAGCCCCTGAGCTCATCAGCCTGGCGCACATGGTCTATGGACGTGCGCACGCCTTGCACCCCGAGGCTCTGACGTGAGCGATGCGCCCCGCCCCAGGTTTCCAGCCGCCAAAAACTGGCTCGGCGACGAACTGCTCTACTGGTTCTTTGCGCGCTGGTCGCTCTGGAGCAGTTTTGACCGGGTCTGGCTGCAGAGTCACGGCCCTCTTCCCGACCCTGACGACGGGCCGCTTATCCTCTATCTCAACCACAGTGCCTGGTGGGATGGCTATCTGATGTATGCCATCCACCGCGTCGTCTTGCGGGGACGTTTCGACGCGCACCTGTTGATGGAAGAGAAGCAACTGCGTGCATACCGCTTTTTCACCTGGTCAGGAGCCTTCGGGCTTGACCGAAGCAACCCCGAAGCGACCGAGCGTGCGCTGGCCTACACGGTCAAGCTATTGCGCGAACGCAAGGGATCGCAAGCGCGATCAGTCTTTATCTTCCCGCAGGGGCGGATCGTACCGCAGGATCAGCGCCCCCTCGTGACATATCCGGGGATTGCGCGCATCATTACGCAACTCAACGGTGACGTGAACCTGTGCCCGGTCGCCTTGCGCTATGAATTTTTAGGCGAACAGCGCCCACACGCCTTTATCCGCATCGGGCCAGTGCATCGCGTCACTGAGCCAGACTCGGCCCGCGCAACGATGCGCGACCTCAACAAGCGCCTAACGCAGGCGTGTGACGCCTTGCGCGACGACGTTGTGGGTGAGCAGCGCGACCGCTTTGCCGTCATCTTGCGTGGGCAACGCGGCATTGACCAGCAATTCGACAGGTTTCTCCGCCTCTTCCGACGCACCCGAGGGTGAGGGATCGGCGCGCAGATCTCACAGGTCTTGAAGACCTGTGAGGTCTTATAAGGCCCCCAAGCCCCAGCCGGGGGCTTTACGCCCCCGACTCCTGCTCGGCATCACGCATACGGCGGGCCAACCGTGGCAAGCCCCAATGAAAAGCAAGTGCCAGCATGATCAAGCCACCGATCAACGCCGCGACCTCTTGCCCACGCGACAGATTAACGAGCACAAACATCGTCAAATTGGTCAAATAGAGGGTCACCGGCAACCAGGGCCAGAAGAACTGCGCCGCATCGCGTTGCACATCAGCGAGCGCATAGGCCGCCTCACGTTGGCGGGCGGCCTGGGCACGATAGCGCAACAAGACCCAACTCAGCAGCAGACTAGTCACAAACCAGGCCACAAAATTCGAAAGCGGAATGCCATAATAGATGTCATCTGGCGTCCCACTCCAGACCCAGTACCCATTGATATTCACCGCAAACGGCTCGATCGTCACATCGAGCAAAAGGGCAAAGACCGCCGCCATCAAGACCTTGGTACTGCTCACCTGCTGATCCTCGGCCATCGGGCGATTTTCACGACCCAGGATCAATTCACCGACACCCATTGCGGTCGTCACCACCAGCAACCACGCAAAGGGAATCGCGAGCGGCACCACGCCGAAAATCTGGGGCTGCAGCACCTCGGTATACGAAAATGCCCCAAAGGGAAAGCCCGTTGTAGCCCCGGTATGTTCAACCAGCCACGAAAGAAAGAGGATCCAGAGCGAAGCGAACGCACCCCACCGCCCAAAATTGACAATGAGCCAGAGCCCCACCAACGAACCCTGCAGCAAGAGCAGCACCCCACCCATCCATGTGCCCCAGACAGGCACCCGATCAAGCGCGATAAGGGCAATCGACCAGGGATAGATAAAAAGGTACGAGGCGAAAAGCGCGGCTACTCCCTTACGGAGGCGCGTGGTCTGGTGTAACATACGTGATAACTTCCTATCGACAGAATGAAAACATCGCAAGCACCTGAATTATTATAAATTCGTGTTTTTTGCTTGTCAAAGCCCCATAATTCTATTCCTGTTTTGTGATTTTATTGAGTCTTTACTACGTTTAGAGTTAACCCCCTAAAGCCCATCCTTGGGCTATAGCAGTCCTGTTTGGATTGTAAACAGGAGTGCCGGCTTTAGCCGGCTAAAGCCGGCACTCCGTAGACACAAACCTGTTAGGACTGCTATAGCGGAAACGACCAGCTGTGCTGGTCGTTTCCGCTAGCCCAAGCGAACTTACTGACGTACCCACCTTGCGCTAGCGACGGGCGACCAGAGATCGCCCGTTGCTACCGCAGCTTTTCCTCGGTAGGCATAAACTGCTTGATCGTCTCGATCGGCAACGGGAAGATAATCGTACTATTCTTCTCGACGGCGATCTCAGTGAGCGTCTGGAGATAACGCAACTGGAGGGTAACCGGCTCACTGGCAATGATGGCGGCAGCATCGGCGAGAGCCCGACTCGCCTGCAATTCACCCTCGGCGTGGATCAGCTTGGCGCGCTTCTCACGCTCAGCCTCAGCCTGCTTGGCCATCGCCCGTTGCATATTCTGAGGCAACTCGACATCCTTGACCTCAACGATCGTCACTTTGATGCCCCAGGGTTCAGTCTGTTCATCAATGATCTGCTGGAGCTTCTGATTGATCACTTCACGCTTGGCCAGCAACTCGTCAAGCTCACCCTGACCAACAACCGAGCGCAGGGTTGTCTGGGCAATCTGCATCGTCGCACGAATATAGTCCATCACTTTGGTGACCGCCCAGTTGGGATTGATCACCTGAAAATAGAGCACCGCATTGACCTTGATGGTGACGTTATCCAGGGTAATAACTTCTTGCGCTGGCACGTCCATCGTAATGACACGGGTATCCACGCGCACCATACGCTCGAAGACCGGAACCACAAAAAAGAGGCCTGGACCACGGGCACCAACCAGGCGTCCAAGGCGAAAGATCACCCCGCGCTCATATTCAGGCACAATCTTGATCGACGAAAGCAAGACCATCAGGGCCACAAAGCCTAGGACGCCCAGACAGGCAAGCAAAAAAAGACCACTTCCACCAGTCATTATCGCACTCCTTCAGACTAAACTACTTGGTTGGGTTTGGTTCGTGCGGGCGCTCACCCGTGGTCGCCGTCGGCGCAAGACGTTTCACCATCAAGCGCAGGTCATAAACCCCGGTAACCCTCACCCACTCACCAATTTCAATCTCACCATCTTCGCTGAGCGCACGCCAAAGCGCCCCCTCAACAAACACCATTCCCTCGGGTTCGAGGCGTTTACGGACTTCAGCCAGGCGTCCGACCAGGCCCTCCTGGCCAGTTGTCACCGGTGCATTGCGTGCCCGCACGGCCAGCAACACACCCACCGTCGCAAACGCGGCAATCAAGACCGCCACCAGCACAATCGCCCAGAACGCTACCGCCACACCCGGAGCCTGCGCATTGTCAAACATCATCATGGCGCTCACCACCAGTAAGACCAAGCCAAGCACCGTAACAGTGCCCTGGGAAGGCAAAAAGAGATCAGCGGCAACGAGCCCGAACGCAAGAAAGAGGCCCATCACGGCCAACCAGCGTACGGGCAAGGCAAAAAGGCCAACCAGAGCCATCATGAGCAAGATCAAGGCCAACCCGGCCAGCACACCGAGCGTCGGTGTCACGAGTTCGGCATAGGCGGCAAAGCCTGCCATGATCAGCAACAGAAAGGCCACGGTAGGATTGGCGAGCAGCATCAAGAGCATTTCCCACAGCGTCGGCTCAAGGGGCTTTGTAGGTTGCCCAAGCGTACGCAACGTACGGGTCTCGCCATCAGCAAGCACAACAACCTGCCCTTCCAGCAGGGTCAACAACTCTTCGCGGTCGCGTGCAACCAAATTGATTGCCGGTGGCGTAAGTTCAATGGCCTGAGCATTGCTAAGCACAATGCCCTCACGGACAGCCGGTTCAACCCAGCCATCGTTCCGTCCCCGGTCGCGGCTCCAGGAGCCAAGCTGGAGGATCGCCTCGTTGAGCAACAACTCACGCGCCTGCTCGCCGAGGTTGGCATTGGCTTCGATCAGAGGCACCGGAACCCCAAAGGAGGTATTCGGGGCCATGGCAGCAACATGCGAGGCCGCTAACAACCACGAACCTGCGGCGCCGCTCGCGATCCCGGGCGGAACAAAAACCACGACGGGCACACTGGCATTCGCAAGATCGGCGGCAACCAGACGTACATCACGTAACACCGCACCCGTCACACCCAACTCAATAAGCAAGAGCTCAGCGTCATTCGCTTCGGCTTCACGCAACGTGCGCCGGAGATAATCAACCGTGTGGGTACTGACGACACCACTCAACTCGACCGTAAAGAGTGGCCCACGAGCCTGTGCGGCGACAGGCTGTACAAGGGTACTAACAAAATGGAGGAGGAGGAGACCAAAAAAACAGAGGCGCCCAAGACGCCCAAGCCTCCCTTGACGAAGAATACGTTTCATACGAATCATTGATGCTGTTGCCTCAAATGTACAGACCAACTTCAGTATAATACGTTTTTGGACAAAAAATATCAAATCTGCGTAATCTGCGTAATCTGCGGACGATCAGCATGACGTTGCATCAGCCCTAGAGGGTGCGGCAAGAGCGGTGCTTTGCGCGTACGAATGTGATATAATATGTATATCAGCCACGTTGGGAATTGATGGCGGGCGCGCAGGCGTACCGTAGATTCCTTAGCCGGGGCTTTTTTTATCGCCTTGAGATACCAGAAGGAGGGTTGTGATGGCAAAAGAAGAACTGCTGCATACGATGGTCGAGCATCTTGATATCAAGCGGGTGAATGTGGTTCCGCTGATCGAGATGATGGGGCAAACGGCATTTCAGGCGCGCAATCTGGCGCGTGCGGCGCAGATTGCCGATGCAATGGTTGCCGATCCGCAGGCGACCGTGATCTTGACCCTCGCCGGGAGCCTGATTTCAGCCGGGCAAAAGGGTGTGATCCTCGATCTGTTGCGCTGCAATGCGGTTGATGCAATTGTTTCGACCGGCGCAAATATTGTTGACCAAGATTTCTTCGAGGCGCTCGGCTTCCGGCATTACCAGGGCAACCCCTTCGCCGATGATAATGCGCTGCGCGAGCAGATGATTGACCGCATCTACGATACCTATATTGATGAAGAAGAACTGCGTGTTTGCGATGAGACGATCCGTGTGATCGCGGAAACGCTGGAACCGCGTGCCTATTCGAGCCGCGAGTTCATTCAGGCCATGGGCGCGTACCTCGCCGAGCACCATCCCGACGCCGAGAGCATTGTGCTCGAAGCGTATCGCCGCGACGTGCCGATCTTTGTACCGGCGTTCTCGGATTGCTCGGCTGGCTTCGGGCTCGTTGCCCACCAGGTTGCCCATCCCGACCGCCATGTCAGCATTGATAGTGTCAAGGATTTCCGCGAACTCACGGCGATCAAGGTCTGGGCTGGGACCACCGGGTTGCTGATGATCGGCGGCGGTGTGCCCAAGAATTTTGTCCAGGATATTGTCGTGTCCGCCGAGTTCCTTGGCTATGAGGCCGCAATGCACCAGTATGCGGTACAATTGACCGTGGCCGATGAACGTGATGGGGCGCTCTCGGGGTCAACCCTCAAAGAGGCCAACTCGTGGGGCAAGGTGAGCCTTGCGCAAGAGCAGATGGTCTTTGGTGAGGCGACGGTGACCTTCCCGTTGCTCGCCGGGTATGTGTACCACAAGGGCAATTGGCGCGAGCGCCAGCCTCGTTCATGGGCACGGGCACTCGCTAGCGGGCAGCTGCTGGACTATGCTGCGGCGGCACACGCTCAGAAGTAATTCTTTATGTATCAGGTTGCGGTCTTGCTGAGTGGCACAGGCTCGAATCTTCAGGCACTCTTCGAGGCCGAGGATGCCGGGCAACTGGGGGCGCAGGTGAGCCTGGTCGTAAGTGACCAGGCTACCGCATATGGGCTGCAACGTGCGCTGCAGCGCGGGGTGGCAACGGCCCACGTGCCGTTGCCCGCTGCGCCGCGTGGCCCGCAACGGGCGCTGGTGCGCGCCGCGTGGGAACAACGCCTCGCTGCGGTGACGGCGGCCTTTACCCCCGACTTGGTGGTGCTCGCGGGTTTTATGCGGATTCTTTCGCCCGCTTTTTTGAACTGGTTCCCCCAGCGGGTGATCAATCAGCATCCTGCGCTCTTGCCTGATGATGGCAGCGATACCGTGACCACAAGCACGGGCTTGGTCATACCCGCCCTGCGTGGCGCCCACGTGGTTGATGAGGCGGTGCAACGTGGGTTGCCGGTCAGTGGCTGTACGATTCATCGGGTGACGCCCCGGGTGGACGATGGGCCGGTGCTCGCCCGCGCCGAAGTGCCCCTGCATCCTGATGATACACCGACAACGCTGCACGAACGGATCAAGGTTGAAGAGCGCCGCCTGATTGTCGAGGTGGTGCGAAGTCTGGCTCAACGCTGATGTATGATCTTGCGCCCCACAATCCGTATACCCTCAGCCTGGCAACGCCGCTCGTCGCGGGGGCAGGCAGCGTCGGCTATGGCGTTGAAGTCGCCCGCCAACTCGGGTTGACCAGTCAACCACCGACCCACGGACTCGGCGCGCTGTTCACCCGCACCACGACGCTGCGCCCAATCCGTACACGCCCGCAGATCCACGAAACCCCGGCGGGTCTGGTGGTTTGTGATCATCAGGCCAACCCCGGGATCCGTACGGTGCGTGAGCGTTTTGCCCCAGTGTGGCGGAACTGGAATCTGCCCGTCATCGTGAGTGTCGCCGCCACGCATCCGCCTGACCTTGAACGCCTGCTCACCGAACTCGAGACAAGTGACGCGGTTCGTGGGATCGAAATCGCGCTCGCTGACTCTGATGCCGTCACGCCCCACGCAGCCCAACACCTGGTGAAAGCAGCGCGCGCCACAACACCGTTGCCATTGATCGCCAGATTGTCGGGCGCTATGCCAACGATGCTTGCCGTCGCCGAGGCCGTCGTTGCGGCCGGGGCGGACTGCCTGGCCCTGACTGACGGTCTGCCCGCTGCCGTCGCCAGCGCCACAGGCTATCGCGAAGGCTTGCTCTACGGGCCAGCGCTGCACCCCATCGTCCTACGCCAGCTCACCGCGCTCGCCGCAGCCGTAACAGTGCCCATCATTGCCGGCGGCGGCGTCACAAGCCTTGCCGCCGCACGCGCCCTGCTCGAGGCCGGGGCCACCGCCGTCAGCCTCGACACCGTGCTGCTTACCGATTTACGGGCGCCGGAGCAGTGGGGGGCCTGTGGGTAAGGGCAATTTTCGTTACCCACTCCCAGCTTGTTGAGCAGTGAACGATACTAAGCGTTGCAAGGTATTCACGTAACACCTGGCGGCTAATCCAAAGCGGTGTTCCCGCCTGCTCATAGGCGCTAATCATTGTTCTGGCGAGGTCATAGAATGGTGAGGAGTCTACTTAGCGGCTGATTCAGCGAAATGGTCGAAAGCCATTTGTGATTACCTTGCTGATAGTAATGTGCGCCGTTTTTGCTACAACACCCCACCAGAAATATCGAAGAAGCGCTCAAAGAAGTGCGTCAATGTGTCCAAAACACGCTCGCGTTTTTTGGAACGCTCGCCTCCAGGCGAAAAGCGTGATACGGGAGGCAATACGTTGGAGAGAGCGGTGCCTGTTGTTGCGATCGTGCCGTTACGAAAGGCGTTGCGCACAAATTTATAGGTTTCGTCGTGATTAAGATTTTCGAGTTTGATAATCTCTTCCAGTTCCTCGATTCTTTTCTTTTCCACGTACTTTCGCCAGTCTTCTTCCACGACCGAATGGATATCCAGCGAGGTGATAAACTGGTTGATGAGCTCTCTTTTGTTGCGGAGTTCAACGCTTGAGTCAATGGCTTTGTTAATGTCGAGAAGCAGTTCGCGATCTTTGATGTGACCTTCATGGTACTTTTTGACAAGCTCTAAAATATAATCAATGTTGATTTCGATCTGTTTGATAAGTTCCATTTCAAACACGAGATCATCGTTGATGTTTTCTTTCTCGCCTTCATCTGTTTTGCGGAACTCGTTATAGAGATCAATGTAGGCGCTGTGATAATCTTGGAGGTCTCGCTCGGTTAGCAGTTCGTTGCCGCTGAAGTCGTCAAACGTGACCAGGATATTTCTCAGGCGCAAGATCGCACTGTAGAGCCGGATGAAATCCTTTTGATGTTGCTCCCCGATCATTGGCTCGCCAAGCGGGAATGTTGCCAAAAGCTCTTCAATCAGGCTGGCATAGCCACGGACTTCCTTGTCGCCGTCTTTATAGCCGTTGTAGTACTCGTTATACGCTTTTAACAGCACGAGCCCGCTGGCTTCTTTGTCGCCAAAGAGGGCAATGGCTTCATTGGTTGCTTTTTCCAGATTGCGGAAGCAGACAATCGTGCCGAATGTCTTGACGCTGTTCAAGATGCGGTTGGTGCGCGAAAAGGCCTGCAATAGACCATGCAAGCGCAGGTTTTTATCTACCCACAGGGTATTGAGCGTCGTCGCGTCAAAACCGGTTAAAAACATATTGACCACGAGCAGCATATCCACTTCACGGTTTTTGACCCGTTCGCTGACATCTTTGTAGTAATTCTGAAATTTATCGGAAGAGGTGTCAAAGGATGTCCCGAACATGGCGTTGTAATCTTTGATGGCGTTCTCTAGAAAATCCCGTGAGCTTGTATCAAGCCCGCTGGTGTCTTCAGAGTTCTCGTCCATCACACCGTCGAGGTCTTGCTCGTTGACGCCAAAGCTGTAAATAAGGGCTATTTTGAGTTTTTGATCGCTCGGCACGCCTGCTAGCTGTTTTTGGAATTCAGCGTAGTATTTTTTGGCTGCATCAATGGAAGAAACGGCAAAGATGGAGTTAAACCCCGCCAGTCTGCGGTCTTTGAGTTGGTAAAAGCTGTTTCGTTTGGTTTTCTGATCAAAATGCTCGCGGATATACTGGACGATATTCGCCAACCGTTCCGGTGCGGCCAGCGCTGCCTCGCGGTCAATGTCGCGCACTTTTTTGTCTTCGATGATGTCGGCTTCGCGCACGGTAGAGATATAATCAACCTTAAATGGCAAGACATTTTTATCGGCAATAGCGTCCACAATAGTGTAGGTGTGCAGCTTATCGCCAAACGCCTGCGCGGTGGTCTTCAAATTGGGCCGACCGCCGGAAGAAGCATTCACGGCAAAGATCGGCGTGCCGGTAAAGCCGAAGAGATGGTATTTTTTGAACGCCTTGGTAATGGCGGTATGCATTTCGCCAAACTGTGAGCGGTGGCATTCATCAAAGATCAGCACAATATGGCGGTCAAAAACAGGATGCCCTTTGTTACGGCTGATGAACCGGTCGAGTTTTTGAATCGTGGTGATAATGATGCGCGCATTGGGATCTTCAAGCTGGCGCTTTAAGATGGCCGTACTGGTATTGCTGTTGGCCGCGCCTTTTTCAAACTTGTCGTATTCGCGCATGGTCTGGTAATCAAGGTCTTTGCGGTCAACTACAAAAAGCACTTTATCAACAGAGGGTAATTTGCTCGCCAGTTGGGCCGTCTTGAAGCTGGTCAGGGTTTTCCCCGAGCCGGTGGTGTGCCAGATGTACCCGCCCGCCTCTAGGGAGCCGAGTTTTTTATAGTTGGTGCTGATCTCGATTTTACGTAAGATCTTCTCGGTCGCTGCGATCTGATAAGGCCGCAGCACCAAAAGCTGTTGGTCGGTGGTAAAGACGCAGTAGCGGGTGAGGATATTGAGCAGCGTATGTTTGGCAAAAAAGGTTTTGGTGAAATCCACCAGGTCGGTAATGGACTTGTTCTTTGCGTCTGCCCACCAACTGGTAAACTCAAAGCTGTTGCTGGTGCGCTTGCCTTTTTTGACAGCGCCTTCGCTTGATTCCTTGATATGCTGCGAGCGCGTGGTGTTGCTGTAGTATTTGGTGTATGTGCCGTTGGAG
The DNA here is from genome assembly GCF_004138165.1 of Candidatus Chloroploca sp. Khr17. GTDB lineage: Bacteria > Chloroflexota > Chloroflexia > Chloroflexales > Chloroflexaceae > Chloroploca. Next base: position 109,772 of record NZ_RYFF01000009.1, read on the forward strand.
ATGACAAAAATCTGCACATACTCAAAAAGCCCCGAGCCTGCCCAGAAACTCTCGCGCTGGTAGCGGTTGATCTGATTAAAGGCTTCCTGAATCGCTACCCCGCGCCGTTTTAGCTCGATATGCACCAGCGGCAGGCCGTTGACCAGCACGGTGACATCGTAGCGGTTGGCTCTTTGGCCGGCTACGGTGGCATATTGGTTGATCACCTGCACACTGTTTTCGTGAATCTTGTCTTTGCGGAGCAGATAGACATTTTTGACGGTTCCATCATCTCTTTTGAGATTTTTGATGTGGTCTTCCTGAATGGTCAAGGTTTTTTCGGCAATGCTCTGGTTGGGGTTGGCAATCTCGCCGGTAAAAAACCGCTCCCATTCGGCATCGGAAAAGGTGAAGTCATTGAGCTTTTCAAGCTGTTTACGCAGATTGAGCTTCAGATCGGCCTCAGACGTAATCGGCAGAACCTCATACGCCTGTGCCTCCAACTGCTCAAGAAAGACGTGCTCCAGTTCCGCCTCGCTCTGGTACGAGGTGGCGGTACGGTACACGGCTTGGTATTCTGCCACCACCGTGCTCTGCGGGTTTTCGGCGACCAGATTGTAGTGGCTAGTGGTTGGCATGGTCTTTTTCCAATGGCTCAAACGTCAGCAGCTGGTTCCGGTAGTATTCATATTGCTTGCGCCGGGCGTTGAGTTCCGCCGGCAAGCCGACCGAAATATCGTTCACCAGCGCGTCGAATTTGTTGAGAATGGCGACGATGCGTTCTTGTTCGGCGAGGGGTGGGATGGGGATTGGTATTTTGTTAAGATTGTCCTGTGTCAATTTTGGCTGTGCCGCAGTAGATATAAAACGGCTCAAGTTAATCATGTTTAGGTAATACTCAATAAATTTTCTTTCTATATATGTTTCAAACTCCAAAACATGTGCATGATTATTTACCCATATTTTCCCAGATGCCGAAAAAGCAATGGGGGTTACCCTTGCCAAAAGATTTGCACCGTCTTCAGAAACCAGCAAATAATCACCATCGAAGATATAATCACTCACATAGTCAACGATTCCAGAGGCTCCATAATACGGGTATTCACCTTCTTGGCGATCACTTTTTGTGACAGGCTTACGTTTTGAATCAAGATTTGTAGCCACCTCCCCCAGCGTCTTCCACGCCACATCCTCCCCAAAGGTCAGCAGTTCATCCCGATAATACGCATACTGCTTCTTGCGCGCCTCCAGTTCCGCCTCCAGTTCCGCCTCCAGTTCTGCCTCCAGCGTAGTAAAGGCATCTAGAATTTTCACGATCTCTTGTTGGATGGCGAGGGGTGGGATGGGAATTTTGATTTTTGCAAAACGCTTTTTTGAGACATTAAATCGTGTTACTCCGCTGGCAGTTTTTGCAATTTGTTTCCTCATCTGTTCATCTCTAAACAGATATTTTGAAAATTCCGGCATAATTAAATTAATTTTATGAAAACGGAAACCAAAACAAAAACTATTTAGATACAATGGTTCATCTATCTGCGTTGTTAAAACAGAGGACATTCCACATTCATCTGGTGTTTCCGATGAGCCGGTAAACAATACATCTCCGTATTCAATTCTGTTTTGTTTTTCGTCTTTACTTACTTTTACAAAAACATCAATATCAGTATTGATCTTGATGTTAGAATAAATATTTATGTAGGTGACGAATTTTGCATTACCATTATTGAAATCCTCTTTGCTTTTTCCAGACAGCCCGCCATAAAACGCACCGAGTTCCCCCAACTCCTTAAACTCCACCCCCTCAGGGCAAAGCTCGGCGATCAGTTTTTCTATCGTATTCATTTTCTGAACCATCTTACTGTCCACCTTCAATATCAGCCACGATGGCATCAATCGCCGCACGCAGTTCGTTTTGCCGGGCAACAATGCCCGCTATCTCGGTGTTCAGGGTTGCAATATCAATGACCTCGCGGGTATCTTTTTGCCCCACATAGGAGGATACCGCGATGTTGTAGTCGTTTTCTGCAAGGCTTTTATTATCTACCAGCCTGGCAAAATGCTCAATGTCGGCGCGTTTGATAAACGCCTTCAGTATTTTGGTGCGGTTTTCATCGCTCAACTTGTTTTTGTTGCCTCCGCGCACAAACTCGGCAGAGGCGTCGATAAAGAGGGTTTTGTTGTCCTTCTTGCTCTTTTTTAGCACGATAATGCAGGTCGCGATGGTTGTGCCAAAGAATAGATCGGGCGGCAGTTGGATCACGGTATCGATGTAATTGTTATCGACCAGATATTTGCGGATCTTCTGCTCGGCGCCGCCGCGATAGAGCACACCGGGGAATTCAACAATCGCCGCCGTGCCGATGGTGGAAAGCCAGGCGAGCATGTGCATGGTAAAGGCCAGGTCGGCCTTGCTCTTGGGGGCCAGGACGCCCGCCGGTGAAAAGCGCGGGTCGTTGATCAGCAGCGGATTGCTGTCGCCCTCCCAATTGATGGAATAGGGCGGATTGGAAACGATCGCATCAAAGGGCTCATCATCCCAGTGCTTGGGATCCGTCAGCGTGTCGCCGTGCGCAATATCAAAGTGATTGTAGTTGATATCGTGCAAAAACATATTGATCCGACAGAGGTTATAGATAGTCAGGTTGATTTCCTGCCCAAAGAACCCTTGGCGGACATTTTCTTTTCCGAGAACCTTGACGAATTTGAGCAGCAAAGAGCCGGAACCGCAGGCCGGATCATAGACCTTGTTCACCTCTTTTTTGCCGACGGTAGTAATCTCAGCAAGCAACTCACTGACTTCCTGCGGGGTAAAAAATTCACCCCCAGACTTGCCAGCATTTGCCGCATACATGGTCATCAGAAACTCATAGGCATCGCCGAAGGCATCGATCGTATTGTCGGCATAGTTGCCCAGCCGCAGGTCGCCGATCGCCTCCAACAGCTTCACCAGCTTTTGGTTTCGTTTTTCTACCGTATTGCCGAGCTTGCTGGCATTCACATCGAGATCATCAAACAAGCCTTTGAGGTCATCTTCGCTATCCGCCCCTTTGGCCGAACTTTCAATATTGCGGAAGACGGCGGCCAGCGTTTCATTGAGATTAGCATCATGGCGTGCTTTGGCACGGACATTGACAAAAAGCTCGCTCGGTAAAATATAAAACCCCTTTTCCCTGACGGTATCAGCCCGTCCAAACTCCGCCTGGGCATCCGTAAGGGCAGCATAGTCAAAATCCGCATTGCCACTGCGCCGCTCATCTTCATTGATATAACTGGTAAGATTCTCGCTGATGAAGCGGTAAAAAAGTATCCCCAGAACATACTGTTTGAAGTCCCAGCCGTCCACGCTCCCGCGCAAGTCGTTGGCGATCTGCCAAATGGCGCGGTGCAACTCGGTGCGTTCTTGTTCTTTGAGCATGGATGTATCCTCTGTATCGTTTCTTTTGCTTCTTCAATACGCGCTACGAGCGGTGAGGTTGTTATAAAATTTGCTCCGTCTTCTCAGAAGAAACGCCTTATACTAGCACATATTTATTCACCTTGGCAAGCCGCTTGCTACCGCGCACCGCTGGTCTTCACCGATGCCGATGGCAGGCGTCGAGAGCGAGGCAAGTATCTGCATGCGACGCCCCTAGCAAACTGCGCATATTCGCCGTTGGGCGGCGGAATGATCGCGTAGAAGGCGACGCCGCCGCCAGTCGGCGGGAAAGCCGCGAGAACGGCGCAGTTTGCGGCTCGCAGTTGTACCCAGGTTAGCGGGCGCGCCAGTGGTGTCCGTGTGCAGAGCGATGTTTGGCGGCAAACTTAGGAATACCGTAATTTTGAAATTTAAAATTACTTGTGTTCGTATATTGTAAAATCACTAAACAATGTCTCTTTCCCAGGAATACTGTCTTTACCCAACACACCTGTTGCAAGGCATATATTACCAGCAGTCATACGCTCTCCTATATTAAGTGTAGTTGCAAACTGATCATTAATATATATATCTTTGCTTCGCTATTTATTGCTTCAATGCGTATTTTATGGATGTGCCGCCCAATATGAAGGAGACGTCGCTCCCGCCGTCTCGCTCCCATACCTTGCCAAAAAGCTGGTTGTTTTGACGCAAAGGCGCAAAGGCGCAAGGTTTTGCGTGGCGGTGCGCTCACCCTTCGTGGCTTGGCGGGAGCTTCTTGGCATGGGATTGCGGCATCGCCTCGCGCTGCCTCGCTCTCCCTTTCAGATGCCAGCATCGTTGCACGTGCGTCGCTATCGGCATCGAGCAGGATCTTCGCCAGATCGCGCTCCAGGACATACGAGACAACATCATCGACGACAATCAACGTGTTGGGTGGAAGGTGCCGCACGCGCTCGTCAATGTCGGCAATCGTCACCGATGGCATGGCAAGCGCTCCTGTGTCGCTTCTCTCCCGGTGCAGCATTCTACCGCATGATACCATTTGAAAAATCAGTTCAGGAAAACGAGGGAATATCTACAGGTAAACCCACGCGCATAAAGTAACGAGCAAACGCTTGTGAAAGGTGTTCTCTATATGGGGGAAGAAGTCTGACTCGGGGCGGATTTGTCTTGGTAAATTGCGTTAGAAAATTAAAGGGCAATCCGAAAATATTGCGAAAGTCAACTACACTGAACTCAAATTCCGCGCCCTCTAGATCGCATTTGTTCAATAAATTGTATCCGGGAACGTTGCCACGGCGTAAGGCTTCTTTTCCAGCCTTACTCTTGAAATATTGATTCGTGCCTTCAAAATCGCTAAACTTCCACAGCCCGCAGACGACCACTACGTCTAACTTTTGATTTTCTAAATCACAAGCCTGACTCATTATGATCACGTCATAACTACGGACTTTGACGTCAATACTGTTATGCGCAAGATCTATAGTGTCTGGTGGTATAACCACCGGACAATTTCGTATGATCTCACCTTGAGTAATGCCTTCCTCGGGATTTGCTGTTTCGTACCATGGGTATTCCCTAGCCATACCACTCCTGCTCATCAATTCGAGAAGGTCGGGCTCGTTCGATGTCTGTTATTCTAGCTGTTATTTGCGCTTCATAGGTTGGTCGGAGGAGCGCAAAATGTTCATACTCAATATCCCATGCGCTGGCGTCAAACGCAGTTGCTGTTGAAGAAATAGTACTGTTAGTGCTAACTACTTCAACCCTTGGAAAGACAGAAGAAGTGTCAACAATAAAAGGATCAATAATAGTGCCGGGCGAAAGCTTCTGTGAGACAGCCTTTAAATGGTGTTGAATAATGCGCCGTAAGATTATACTTATATCGATACGTTCCAAAGATGCATTTGGGCTGTATAAACCAAACGCTGGCAATATATCTTCGTTTGGATTATTCCACGGTATAGTACGCATTACTCAAACCTCCGTAACAATTCTCCATCAATGATTTCGAAGAAGCAATTGCTTGTAATCTGATGGGCATTGTCAGCCCATGCGATAATACTCTTAATGTCTTTGGGTGCATCTTCTCCTGATGAACTGAAAACCGTTTCCCAAATCAAGGCGTCCTTTCCTTCTCGGTTGCCTTTGGCAAACCTTAATTGCAATGATCCGGCAGGTGTTTGCGAATGAAACGCAAACCTTAGATCTAGCACTTCTGGTCTTCTCGTAATTCCGGTTTTTTCAAAAACGTTTTCCTGAATATCGACATTGACCTTCATTTTTGTCCTTAGAAAATCGAAAACGTTCTCTTTCTCAAAATCGACAATAATAGCATCTATATAGCGCAAAATTAGATTTTCGATTTGTAAATCTTCGGGTCGCGGGTATGCTTCAAATAGCTTCTGAATCAAGTCTGCAATACCTGGACGGAAACTCTTTTCCCAATCATAACTGTCAGTATCATTTAAAGTGCATACACCAGGACCGAATTGCACTAAAGGCCAGCCTCCTTCTTTTGCCCGGAATCGTTGCTGAACGACTCTTCCGGCAATTTCTATAGGGATATTCGCTGTTGCTAACTGTTCATGAAATGGGTAATTATCCTGAACCCGATCAAACATTCGGCCAAGAAGGATTGTATAATGAGGATCTACTTTGAAATCACCTATTTGCTCTTTTAGTGCCCAGTGAGCTTCAAAAATGGCTTCTATTAGAGGTTTGTTTTTTAGTACCTTACGCATCTCTTTTATTCCCTGTTCTGCTTACTCACCTGTCTTCCGGTAGATTGACACTTGCGTACTATACCATGCTTTCGCCTTCCTACAAATGAGAGTTGAAATAGAGCGGATGTTGCGATTGTTGTCATAATCATACACTGCCTCGCTCCAATCCCTTGCCAAAAAGCCGGTTTTTTTGACGCAAAGGCGCAAAGGCGCAAGGTTTTGCGCGGAGGTTCGCTCACCCTTCGTGGCTTGGCGGGAGCTTCGTTGTATGGGATAGCGTCTCGCCCTGCGCTGCACGATGCGCCGCAGTGGTTGCGCCGCCTGCCCTGGCGTTGCGTGGGTTCCGCCGCTTGTCGCGCCCTCGTGCTGCCTACGTTGAGTGCGCAGGATACGGTGGGTCAACGCGAACCTGCGCAGTTAAGGGTTTCGATGGAAGGCGTTGGTGGTATGACGGTTTTTTCCAGATGACGTGACCGTTTGGCAAGCCGCTCGCAGCCGCCGAACCGGCCTGGGGATCGGCCACTGCTTGGCCCGTGATCTGGCCCAGGATGACGTCGTTCCCGGTGAGGGTTGCCACCACCAGGGCTAGGCGCTTCTTCGCCGCGCTCATGCTGCCTGAAAACGGAAGCGAGGCGCCCACCAGGTTGATGGCGTTACCAAGCGGTACGAACAGGATAGGCTGCGAAAATGGGATCGGCACTGATTCCCAAGCTGGTACTTGATGTGCATTTCCCACACGCTTGTCACGCCGAGGATGAGGTCATTTGCGGGGTCGCTGCATAACGCCAACGCTGTGGCGGATAATTTGGCCGGATCGCTGTCCCACCAGATAAACGTATGCGTATCGAGCAACAGCTTCACGGCGTTCCGATCCAAACATCATCGGGCAAAGGTTGATCAAAATCGGGGTGCATGCGCATACTGCCCGCATGTAATCCTGGGACACGCTGCCCAGCCTGCGACGCGATGGGTACGAGACGCGCACGTGGGGTCTGCCCATCGAGTAAGATAATTTCGGTTCCCGTTGCGACCTGAGCGACCAATTCCGCGAGGTGTTGCTGGGCTTCGTGGATCGCAACTGATTTTGTCGTCATAGCTTCCTCCAACGATATGCACAAATTGTAGCCCAGGATCAAGGTGCTGTAAAGCCGGTCGGTCATCTACTGTAGGACGATTGCATCTTCCTGCCGTGGCCGTGAACGGCTCGGCTCCTGGGGAGCGAAGGCCGCCTGCGCGGCCTCATCCAGCCGGCGAAGGTAGATCTGCCTTCATCTTTATGCTCCTCTTGCGCAAGAACGTCCGGATCATTCACGCTTATCCACGATAAGCCTTAACCTTCGTTATAGAACATCGCTATGTAAATTGCACCAGCCCAAACCGGTCAAGCCAGGGCGATTGCATCATACGAAACCGGATACAACAAGACGCGCTATCAGGGCACCCGCAAGGGGTGCCCCTACAGGTCGGCCGGGCCGTCGTGGTGGTGTGCGCGGCCCCGGCGCACCCCGGCGGGGGCCGGGCCCGGTGTACGGGCACCCCTTGCGGGTGCCCTGGCGGGTGCATACACGGAAGATGCAATCGCCCTGCCGGTCAAGACTGGCTACGGCGTTACGGAAGATACAATCGCCCAAACCGGTCAAGCCTGGCTACGGCGTTGACGAACGCGCTGACGCGGCAGATCCACGCATGCTGAGTGCTTCCTGGAGCTTGGTACGCTGCTCGGGCGGAGCGAGCATGTGGAGGCCGAAGTGATCCGCGAAGGCCTCGCAGACCCTGATCCCACGCAGGCTGTGGCCCTGGTCATTCAGTAGCGGCGAAAAGACCGCCAGGCCCAGTTGCCCCGGTACCACCAGCATAATCGCCCCGGTGCTACTGCTCTCGGCGGGCAAGCCCACCCGATAGGCCCACATACCGGCCATCGTACGCATCCCGCAGGTATACATCACACTGAGGATATCACGCACATACCGCGGCTCGATCACCTCGTCATTGCTCACCGGATTGCGCCCATGATGAGCCAGCGTTGCCGCCATCATCGCCAGGTCACGGCAGTTCACCAGCAACGCCTGCTGCTGAAAGAAGAGATCAAGCGTCGGTTCAATGCCCTCAGAGAGCATGCCACGGTCGCACATCAAATGCGCCAGCGCACGGTGGCGATGGCCTGCGGCACGGGCTGCCGTAAACATCGTGGCATCAGACACCATCTCATGGTTGGCGAGGCGGCGAAAAAAGGCGAGATTCTTCTCGAGGCGCTCGGTCACACTGGTACCCCGTAACAGGGCCAGCAGGCCAAGTGCCCCCGAGGGAACTAATGGATTGGGCAAGGGGAAGACGGCATTATCGCTCAAGAGAAAACTCTCGTGGACTGGTTCGACGCCAACATGCGCCAGAATTCGCTCGGAACCCTCTTCCATCAACGCCAGAGCATACATAAACGGATGCGCCAGCGCCTGAATGGTAAACGCCTGCTGGCTATCACCAATTTCATACATCCGCCCTTTGGTATCAACCACGCAGATAGCAAACCAGTTTGGATCGGCCCGCGCCAACTCGGGCAGCGTCGCGGCAAGATGGCCTTCAGACAACGGGGCCAGCGAGCGGTGCAGATCGGCAAGCAACGCCCGCATCGGGGACGTGACCGTCTTCATCCCACGAACGAGAGCCGTCAAATCATCAGAGTCGGTTTCGCTGCTCATGATGTGGTTTCTCCTCTGGTCATCGATCCTGCCGCCTCGCCTGGCGCAGAGGCAGCGCCCAGCAGCGACTGTATCGGGATATGTTTGCCCGAACGGGTCCGGGCAAGGGACGGCACACATTCCACGCGAACCTGAAAATGGTGGCCGAACGTCTGGCAAAAATGCTGAGCGACCAAGGCATGGTCACGCTCAGCCTGGTAGAGCGGGCCAGTGACGAGGCGCACCCTGACCGTATGCAACGCTTCTTGCACAATCTGAAATTCGCGGATATCAAGCGCGAGTTTGAGCACCAGATCGTACGACCAGTCGAGAATGCGCCCCGACGGAATATCGGGGGCATTGGCCTGCTTGAAGGCCGCATTTTTGCGTCCCGACAATTCAGCCAACACCGGAGCCGTCTTGCCACACGAACAGGCGTCATGGTCAGCCGCGATCGCCATATCGCCCTGACGATAGCGAATGATCGGCATCGCCGCATTGATCAAACAGGTACCCACAATCTCGCCGAGGTGACCAGGGGCGACCGGGCCATCGCAATCAGGATGCAGCAACTCAATATAGGAACAATCCTGGACAAGATGATAGCGTTTGTGAACACACTGCTGGGCAATGCTGGCGAGCTCTTCCGACGAATACTCATCGAAGACCGGGCAGCCAAAGACCGCGGCAAAATAATCGCGTTCCTCTTGCGTCGCATGTTCCGAGTTGGTGACAATGGCCTTGAGGCCCAAGGTCGCACACTGCGCCCCATAGAGCATAACGAGCTCGCGCAGGATCGACGGATAGATCGCCAGGATCGCCGGGCGCAGGCGACGCATCGCGGCGAAGATCTCGGCGGCTGGGCGCAGATTATGGATATAATGCACCCGGTACAAGCCGGCCAGCGAGCGCACCGGATAGGGCGAGGTATAGACAAGCAGCTCGCGATCGGTTGGGTGATAGGCAGGATAAAACTCTTTGAGCATACGCATAACCTGCAACGCTTGCGTAATAAAATTCTGGCTATCGAGATAAACCGTCACAAACTTGCCCGACGATCCCGAGCTTCGCGAGACGATCAGCCGGTCACGCCGAATACGCCGGTCAATCATCGCCTCGCCATGGGCAATCAACTCGTCCTTGGTCACCGTCGGCAACGCCTTGAAATCCTCAAAGCTCTGGATATCCGAAGGATGCATACCTGCGGCTGCATACTTCTGATGATAAAACCATGTATGATCATAAGCAAGCGTAACCAATTTTTGAAGTCGTTTCAATTGATATGCTTTCACTATCTCTTGATCAAGAAAAGGAAAGCGTGCCACACTCGGAGCGAACAGGGCAAACTGAACAAGCAAAGCAAGGTGTTCACGCCATGAAAGTGCGCGCATAGGCGTTTAGAATTCCAGTTGATCGAGCACACTCCGCCGATGCTGGCGACGCTTGAGCCGCCAATTGAGCATACTCTGGTCATAACTGAGATAGAGCTGGCGCGCCAGCATCAGGGCAACCAGCGCACTGATCGTCGCAACCGCGAGATAGAGACTACGCCCCACCAGGGGCGCAAGCCAACCCTGCTGCATCAGCAGCACCACCCCTCCGGTCACGAGACAACTCAGGATCGAACCTGCCGGATAGAGATAGCCCTCCATAAAGGTACTGACACGACCACGGCGCTGATCAGGGATCATGCCCTGGAAGGCCTGGCGCGCCGGCTGATCAATGCCCGTCAGCACGAGACGGATGAGATAGTTGCCAATGATTGCGCCGGTCAACATCAAGCCACCCACAGGCGCAAGCCAGAAGAGCATCAGCAGCAACGCCAGGAACATACTGCCGGGCATCACAGCAAAAATCCCTTTGAACCCGGGCTGCTTGAGCAACCAGGGCGTCAGGAAGGCCTGGATCACCAGCAAAACCGGCACGCTGGCGATTTTGAAAAGCCCATAAAAGGTCTGCAACTGGCCTGGGCCGGTAAAGTGCGCCGCAAGGTCAACCAGAAATTGATACTGGATCGTATTGAGCGCAAAACCCATCAAGATCATGATGAGCGCAAGAAAGCGATACGCCGGCACCTCGCGGACAAACTCGAAGCCCTCTTTGACCATATCGCGCAAGTGGTCACCGGCCTCAGCCGAGGGTAGGTTCAGCGTCACACGGAGGCGTATCACCGCGAGCGCCACTGCCCCGAGCAACAGAAGCACCCCATTGAGCACCAACAGCAGGTGCGTCGCCGCACCAAGCCACTGACCAAGGGCAGCAACAAGCGCATTGCCAACCACGCCACCGATAAGCACCGACGCCGAGAGGAGCGGGAAGAGCCGCTTGGCAGCAGCGACGGAAAAGAGGTCATTCGCGAGCGTCCAGATCAGCAAGGGCAGCAGTGTCCACTGCTGTTCGGTAAAGATCGCCAGCAAGCCATAGGCAAAAAACGAAGGCGCACCAGCGACAAAGAGCGCATACAACCCCAGATAGACCAGGCTGGCCCCGCAAAAGAGGGCGACACCGAGCCAGACACGGTCAATGCGATCAACCACGAGGGCATAGAGACTCGACGTCACCATCGCCACGAGCATGACCGTTGCCCAAACGACCAGGATCTGATCAACGCCCACCTGGCTCACAAAGCCACTCGTTGCAATCACCTCGCTCGACTCGAGCACCAGCGTATTCGTAAAGAGCAAAAAAGCCAGCAAGCCCACCCGTCCGAATTCACCAGGGAGGAGCAGTTGTCGTTTCCACATAGGCACTTGGCTTTAGTTATGTCATGTTGCGCTATTCGTTGGTCGAGGCAGGCTGCGCCTTGCCACGTTCACGCATCTCGCGTGCCTTTTGCTTCAGATCACGAAAAAAGTCAGTCTCCACAATCTCCTTGACCTGATCGCTGCGTTTATGTTCATCAATCATGATCTGGAGATCCTGCACATGCTTGCGCAGATCCTGCTCGCGCTGGATCACTTCCTGGGCCATTGTGCCAAAGACCCGGCTTAACTGTGCGATCTCATCATCACCTGTGGCTGCTTTCAACGTCTCGGCCTGGGCCACCGTGAGCGTATTCTTTTCCATCGCACGGGCGGCCTCGCTCAAATCAATCAGCGGCCGCGTCATACTCTGCGCCATCAACGCCGCATTGGTAATAATAAAGACCGTCGTCATCAAAATCGTCACGGCCAGTTGAAAAAAGACCCCCCCAAAGGCACCTGCCCAACCTCCATTGAGGCGCGCATTTGCCTCGAGGAGAAAGAGGCTGAGCATAATGATCGGCACAGCCGCCGAGATCACGACGGTCAGCAAGACGCGCTGCATCAAACCAGCGCGAAACATTGCTGGCCCATAGAGGTGACGATAGGCATAGTTAAAGAGCAAGATCGGCACAATGACCGCCGCATAGATCCAGTTAATCAGCACCAGAGGAAGATTGTTACGCGCCACCGTCTGCCAGATCGTCGTCTGATCCTCATAGACAAAGACAAATGGATCGAGCACCGCCGCAAAGAGACCCGCCGCCACCACAGCAAGCGAAGTCAACCCGAGCGCTTTCAGCAAGCCTTCCCGCGTCTGATAACACCACTGACGCAGCACGGCAAAACCGGGGATGAGGCCCAGCAGCCCATTCGCGACTTGCCAGTTGATCTGCAAACTCGCCGCAAGCGCCTGGGGTGAGGAAGCATCAAGCGGAAAGTGGACAAACCCGGTGAGCATATCAGCCAGCAGATTGCCCCCAAAGCCCACCACAAACCCAACCAGCGGGCCAAAGGCAAACCCGAAGAAGATCGGGATCGCCACGCCGGGGCGCAGATTACCTGCAATCGCACTTGAACTGGTCGTCGCAAAGACAGTCACCCACGAGGTAGCAGCATAGAGGACGGCCCCCAGAAGGGCCATCCGCACCAGAAACCCCCATCCAGGTTGTGTTGCAGGGCGATCCATCACGTCACGTCCCCTTGAACATTGTCTACGCGATGAGCAACGATGCCAGCCGGTCGAGCCGCGCCGTCATCGGGTGGTCGGGATATTTCAAGACAAAAATGCCTGAACTCGACAAGACCATCATCTCGTCAGAGTGGGGCAGAATTGCGCCAACACGACAGTTATAGGTCTGCTCGATCTTCTGCTGCACATGGTCAAAGTCAAAGACCGGCGGCACCTTGTTGACCACCAAGAGCAAATTGGGTACCTCAAGCTTGCGGGCGACCTCGACTGTCACACTGGTGCCCTGATAATCCTGGTTATCGGGGCGCATAATGATCGCCAGCGCATCCGAAATCGCAATCGAAAGCAACGTCTCTTCATTGAGACCAGGGTGGGTATCAATCATCAACACATCGAGCTGCAGGTCTTCGAGCAATTGTTGAAACCCATCATTGAGCAACCCCACATCATAGCCCTCGCGGAGAATCTTGGCAATTTCACCTGCCTTGATACTCGACGGGATCAAGAAGACCTGCCCCGTGAGACCGGGCTTGAGCTGTTGCAAAATCGAGGTCACATCCATCGCCGCGTCTTTAATTTCGCACTTGCCCCAGAGATAATCGTTCAGCGAGCGGCTGATATGCTCTTCATCCAGACCAAAGAGCACATGGATGCCCGGCGACTGAATATCAGTATCGACCACCCCAACCCGGAGGCCACGCTGGGCCAAGAGTGCGGTGATATTCGCCGTTGTATTCGATTTACCGGTGCCACCACGAAACGAGTGGATCGAGATAATCTTTGACATAGGTTGCCCTTCTCTGTTTCACTACGATCAACCGGGTGGTTGTTCGATGGCCGGGAACGGATCAAGGTGGCTCAGCAATGCCTCGGCCACATGCGCAAAGACACGGGTGATGGCATGCTCGGGATAGCGCAACACAAAGAGGTCGGCACTACCCAGCGCAGCAAGCTCGGGATGATAAGGAAGCAACGCCAACACAGGATGGCGGTAGGTCTGAGCTAACTCTTGGCTGACCCGTACCGGATCAAAAAGCGTACTGATCTGATTGGCCACCTGCACAATCTGCGGCACCCGCAGCGTCTCGGCAATATCAACTGCCACCGCTGTCCCCGCATAATCAGGCTGATCGAGCTGAAGCACCAGTACCAGCGTCTGAGCGACGGCCAGCGAATGGATCGCCAGCATGCTCTCTTCTTGAATGCCGGCATGCGTATCAATCAAGAGCGTATCAAGCTGCAACGCCTCTGCCATCGCGATCAGATCATCGGTAATGCGCTCGATCCGAAAGCCGTTCTGCAGCAAGGCCGCACGATCACGCAACCGTGGACTGGCCGGCATCAGCCAGATGGATCCAGTCTGATGCATCATAACAGACCCAGGCGCAAGCTGCCAGTTGGGGGTGACATCATACCAGGCGTCCTTACCTTCACAGCGCTCAAGTAAGAAATCGTTGAGCGTGGCGCCAATTGCTGTCACCTCGAGGCCAAAAAAGGAGGTCAGTCCACCCTCTTGCACATTGGCATCAAGCAGGCCAACCCGTTGACCACGCCGAGCAAGCAGGGCGGCAGTATTGGCGGCGAGCGTCGATTTGCCGATGCCCGCACGGGCCGAATGAAAGACGACACACTCAACCATCAGCGCACAGCCTCCCTTTGGAGATGGAACATCATCAAGGCTCAGGCGGCGATCCGTTGAATCGCCAGCATGGTAATGTCATCGAACTGGTCAGCACTAGCAATATGGGCCTGGAGATTGCGTTCGAACCGATCGAGTACCTCGGTCGCCGACGCGGCTGGCTGGGCCAAGAGTTGGAGCAGGCGCTTTTCGCCAAAGAACTGGCGCTCGGGGTTACGCGCATCAGTGACCCCGTCACTATAACAGAAGAGGATCTCGCCCGGATCGATCTGGGCATGGGCAATATTAAAATCGGCCCCAGGGATCAAGCCCACCGCCGGTCCAGTCATCGCGAGTTTTGTGCGGACACCATCAGGACCAACGATCAACGGCGGACAATGGCCCCCATTTGCATAGATCAGCGCACCAGTCACCGGATCAAAGACGCCAAAAAAGAGCGTGACGAACATATTCATATCCAGATGGTTGTCGGTGATATAGTTGTTCGTCAGCACCATCGCATTCTTGAGCGAGGCCGCCCCAATCGTCGGGAGAGCCTGCCGCCCCTTTTCGCGGCGCGCGACAGGGGTCAAGGCATCCCCCGAACCGCCAAGCACGTTGGTCCAGTCACTCAAGCTATAGTGCTGCTGGGCAAAAGCCCGCACCAGGCTACGCGACAAAGACATAAAGAGGGCGGCCCCAACCCCCTTGTCACACACATCGGCAATCACAAAGCCAACGCGCCGATTCTGGGTCAGCATGAACGCATCATAAAAATCGCCCGCGACCTCACGCGCCGGATGAAACCGGGCGGCGATCTCCCAGCCAGGGAGTTGCGGCAACTGACTCGGCAGAAAGCCCAGTTGAATCTGGCGGGCAATCTGGACATCACGCTCGATCTTCAACAAGGTCTCTTGCTGATCATCATTCTGTTGATGTTCAAGCAACGTGCGTTGCGCCAGCATGCCCTGCACCCGCGCCTTGACGACCGGGGGCAAACACGAAGCCGGGATATAATCAACGGCCCCCATCTCGAAACAGCGGGCCAGGCCAGGGTCAAGATCGTCGGGCGCAATCATGAGCACCGGTGTCATCATGAGCGCACCAGTGGCACGCATCCGCTCCAGAACCTGGTAGCTATTGATTGCCCCCCATAAGCCAAGTTCAAGCAGGGCCAGATCAAAACGCTGGGTCTTTAATAAATCAAGCGCTGCGCGTCCATTGTCGAGGGCCGTCACCACATAGCCGAGGGCTTCAAGCTGGTCGCGGAGCAGATTGCGTCGCTCGGCTTGTTCGTCGATAATCAGGATCGTCTGGGCCGCCATAGCTCCACCCTTATGCTTGCAGAGGTCGATACATCACAAAAATATTGCGGTTCATCTGATCAACATATTCGTAGTTGAAATAATCAACCCCTTTGAGGGCCAGATAAACTCCAAGACCACCAATGTTGCGTTCTTCGAGGGGGCGATCGAGATCTTCGGGGTCGGGCCGTTCACGGGGGTCAAAGGGTCGCGCCCGATCTTCCAGGATAATCGTCAATGTGTCAGCTTCAATCGCTGCCCGCACGGTCACGTCACCCGTAAGCCCAACCTCGGTGTGACCGTAGTTAATAATATTCGTAATAATCTCATCAACGGCCAGGCGCAGCCGATAGGCTGCTTTGCGGTCAAGCCCGGCCTGAGACGCTGCCTCAACCACATATTTGCCGACATCATCCAGTGAATCAAGATCGGCTGGTACAGTGAGCACATGCATAGGTTGCTCTCTTGAGGGGAGGCTACCCCAGGTGACCACACCGGCGCAGCCTCCCCTCGGTATCGCTCACGCAGCAAGCGTCGTTGCGTCGCCCTTACGCTTCATCGTAGCTTTCGACCATGATCACGCTGTTGTGAAAGCCGGTCATCGTGATTGTTTCGGCGACCGTCTCTTGCACGCCAACCATATAGATATCGACATTCGCACCCATTTTCTGCTTGGCAAAAGCAAGCGAACGAAGTCCCGCACTCGCCATGTATTCTAACTCGCTCATAAAGAGCACAAGGCGCGTCACCTTGGCAGCGGCAGCCTCTTCGATCTTCGCCCGAAATTGCGGGGCGACCGCAGCATCCAGTTCGCCCGCCAGCGTGATATGCGCAACCTCGTTGTTCAGCGTGAGGGTACAGGTAAAGGCCATGATTCTTCCTTTCACTCGTGTCCAACCAGAATGACCACACTCCGTCCACCAATCAGCACTTCATGCTGCGGCTCAAGCCGTGGTTCGCTGCCAGGTTCATACGCATCAGGGACAGCCCCTGTATTAGCAAAGAGATGCCAGTGCATCCCCTCGGGCAGACCGGGCAACTCAAATGGCAACGCATCCCAATACATATTCGCCGCCACATAGAGATAGCTGTCCGTGACCGTCCCGCTCTTCGCATGTTTGCCGCAGAGCATAAAAGCGATGATGCGACTCGTCCCCGACCAGTCGGCCTGCCATGCGCGGGTACCGTGCCAGCTAATGTCGGCATACCCGCTGCCAACATAGTCGTAGTTGCGCAGATGCTCGCGGTTGCGCAGAACCGGATGGGCATGCCGAAAGGCAATGCACCGCTGAACAAAGCGCAACAGTTCGGCATTGCGCTCGACCAACGCCCAGTCAAGCCAGTTTAGCTCGTTGTCCTGGCAATAGGTGTTATTGTTGCCCTGTTGACTATGCCCAACCTCGTCACCCATCAGGAACATCGGCACACCTTGGCTCACCAGCAGCAACGCAAAGGCGTTCTTCATCTGACGCATGCGCAGGGCGTTGACCGCGGGGTCATCAGTTGGCCCCTCAAACCCACAGTTCCAGCTATGGTCGTCGTTGCCACCATCGGTATTGCCCCACCCATTGGCCTCGTTGTGCTTGTCGTTATACGAGACCAGATCGGCAAGGGTAAAGCCGTCGTGACAGCAGAAGAAATTGACTGACGCCGTCGGGCCACGCCACGCATACAGGTCAGGTGAACCCTGAAGGCGCTGGGCGACTGCGCCGATGATCCCCATATCGCCCTTGAGAAAGCGGCGCATATCGTCACGGTATTTGCCGTTCCACTCGGCCCAACGCCCATATGCGGGGAAGGAGCCGACTTGGTAGAGACCCCCGGCATCCCAGGCTTCAGCAATCAATTCACACTTGGCTAGGATCGGGTCATACGCCAGACTCTCAAGCAACGGCGGGTTCGAAAGTGGAATGCCAATCGGGTCACGCCCCAGAATGGCCGCCAGGTCAAAGCGGAACCCATCAATATGGTATTCCGATGCCCAATAGCGCAGGCAGTCGAGCACCATGTTGCGCACCAGCGGGTTGTTGCAGTTCAAGGTATTGCCGGTACCACTGAAGTTCCAGTAGTAGCCATCGGGCGTGAGCATATAGTAGGTTTTGTTATCAATGCCCCGAAACGAGATCATCGGCCCCATCTCGTTGCCCTCGGCGGTGTGGTTAAAGACGACATCAAGCAACACCTGAATGCCATTGGCGTGCAACTCACGCACAAGCGCTTTGAACTCGTCAACTTGCATGCCCAACCGCCCGGTTGCCGCATACGCCGCTTTGGGCGCAAAAAAGCCGACCGTGCTATAGCCCCAGTAGTTCATCAGGAGCTTGTCCTCTTCCCAGGGATGCGGACGACTCCCGTCGAATTCGTCAAACTCGTAGATTGGCAGCAATTCGACGCAGTTGACCCCCAGCGCTTTGAGGTAGGGGATCTTCTCGCGAATGGCAGCGAAGGTACCAGGGTGCTTGACGCCCGATGAAGCGTGACGGGTAAACCCGCGCACATGCATCTCGTAGATAATCAGGTCTTCGCTGGGGATCTGCAACGGGCGGTCGCCCTGCCAGTCAAAATCATCAAAGGTGAGCCGTCCCCGATAATGGTAGATATTGTTCCAATCGGGAGGCACACCCCAGACATCACGCCCGCCAATCGCCTTGGCATACGGATCGAGCAGAATCTTGCTCTGGTCAAAGCGATGGCCGACCGGCGGATCAAACGGGCCATCCATGCGGTAGCCATACTCGATATTTTCATAATCGAGATCAAAGACGACCATCGCATAGACATTGCCAATGCGAAACTCCTCGGGAAAGGGGATCTCGGCATAGGGTTGCGGCTGACCCTTGACAAACAGCACCAGAGTACACGCCGTTGCATGACTCGAATAGATCGAAAAATTGACGCCCCCTGGCACCAGCGTTGCGCCAAATGGCAAGGGCTTGCCGGGACGCAACTTGAAGCCGTTGTAACTATGGGTCGGATTAATATCAATGCGTTGCAGATCTGCATTACTCATAAGCGTCCCTTTGCCTCAAGCGTTACTGACCGAGCGCCGCCTCAGCCGCCTCGACGGTGTCGTAGACCGTAAAGTAGGTCAAAAAACCGGTGGCCGACATCGTATCTTGCAGATCCTCGGCAAGCCCCGCCAGAACCAGGGTCGTCCCCGTGCTGGTGGCCTGACGATAGAGCAAGAGCATCAGGCGCAGACCGGCACTCGACATATAGGTCACCTGGCTCATATCGAGCAACACACGGCTGCCAGCTTGGCAGAGCGGCACGATGTGCTCTTGAGCCGTCGGCGCAGTCTTGCCATCAAGTTCGCCCACAAGGGTGGCAAGGGTAAGCTGGTTGCGTGTCGTAATCGTGATTTCCATGAGACTCCTGTACATTGAGGGCTGACGCCCTGCAATCCGGTGCTTCACTGGTTGCCCACGCCAGCGTGGCTGGCGTGGGCAACCAGTGAACCGAAGATGCTTGAGGGCCGCAGGCCCCCAAACCCCCAGCCGGTCAGAGGTTTAGACAGGTACCACCGTCACCTTCACCCGCAGCGAGGTCTCACTAGCTGGCAAGGTGACTGTCAGGGCAGCCGCATCAAAATTGGCGTAGGGCGCATCATCAATCCAGACCTGGTCAATCCGAATGCTGCCAGGGGGCAGAATGTCGGGCTGGACACGCAAGATATTATCTTTGAAGCCGCCCGGTTGCGGTTTGAAGTAGAGCGTCAAGGGCTGTTTGGTAATCAGCAGATTGGTATAGACCGCCGAGAGGTAGCACAATTCGGTGGAGTGGTACGCACTCATCGAGTGGCTTCCCTTGAGGCGTTCGGTTCCCGTGAGGTACGGCAGGCCATTGGCAAGCACATTGAAGTAGACGCCGCCATCGTCGTGATCGAGGAAGAAAGCATTGTAGAACGAGGCCGACTCGCGGGCGAGTTTCAGGTATTCGTCATCTTTCAGCATGCCGTGCAGAATCAGATACGCGAGAATGCCCTGCTCTTGCTGCCACCAAGCTTTGCGGTCGTGCCAGACATGGCGATAGTGCTCTTCACCTGGGCGAAGCATCCGCTCGACCACATCATACCACCCGCCACGCTGCTGGTCACTGCCCGCCGCGGGCATCAACTCGGCAATCTTGCGCGCCAGGGCGACATACTCCTCTTTGGGCTTGAGGCTCTGCATGCGCATCAGGTTCCAGGCAATCTTCAGATTGTGCCCGACCACCGCACGGTTCTGCTGCCAACCCCAGGTCGTATCGTGGCTCCAATCCTCAAAGAACTTCTCTTGCACAAACGGGCTATGCTCGTAGTCGGGGAAGTAGCGCGCAATCGTATCAAAGGTGTTCTCGAGGAAATCAGCATAGCGCTGCTCACCCGTCGCCAGATAGAGATTGATCAGATACGCGGGGGCGTGATCGCCGACCGAGTTCCAATTCTTGCGCGCCCGGTTGTGGTTGAGCGTCTCGGCCCGTGGGTCAAGCGAAATCGGGTCAATGTGCGAGAAATATCCGCCCTGCTCGCGGTCAATATAATATTTATCAAAGAGATCAATCGTCTTTTCGGCATCATAGAGGATGCGCGGATCACCTGTGATGCGATAGGTCTGAATAGGCCCGGCCAGCGCGTAGATCTGCTCGTACATCGGCAGCGAGTCATAATCGTCGCCAAATTCCGAGGTGAGCAACTTCTGCTCGCGGTTGCCGGTCACCTGAATGCCGTGGTACCAGTAGACCAGATCCTCGTCGGGATCATAGAAACGCATATGCTCGCGCAAATAGACGGTACCCTTCTCGGCAGCTTCAAGGAAATGCTCTTGGCCCGTCAACATATAGGCCGAAGCCAGACCATAGACCATCCGCGAGATGGTATCGGTCTCTTGCAAAAAGTCACCCTTTTTGGTACCCCCGAGGTGCAAGAAGGTACGATAGTTGCGGTAGTCAATCGCTTCGTTGGGATAGTTGAATTGCCAGCGCACATAGCTATCGGCGATCGAACGGATCTGATTGATCCACCAGTCTGGCTCTTCCTGGCGGTACGCGGTGGGGTTATCACCCGGAAAGACAAGGAACTTGGCTTCGAAGGTGTAGCTCTCCCCCTTGGGATAGAAGATCCCGTGGACATGCAAAAACTGACCAGGGGCAATCAAGCTCCCAAAGCGACCCGTACAATCCATGTACGACTCTTCGAGATTCTGCATAATGCGCCCGTAGGCCGCCGGAGTGAGCACGACATTGAATTCACGTCCATCACTCGTCTTGAGCGTAAAGCTCTTTTCGCTTCGGTTGAACTGCGTGACATAGCCTGAGATTGTATCGGCAAACGAAAACCGCATACTGTCCACATCAAGCTCCTTGCACATTAGACTCGGGTGTTGCTACCCCTCACACCTCGGGGGTCTTCTCTTCACCGTCAGAACCACAATCCAGTTGTGTCTTGAGAAAGGCTGTCAGGCTATCAAGGTCAGGAAAGCCATGGCGCTGCCTGGTCTTGGGATCTTCAATGGTGAAGTTCCACTTTGCCTGTGATGGCTCCTTCTGACTGCGCTCTTGCCAGCAGCGGAGCAGATAGACCCGGTACTCTGGTAGTTTTTCCATAGGCGCTATCTGGCGGCTGTTCATACGTACGGTATACACGACACAAACGCATCTCGTAGCCCTCAAGGAAGGCTGCATGTTCTTGCTGCAACGTAAACGATGCCCTGGCCGAGCAATCAGAGTTAGTATGGCGCGAAGCCGTTAAGTGATCGTTCAGACAATCTCGCTCGATCGGCCAAAAGCGTTAAGCGATAGCCTTGCTTTTTCTTAACGATCTGGCCGTAAGGATAGCCAACCAATTAATGCTGGTTTAACGCTCACCGAACTATAGTAGCCCTGGTATCCCAATGGACTGCAATGCTCGTGTGCGCCCTGGCCGGGCCGAGCATTGCGTCGCTGCGAACCGTTTCCACGAGGGGTGCGCCAGCGCCTACAGGGTGTTCTGGCCGGTCTTCGCGGAAGGGCGTGATACCTGTTGGCAAGATGCCCTAGCCCGCCAGTATAGAGTAACAGACCTTTTCCGGAAAGGTCGGCTGAGCCAACGACAATGCTGACGTCAACGTTCCAGTCGATATTGGGACAAGGATTGATGAGGGGACGCTGCTTACTTTACGAGGAGGTTCATTGTGACCAGGAAGATCTTGGTTGTCCTTTCGGAGTACGGGTATTGGGGCGAGGAACTGATTGGCCCACTTGATGTCATTGACGAGCATGGCTACGAGGCGACCTTTCTGACGCCGACGGGCAAGCGCCCCTATGCCCTGCCGCCCAGCAAAGAACCAGGCTTTTTCGATCCGCCACTCGATAAGGTCGTCGTTGACGAGTATTACGCCCGCAAGACCGCCGAGGTTGATGATTCGGGTCGTCTCGCCAATCCGCTCAACCTTGAGGCCTGGTTCCCCGAGCGGCCCTATTTCAACTCGACCAACTTTGGGCATGCCCTCGAGGAGTATCACACCAAACGGGATGCCTGCTGGAAAGAACTCGAGCAGTACGATGCCCTCTTGATGGTGGGCGGCAGCGGCCCGATGATCGATATGTGCAACAACATTCGTCTGCACGATGTCATTCTTGGCTTCCTGGCCCAGGGCAAGCTGATTGCCGCCGAGTGTTATGCCGTCACCGCCCTCGCCTTTGCGCGCGACTTCACCGAGCGCAAGAGCATCATCTGGGGCAAGCATGTCACCGGCCACGCGATTGAGTACGACTGGCACGATGGAACCGGCGTGCTGGGCATTGACCACAACTTCAAGTGGGCTTTCTATCCCCTCGAATTCATTCTCCGCGATGCCACCGGCCCCGATGGGCAGTTCCACGGTGGCGTGGGCCGCACGATTTCGACCATCCTGGATTATCCCTTCCTGAGTGGACGTTCGACCCAGGATTCACGCCTGGTCGGCGAGTTGATGGTTCAGGTGCTCGAACATGGTCTGCGCCGCTACGGTTGGTAGCCAGTTCACGCTCGGGTTGGCAGGCCCGCTAGCCCGAGCCCAGGGAGAGATCGAGCGTATGCGCAAACGTACTGGCAATCAAGCCATTCTTGAACAGTTTCTTGCCGATGGCATGAACTTCATGTTCGGCAACCCCGGCACCGTTGAGCAGGGGTTCCTTGATGCGGTCGCGGACTATCCCGAGATGCGGTATATTCTGACGCTCCAGGAGTCAGTCGCGGTCATGGCCGCCGATGGCTATGCCCGTGCCACCCAGCGCCCAACCCTGGTACAGATGCATAGTTCGCCAGGGCTGGGCAATGCGATCGGCGCACTCTATCAGGCCAAACGCGGTCACTCGCCGCTCGTGGTGATCGGCGGCGACGCGGGCCTGCGCTATATGAATACCGAGTCGCAGATGTATGGCGATCTGGTCGCCTTCGCCGAGCCGGTCACCAAATGGTCAACGATGGTGCTCGAACCAGCCAATTTGCTGCGCGTGATTCGGCGGGCCATCAAGATCGCCGCAACCCCTCCCATGGGGCCGGTTTATGTCTGTGTGCCCGCCGATGTGCTCGATGCACCCGCCGTCGAGCCGGTCATGCCTACGTCACTCTTTTCGACCCGGGTGGCACCAGCTGGCGAGATGATCGCCGCGATGGCCCAGATGCTGGTTGCCGCTGCCACGCCGATCATCTTTGTTGGCGACGGCGTGGCCTACTCGGGGGCGCAGGCCGAACTGACACGAGTCGCCGAATTGCTCGGCGCTGAAGTCTGGGAGGCCGATTCGGGCGAGGTCAATATGGCCTACGATCATCCGCTCTACCAGGGCATGACCGGCCATATGTTTGGTTTTGCCAGCAAGCCCATCACCCAGAAGGGCGATGTCAATCTGGTCTGCGGCACCTATATGCTGCCCGAAGTCTTTCCCGAGCTTGGCCCGATCTTCGCCGAGGGCGCGAAGGTGATCCATATTGACCTTGATCCAGGGGCGATCGCCAAAAACCACCCGGTCGATCTCGGCGTGCTCGCTGATCCCAAGCTTACCCTTGGGCTGCTCGCCGAGGCCATTGATGCTAGCTTCTCAAGCGAACAACGCGCCGCCGCCCAGGCTCGCGCCGCCGCTATCGGTCAGCGCAATGCCGAAAAACGCGCCAGCCTGCTCGAGGCCGATCAGGCTGTTCGCGACAGCACGCCGCTCAAGATGAGCCGTTTTATGGAAGAACTGGTCGCCCAGTTGCCCAGCGAAGATGTGATCATCGTCGATGAGGCGCTGACTTCGTCACCGGCACTTGTACGCTACTGGCCGCCCCAACGCACCGGCGCATACTTCCTGACCCGCGGTGGCTCACTCGGCATCGGTTTCCCCGGGGCCATCGGAGCCAAACTCGCCAATCCCACCAAAACGGTGCTTGGCTTTAGCGGCGATGGCGGCTCGATGTATACGATCCAGTCGCTCTGGAGCGCCGCACGGCACAACCTTGACGTCAAGTTTATCGTCTGTAATAACTCGTCCTACCGTCTGCTCCAGCTCAATATTGACCAATACTGGAAAGACCAGGGCCTGCCCAAACGTGACTACCCGCTCAGTTTTGACCTGTCGAGCCCACCGCTCGGCTTCGTTGACATAGCCCGAGGGATGGGGGTTGCGGGTGTACGGGTCGAACAACCGGAAGAGGTCGCCGGGGCGATCAAGCAGATGCTCGAGCATCCGGGGCCATTCCTGATTGATCTCGCCCTCGAAGGCGATGTGCATCCCGAACGTGTCGGCGCAACGTGTGGCCAATAAGATTGTGCGTGAGGTGAGGTCTAGCACAACCGTGCCCCACCTCAGGCTGAAGCAAGCTAAAGGAAGATGATCCCAATGAGTGACTCAACGACCCTGACCGAAGCCGCCATCAGGCGATTTGTCGCAGCCTGGTACGAAGCCCTCGATTTTCATGTGCCCATCGAACAGGCCTATGCGCTGCTCGCCGACGAGGGTCTCAATATGCAATTCCCTGACGGCGACATTCGCGACTACAACAGCTTCAAAACCTGGTACGACCGTGTCACCAACCTCTTCTTCGACGAAAACCACTACGTGCAACAGGTCGAGATGCAGATCGACGGCGACACCGCCGTGCTCGACGTGATTGTCGGCTGGCAGGCAAGCTGGTGGGAAGCGCCCGCCGCCAAGAGCAAGCGCGTCTCGATGGACGCAACGCAGCGCTGGACGGTACGGAGTTCCGACAAGAATGCCTTTGGCATGGTGATCGAAAGCTATAACGCCACGGTCGAACCCTTCAAGTATGCACCCGGCTTCGCCCGGTTGTAGCCCTTAGACGCAATACCTTGCAAATAAGGCGGCTCTTTTGACGCAAAGGCGCAAAGGCGCAAAGGTTTTTGCGTAGGTGAGCGTAACCCTTCGCGTCTTCGCGTCTTCGCGTGAGCTTATTTGAAAAGTATTGCCCTCAAACGGAGAATGACAGCATGAGCAATCGCGAGATTCTCGAAAAGTACTACGAATACGCCAACGCAGGCAACTGGGATGCCTGGTGTGATCTCTTCACCGATGATCAAGAGATGGACGAGCAACTCGCCGGGCATATTTCGGGGCTCACCACCCTGCGTGGCATGATGGCAGGCATGGGCCAGGCCTACGCCAAATTCCAGAATGTGCCCAAAACGATCTTTGTCAGTGGCGACGAAGGGGCCGCCGTCTCACATATCTCGGCCCTGGCCGCCAAATATCCCGACGAAGCCATCGAGGCTGAAGTGATGAACTACTTCAAATTCCGCGATGGCAAAATCGCGTACATGGCTAACTTCCACGACTCGAAACCATTTGAACCTTTCCTCCGCCAGATCAGCGAAGGGTGAGGCTGTTTGCTTCATTGAGAGAAAAGCCCGCTACGCGGGCTTTTGTCCCGCGCAAAAAACGTAGCTGTAACCAAGGAGTAACCACATATGTCCACCTACCCCATTGTTCACACCTTCGACGGCAAATTTGTCGAGCTCCCACGCGATCACGTGCATGCCTACATCGTTGAGTTAGAAAACTCGGTGGTGCTGGTTGATGCCACCTTGGCCCTCTCGAGCGCCAGTGAATTCCGGGCCAAAGCCGAGGCGCTTGGCAAGCCGCTCAAGGCGGTCTTGATGACCCACGGCCACCCCGATCACTACGTTGGCCTGGCGAAATTTGCCGACCTGCCCCGCTACGGCTCGCAGGGTTGTCTCGATTTTGCCATCCGCGAAGACGTCGCCAAAGCCGCGATTGCCAAGTACCTCTTTGGCGACGACTTCCCCGACGAGCGCGTCTTCCCTGATCAGATCATCAGCGACGGCTTTACGATCACCTTCGATGGCGTCACCTTCACCTTCACCGACCTCGGCCCGGCTGAATCCGACAGCGACGGCATGTGGAGCTTCGAGAAAGACGGCGTCTTGCACGCCTTTGTTGGTGACACGGTTGCCAATCACACCCACTGCTTCTTCCGCGATGGGCATACCCCCAACTGGCTGCGTGCCCTTGATCGGCTCGAAAAAGAACTCCCCGACAATGCGCTGCTGTACATCGGTCACGGCGCGACGCCCTCGTCGAAAGAGATCATTGAGTGGCAGCGCGGCTACATCCACACCTTCCTCGATGCCGTCAAGCAACTCACGTCCCTCGAAGCCCTGGCCGCAACTCGCCCCACCCAGGAGAAGATGATTGCTGCCGTCAAAGAATATCTGCCCAACGATGTAACGCTCTTCCTGCTTGACTACGAACTGCACCACTCGATCCCCGAGACCTGGAAGCAACTGCAGGTCTAAAACCAATACCTTGCAAAGAAGGACGCGAAGCGACCTCACAGGTCTTGATGATGGTGTCCCAATGCCAACGAGCAGCCCTGTGAGGTCTTCTTTGCAAAGTACTGGGTCTTAAAACAAGCAAGCAGTGGGCTCCGTTAGCGGGGCGAAAGGTGACGAAGGATGAAGCTGCAGGGTCAGAAGGTCGGCGTCTTGATCGAAAGCGATTTCTACGAAGACGAAATCTTCTATTACAAGCATCGTTTTGTTGAAGAAGGTATCGAACTGCATTTCCTCACCCGTCTGTGGGGGCAGCCGTCGTTGAGCTTCCTTGGGCACGAGTATCGTGCGCCGTTGACGGTCCACGAGACGTTCGAGGGTATGAGCGATGAGGAGTTGCGCAGTTACGCGGCGATCATTGTGCCATCGGGCATTGTCTCGGATCGCCTGCGTTATACCGAGGATCCCGAGAAGATCCCGCCCGCCACCACGTTTCTCAAACGCGCCTTTGCCGAGCCGGGCATCATCAAGGGCATCATCTGTCACGGGATGTGGCTCGTTGCCCCGGCCCCGGAACTGGTACGCGGGCGCCCAGTCACCGTGCATAACAACCTGATCAGCGACGCGAAAAATATGGGCGCACTCTATACCAATCAGGATCTCGTCATTGACGGCGACCTGACGACGGCCCGCACGGGCGGGCATTGCCACTTGCTGGCACGCTCGATCATTGATCAACTCGCCGCCCGTTAGCCAGGGCTTCAAGTTACTTTACCGTTCGGATGCCTCCATCACGGCATCATGCGCCCGACTATTTCCTATTTCCTATTTCCTATTTCCTATTTCCTATTTCCTAGTCTTAGCACCAAGGAGGTTGCATGCAATTTCATCACATGGCCCTCACCTGCAATGATGCCGAAGCCGTCGAAGCATTTTATGTCAAGCACTTCGGTTTTCAGCGCGCCCGGGTCATCGACCTGGGCGAGAGCAAGATCGTCTTTCTTCGCGCAGGCGAGGCCTATCTGGAACTGTTCGAAACAAAAGAAGCGCCGCCGGTGGAAAAAGCCGGCAACGATGGCCCGGGGTACCCAGGCTGGCGCCATATTGCCTTCAAAGTGGACGATGTTGATGCTACGCTCGCCGCGATGGGCGACGAAGCCAGGGTGACGCTTGGCCCCTTCAGCTTCGACGCCTTCATCCCCGGCTGGCGCACCGTCTGGGTCGCCGACCCCGAAGGCAACATCGTCGAAATCTCGCAGGGCTACACCGACGCCGCCTAGGCCAAAACAGCGGATCCAAGGGCACCAAAAAAGCCAGCAAAGCTGGCTTTTTTGGTTGATCCGCTCTCAACCTTATTCCCCAAACACCTTCAGATCTTTCGGTAACGCCATAATCGTTCGGCGATTATGATTGGCTGTTCTGAGGGTTTGATGCTGATGGGCAAGGATCGGTGTTCGTATAAAGCGAGGGGCAATGCGATGCGCCTGAGCGACCTGTTCGGCGAGGCGGCGACGATCGCCGGGCGGCAAACTCTGCACAACAGCGCGCCAGATCAGCGGCGAGGCAAACGTATAGCTCACATTGCCCACATATTCCATCCACTCCACCTCACCTTGCGTCAACCCCTCCTGACTCAAGGCCACAGTCGGTACTTCCCGCACAAGATCGAAGGCAAGCAGCGGTTGCATCATGCGCATAATCGCGTGATGATCGCTTTCAAGTGCTTTTGCCATCAAACTCAAGCTAAACGATTGACCACTGACCGCTGCAAGCTGGAGCAGCATCTGCGCCTCACTGGGCAAACGACCGACCTGCTCCATCAACAATGCCTGAAGCTCAGGTGCAATATACTCCTGCGCATGGGCAAGTTGCTGGGGATGCAGGCACCAACCCTCATTGTGGCGTATGAGAATCTTGTGCTCAACAAGCTGGGTCACGACCTGCGAGAGCAGAAATGGATTGCCCCCCGACACCTCAGCCAACGTCGCCGCCAGCAGCGTCATCGCCGTCGCATCAAGCCCGGGGAGGCTCTCCACCATCTTCTTGATTGCCCCCTCGTGCAGGCGGCCGAGTTCGCGCACCGCCAGACCATCACTACGACGCAGGCGCGAGGCAAGGTGCTGCAGCGGATGCGCCACATCGAGCAACTCCGAACGGTAGGCCCCGAGATACCAAATACGGGCCTGCTGACAATGACGGGTCAGGTAGTTGAGCAGATCAATCGTTTCGCCATCAACGTAGTGCAGATCATCAAACCAGAGCACAACCTCACCATAGTGGCGGTCGAACTCAGCAAGACAGACCGATACCGCTTCAAAGAGATGTTGTCGCTCAAAGACCGGCACCATCGCGTATGCTTCAGGCAAACCCGGCGTCAACGCACGCATCTCGGGCAACAACTGACGCAAAGCTAACTGCCAGTGCTCAGGTAAGCGCTGGAACAATTCCGGGTTGGCCTGGAAGCCGACCCGCAGCACATCAACCACAGGCTGAAAAGGTACCGCCTGATGAAAACGCTCACAGCGTGCCCGCAGCACCAGCGCCCCGGTGCCCGCGATAAAATGCAAGAACTGCTCGACCAGACAAGTCTTGCCAATCCCGGCCACCCCGTGGATCAAGGTAAAACGACCACACCCGCGCTGCACCAGGTTGTACTGCTCTCTTAGCCAGAGAAAATCAGGGCCGCGCCCAACAAAGGGGAGCGGCAGCAAACGAGGGGCGCTTTCGGTCAGGGTGAGAGGCCTGCGTGCTGGTGCAGGTGCAACCTCCCCCGCAAGAATACGGTGGTAGAGGCTTTTCGTCTCTTCTTCCGGGTCAATGCCAAGTTCGCGCCCAAGAATCTGCTCACACGTTTTATACTGCGCAAGCGCCGCGCTACGCTGCCCACTCAACGCCAAGAGTAACATCGCATAACGGTGCGCCTCTTCATGCCAGGGTTCAAGCTTCAGCAAGCGCATCGTATAGTGCAGTGCCTCGGTATATTCAGCACACTGCATATGATATTGGGCTAACGCATAACAACTCTGCATCATCAACTGACGCATATGCTCGCGTTGCAGCAACAGCCACTCCTCGAAGAGCAACGCACCACGCGGTTGCAGCCCGTGCAACAGATCGCCATGATAAAGTGTGACCGCATCGCGCAACAGACTAATCGCGTCGCTGCGGGTCGCATCGTACCGTTGCACCGAGCGTTGAAAGAGCGCCGCGTCAATCCAGCAAGCCTCGTCAGTCTGCAACGCAACTGTCTTGCGATTGATCTGCATATGCTCGGGAAAAAGTTGGCGCAAATTGCACAGCACGACCCGCAAATTTGCCTTGGCCTCGGCTTCTGGCATCTCACTCCAGAGCAGTGCTGCCAGATCGTCACGCGAGTGCGTCTCGCCTGTAATTGCCAGATAACAGAGCAATGCTTCAGCTTTATTGGAAACAAAACCTGTGATCCGCTTGCCGCCGTACGTGATGCGAGTGTGCCCAAACAACTCAAGATTGAGCATGACCGTCATCGTACTCAGACCTCCTGCGTAGATTCGATCACCATTGAGTATCTACACTCCCCGGCAAGGGAATGCGCTATATATTGGGGACAAGCCAGGAGTTGCAAGTGATAGAACGCAGTATAGCACAAAATTCCCTCGTGGGACGACCATGAAGGAATTGTCATCTAGGGCCAATACCTTGCAAATAAGGCGGCTCTTTTGACGCAAAGGCGCAAAGGCGCAAAGGTTTTTGCATAGGTGAGCGTAACCCTTCGCGTCTTCGCGTCTTCGCGTGAGCTTATTTGAAAAGTATTGCATCTTCTTCCGTCGCCGTGAACGGCTCGGCTTTTGGTTTGCAAAGGCCACCTGCGTGGCCTGATCCAGCCGGCGCAGGCCGGCTTTGCCCAGCGTAGCCGAGGCGTTGACGCCGACGGGAGGGGCGGATGCGCGTGATCCGTGCGCAGAGCGGCCCCACGAACGCAAGAGGCAAGCGCCCTAGTGTTCCGCGCAGCACAAAAGCCCGCTATGCGGGCTTTTGTGCTGCGCAAAATCACGCTTATTCGTAACGCAGCGCCTCAATCGGCTGAAGCATCGCGGCGCGGCGTGCCGGATACAAGCCAAAACCGAGGCCAACAAAGACCGCGAAGACGAGCGCGATGACCACGGCTGTCCACGAGATCGCTGCCGCAATGCCGGTCGCCACACCAATCAAGAGCACAATGCTGATCGCGCCAGCAATGCCAATCAAGCTGCCAACCAGGCTCAGCGCCAGCGCTTCCAACACAAATTGCCCGAGCACATCGCCATCCGAGGCCCCCAGCGCTTTGCGTACCCCGATCTCACGGGTGCGTTCGGTGACGGCAACGAGCATAATATTCATAATGCCAATGCCACCCACCACCAGGCTGATCCCGGCAACCAGCGCGATGAAACCAGTGATCGCGCCATTGATGCCCGCCAGCACCCCAAGCGCCTGCGTCGGCAGGTTGAGGCTAAAATCATCAATCGCGTCAGGTGGCACCTCACGTGATGTCCGCAGGGCGCTCACAATCAACGTCTCGGCCTCATCCACGATCTGCTCGCTCGTGATGCCAATCAGGATGCTGCTCATCTCTAGGCCCCGACCGGGCAGGTCAAGGTTGCCAATCAAGCGCAGGCGTACCGTGCTGACCGGCGCAAAGACTCGGCTATCGGTCGAAAAAGGGCCACCATTGCTATCAACAATGCCGATCACCGTAATCGGCTGGCCGTTAATCTCAACCGTACGCCCAAGCGCAGCCTTCAACATTTCTTCGTCGGCCCCAAAGAGATCACGGGCAACGGCGTAACCAACCACGCCAACCCGCGCCCCTGCGGCCTCGTCTTCCGCCGTCAAAAAACGCCCGGCGAGCATTGGCACCGTCTGCACTGATTTATAGTCTTCGTTCGTGCCAACCAGCAGTGCCTGGACCGCCGTTGTTCCAGCGCGGACATTCGTGCTGACAGCGACCTCAGGAACGACCAGGCGGAAGAGGTCAGGTCGCTGCGCCGCCATCTCTTCGAGTACCTGATAATCCTGGATCGACAGCAAGCCATAGCCGGGAACGTTCCGCGCCCCCTTCGCATTGGGATCGCCAGGCTGCACGGCAACCCGCCGGGTGCCAAGATCAATGAACTGCTCGAAGACGCTGCTCTGCAAGGCGTTGCCAAGTGATAAAACGGCAACCAATGTCCCAGCGCCAATAATAATGCCGAGCATCGTCAGCAAGGAACGAAATTTATTGGCCCGCAAACTATCAAAGGCCATACCAATTTGCTCTTTGAGCATAGATCTTTTTTTCCTCTTCTGTGTCCACCCCTGCTCTTTCACCTGGCAGAGGTGGCTTGCTTGAGACCTCACAGGTCTTGAAGACCTGTGAGGTCTGACGGGCACTCATGGCCCGTCAGCCATTTGGTAATCAGGGTGACTATACGCGGTGCTCAACAGCACATGGTATTACACGTTGTTCTTGACGGGCACGGGCACGGGCACCGGCTCAAGGTGATGCTCACGCTCCACCTGCTCGAAGACCTCGACGCCATAGTACTCGGTCAGGATATTTTCGGCGAGGCGGCCATCACGCAGGCCAATGACGCGATCCATATGACGCCCAATTTCAGGATCGTGGGTCACAACCACAATCGTGCGCCCTTCGTCACGGTTGAGTTCGCGAAACAGCGCCATAATCTCGGCCCCGGTGCGGGTATCAAGTGCGCCCGTTGGCTCGTCAGCCAGAATGATCGCCGGGTTGTGGACAAGTGCCCGTGCAATGGCAACCCGTTGCTTCTGCCCACCCGAGAGCGTGCCGGGCAAATTGTCAACCTTGTGCCCCAGTCCGACGGCCTCAAGCGCAGCCTGCGCTTTGCGACGCCGCTCACGCCCATCAACCCGCCCATAGACCATCGGCAATTCGACGTTCTGCAACGCACTCAACCGCGGCAACAGGTTAAAGTTCTGAAAGACAAACCCGAGTTTCTGATTGCGCACCCGCGCCTGCTCTAACCGACTCAGGTTGCTTACATCTTGCTTATCAAGGATGTAGCTTCCCGAGGTTGGGGTGTCAAGGAGCCCAATCAGGGTCATTAGCGTACTCTTGCCGCTCCCTGACGGCCCCATGATCGCCACCATCTCGCCCTGGTTGATCGTAACCGAGACATCATCAAGGGCACGGAACAGGCCATCGCCCGTCGGAAAGTCTTTGACCATCTGCTCGATCTGCACAATTGGTCGTGTTATATAATCGGTAGTCATTTGACCTGATGCTTTCTAGGTTTGTGTATTCCAGCACTGCTCTATCTTCCGGGAAGGTTCGGCACCATCCATAACTGGGGGCCCCTTCCCGGAAGGTTCGCGACCTTACGGCAAGGCAACCTCATCACCCTCAACCAGGCCACCCACAATCTCGACCCGGTCACTCGTGCGCAGGCCCACCTCGACGGTGCGCTCTTCGATTGTGCGCTCACCATTGGCATCAGTTACCACCACGCGCACCACCTGCTGACCGCCTTCGCTCCGCACCGCACTTGTTGGTATCGTCAGCACGTCGCTCCGCTCGGCGGCCACAATCGTCGCACTCGCCGTCATCCCAGGCTTGAGCGCGCTGTCGTCAGGATCAATCTCGACCGTCACCTGATAGGCGGTGACGCTGCTGCCAGTCTGGGGGAGCGACTCGAGGCTCACTACCGTCCCTGGGAGGGTCTCGCCCAGGGCGTCAAGCAGCACCTGCACGCTCTGCCCAAGCTGGACACGGGCAATATCAACTTCGTCAACGGTCACTTTGACCAGAAAGCGGCTGACATCAATCAAGACCAGCGGAACCGTGTTGCCGACAGTCTCGCCGGGGGCAACATTGAGCGAGGCCACCACACCATCAAACGGTGCCCGCAGGATCGTATCGTCAAGCTGGATCTGGGCCTGGTCAAGCTGAGCACGCGCCTGCGCCACACCAGCCTCGGCCCGTGCCAGGTCACTCACCTGCGGATCAGCGGTCAGTTGCTCAAGGCGCGCCCGGGCCGCTTCAACATTCCCGGCCTGCGCGGCAATGGCCCCGCTGCGCTGCGCGCCCGTCAAACGGGCCAGTTCAGCCTCGGCCCGCGCAAGCTGGGCACGCGCCGAAGCTCGCACATCGGCCTCGGCACCGGTCAACAGGGTGTCAAGGTCAGTCTGGGCGGCCTGCACCCGCGCTTCGGCACTGGCAAGCCCACTGATCTCGTTCTGGATCGCATTCTGATATTCAACATCGGCCTGACGCAGCGCCGCTTCAGCGTCGGCGAGCGCGAGCGTCGCCCGTTCAAGCGCAACCACATAATCCTGGGTCTGCGCATCAGTCAAAGAGCGTAGGGTGCGCGGATCAGTCTCGTAGGTCTTGACGTGCTCAAGATCCCAGTAGGCCGTGCTATAGGCGCTCTGCGCATTACGCACCGCATTCGCCCGGGTCTCGACATTCTTGCCAGCCTGCTCTTTGGCAGCCGACAGAGCACTGCGCTGGCGCTCGAGGTCGGCCTGGGCTTCGGCAAGCGTCGAGGCTGCACGAGTACGAGCATCGTCGCGCGGGCCGGCCTCGATCACCGCGAGCCGTGCGCGGGCCTCCTCTACCGCTGCACGCGCTGCACTAACATCAGCAGCCGTCACCGTACCCTGAGTCTGGACAAGGCTACCCTGGGCCGCCTGGATCTGGGCCGACGCTTCGGCAATCTGCGCCTCGGTCGCGCCCTCTTTCACCGCAATCAGATCGGCCTCGGCACGGGCCAGCGCAGCAGCACTTGCATCACGCGCCGCCGTCAACTGACGATCATCAAGGCGCACCAGCATATCGCCGGCGGCCACCCGATCACCGGTTGACACCAGCACCTCGACCACCCGCCCGCTCGCCAGGCCAAACGCGAGATTGGCCTGCACCCGCGGCTCGACCGAGCCCGTCGCACTCACGCCAAGCCGCAGATCACTGCGGGTCACCGGCGCAAGCGTCGTTGAAGCGAGCGGATCAGCTTGACCACCCGCAAAGGTACGAAAACCCAGCGTAGCAAGCAGAGCCACAACAAGTATACCGGCAATAATGGCCGCAATTGAAAGACGACGGCGATTAGATGAACGCGATTGAGGAAGCGTGGTCATGTATTATTCCTTCGTTATGCCAACACCATGTATAAAAAGATCAACGAGAGCATGCGGATCGAGATCCGATGTTCCAAAAAGTGTTTCCGGCTGATGTTCCCAACCCTCAACTGTACGGGAAGCAAACTCTTGAAACGCCTCGGCCATGCCCATAAACATCTTGGCCAGCGTCAACGCGCTGTAACGCGCCAGTTCACCATCGGCAAGCCCAGCCTCCATCACCTCTACAATCGGGGTAAAGAGTTGCGCATAAAAGGCCCGGCCAAGGATCGCCCGGTGACCAGGCCCAAGGTGCGCTGCCATTTCGTGGCGCATCAGGCGCATATCGGTATCCCGATTCGCCATCAAAACAGTCGCTACCGCGACGAGCCGCTCAGCCAACCCCCCTGGCCGTGCTGCCGCATAGCGCAACCGTTCACCCATCTCGGCCAGCACCCGCAACCCCATCTGCACAAACAGCGCCTCTTTGTCCACAAAGTAGTAGTAGAGCGTCGGCTTGGTAACGTCTGCCTCCCTGATAATGTCATTGATCGAAACAGCCTTGTAGCCACGCTGCAAGAAGAGGTTGCTCGCAGCATCAACAATCTTGACCGCAGTCGGGCTACTCACTGGCTCGAAGTCTTGCATAGATCAAAACCTTCCTGACCGGTAAGTAAGCATTCAAAGCAGTGTGTTTCACAAATCTTACCGACCGGTTAGGAAGAGTATACCGCGATGCACAGGCTTTGTCAATACCCTGGGGCAAAAAAAAGCAAAACCCGCGTAATTTACGCGGGTTTTGCACAGGTTTAGCTCCAATACCTTGCAAATAAGGCGGCTCTTTTGACGCAAAGGCGCAAAGGTTTTTACGTAGGTGAGCTTAGCCCTTCGCGTCTTCGCGTCTTCGCGTCTTCGCGTCTTCGCGTGAGCTTCTTCGCGTCTTCGCGTCTTCGCGTGAGCTTCTTCGCGTCTTCGCGTCTTCGCGTGAGCTTCTT
>NZ_RYFF01000053.1:0-9843 GCF_004138165.1 Candidatus Chloroploca sp. Khr17
GTCGTGTCAGGTAACACTCCATGTACACCCTTCCGTGAAGGTTGGCAAGTTTATACCCAAGCAGAAACGGCGGTCAGGCCGGAATAACGAAGCGCCTTGGTGACGGGGTGCGTCCTAATGCCACTGCGTAGTCCCTAATGTGTATCGGTCTCCACCCAGAAAGCTTGGCGGGCTGTGGCAACGTCCGCCTCCGGCGGGGTGGGGTGTGGAGCGGCTTTGCCGCTCCACGAGATTTTGGTTTGTTGTGGCGGCGAAGCCGCCACAACAAACCAAAATCTGGGGCTTGGGGCGCAACCCCAACGACATTGCCACAGCCCTAGGACGCTTGGCGGGCTGTGGCAACGTCCGCCTTTGGCGCTGGGGAGTGGAGGGCTTTGCCGCTCGAGGGGATTTTTGGTACGTTGTGGTGGCGAAGCCGCCACAACGTACCAAACGTTGGAAGTCTTGCGCAGCTATGATTGTTGCAAGGTTTCGGCTTTGAGCAGCAGTTGATAGGCGATCAGCAATTGAACGAGACCGAGCACATGGCTTTGCAGACAATCGGTGCCATCGAGGTAAGTACCGATCTGTTCGGGGCGCAAATGGCTGAGGCCGGGCAAATGTTCCCAGATCACATCTTCAACGGCTTCGGCCTGCATCGTACTGAGGCGTCCATCAATTTCAAGAATTTCGGTTAGCCGCCCATCATCGCGGCCGACGCGCAAACGCATCACCGGCGGATCGCCCTGTGAAGCAATGACCTCACTGAGATCGGGATAACTGAGCGTAGGGCGCAAAATGAGGCGCACACTCAACTGTTCGGCACCAGGTTCAGCGGGGAAAAAGCGCACGATAAGATCAGCCCAACCGCGCTGGGGCTGAATAAATTCAATCGCATCGCCCCGTCGTCGGGCCATCTCCTCACGCACCTGTTCAGGCGTATAGCCACGGCGCACCGAGTCACGACGGATCTTCCACCGCTCACGCAAATCTTCAGGTGGATCAAGAAAGACCCGCATATGGCACGGCTCACGCAGGCGTGGGGTTGCCAGGGCGAGCAACCCTTCGGTCATCACGAAGGGAGCGGCTTCAAGGCGCTGGCGTGCATCAAAATCGCCAGTCTTGTGGTTATAGACTGGCTTAACAATCGACCTGCCCATTGACAACTGCAACAGGTGATCTTCCATCATCTCAAGATAGTTGCAATCAGGATGCAACGGTGTCAGCCCACAGCGTTCGCGTTCGGCGCGATTGTACCGATGATAGTCATCAAGTCGCAGCGTAACAACCTGGCTCGGGCCAAGGATGGTGGCAACACCGGTGGTCAGGGTTGTTTTGCCCGCTGCACTGTCGCCCACGACTGCCAGAATGACCGGCGGTTGTTCCATAGTCTATGGCACCACAGACACACAGCGCGATTCAGCCGAAGAGCGTCTCAGCATCACAGCATCGCACTGGACTGAGGCGCTCGCGTTCTGTTGGCGACCATGCCCCTGGCATGATCCATCGCTCTGGTGAACAGGCAGGGATTTCATACGCTCAGTATACGGTGAAACACCCTTCAGAGCGACGGCAGGGGTGACAGTTTTAACCTACCCGACTGGGTAGGGAACGAAGAAATCGGCTCGGGCTTAGCGAAGCTGGACAGCGTGAGCGTGGTCGAGCACAAAGCGCCGGGCTGCAGCGGCCTGATCCAGGGGCGTATGACTGATGAACATCGGGACACTCAACTCGCTGTCACTGATCGCCTGGACAAAAGCGCGATAATCAAGCACCCCGTGGCCTGGGGGGGCATCTTCGAACGCGCCGTGCTTTAGGCGCATATCGCGGAACTGGATCATCCCGACATAGGGGGTCAACGCCCTGACGCCTAGCGGGATCAATTCGGCTTGATGATCCCATTGCTCAGGGGGGAGCATACCGGGCGGATCGAGCATCACGCGGACATAGGGCGAATTGATTTCGGCGCAGAAGCGCGCCACTTCGTTGGGATGGCTGAGCACATGGGTATAGTAGGGATCAAGCACGAGGATCGCCTCGGCATCATCAAGCACGGGAAAGAGATCCTCTACGCTTTGCTGCAACGCTTGCCACCCGACCTCGCCGTGGTTATCGGGGTGTTCATCAAACAAACCCGGCCCAAAGCTGCCACTCCAACTCACAATCCGTCGGGCATCAAGCAACGGCAAGAGATCAATCAGATCCAAGAGTTGTTCAAACGTACTGCCCATGGGGGCCTCATCAGGGCGCAGGGGGTTCGCATACCCCGAAATGGCATCAACCGAGAGCCCATGATGGGCACAAGCGCGCCCAAGGCGACGGGCCAGTGAGCGGTCACAACCTTCGGGAAAATGGGCGTGCAACGCACCGAAACCCCTGGAGGCGATCATATCAGCCAGACGACTTAGATCGTCTCCAGGGTGAATCTCAAGCCTGATACCAAGCTGCATACGTATATCTTGCTGGTCACACTATGAAAGACGTTTTACTTCCGCTTCGGCACGACGAACGTCGCGGGCTGCATTGTCTAGGGCTGCTTCGGTGCGTCCTTGCCCGGGAACCCTGGGCGCTGCGGCACTTCCGGTGAGCATCATACTGCCCACGCGGAAGGTGTCATCAACCCACTGCGCAACATCATCCGCTGGATTTGTAAAACGGACTGGCCCGGCATGGCGTACGGCATTGATCAAGTTAAAGGGATAGCGCGAGAGCTGATCAACCCAGAGCTGGAGCACATTGTTGACCAGGGGATTGAGCTGATCGACCCATTGCTCATTAGCGGGGGGTTGCACCACATGCGCCGCCTGACGACGCAATTCTTCGGCCTTGCTCAGAATCTCGATGGGGCCCTGACCGCGGATCGAAGCTTGACACGCCAGACGATGGCCCTCAGCGAGGCGTCGTTCGGGCATCCAAGCCAATTCCACAGCGGTAGGCGGATTCAACTGATCGGCCCCGGCAAGCACGCGGCACTGGCAGGTCTGGCAAACGCCATTACCGCCACAGACAAACCCGATATGGGCGGCATTGCGTCGTGCGACACTCACAAGGCGTTCACCAGGTTTCGCTTCCATCTCCACATCATTGATAATCACTTTGGGCATAGGATCTACTCCCTTCGCAAGCTGCTTCGCCTAGGTCTGATTATACCACGTTGCCCCTTAGGGACAATAGGCTGAGGGCACGAGCCTTAGGCAACACCACCTGGGTTGCGGCAGGAGGGAGACCCCTCCTGCCGCAACCCAGCATCTTTATCGTCGTACGAGCGGCAAGAAGACGCGCTGCACTTCCCCTTGTGCTTCCAACGTCTGCTCGATTGGATCGACCGGTGTGCCAACTGTGACCGTAATGGGCTCAGTGACACTTGACCGCAGGCCACTGCCAAGGGGTGGGATAAATTCGAGACGATAGGTACCACTGTTGAGCCCAGGCGAGGTAGTGAACTCGCCATTTGCATTCGTTGTCGCCCCTGCAACGTTAGACCCGGCTTCGTTCAGGACGTTGACCTGTACATCGGCCACGCCAACCTGGGCTAGGCTGGTTGGGCTGGCCCGCAACGCACGACCAGTAAATTGTACACCTCGGGCAAGGGCCGCGTTGATATTCTCAACTGTGCTCAGACCGACGGTCACGACATCGGCAGTTGCGAGGTCAGGCTTGTTATCGTAGTAGATCGGCAGGTAGGCACTGCTGGCCCCCTGCGGTTCAAAGAAGACGCGGTAGTCGCCACTGCTTAGGGCTGGCGTTGTATAGGTTCCAGTGGCCGTGGTTGTCGTGCTGACGACTTCGGTGCCACTACTATCGAAGATCCGCACGTGTACCCCTGCTAGCCCCGCACCACCACTGGCAGCCGTGACGCGCCCGGTAATTTGGCCCCCGCTTGCGAGGCTGGCATTAATGTTGGAGGTGGTCTGGGAGGCGGTGACGGTGACTGGATCGGCGCTGGCGAGATCGGGCTTGTCGTTGTAATACTCGGGGAAGTACCCGCTTGAAGCGCCGGCAGGCTCAAAGAAGACACGGTACGTTCCTGGGCGCAAGCTTGTGATGGTATAGGTGCCGGTGGCATCGGTGGTTGCCGTTGCGCCGGCTTGGTTGCCGTCGGCGTTGAACGCGCGTACCTGCACACCCGGTAAACCGTTGCCCCCACTGGTGGCTGTAACCCGCCCGGTGATCTGGCCCCCAGTTTCGAGGCTGGCGTTGATGTTGCTAGTCGTTTGCGAGGCAGTGACGGTGACAGGATCGGCGCTGGCGAGATCGGGCTTGTCGTTGTAATACTCGGGGAAGTACCCGCCTGAAGCGCCGGCAGGTTCAAAGAAGACGCGATACGTTCCTGGACGCAAGTTGGTGATGGTATAGGTGCCGGTGGCATCGGTTGTTGCCGTTGCCCCAGCCTGATTGCCGTCAGCATCGAAGGCCTGCACCTGGACATCCGGGAGCCCCGCGCCCCCACTGGTGGCTGTAACCTGCCCGGTGATCTGGCCCCCGGTCTCGAGGCTGGCGTCAATACCAGTTGTCGTAGCTGGTGCGGTCACGCTGACGGGATCGGCACTGACTTGATCCGGTTTGCCATTGTAATACTCAGCCAGATACCCACTGGAGCTACCAAACGGTTCAAAGTAGACTGCATAGCTGCCTGTCGGCAAGCCGACAATGGTATAGTCGCCAGTTGCGTTGGTACGCGCCGTTGAGCCAACTGGATTGCCATTGCTATCCATGGCCGTAACCTGGACATCATCGAGAGCGTCACCACTCGTTGCATCAGTGACGCGCCCACTGATCTGCCCGCCTGTTTGCAGATCGGCATTGATGCCACGTGTGGCAACCCCAGCGGTCGTCGCTACGGGATCAGCGGTCTCACGGGTCGTTTTGCCATTATAAAACTCGCCAACAAAGGTATTCGCCGGGAAGTTGCTATTGGTGGTAGAAAACTCAACGTGATAGTTGCCAGCAGGCAAGGCAAAGCTTGCATAGTACCCACTGGAACTGGTAGAGGCACTGCCAACCAGGGTTGCCGAGGTGTCACTGAGCCTCGGTGCTGGGTCAGCAATTGTCCAGATGAACACATCAACGCCGCGCAACGGGCAGCCATTGCCCAGCACCTGCCCCCGAATGGTGCCGCCAAGCACCATCTGGGCATTGATCGCTGGCGTTACAGCACCGAGGGTGACGGCAACCGGATCGCCTTCCGCCAGATCGGTACGATTATTGTAGACCTGACCAACATACGTTCGGTTACCCGAGAAGCTTACCTTGTAGCTGCCAGTCGGCACGCCTGGGGTCAGGTACGTTCCGTCATTTCCGGTGGAGGTAGAGGTCACGAAATCATCGTCGCTTGCCCAGACCTGCACGTTGATGCCACTCAGCGGTTGGCTATCTGGGCCGGTGACCGTACCAGTGATCTGCCCGCCGCGGGTCAGGGTGGCATTGATATTCTCGGTGGTTGCCCCAGCATTGACGGTAACTGGATCGGCGTCTGCCTCGATCGCTTTATCGTTGTACCATTCGGTCAGATATGCCTGGAGGTCTGGCGTGTCTGCGCGGAACCGTACATTGTAAGCCCCGGGAGGTAAATTAGGCACGGTGTAGTTGCCCGAAGCATCCGTGCGCAGTTGGCTCAGGAAGTTGCCGTTTTCAGCGATATAGACCTGAACGGCAATATTCTCAAGCGGCACGCCTCCTTCGCCTGTTACGGTGCCACTGATCTGCCCATACGGAACGTAGGTGAGCTCAGCATTGATATTTTCGCTTATTGCTCCATTGGTGACCGCGACCGGATCGGCGGCCTGTTCAGTGGCTTTATTGTTGTACCATTCAGACACGTATTCGGTGATAAAGGTGTTAGGTGTGAAGAAAACCTTATATGTGCCGGTAGGTAAGCCGACGGTCGTATATGTTCCATCAACAGCAGTGAAGGTCTGGTTGAGATATGTTCCGTCTTCACCGCTGTAAATTCGAACGTTGATGCTTCCAAGTGGCATGCCAGCCTGGCCGGTGACGGTACCACTGATCTGCCCGCCCCGCGTCAACTGGGTATTGATGCCAGGGGTGACCGTATTCGCAGTGACGTTGACAGGATCGGCGGTCTCCTGGGTTGCTTTGTTATTGTACCAATTGCCGAGATAGGCCCGGGTAACCGCATTGTTGGCACTGCTGGGGAAGAACCAGACACCATAGCTACCCGTTGCCAACCCACTACTGGTATAGGTGCCGTCCGGATTGGTCTGGGTTCCACTGATAAAGTTACCACTCTCGTCATAGAAAGAGACATTAACCAGATCGAGTGGCACTCCGCCTGATCCAGTGACGGTACCGCTGATCTGCCCACCCCGCGTCAACTGCGCATTGCGATTGGCACTGACACCACCAGCAGCAACCGGAATAGGATCAGCGGTCTCTAACGAGGCTTTATCGTTGTAATACTCGGGCAGATACTCGCGTGTCCGTCGGTTAAAGGTGTTGGTTGGATTAAACTCGAGACGGTAACTGCCTACTGGCAAAACAGAGGTCAAGTAATCGCCATTGTTATTGGTATTTGTTGACCCGAGAAAAGCATTGCAGTCATCGTAGATGTTAACCCTCACCGCTACCAGGCCAACGCCATCATTGCCGGTGACCCGCCCGGCGATGCGCCCGCCCTGTTGCAGGGACGCATTGATATTGCTGGTGACGGCGGGTGCTGTGACTGAGACCAGATCAGCGATCTCACGGTCGGGTTGATCGTTATACCATTCACCAAGATAGGTGCCGGTCGAGCCAAATTGGATCAGGTAAGCCCCGGTTGCCAACCCGGTGAGGGTATAGACGCCGGTTGCATCGGTGCGGGTTGAAGCCACTGAAGAGAAGGTGTCCAGGCCCGGATAGGCCGAGACGAGTACATTCTCGAGGGCGGCACCCTGAGCCAGGCTTGGGCCAGCTTCACCAGCTGTGACCTGACCCGTAATCTGCGCCCCCCGTGCGAGGGCGGCATTGATTGGCGTGATCCCAGGCGCCGTCAATGTGATCACCGTAGCATTGAACAGGCTTGCCTGATTCGCGTGGAACTCACCGAGATAGCTGCGGGTGGTCGCATTGTTGGCAAATTGGGTTCGGAATTCGACCCGATAGGTGCCACTCGCAAGTGCGGTTGTGGTGTAATTGCCACTGCTATTGGTTGTGGTCTCGGCAATGACGGTGCTGGTAGGATCGTAGACCAGGATGCGAACGTTGGTAAGCGGATCACTGGTATCCTCAGCGGTAACCTGCCCCGTCAGTTGAGCTCCACGCTCCAATTCAGCGTTGATGTTGGTCTCGTCGGGTGCATTGAGCGTGATCGGGGTAGCCGTCGCTACGCTATTCTGGTTGTTGTAGAACTCGCCCAGATAGTCCAGAGTGGTTGCATTATTCGAGGTACGAGTTCTGAACTCAAGTTGATAAGTGCCAGTCACCAGGGCAGTGAAGGTGTAGTACCCGCTGGGTGTCGTTTCAACAGATCTGCTGAAGGTACTA
This sequence comes from Candidatus Chloroploca sp. Khr17, assembly GCF_004138165.1. Lineage (GTDB taxonomy): Bacteria > Chloroflexota > Chloroflexia > Chloroflexales > Chloroflexaceae > Chloroploca. Next base: position 7,465 of record NZ_RYFF01000053.1, read on the forward strand.
TTGGTGTCGGAGAGGCTCACCCATACGCTGGGCAAGCCTTCGCCCGTATCAGCAGCCGTGACGCGCCCACTCAATTGAGCACCACGTACCAGTGCCGCATTGACGGTTGTTGTGGTTGGCGCGGTAACGCTAATGGCGGTGGCTTCCTCCAGTGTTTCCTTGTTGTCATAGAATTGCCGCAGGTAGCTGCGTACCGTTGCGTCGAAGGAATCCTGAGGCCGGATCTCAAGGCGATACGTTCCGGTAAAGAGCCCGGTAAAGGTGTAGTAGCCGCTATTGGTCGTACTGACATAGTCAATATCATTGTCATTGGCATCGTAGAGCTGAACGCCTACGTCAACTAGACCGTTGCCCGTATCGGCCCCGGTGATGCGCCCACTCAGTTGACCACCACGTGCCAGGACTGCGTTGACGGTTGTTGTGGTTGGCGCGGTAACGCTAATGGCGGTGGCTTCGTCGAGCGTGGCCTTGTTGTCATAGAAGGCACGTGTATAGAGGCTAGTGGTTGCTTGCCCAAACCACTGCGTGTCGAACTCGAGGCGATAGGTGCCTGTTACCAACCCGGTGAAGGTATAGTAGCCTGTCGCCGTTGAGGTAAATGAATTGATCACACTGCCGTCAGTATTGTAGAGGCGTACGCGTACGCTGCGTAACCCATTTCCGGTATCGGCTGCGGTTACCCGTCCGCTCAGTTCGCCCCCACGGGTGAGGGCTGCGTTGATCGTGGTTGCGGCAGGAGCCGTCAGCGTAACGGGCGTTGCCTCCTCGAGCGTCAACTTGTTCGCATGGAATTCACCCGCATAGAGCCGGGTTGTTGCGCTAAACGACTGGATCGGATCAAAGCCGATCCGGTAGGTGCCACTCATCAAGCCAGTGATGGTGTAGTTGCCGGTGGCCGTGGTCTCACCAAAAGCGACCTCAGTTCCGGTCTCATCATAGACAAAGACCGTGACATCCTCTAAGCCAGTGCCATCATCTGCTGCGGTTACGCGCCCGGTAAGTTGCGCGCCACGTTCGAGGGCAGCATTAATGGTCGTTGTATCAGGTGCAGCCACACTTACCCCAGTAGCTGCGACCAGGTTGGGTTGATTATTGTGGAACTCGCGCACATACAACTGAGACGTCGCATCAGCCGAGCCGCGTGGATCAAACTCGACCCAGTAGGCATTGTCGCTCAAGCCGGGCACGGTATATTGACCAGTCGCATCTGTCTCAACTGTTGTGACGACGTTGTCGGTCGCATCATAGACACGTACAGCCACCTCGGCCAGGCCATCACCGCTATCGGCGTCAGTGACGCGCCCGCTGATCTGCCCGCCACGTTCGAGCGGTATATTGAGGGTCGTGAATTCGCCGACCGTCAGATTGATCCCTGTCGCAAGCTCGATAAAGCGCTGGTTGTTATAGAACTGCCCAAGATAGGCGCGTGTGGTTGCATTGGCTGCATTGCGGGTAATCACATCCACCCGATAGACACCCGTGGTCAGGGTGGTGAAGATGTAGTTCCCCGTCGCGCTGGTATCGACAGTGGCAAGCGTGTTGCCATTGGCATTGACAAGCCTGACGGTGACATCTTCCAGACCATCGCCAGTATCAGCCGCCCTGACCCGGCCACGTAGTTCGGCTCCCCGTTGCAGCACCGCATCAATGGTCGTCGTATCAGGTGCGGTGACACTAATGCCGGTTGCCGTATCGAGGCTTGGGCTATCGTTATAGAATTCGCCGAGATAGAGTAGTGTTGTGGCATCGTTGGCAAACTGCGTACGGAACTCAATCCGATACACTCCGGTTGCCAGCGTGGTGATCGTATACTGCCCAGTCGCATCGGTTGCAGTTGTCGCTGCCGTATTGCCGCTCGTATTGAAGAGGCGCACGGCGACACCGGCGAGGCCGTCCCCAGTATCCGAGGCGGTTATGCGCCCACTGATCTGCCCACCAAGTTGCAGCACGGCATTGGCGGTCACAACGTCGGGTGGCTCGACTGGGATTGGTGTGGCGGTGCTGAGACTCGCCTGGTCATCGTAGAATTCCCCGAGATAGAGCGAGTTGAAGGGTGGGCTGAATTCCAGGCGATAGGTCTCTGAGACCAGGGTAGTAAAGGTGTAGTACCCGGTACTGCCCGTAAGTTCGGTGTCGATATTCTGCCCACTGGCATTGTAGAGGCGCACCCGCACACTCGCGAGGCCGTTACCGGTATTCGAGGCGGTCACGCGCCCGCTGATCTGCCCACCAAGTTGCAGCACGGCATTGGCGGTTACAACGTCGGGTGGCTCGAGCGGGATGGGCGTGGCGGTAGCGAGACTCGTCTGGTCATCGTAGAATTCGCCGAGATAGGGTGAATTGAAGGGTGGGCTGAATTGCAGACGATAGGTTTCTGAA
>NZ_RYFF01000053.1:9898-33922 GCF_004138165.1 Candidatus Chloroploca sp. Khr17
ACTGCCCGCTCGCATCGTAGAGTTGCACCCGCACATTCGCGAGGCCGTCACTGGTATCCGAGGCGGTCACGCGCCCGTTAATTTCACCGCCACGAACGAGCTCGGCATCGGCGGTCACCACGGCAGGTGGCGTTACCTGAATGCCAGTCGCATTCTCAAGGCTATTCTGGTCAGCGTAGAATTCGCCTAAGTAGAGTCGGGTGGTTGCATTGAAAGAGTCCTGGGGGCGGAATTGGAGCCGGTAGGTGCCGGTCACCAAGCCGGTAAAGGTGTAGTAGCCGGTTGATCCGGTAGATGTGCGGTCAAGTTCTTCATCATTGGCATTGTAGAGTCGGACGGGAACATTGGCGAGCGCTGCGCCGCCATCCTCAGCGGTCACGCGCCCACTCAGTTGCCCCCCGCGCAACAGCGAAACATTCGCGGTTGTCGTTACCCCAACACTCGCTGTAATTGGTGTGGCTGCTTCGAGCGTCGCTTGGTTGTTATAGAACTCATCCAGATAGAGATTGGTCTCGGCATTGAATGACAATGTTGGGCGGAATTCGAGCCGATAGGTATCAGTTAAAAGTCCGGTAAAGGTATAGTAGCCTGTCGATCCGGTAGACGTGCGGTCAAGCTCCTCATCAGCGGCATTGTAGAGTCGGACGGGAACATTGGCGAGGGCTGCGCCGCCATCATCAGCGGTCACGCGCCCACTCAGTTGCCCACCTTTGATCAACGCGACATTGACAATGCTCGGGGCAGCGAGCGTGGCACTGATCTCAGTTGCTTCTTCGAGAGTGAGCTTGTTATTATAGAAGCCGCCCAGATAGAGCCGAACATCACTCAGGAAGGAATCTTGCGGACGCACTTCGAGGCGATACGTACCTGTCACCAGACCGGTAAAGGTGTAATCGCCCTGGCCGGTTGTGCTGGCACTACGAATTTGCGTACCACTGGCATTATAAAGGCGTACCCCAACACCCCAGAGTTCATCGCCTGTGTCGGCTGCGGTGATACGCCCCCTCAGTTCCGTTCCCCGTACTAACGACACATTGGCGGTACGGGTTACGGCAGCCCCAACCTCAATTGGCGTGGCTTCTTCCAGACTCGCTGCATTATTGTAGAATTCGTCCAGGTAAACGTTAATGTTGCCATTAAAAGAGGTGCGTGGCTCGAAACCTACGCGATAGGTATCGGTTACAAGGCTGGTGAAGGTGTAGTAGCCAGTAAAACCGGTGAACGTCGTGGCAATGCTACTGCCGGCGGCGTTGTAGAGCCTGACAGGAACACTCCCCAGCCCTTCACTCGTATCCTCAGCAATCACGCGCCCGCTGATCTGCCCGCCACGCACCAGCGCGGCGTTGATCGTTGTGGTGACCGCATCGGTGAGGGTCACCGGATCAGCGTTATCCAGGCTTGTTTTATTGGCATGAAATTCGCCCAGATATAACTCTGTGATGGGATCACTGGAGAAAGAAGTTGCAAATTCAAGACGATAGGCAGCAGCGGCCATATTGGTGATCGTATAATAGCCCGTAGCATCCGCTGAGCCACCAGATGCAAAAGAACCATTTGCATTGAAGACGCGGACAAACACACCCGCTAATCCTTCGCCCGTATCCAACGCTGTGACCCGTCCGATCAGTTGCGCGGTCTGCTGGGGTACGATTGGTTCGTTCTGGGCTTGAGGAGTGAGGTCTGGTATCGATGGAGTCTGGGGTGCAGGATCGTCGCTAACCGGTGGAGCCTGGGGTGCAGGTTCGTCGCTCGCTGGGGGCGCCTGGGGAGCAGGTTCATCGCTAGCTGGGGGGGGGGGATCTGATGCTTGCTCATCGGGTGGTGGCAGGGGTCGTGATGCCGTCAGTTGCACTGGGGTCACATCGCCTGTTTTGACATGCAGCACGGGCGTTGAAAGCAACTCGACCGGTTGTTCACCTGCAAAGAGCTGCAGATCATAGAGGCCAGCTTCAAGCCCTGTGAGGCTGAACTGGCCTAGATCTCCGGTTTGTGCTGTGGTGACAAGTTCACCTTCGCGCCATACCTGTAAGGTCAACCCTTCGCCAAAACCGCCTTCAGCGTAGAGGATCTGACCACGTACGTACTCAAGGAGAGGCTCGATGCTGGGTTCTTCTGAACTTTGACTTGGTGGGAGCGCGGGTTGTGCGGCAACAGGTTGGTTGGGCACTGCGAGCGAGGAGAGCAGGAGGCTGACGAGGAGAAACCCGACGAGGAACTTGAAAAACGCACGCATAGAAACCGTTGGCATAGCACCATTCCCCTTGCATTGGGTGCAGGGCCGGCATGGAGTATCACCCGATCACGAGCATTATCAGATGACGGGCATGCTTCCTTGCACTCGGTATGGCTACATTTGGTCTGTGCTGGTAAAATCGCGAGGTGTGATGTGGAAGGTTCCTTCATATTATACAAGGAGTTTCTTTAATGTAAAGTAGATAAGCAAGTTAAATCTTAGTTAAAAAATACTGTGTTCTTTACATCACAAGAAACTTAGGTAGTATCACCCTGCGCGGAGCGCAGGGTGATACTACCTAAGGAAACGTCCAAATTAATTGCGTTTGACGAGTTGAGTGATGACTTCGCGGGCGATGCGCTTGATCTCGCTGATGTCGTTGGCGGCGGGGTTGCGCTGAACGTAGGCTTCGAGATCGGTGATGGCGGCGTGCAACTGACCGGTGCGGAGGCGTAGTAACCCGCGATCGCGGAGTTCGCCGGGGTCACTGGCATCGAGCAGCAAGAGGCGTTCAACGGCGGTCAGGGCACGCCGACTATCGCTACGGGCCAGATGGGTCTGCTTGAGATTGCGGAGAATGCGGGCGAGGATCGACCCGCGCCCGGGGGGAGCCATAATGATCGATGACAGTTCATCACCGACAGTGCCGTAAAACGTGGCAATTTGGCGCTCGCAATCGGCCATACTCCAGATCGAACCACCACTGAATGGGTCAACAAAGTGATCGCCGGCAGGATCACGAAAGCGCACCATAAAATGGCCTGGCAACGCCAGACCATGCACTGGGAGGCCGAGCCGCCAGCCTATTTCAAGGTAAATCAGGGCGAGCATGATCGGCAGCCCAGTTCGCCGCTCAATGACTTGATCGAGGTAACTATGGGCCGGATCAGGATGGCGATAACACGAGGGATCGCCATAGAAACCGATGGTATCAAAGAGATAGGCATTGAGTGCGGCAATCTGTTCGGTCGCCTTGGTGGTTGCGTTGACCATAGGCGCAACGTGTGTGGCAAAGGTATCGAAGTGGGCGAGCCATGGTTCACGGTCAGCCCCGCCCTGATCTTCCCATGCCAATGCTAGCGCCGCTGCTGCGAGGGGCACTTCGGGGTCGGCGTGCTTGATGCAACTGAGAAAGCGCTGTCGCGCCGGGGCTAGGTGATCCATGGCGAGGATTGTACCATATGGGTTGCCTGATCAATCCATCAAGGCATACGCCGCTGCGCCATAGAGGGCCGTTTTGGAGTTGAGGATGACATGCACCGGGATACGTTCCATCAATTTACGGAAGCGACCTTTGTTGCGCATCGCATTAAGGAAACGTTCGCCGCGAAGCTGAGGCAACAGACGAGGAGGAATGCCTCCACCGAGATAGATGCCGCCCGTTGCGAGCACTTTGAGCGCCAGATTGCCTGCTTCACTGCCAAGGATCCCCAGAAAACAATCGAGGGTAGCCGCACACACCGGGCAAGGACCGGTAGGATTCAGGGCTCCACTCACAATGATCGGGGTTGGATCATCGGCGGAGGCCAGTTGACTCGCGACGCTCGGCGTCTCTTGGCGAAAGACACGGTCACGGAAATAGGCATAAATATTAGGAATGCCCATGCCCGAACAGACTCGTTCGTAGCTCACGTGGCGATGTTCTTCCAGCAGATACTTGAGCAGATCAGCTTCGGTTGGTGTGGTAGGGGCAAAGGAAGAATGCCCACCCTCTGACGGATGCGCCCGATAGCGCCCATTATCCCAGGTTAAAAACGCCTCACCGAGCCCGGTACCGGGGGCAATCACCCCAATGGCCCCTTTATCTACGAGTTCACCAGGATTGAGGGTCGCGACATCGCCTGCTTCCAGATAAGGAACGGCCTGCGCAATTGCCTTCAAGTCGTTGATCAGGGTCACCGGGATATGCCCAAGTTCTTCTTTGAGCCGTTCTTCTTCCACGACCCACGAGAGATTGGTTATGGTGGCACGTCCATCAACAACGGGGCCGGCGACGCCAAAGCAGGCTGCTTGAATGGTGCCTGGATGATCTGCCAGGAAGGCCCGCACAATTGCTTCAAGGCTTGCATAACGCCCGCTGGGAAAGGTGACTTCCACGAGCGGGGCATGAGGGCCTTCTTCTACCGAAAAGAGCGCACAAATTGTCTTTGTTCCACCAATATCACCGGCAAGGATCATCGGGCGACTCCTGGGGCTTGTGGCCCATACGGATGAGAAGGTCAGAAGTTACCCTGAAGCCAGTGCTGTGCGTAACGTTGCGAGGGCTTCGATGACCGTCTGACTCGGCTGGTAGAGGGCTGACCCAACGACGGCAAGGTCAGCCCCAGCACGGTGGACGGCAGCAATGGTTTGCGCATTGACCCCTCCATCGACCTGAATCAAGAAGTCTGAGCGGGACTGTTGGGTTCTCCAGGCATCGAGTTGGGCAACCTTGGCGAGGCAGCTATGAATGAGGCGTTGACCACCGAAACCCGGATTGACGGTCATTATCAGGGCAAGGTCGAGATCTGGCAACAATGCTTCGAGTGTGCCGAGTGGTGTGCCTGGATTGAGGGCAACCCCGGCCTTTACCCCCAATTCATGGATGGTCTGCACGGCCCGATGGGTATGGGGGGTAGCTTCGGCGTGGATGGTAATATAGTCACAGCCTGCCGCAGCAAAATCAGCTAGATAACGTTCTGGCTCAACGATCATCAAGTGGGCATCCAGGATGGCCCCATAGCGTCGGGCAATGGGTTGGAGGGCACGGATCACGAGCGGCCCAAAACTAAGATTAGGTACAAAGCGCCCATCCATCACATCAAGGTGCAGCCAGCGGATTCCGGCCTCGAACGCTGCCTCAACTTCAGCGCCTAGACGGGTAAAATCGGCTGTGAGCAGTGACGGTGCCAGTTGCATTTAGCGTGCAACACTCATCTGTCGAACCCCCGATGTTCCGGCGATAATCAGATCGGTGGCAAGGTCGAGAAATAGCCCATGCTCAACAATGCCTGCCCGCTGCTCAAGGTGACGTGCGAGCGCTTCAGGGTCAAAGATGCTACCAAACGTGCAGTCAAGAATGTAGTTGCTTTGATCGGTTAGATACGGGCCGCCGTCGAAACGTCGCCGCAGGCATACTGTTGCTCCCAGTTGTTCGAGAAAGCGGGCCTGACTCTTCCACCCAAAGGTAATGACTTCAACTGGCAAGGCAAAGAGCGTTCCGAGTTGTGGCGAGAGTTTGCCCTCGTCCACAACAATCACTTCGCGCAGACTTGCCTGTGCAACCATTTTCTCGCGCAGCAACGCACCACCCCCACCCTTGATTAAGTTGAGTTGCGGATCAACTTCATCAGCCCCATCAATCGTGAGATCAATCACAGGCTGTTCGTCAAGATCGCTCAGAGAAATACCGAGGCGACTAGCTTCGGCGGCCACGGCCTTGGAACATGGGATCCCAATGATATTGTGTAGTTCACCATCCGCAAGTAACGCCCCGATTTTGCGGATCGCGTGGATTGTGGTTGAGCCAACGCCGAGCCCAACGACCATCCCTGGGCAGATTAGCTCGACGGCCTTCTCAGCTGCCAAGCGCTTGAGTTGATCGCGCGAGTGTGCATGCTCGTTTGCGCTTTCCACCGCTTCATCTACCAATGGGTCTTGTACTGCCGGTGCCATGACCTTGCCTTTATCGTTTTTTGAGGCATCGAGTGTTTGCGTGGGCAACCTCAGTTGAGCATTATAGCAGATCTAGGCCTTTGCGCCGTTTAGTTCTGGGTATGGTCAGGGCTGCGCTGAAAATGGGGGAACTTGGTTCCCCCATTTTCAGCGTAAGTAAGGGTTCACCCTTCTCCTGGGAGGGCGGGCGGCTTGCCCGTTGCCCGGCCCGTGCGCGTTGTTGAACCTGTCTAGTCCGCTGCGGGTTGCGTGGCATCGATGCGTGGTGGTCGCGAAGACGGTTGGGCCGAAGCACGCGCCACGCATCGATGCCCGTTGACGTGTGTCTGGAGGGAGCGCGTGCTTCGGCCTTACGGGGGCACGGCATCGCCGTGCCCCTACCACTAGGGTTCTGTTGGGGGCGGGGGTGGTTCCGCTGGGGGCGGGGGTTCCGCTGGGGGCGGGGGTTCCGCTGGGGGCGGGGGTTCCGCTGGGGGCGGGGGTTGCTCCGCTGGGGGTGGGGGTTGCTCCGCTGGGGGTGGGGGTTGCTCCGCTGGGGGTGGGGGTGGTTCTGGTTGTGGCTCAGGATCTGGTGCGCGAATGCCCAGGATAATGGCTGTGCCGGGCACGATCCAATCACCGGTCGCGGGGATGGTGCTAACGACTGCATAGGGCACAAACTGGTCATAGAGATCGCCAATATAGGTGCGATCCTGATAGTCAACAAAGATGACACTTGCTGGAATGCCCAGGCTTGCCAGAACGCCCTTGGCCTGATTTTCGCCCAGACGGAGCAGATCGGGCATCAAGACCGCGCCTTCGACGGGTGGTTGCGGGACAGGTGCCTCGAACATCTCGGCACTGCAGGTCGGCAGCGCCTCGACAGCCTGTTTGGTGATCCCTGTGCTCCCGCCTTCCCACTCATACCGAACGCGCATGCTTGGGTCGGGTGGAGGGGTATTCCAAATAATAAGCTCACGCCGCAACACTGCCGGATAGGTCAGGTCATCGGAGGGGCGACAGAAGGCCCTTGCGTTGAGCGAGGTTGTGGCCTCTGGATTCGCCGTATCCGGTTCCAGTTCCGCGGCTGCCGTGATCAGCAATTGACCATCACTTGACCAGTCTTGTTCTGTGGGAACTTGTACCAACGTGATTCGTTCGAAGGCATCACACGGAACAGACAAGGTTTCCAGGCTTTGATTGGCAGGCAGTGGTTGACTTGAATCACTCCCCGTTGGGGTATTGCGCCGTGCTTCCAGGATATCAGTCAGCATTTGTCGCGTGAACAGTTCTTCGCGGTAGCCCCCATACGGGCCCGGAAGTTCACAAATGGGGCGCCGCAGGAGCCCATTGGCGGGCAAGGTAAAGCTCGTCGGGATGACGCCATCAGGATAGGGGGCGGCAAAGAGCGCCCGATAACGGGGTTGCTCTTCGATCCAGTCGAACAATTCCTCCATCACATTGCGCCAGATGATGCCACCGCCGGTGAGGCTTTCCACCCGTTCGGTCGGCTCATTATTATTGTTGCCTGTCCAGACCCCGACCGTGACAAAGGGCGTATAGCCTGCCGCCCATGCATCGCGCCAGTCGTTGGTTGTTCCCGTCTTGACCGCAGCGGGGAGCGAAAGCTTGAGCGGACTGTTGAGCCCCCAGACGGCCTGGCGTGCCCGGTCATCACTCATCATATCCGAGATGATCGCCACCAGATTGGGATCCACGACCTCGGTTCCACGATTAGGCAAGAACTCTTCGAGCACATTGCCCGCACTATCGGTAATGCGCAGAACCGAGACGGGTTCGTAGTAGCGCCCGCCACTGGCAAGGGTATTGTAGGCGGTCGTCAGTTCAAGCGGCGTCACCTCGCCGCCACCCAGGGTCAGCGAGAGTCCGTAGAAATCTTCGCCGCGTTTGAGGCCCTGTTTGATGCCCACGCGATCGAGCAGATTGAGGGTCTGTTGAATACCGGCAAAGCGGAGGGCTTTGACCGCGGGAATATTGAGTGAATTGGCGAGCGCGGTGCGCATGCGTACCGGGCCATTAAAGCGCCCGTTATAATTCAATGGTGTATACCACGCGCCTGCCCCGCTCGACGACGACGGAAAATCAGTTGGCACATCCCAGATCACCGTCTCGGGATGCATCCCCTGTTCCATCGCGGCCAGATAGGTGAAGGGCTTGAGGGCCGAACCTGGTTGGCGCTCGCGTGTCGCCACATTGACCTGTCCATCGATCACATTTCCCGTTTCACCGACGGTTGTGGTTGCTATCACCGCATCATAGTCAATACTCCCGACCATTGCCAGCACCTGGCCGGTGTTGGGCTGCATCACGACCACCGACGCATTATGAATATTGCGTTCACGCAGATCGGTGATGCGTTCAACCGCTTTTTGCTGGGCCATGCGCTGCAGATCGAGGTCAAGCGTTGTCGTAATGCGCAACCCGCCATTGAAGAGTGCCTGTTGTCCATAGCGCTCTTGCACAAGATCACGCACATAGAAGACAAAATGAGGCGCATTGAGGGGCACTTCTTGGGGGGCAAAGCGCAAGGGTTCGGCTATTGCCGTGCGCGCTTCTGCTTCAGTGAGATACTCGTCCTCAACCATCCGTCGCAGCACGGCCACCTGACGCCAGCGCGGTGGACTAAGGTCTTCGGGCAAACGATAGTCAGCATTGAGCCAGTTTTCACCGAGGATAACCCCGGGCAGATACCCACCTTCGGCATCGCGTTCGAGGTGATTGATTGGGTTATAGACGGTGGGTAACTGGGGCAATCCGGCGAGCAAAGAGGCTTGATTGAGGTTGAGATCGCGTGCTCGTACGCCAAAAAAACTCTCGCTCGCAGCCTCGATGCCATAGGCGAGGTTGCCATAGAAATTCTCGTTCAGATAGAGCTCAAGCACTTCTTCTTTGGTGAAGAGTTGATCAAGCTCCTGAGCAAGAATAATCTCTTTGAGTTTGCGTTCATAGCGTCGCTCAGGATCGCGCTCTTCGGCGGTCAACACGCTATTTTTGATGACCTGCTGACTGATCGTCGAGGCCCCACCGGTCTCTTCACCTGCTTGCAGGCTGGAAATGAGGGTGCGGAGAATGCCGCCCAGGTCAACCCCGGGATTGGTAAAAAAGGTCTTGTCCTCTACGGCAACCGTCGCACTGATGAGCAGAGGTGAAACTTCGTCAATCGAGACATTGGTGCGGCGTCCGGCATCAAAAAACTCGTAGAGCAATTCGCCATTGCGATCGAAGATCCGTGAGGTTTGAAAGAGTTCGCGTTCGGCGAGGGCATCAAGGCGGGGCACGAGCGTCGCCGCCGTGCTCGCATAGGCACTATAGGCCAATGAGCCAGCGAGCAGCGTGACGCCAAGGATGCTCAGGAAGATGAACGCGACCAGGTTCCCCGCAATATGGGGAAGATACGAGGGCTGTTTGGGGGAACGTCGCCCGCGCATCAACCCCGGATACGCCGGGCGGCGGGGGACAGTCCGTCCACTATAGGTTCGTCGAAAGGAACGATCTCGCTGCATATGTTGTCATACTCAACAGACCACCTGGATCGGCGCACGACAAACGGCGCTTGACTCTCACCAGGCGCTCCGTCACGCTATCAGGCGATTCCCATCGGTCTAGTATAACACTTGCGATGTGCGTGTGATCTTATGGCGAGCTGATAGTCGTGTCACGAATTTAGACCAGACGGTGCAAATTGCTGCGGATGCCGAGCCAGACACCAGCAAGCATTGCGAGGCCAAAGAGCCATCCCGAGACGGCAAACGCCGAGATGCCTGAAAGCAGGGTGCCGACGGTGCAGCCGAGGGCGACCATTGCTCCCCACCCTTGCAAGATGCCACCAATCAGGGCGCTACCGGCCCCGCGCATGGTAAGCCGGTCGGGTTGAAACCGGTTGGCAAGCAAGGCGGCGGTGAGTGATCCGAGCACCAGGCCGGAAATGAGCAGGCCATTGGCGGTAATGGTCTGCACAACCTGGGTGGCACAGCCCGCCAGCCGATCCAGCCCAAAGAGGGTTGTTGGGAGCAACCCGACCTGATCCATTCCTGTTCGCGCAAGGCTTCCGAGTTGCGATGTTACCCCAAGTGGTTCAATGCGCATGTAAGCCACTGTGCCCAGCAGACCCACTAGGACACCTGTGACGAGGGCAGGCCAGCGCTGGTGGAAGAGAACCGCCCATACACCCGCCAGATCAAGCCGTTGCGCCGGGCGGGGCGGCAACTCGGGGAGGTTGCGGAGCAACAAGAAGGCGATGCCCCCCAGAAGAACGAGTTGGAGGAACAGCGCCCCGCCGTACCCAAGACGAGCGGGCAACCAGAGCACGGGTGCATCGGCAATGGTCGTGAGATAGAGCTGATTCCAGCTGAGGAAGCCTAGCCCGAAGCCGGCAAGCACACCGAGCAACGCCACCGGCGCCCGCGTTGAACCCTCACCGAGCCGATAGAGGTGACCGCTGACACACGCCCCCGACAGGGCCATGCCAAGCCCAAAGGCCAGGCCACCCGCCGCGAGAACCCAGCTAACCGGGCCAATATGGGCCTCGGGAGGTAGGCGTCCGCTGAAGGGATTGGGCAGAAAGATCCCGAAGACCAGCGCATAACCGATTGAACCGGCGGCTAGGGCGGCAAGGATCGCATACACCGGACCACTGTTGCGAAACTCGATCCAGTCGCGCAAGATGCAAAAATAGCAAAAACGGCCTCGCTGAAAGACAAAACCGAGACTTGCCCCGAGCAGCAACGAAAGCGCTGCTGTTGCGCCGCGTCCAGGGGTGGCGTGGAGCCAGTAGGCGCTGCTCGTCAACCCGATGAGCAGCACGACAGCGAGACCGATCCGCAAGGCGGTGGTACGGGTGAAACCCGCGAGTGGTTGGTGATCAGCCCGTGTTGAAGGAAGCTCAGTCATAGATCGCGCTCACCTGGGTAGAGCACCAGGGTCAGCCATGCTGACCCTGGGTGCCCTGCGATTATTGTGCGCCCCACACGGTGCCACTCGGATTGGCAATCGGAACCCCAATCGTATTGCCCCACTCGGTCCACGAGCCATCATAGACGGCGACCTCGTAGCCGAGGATCTGGCTCAAGACGAACCAGGTGTGGCTGGCGCGCTCGCCAATACGGCAATAGGTGATAATGGGTTGGCTGCCATCAATGCCCAGACCAGCATAGAGGCTCCGCAACTCATCAACCGACTTGAAGGTACCATCTTCATTGAGGGCTTGCTTCCAGGGGATATTGATCGCACCTGGAATATGGCCTGCCCGGATTGCCAACTCTTGAAAGCCCTCGGGGGCAAAGATCTTGCCTGAGAACTCATCAGCCGATCGGATGTCGATCAATGAGGCGGTTGTTGTGCCCTCAACAACTGCTAAGACATCAGGCAATCTGGCACGCAGAGTCTCGCGGTGGGCAACGGTGAAATCGCCAGACGGGACACTCGGCACGGTTACGGCCAACTCACGCCCCTCGGCCTCCCACTTGGCGCGGCTGCCATCAAGCAGGCGCACATCATTGGCCCCGTACTGCAGAAAGATCCATGCCCCCCAGGCGGCAAACCAGTTGCTATTATCGCCATAGAGGACAACCGTCGTATCCTGGTTAATGCCGGCAGCGCGAGCCAATTGTTCGAAGCGGTCAGGTGCAACAATGTCCCGATTAACCGTATCGACAAAATCGGTGTGCCAGACAAAGTTCACTGCCCCTGGGATATGGCCCCGCTCGTAGAGTCCTGGAACAACACTGACCTCGATCACCCGCACCTGCGGATTATCCAGGTTTGCGGCTAGCCACTCGGTGCTCACTAGAGCCTGCTCGGGGCCGCGTGCGCCCAGTGCGGTGCCTTGCGCAGGGGCAGGCACCGCAGCAACAGGCGCTGCCGCAGGTGTTTGAGCCGTCGAGCATCCCGCCAGCACGATCACCAGGGCCACCATAACAACCAGCATCAGACCATTGCCACGTGAAACGACAGGCGTATGCATCACAGATCACTCCTTGTAAGGTAGCGCTACGGCCAAGCAACGCATCATGCGTCGCTTTCAAAGTAAAAGTATAGTAATACGATCAACTTAATCAACAAAAGGGTAATGTGCCATTATTGCAGATGGGTAAAATTACCCTAGTCGACTGACCAGGCTTTCTCTCCACCTTTGGTCTAACGCACACGCCCTGCATCTGCCTGATGCGCACGATGAGCGTTAGGCGTATGCTACAGGCATGAGGTGGAGACGATGAATGACCTCCCAATGCGCCAGATTCTCCTCGCCGACGACCAGGCCAGTGTCCGTGCTGCGTTGCGCCTGCGTCTTGAGCAAGAGCCAAACTTTGCGATTGTGGGCGAAGCCGCCGACGCAACTGGCCTGCTGCTGCTGGTTGGCCAGTGCCCTGCCGAGCTTGTGCTGCTCGATTGGGAACTGCCCGGTCTTCCCGCGATACATCTTGTCCGGCTGTTGCACGATGAGCAGCCGGGCCTCAAAATCATTGCGATGAGTAGCCGCCCCGAGGCCCATCAGCCAGCCTTACAGGCTGGGGCTACGGCCTTTCTCAGCAAAGGGGCGCCTCCAGAAGATCTGCTCAAGGCTTTGGCCTCACTCTGAGGATGAATTTCCATTGATCTTCTGCCTCAAGCCATGTACTATAGGGGCATGAGTGAGCAGCAGCACATGCTTGAAATCTTCTTTGATCAGATGCCAATGGGCATTGCGCTGCTCGATTGCGACCTGCGCCTACGCCGGTTCAATCCGACGCTGATCGAATTTGTCCGCCGTTACAGTTCTTTGCCAACGGAACAGGTTGGGCAGGGAACGTCCTTTCTCGATCTGCTGCCGGGCAATGAAGCTTCAGCCCGAGCGATCTTTTTGCGTGCGCTTGCGGGCGAGACCGTCTATCAAGAGGCCTTTCCGTTGACCATCAATGGCCGCGTCTCGTACTGGGACTCGGTCTCGTCCCCGCTCTACCATGAGGCGACGCTTGTCGGCATTGTGCATGTGACAACGAGTGTGACCGAACGGGTGTTGGCTGAGCAAGAGTTGCAGAAAACCCTGGGCCACCTACGGCATCATGTGAAATTCGAGCAGATTATCACGACGCTCTCGAATAGCTTTATCAATATGCAACCTGATCAGATTGATCAGGGCATTCAAGAGGCTCTGCAGACCATTGGCACTTTCACCCAGGCCGATCGCGCCTATATCTTTTTGTACAGTGACGATGCAACCTCGCTCTCGTGCATTCAGGAATGGTGTGCCGAGGGCATCGAGGCGCAGATTCACCGTTTGCAGGGTCTTTCCACTGCGGATCTGGCCTGGTCAAACCGGCAACTGCTGCAACGTCAGATCCTACACATTCCCTATATTGACCAACTTCCCCCTGAGGCAGCCGTTGAACAGCGTGAATTCACCAGCCAGGGCATCAAGTCGTTGCTCGCAGTGCCGATGACCTATCAAGAACGGGTCGTGGGCCTCTTGGGTTTTGATGCGGTACGTCACGAAAAGACCTGGGCCGAGCTTGATATCTCGGTGCTCCATGTTGTTGGCGAGATGCTGATCAATGCGCTCGAGCACAAACGCTCACGGGCGGCCCTTTACGAGGCGAATCGCCTGCTCGAGCAGCGGGTGGCCGAACGCACCTATGAGCTTGAGCAACGCAATCAGGAACTGGAGCGGAGGCGGCAGGTAGCCGAAGGTCTGCGCGAGATCCTGGTGCGGCTCAACGCCGAGCATGCCTTGCCGCAGTTGCTGGATGCGATTGTTGCGCAGGCCGATCAGTTGATTGCCAGCGATGGCGTTGCGCTCTATCTGTTGCACGAAGACCAGCAGACGTTGACGATCCAGGCGTTGCGTGGTGAATTGCCCCCCGAAGTGCGGCAGGTCACATTGCCATCAGGGGTAGGCACGATTGGTCGTGTGGTGGCCTTGCGGCAGATGATGATTGTGCCCGATGTGCGTCAGTTGGACATTCGTACGGTCGAGGCGGTACGCGCCGAGTCGCTCACCGCAATTGAAGGTATCCTCGTTGATCCCGCCCGCCTTGAGGCGTTGAACGCCGCGTTGCAACGTTTTCGTGCGGTGCTCGCCTTGCCCCTGGTTGCTCAGGATGTTGCCTATGGCGGGTTGGCCTTTTACTACCGTGAGCCACGCATCTTTACCGACGAAGAGATCAGTCTTGCCTCACTCTTTGCTGACCAGGCGGCCCTGGCATTGCAGAATGCGCGTCTGCGTGATAAAGCCGAACAGATGGCCGTCATGGCCGAACGGAATCGGCTTGCCCGCGAATTGCATGATGCGGTCACCCAGACCCTCTTTTCGGCGAGCCTGATTGCCGATGTGCTGCCCCGGATCTGGGAACGCGACCCAGTTGTAGGTGAAGCCAAACTGGCTGAATTGCGCGAATTGACGCGCGGCGCACTCGCCGAAATGCGCACCCTCTTGCTCGAATTGCGTCCAGCGACACTGACCGAGAGCAACCTCGATGAGCTGCTGCACCAACTTGCCGCAGCGTTCGTGGGTCGGTCGCGCTTGCAGATAGCGGTTGAAGTTGAAGGTGAAGTAGCGCGGAGACTGGCACCCGAGATCCAGGTTGCGCTCTACCGCATTGCTCAGGAAGCGCTCAATAATGTGGTCAAACACGCCAGTGCCTCGTATGTCGTTCTGACGCTCACCTTTACGCCTGGGCATATTGAACTCACGGTGCAAGATAATGGCCGTGGTTTTGATGTGACCACCATGAGGAGCCATTCGCTTGGCCTTGGCATTATGCGCGAGCGTGCCGCCAAAATTGGGGCGAGGCTGGAGATGACGAGTCGGATCGGACAGGGAACTAGGATTGCGGTTGACGTTCTTATCTGAGGAGGCGCCTATGGATCCAATTCGTGTCATGATCGTTGACGACCATGCGGTTGTCCGCAGTGGCCTGGCCGCTTTTCTACTCGTCTATGGCGACCTCGAACTGGTCGCCGAGGCTGAGAGTGGTCATACCGCGCTTGCGTTGTGCCACGAGCATATGCCCGACGTCATCTTGATGGATCTGGTGATGCCTGAGATGGATGGGGCCGCCACCACCCGAGCGATCAAAGCGCGTTATCCCCAGATTCAGGTAGTGGCCCTGACCAGCTTTCGCGAAGATGAACTGGTGCAAGGCGCGTTGCAGGCCGGGGCTATTGGCTACTTGCTCAAAAATATCAGTGCCAATCAACTTGCCGATGCCATTCGCGCTGCGCATGCTGGGCGTCCAACGCTTGACCCTGAAGCGACTCGCGTCCTCATGGAAGCAGCCCGCAAACCCGCCGAAATCCACTTTGACCTGACGCCCCGCGAACAAGAGGTTCTGGCGCTGGTAACCCATGGTGCGAACAATGGCGAAATTGCCGCTAAATTACGCATCAGCCAATCAACGGTCAAATATCATGTGAGCAGCATTCTGGCGAAACTTGGGGCCAGCAGCCGCACCGAAGCGGCTATGCTCGCGGTTCAGCACCGGCTTGTGCCGTAAGCCATGGTTCAGCATGGAGGATGTTTGCTTGCCCGTTTGGAGTGCCGACTTATGGTTTTTCAGTACATAATCCGGTATACGCGATACGGGCGAGAGAGACCTCACAGGTCTGCTCGCCGTCATTGGGACGCCATCATCAAGACCTGTGAGCTCTTGCCTTGCCGATCAAAGATTGCAAGGAAGAGACCTCACAGGTCTTCTCGCCCCGATGAGGTCTCGTCCAGACCTGTGAGGTCTTGCTTTGTCTCGCCTTGCTTTGCCTTGCCGATCAAGGATTGCAAGGAAAAGGCCTCACAGGTCTTCTCGCCCCGATGAGGTCTTGTCTAGCAGATTCATTTCTGGTTCATTACGCCGACGGTGTGAGCGCATGGGGGCAATCCACCGGTCTGGCGGGGCGCATGAACGGAAGATGCAACCGCCCTGTTTGAAAAGGTATTGAGTCTAGACTCTCCTGTAAGCCTGTGCTATCATAGATAATTACAGATTGTGTGTCCCTGTGTGCCACCCCTGCTTGCGCCCTGTTTCTGCCTCCCCAACCACGTTTGTCTCCCATCAACGACTTGATGATACAAAGGAGTCTCATCATGTTCAAGAAGATTCTGCTTGCGACTGACGGTTCGGCCCCTTCCGAGCGTGCGACTGATATTGCGGCCTCCCTCGCCTTGCGCTATCATGCCGATATCCTTGTCTTGCATGCGCTGACGCGGATTCCTGATTCGCTCGGTGAGCCGAATTATAGTCGGACGCTCAGCTATATGCTTGAGCATGCCCGTTCACTCGTTGCCAATGTCGAGAGCCGCCTCCGCGAGCTTGGGATTGCCTATGTTGCCACCGATGTCATTGAGGGCGGTGCCGCTGATGTGATCCTCGATGTGGTGCATACGCGGAACCCTGATTTGCTTGTCATTGGTGCTCGCGGCCTGAGCCAGTGGAAGGGTTTGATGCTCGGGAGTGTGAGCATGGCGGTGACTCATCGTGCGCCTTGCCCGGTGATGGTTGTGAAGTAGGGGCCTGCGGCACCCAGGCGTCTTTCTTGCACGGAAAAAAGCCAGCGTCGCTGGCTTTTTTTGCGTAAGAAGCTACGTAGAGGGGCGTCAACGCTTGATCAAGGCGACGCCAGTCGCAAGCGCGAGTGCGCCAGCCGAGAGCATCATGCCGTAGGCAAGGCCTCCTGGTAGGTCGGCGATCAGTCCGGTGAGCACCGGTCCGATGAGTTGACCCAGCGCAAAGAGAGCGACGGCGTGGCCGGTGACGAGCGCCCAGCGTTCAGGAGGGAGTCGCCGCCGGATTTCACTCGTTACCGCAGTCACAATCGAGAGAAATGACCCCCCAAAGAGCAGCGCTGAAAGGGCGTAGCTCCAGGTTTGCGGTGCGAGCAGCGGCAGCAGCGCGGCCAGGGTGAGCATGGACATAATGATTGCCTGCCCGTAGCGTGGTCCAAGCCTGCCGATCACCGGTACCCAGAGCGCCCCGCCCATCATTGCGGCGAGGCCCAGGCCACCCCAGAACCACTGCACGAGGGCGGGGGCGGCTCCTTGGGCCTGCATAAAGGCGATGATAAAGGTCATGTAGCCAATATAGCCGATGCCGTAGATGAAAAAGGAGAGCATGAGCGGCCAGATATGTCCATAGTCGCTTGCGACCGGGCGTGCCCGTCCAGGCATCATGCCACTCGCACGAGCATGGGCTTCGGCGGTGCGCAAAAATGGTTCCATCAAGACGAGGGCAACCAACCCGATAAGCCCCATGCCAAGCCAGATGGTGCGCCATCCATCCTGTTGCAGCGACGCGAGCAGTGGCGGTACGGCTAGCCCTGAAATGGCAATGCCAATCCCTGGCCCACTGTAGTAGAGACCGAGTGGTGGGCGTCCCGCCGTGCCACTGCGGTTCATCACCACGGTGGCCCCGCCGACATAGATGAGACCACCCCCAAGACCTGTCAGAATACGTAGCACCAGGAGGGCAGGGAAGAGACTGAGCAACCCGGTGAGCAAGAGGCTGAGGCTGGTCAGGACGAGAGCAATGCGCACCGTGAGTGGTGCGCCCAAACGGGCGACGGCAAACCCGACCAGCATGGTACCTACAAGATAGCCGATGGCGTTGGCGCTACCAATCAGCCCTGCTTGGGCATAGCTCCAGTTGAGATCGGTGCGCATTGGCTCAAGCAAGAGTGCATATGCAAAACGACCAAAACCAAGGGCAACGGCACCTCCCAGGCTCAAGACAAGTGCGGCAATGATGATCTGGCGATCACTGGTAGAAGATGAATTGGTTTGCATCAGCCTATTATACGGGTAATTGAGAGGGGGAGGGCGGCGAAGAAGTTTCGAGGATCTACCTATATAATGGTACAACTGCTATCATGTAGTGGAGACGCATATGGTGCTCAAAATATTCAGATTGCCAGCAGGGTTTCAACGCATGGGCCACATTGCCCTGCTGCTCCTCTGTGCGCTGCTTGTTCCGCTGTTCTCCCAGGCTGCCCAGGCCCAAGCTGTTGCGCCCGATGGGTTTGCTGATCCGGCTTTTCGCCAGATCTGGACGCGGGCTGATGCGCTGGTTGCCGCTGGTAGCGCCGGTCGTTCGTGGGTCTGGGGTGAGTTGCCCGGTTCGCGTCGCTACGAGCGTTTTGACCAGGCTCCCGGTGGGGTGCGCCTGGTGCAGTATGTTGATAAGGCGCGCATGGAGATCAATGATCCCGCGGGTGACCGTACTTCGCCCTGGTTTGTGACCGGCGGGTTGCTGGTGGTCGAGATGATCGTTGGGCGGCTGCAGGTGGGCGCGACGACGTTTGTGGCGCGCGAGGCGGCGGCTATTCCGGTCGCCGGCGATCCTGTGGGCAATCCTGACGCCCCGACGTATGCGATGCTGGCCCCGCTGGCGGCGTTTGATGGGGGCAATCGGGTGCCTTCACGTGTCGGTCAGCGGGTCAGCGCGACCTTTGGGCCGTCTGGCGTGGGCGAGAATCCGGCCCTTGCGCGCCCCGAGACTGCGATTGTGCGCTATGAGCCGGTGACGGGGCGCAATGTGCCGATGGTGTTTCAGCAGTTTATGGAGCAGCGCGGGCCGGTGGTGGTCAATGGTCGGGTGGTGCGTGAGCAGGTTGTTGATCCGCTCTTTGTCTTTGGTTACCCGATTACCGAGCCGTACTGGGCTACGGTGACAGTTGCCGGGCAACCTGTGCCGGTGCTCTTTCAGGCCTTTGAGCGCCGTCTCTTGACCTATAATCCGGCCAATCCTGACCCCTGGAAGGTTGAGATGGGCAATGTGGGCCAGCATTATCTGCGCTGGCGCCACGGCCATACGTTGCACTATGCGCGCCCGGTGCCCGCCGAGCCCCTGACTGTGCGCGAGACGACACTGACGATCCCGACCTACGATCTCGCTCCGGCCTTGCGCCCAACCCAACCCGGCGATGCGATCTATCCGTATGACCGCCTTGAGCCAGCCCTGGTTGGCCCGCCGCAGCCCCGTGCCTATCGTGCGCTTGTGGTCGAAAACCGCTTCCTTACGCTCACTTTTCTCCCCGAACTCGGTGGACGCCTGGTGCAGGCGGTTGATCGCACCACCGGACGCCGGATCTTCTACCAGAATCAGGTGATCAAGCCGAGTCCCTTTGGGCAACGTGGCTGGTGGCTTGGTGTGGGTGGCCTTGAATGGGCCGTGCCGACCGAAGAGCATGGCTATCTGGAAAATCTGCCGTGGGCGATGCAGGTGATCCGTGAGGGCGACCGGGTCGAGGTGATCGCGACAACGACCGAGCGCCAGCGTGGGTTTGAGGTGCAAGGTACGGTGACGCTCCGTGCCGACGAGGCGCGTTTTGCGGCGCGCCTTGAAGCCCGTAACCCGACGACGACGGCGCAACCGTTGCAGATGTGGACCAATGCGATCTTGAGTCCGGTTGGTGATAATCAGGTTGGGCCGGGGATGCGTTTTATTGTGCCTACCGATGAACTGATTGTCCATGCGACCTTCGATCAGACGTTGCCTGCTCCCCGCCAGCCTTTCCCGTGGCCCTACCAGGCTGGCCGCGATCTGCGCAACCCCACCAACTGGACGGGCTATATCGGTGCATTTGCGCCGACGCCGGTGCCGTTTCTCGGGGCCTATGATGTTGAGGCCGAGTATGGGTCAGTGGTGAGTCACGGCGAGGGCACCGTTGGTGGCAAGATCTTTGGCTTTGGGCCGAGTGTCGAGCCAGGCTTGTATACTGATGATGGCAGCGCGTATGTTGAAGTGTGGAGCGGCGCGCAACCGACGTTCTGGGACGACCCGCTACTTGAGCCAGGGGCATCCCGAGCGATCGCGACCACCTGGCAACCAGTCTGGCAGATGGGCCTGCCGGCCACGGCATCGCCCGAAGGCACGGTTGGCCTAGAGCGCCGTGACGATGGTGGTCTGACGGTGACGCTCGCGACGCCGCAACGCCTTGCTAATGCAACTGTTGTCGTCAGCCTCGATGAGCGCGAAGTCTTTCGCAGTGCGCCCCTTGAATTACGCCCTGATCTGCCGTTCGCGGTGGAGTTGCCCCCAGGTTCGACTGGGGTCGTGGGCGTCGAGGCGGCGGGACGCTTCTGGCAGGCGCGGGAGGTGCCCTGATGCCGAAGCTTGATCTGGAACGGCTGGTCCCTGTTGCGGACGAGCTCTTTTTCTCCCGTAACGACCCGAACGACGTGCGCCTGGGCGACGTGGTGCAACGGGGAAGTGCGGCGTATGCACGTGCTTCGGTGGTGATCCTTGGGTTTCCCGAGGATGAAGGGGTGCGCCGCAACGGCGGCCGTCCCGGCGCAGCAGCGGCACCAGCGGCGATCCGGCACTGCCTCTATCGCATGGGCAGCGCCGGGCTCACCGAGCTTGCCATTGTTGACCTGGGCGACACCGCGCCGGCGGCAAGCCTCGAAGCGCGGCACGCCTGGCATATGGCGCTTGTGGCGCAGATCATCGCCGACGGTAAACGGTTGCTTGTGCTTGGCGGCGGCAACGATGTAGCCTATCCCGACTATGCCGGACTGGCGGCGGCAGCCGGGCCGGCGCTGGCGCTCAACCTTGACGCCCACTACGATGTGCGTGCCGACACCCCGCGCAATAGCGGCACGCCCTATCGCCAACTGATCGATGAAGGCCGCCTCGCGCCCACCAACTATCACGTCATTGGTGCCCAGCCCTTTGCCAATTCGCCGGTCTACACCGCCTTCTTGGCGAAGTTTGGCGCCCAGGTCACGACCTTGCAAATGGCGCGGGCAGAGGGTGTCACCGCGACCGTCGAGCGCATCACCACGGAGAGCAGCGCCACCACGATCTTCTGGGGCTTCGACATGGATGTTGTCAACGCCGCCGAAGCCCCCGGCGTCAGCGCGCCCAACCCACTTGGCATGCGCGGCGACGAATTTTGTGCCCTCGCCGAACTCGCCGGACGCGATCCTCGCACACGCCTGATCGAACTGAGCGAAGTCTGCCCGCCGTACGACCTTGACCTGCGCACTTGTCGCCTGGCTGCCGCCATGCTCTGGTATGCCTTGCTTGGCTTTGCCGGATGATTTGACGCCAAGGCGCAAAGGCGCAAAGGGTGTTGAGAAAGCTTCCGGGAAGCTTGCGCGGTGGTGGCAGCATGCTCATCGGTGGTTCAGGCACGTCGGTGTGCCATGACATCTTCGCGCAGAGCTTCCCGGAAGCTGTCTGTCTGGCGTGCGTGCAAAACTTTACGTCACACCCGCATACAGGGGTAAGTGTTCACACTTCTCCTGGGAGCGCGGGCGGCTCGCCCGCATCCAGACCAGAGCGGCGAGCCGCCCGCGCTCCCAGGGTGGTGCTTTCCCTCAAGCCTGAACAGGTACATGCAGGGCACAGGTTGGCACGCTTCGCTAAGCCGTGGTACCATGTGCTCGTCCTATTTCCTATTTCCTATTTCCTACTTCCTATTTCCTACTCTTCGCTCATGCGATCAACATTTGATACTCAACCAATGCTGTCAGCGACGCTCGCCGATCTCGATCAGCGCTTGTTTGAAAATCGTTATCTACCGTCCGCTTTTGCACCAGACGTGCTGGAAGCAAATGAGCGTACGTTAGCGCAACGGCTCGCTGCTACGAAAATGATACCCTGAACTTGAGTTCAAGCTTCAGGCGACGTTTGTGACGGCTCTGATGCGAGTTGGATCATGATGAAAGAGGGACAATGATGACCCGAACAATCCGCGCCCCGCGTGGGCTTGCCTTGAGTTGTAAGAACTGGCAGATCGAGGCGGTCTATCGGATGTTGCAGAATAATCTTGATCCCGAGGTGGCCTTTGACCCCGATAATCTGATTGTCTATGGTGGCCGTGGCCGCGCTGCGCGTAATTGGGCGAGCCTTGAGGCGATTCTGGCGACGCTGCGCCGCCTTGAGCCTGATGAGACGTTGCTGGTGCAATCGGGCAAGCCGGTCGTTGTCTTTCGTACTCACACTGATGCGCCACGGGTGCTGATTGCCAATTCTAATCTGGTGCCGGCCTGGGCGACCCAGGCGAATTTTGAGCGCTGGGAGCAGGCCGGGCTGACGATGTATGGGCAGATGACCGCCGGCAGTTGGATTTATATCGGGACGCAGGGCATTTTGCAGGGTACCTACGAGACCTTTGGCGCACTTGCGCGGGCGCAGGGGTGGCCGAGTCTGCGGGGCAAGCTGGTGATCACGGCTGGTCTTGGCGAAATGGGGGGCGCACAGGCCCAGGCTGTCACCTTCAACGAAGGCGTCGCGCTGCTGGTTGACGTTGATCCGTGGCGCGTCGAGCGTCGCCTGACGCTGCGCCAACTTGATCGCGCCACCGACAATCTTGAAGAGGCGATGACCTGGGTGGAAGAGGCTCGTGACCAGGGTGTGCCGTTGTCGGTTGGGCTGATCGCCAATGCCGCCGAAGCGCTGCCCGAGCTTTTCGCCCGTGGCGTCACGCCCGACATTGCGACCGATCAGACGAGTGCGCACGATGTTCGCTACGGGTATATTCCGGCTGGGTTGAGTCTGGAGGAGGCCGCCGCCCTGCGCGAGGCTGATCCGGTTGAGTATGACCGGCGGGCGATGGAGTCGATGGCCCGCCATGTCGAGACGCTGCTTGCGTGGCGCGATCAGGGGGCGATTGTCTTTGACTATGGCAATAATCTGCGGCAGCGCGCCTTTGATGCCGGGGTCAGCGAGGCCTTCAGTTACCCTGGTTTTGTGCCAGCCTACATCCGCCCGCTCTTCTGCGAAGGCAAAGGCCCCTTCCGGTGGGTGGCGCTTTCGGGCGACCCCGAAGACATCTATGTCACTGACCAGGCGATTATGGAGCTCTTCCCCGAGAACGACCATCTGCGGCGCTGGCTCACGCTGGCCCGCGAGCAAGTGGCGTTCCAGGGCTTACCGGCGCGGATCTGCTGGCTCGGCTACGGTGAACGGGCGCGGGCGGGGTTGCGCTTCAACGAACTCGTTGCTAGCGGTGCGGTCAAGGCGCCCATCGTGATCGGGCGCGACCATCTTGATGCCGGCTCGGTCGCCAGCCCCAATCGCGAGACCGAAGCGATGCGCGACGGCTCCGACGCCATCGCCGATTGGCCGTTGCTCAACCTGATGATCAACGCAGTCGGCGGCGCAACCTGGGTGAGCCTGCACCACGGCGGCGGGGTCGGCATTGGCTACAGCATCCACGCCGGCCAGGTCATTGTCGCCGACGGCACCCCCGAAGCGGCGCGCCGCCTTGAACGCGTGCTCACCAGCGACCCGGGGATGGGCGTCGTGCGCCACGCCGACGCTGGCTACGACGAAGCGATCGCCTTTGCGCGGGCCAATGGCCTTGATATGCCAATGTTGCCGTAGAGAGCCCTCACAGGCCTTGATGATGGTGTCCCAATGCTGAGCAGCAGACCTGTGAGGTCTTCTTGGAAAAAGGGATAACGCCATGTTGACGGACAAACAGCTTGCGGCACGCCGTGATCTGCAGCGCTGGCTGCCCTGGATGGGCCTGATCCTGCTGGCGTTTGGGCTCTATATCTCGGCTTTTCTGCTCCCTGATCTGGTGGAGACAGCCGCAGGGCCGCAACAACTCACCCTGGACGAGGCAGCGAACGTCGCAAGTGCCACGCGAACGTATGCCCGGATTGAAGGAGGGGCGTGGGATTGCGCGACCCTGCAGCAAGTCCAGGGGCTTTCCGCTACCTCGATCCGCTACGGCTTTGGCCCCTTGAATGAACGGGAAGAGACCAAATACACCGAAGTCTTCTTCACCGACAACGCACGCGACGTCGTCGTCTTTGTCACCTTATCGGGCGACGTGCAATGCGACGATCTGACCCGCCAATGGCCGACAGGCTACCTGTATAGAATGAGTGACGGAACCCGGCAGGCGCTGACGAACGAGGCCCGGCTGGCGCGCTATTTCACCACTGACACCTTCCTGGAATTTTGTGGCTACTGTGGACGCGAGAACTCGCTCATCGGGGCCGGCTTTGGCCTGGTCTTCACGGTTGCAGGCATGGCGATGCTGTTCTTCTGGTGGCGGGGGCGTCAGCGGGGGTGATCGGTAGGGCTTACGCTGAACATGGGGGAACTTGGTTCCCCCATGTTCAGCGTAAGCCCTGAGGTGATCTGGGGGCGGGTGGCGGCGAAGCACGCCGCATGGGCGGGCGATGGCGCTTGAAGGTGCGGGCGGGGCGGGGG
>NZ_RYFF01000054.1 GCF_004138165.1 Candidatus Chloroploca sp. Khr17
AAAACGAACATATGTATGTCGTCTGGCTCGCCCAATGGACACGTCAACGTAATATCTGCCAGGTGTGCGCCGGGACACCGCTCCGTTCCTCCACGGATCGCGGCGGCGCACACCTGGCAGGTTTCCCAGCGCGACGAAGCCGCCCGCCATCCGGACGCCCTCCCGGGCCTCAGGGCGGTTTGACGACCTCTGGTGAAACCCTTTGAGGGGGCACCCGCAAGGGCACCCCTTGCGGGTGCCCTTGCGGGTGCCTCGTTGTTGCCGGGTGCTGCCGTTTGCGCCGCTGGTTGCATGCACACGCTGCCAAAGAGCGCGTATGTTTGTCTCTGGTTTCGTATGATGCAATCGCCCTCGCCAGCATGGTACGAGAGGCTGCCTGAAAAGTCGTCGGGTTGCTCCGGAGTGTCGGCTTTAGCCAGCTAAAGTCGGCACTCCAAGGGCTCACCACGTGGTGGCAAACGATGCTGACACCCTTTTCAGACCGCCTCTGAGGGTTTCACAACGAACCAGTAAGCACTACTGTTGTCCCCGGCGTGGCACTGCCGCCGTCAGGCTCGATGGTCACCATAATCCGTTGGAACGCATTTACCTCACGTGGTGCCTGCACAACCAGGCGTGTGATGCCCGTGCTGTCAACCTGGAAGGTTCCTGCGGCTACTTCACTCGAGCCGTCAGCGAGCCAGAATTGATAGACCTGACCACTCTCAAGGGTAGGGAGCCCACTGAAGAGCACGACGGCATTTGGTTCACCAGGATACATATACATTTCACCACGTGCGCTCTCGTCGGGGCGTGCAGGAGCTAGTTGACGGGTTGCCACTCCGGGCGCAGTCACAAAGGTGACGATTTGCTCGTCGTGGGCCAGGCGCGCATTGAGTTGCCCGATCCGGTCTTCACTGGCGAGCAACTGATTGCTGATCGCGAGCCACTGTTCCTGGCTAGTGGCAAGTTGCCCCGACAGGGTTTCCTGGCGGGCCTGCGTTTCGGTCAGGCTCTGCTCCAATGTGGCGATGGCGGTTGTCAACTCACGGTTGGCCTCGTCGAGACGGCGTACGGTGCTACTCAACGTGAGCGTCAGGTTCCCCAGGGCAAAGACGAGTACGGCCAGGACGACTGCAAAGCCTGGCATTATCCAGCGGCGCAGGGGCCGCCGTACCTGCGGGGCTGTTGCCGATGGCGCGGGTGCCTGTAGCCGGGTGGCGCGATCAGCCTCGACCCGGGCAAACAGTTGGGCTTTGACGTGGGCTGGCGGTTCAGCGGCAAGGGTTGCATAGGGCAACAGCGCTGCCACCTCGCGCAACTGCCGCAGTTCCTTCTGATGGGCTGGTGAGGTTGCCAGTAAAGCCTCGATTTCCGCCTGCTCATCAAGGTCGAGTGCCCCCAGGACAAAGGCAGCGAGCAGACTATCAGCTTCATGACCCTCTGCGGACGCATCGTTGGTCTGGTCATGTTTATTCATGGATGCTACACATTCTAGCGATCGTCGAGGCTTATGCCTTGATCTTGCAAGGCTCCTTTGAGTTTCTGCAGGGCCAGCCTGATCCTGGTTTTCACCGTCCCGAGCGGATGTTCAAGTTGATCGGCAATTTCACGCTGTGAGAGACCGCCGAAATAGGCCATTTCAATCACCTGACGCTGGTCAGAAGGCAATTCACCGAGCGCATGCATAATCAAGCGTCGCCGTTCAGCATCCCAGGTCACATCATCCACTGCGGGCTGAAGATCAGGGATACTCAGCAGGATCTGGTCGTCGCCCTTACCTGTTGCTGGACGTGCCTGGCGGCGACGCAACTCATCAATGCATAGGTTGCGTGCAATGCCAAACAGCCACGGCAAAAACTGGCTACTTCCATGACGAAACGTGCTGGCGCGCCGCCATACGCGCCAGAAGGTCTCCTGGACAATATCTTCGGCCTGTTCGGTATTATTGACAATGCGCACTGCCAGCCCGTACACAACACGACTGTAGCGATGATACAGTACTTCGAGCGCCTGATTGTCACCCGTAGCTACTTTGACAATCAATACTTCATCGCTGATATGGGCCTGTTCAGTTTTTTGTTCGGACGTGCCAGTCACGATCACTCCGTGATCTCTATTCTCTTTACGTACCATGCTATTGCACTGGATGTATCCCAGCACGGTGCATTTTTTTCAAAGTGCGCGTATTATACACGAAGGCACGATCTTTCTGGATCATGCAGACGCAAATCTGGTAAAATAATGGACAAAGCTTGTGCAAAATACGTACGCAGTGCATAATATAAAGACGAAAGCTACCAACTTGACAGTTGGTTTGTTCATGTTATACTTCTGATTGTGATATAATACACAATCAGGCAATGTGCTGTACCAGACACACGACCTGGCCCGCAGTACAGGCCCTGACAGACGACCGTTCCGGACGCCTGCAGGCCCGAGAGAGGAACTGCCTGATGGCAATGTATCAATCACCTTCGAGCGGAGCGGACGTCAGTGTGACAGTTGGGCCACGTGCCAGCAATGGTGACGGCTATGCGCAGTTGTCACGTTCCAACTCGGTGAATACTATTGTTGAACTCTTTGAGCGTGCGCAACTCACGGCTGATCTCTCTGCTGTTGAGCAGTTGCTGCTTGAGCATACCGCTTCACGTTCGTTGTTGATCGCGTCGGCCAGTACTCATACGATTCGCTCAGGCGGGAAACGTCTGCGGGCGGCGGTGGCTCTGCTTGCAGCTCGTCTCGGTCAGTACGCGCTGCCCAATGTGATCCATGCGGCGGCCGCCGTTGAGTTGATCCAGGCCGCTTCGCTTGTCCACGATGATCTGGTTGACCAAGCGGCACGGCGGCGAGGGCGCATCACCGTGCATGCCCGTTGGGATAATGACGTGGCTTTGATGGTCGGCGACTATTTTTTTGCGCTTGCTGCTGCCGAAATGGGCCGTAGCCCCGACTCGCGCATTATTGGCTATTATGCCCACGCGGTGCAGACGATTGTTGAAGGCGAACTGAGCCCCGTTACCGTGGTTGAGCCAACTGAGCTTGCGCTTGAGCAATACTATTATAAGACCGGGGCCAAGACAGCCTCGCTCTTTGAGGCAGCCTGTAAGTCTGGTATGGCCGCTGGTGGTGGGAGTGAGCAGCAGATCGCCGCGCTTGGCCGCTATGGCTTTGATCTCGGGGTCGCTTTTCAGATTATTGATGATGTGCTCGATTTCACTGGTGATGAGCAGACGCTGGGCAAGCCGGCTGGCAATGATCTGCGTCAGGGTACGATTACTCTCCCGCTGATCCTGGCTCTGTCCCGTACCAAGAGTCCGACGCTCCGGATGTTCCTTGAGCACGCGCAACCTTCTGATGCACAGGTCGAGGCGGTGATTAGCGAGGTGCTCGCGTCTGGAGGCGTCGATGCGGCGATTGCCGAGGCACGGCGGTTTGTCAGCCAGGCTGTCGCTGAACTTGCCGAGTTTCCGCCCTCGGTGGCCCATCGTGGCCTGGTCGAACTCGCGATGTTTGTCCTTGATCGCAAGGCCTGAGTGACTCGGTTGCGTCCTCGAGGCCATATAAATCCGTTGGCATTGATACCAGGTGTCGGGCTGGATATGCTACACTATAGCCATGAATCGCCTGGCATCTCAGCACAGAATATCACGTACCCAGGCGTCATACCCACTGGCTGTGCAGGGTGTGGCGCTGCTTGCGCTGGCGGCGATCATCATCGCCGCTCTGGGTCTTGATCTGCCGCCTGTTCGCCTTGGAGCGCTGGCGGGGGTTTGCCTTGCCCACGGTCTTGCGCTTGCGCTGGTGCCCGCCCGTCGTTTACCCCGTTGGGCCCAGGTGATCTACCTCTTGGCTCAGGTTGGGATGGCAAGTGTGGCGCAGATGCTTGCCCCCGCTGGACTCACTGGCTTTGTCTACCTTGCCGTCGTGCTTCAGGCAATGGTGCTCTTTCCCCTTTGGCTCTGGATTCCCTTTGCCCTCAGCATTTATGCCGTCTGGAGCGGGTTGCTTCTGATGGCGACCGCCAGTTTTGTGACTTGGCTTCAAGGGAATCTGGCCCTCGCTTTTCCTGCAACCTGTGCCATGATTGCGGTGATCCTCTATCTGCGCCAGCAGCGTCGTAGCGAGCAGGTACAGCAGATGCTGCAGCAAGTTCAGCAGCACTACGATCAGTTGACAAGCAGCCTGCGCGATGTGCAGCAGTATACGATGCTTGAAGAACGCCACCGCCTGACCCAGACGATTGTTCAGGAAGTTCAGGTGGCCCTCACTCGTACCGAGCAGCATGTCAATAGTGCCCTGAATCTGGCCCAGGCGAATCTTTCCCGCTTGGAGATGATGGTCGGTCAGACTCGTGCGTCGGCGTCACAGGCGGTTGAACGCCTGCGCGGGGCCGTCGCTACGCTACGTGGCGATGTTCCTGCGCAACAACCCGTCCAGGTTTTGCCTTCGATGCTCTTTGCCAATGATGAACTGGTGCTCAATGGCCGCCCTGCGACCGTGTTGACGTGGACGCTCCCTTCGGTCTTTGTGGTGATGGCCGCCGGGTTGACCTTGATGCGCCACGGCTTCAGTCTTGGGCTTGGGCTGACCTTGTTGATCGGCTCGTTGCTGCTTTTGTTCGTCTATGTGGTGACGCACCGCACCCGGCATGCGCTCTTGTTTCAGATTGGCCTCTTTGTTCAGGTGCTCGTCATTCTTGCGCTGACGACCCTGACCCATACCGTGCCACTCTTGATCGGGCTTCTGCTGGTGCTCTGGCAACTTTCGTTGCGCCTTTCGCTGGCACAGGTGCTCCTCTATTTGATCGGTTTGCCGACGATTGCGGCGTTGCTGGTCGCCCGCCTTGATCCCGTGGAACTGAGCAGCGAAGCGTTGATGATGGGCGTGGTAGCAACCGTCGCGGTGGGCGGGCCGCTGTTGTTGGCGCGCTCTCAGCTTGATCGGCGCAAGCAGACCGAGTTGCGTCTTTCGTTGCTCAATGCCGAGGTTGAACAACAGATGGCCGAGGTGCGTGCGCTGGCTGTGGCCGCCGAGCGCGCCCGGATGGCCCGTGAAGTTCACGATGAGCTTGGTTCACGGTTGATGCTCGTTAGTCTCCAGTTGCAACTCGCCGAGGAACTTGCCGCTGAAGATGCCCAGGCGGCCCTGGAACAGTTGCAGATTAGCCGTGAGCATCTGCGCAATGCGTGGTTCAGCGTACGCAGTGTCGCCGACGCCGAGTTGCCTTTTGCCGCTGGAACCGGCACGCTCTATATGGCTCTGATGGAACTGGTACAATGTTCACATGATGCGATCGCGTTGGTGTGCGAGGGTGAGCTTGATGATCTGCCGCTCGCTGTGCTGACGACGATCTATCGCACAGTTCAGGAGGGCCTGACGAATGCCCGTAAGCATGCACCCGGCACCGCCGTGAACGTCTCTATCGTCAGCCTGAACGCATATGTGACCGTGACCCTGATCAATGCGGCGGCAGATGCGGCAGCGTTGTCGTGCTCGCCCCGGCCTACGGGTGGCGGTTTTGGCCTGGTGGGTCTGCGTGAGCGGGTCGAAGCCCTTGGTGGTGGCCTTGAAGCGGGGCCAAGCGCTGAGGGAGGCTGGCGTGTACGGGTGGTGCTGCCTGCGTAGTGGTGGGTAGCAGGGACGAGGAATGGCAATGCCCGCGAAAATTCGTGTCCTGATCGTTGATGACCAGGCCTTGATCCGTACGGGTATTGCGACGTTACTCGCTCGTAAACCCGATATTGAAGTCGTTGGACAGGCCGGCAATGGGGCCGAGGCCCTTGCCCAGGTTGATGCGCTTGATCCCGATGTGGTCTTGATGGATTTGCAAATGCCCGGTATGGACGGTATCGAGGCCACCCGCCGTCTGACGGCGGCTGCGCGCCGCCCTGTCGTGCTGATTTTGACCACCTTTCGCGATGATGAACATATCTTGCAAGGGCTTGCCGCCGGGGCCAGGGGTTATCTGCTCAAAGATATGGATCACCGTTCGCTCGCCGAAGCCGTGCGGACGGTCGCGGCTGGTGGTGCGTTGCTGCATCCCGAGATTACGGCCCAACTCTTGCCCTACCTCGGCAAACTGGTTCCTGCTCAGCCGGATCCTCCCCGTGAACTTGATCGCAGCGGTCCCGATCGCCTGGCCCTCTTAACCGAACGCGAACGGCTCATCCTTGGCATGCTCGCCCATGGCCTGACGAATCAGGAGATCAGCGAGCAACTCGTGATCAGCATTGGTACCGTGAAAAATCATATCAGTAGCATCCTTAGCAAACTCGCCGTACGTGACCGGACTCAAGCCGCTCTCTGGGCCCGTCAGCATGGTCTATAGCCGCCAGTGCTATAATCAAGAAGGTTTTGCGCTGTTCGGTCTGACGAGGAGTGATTGACATGAATGAAGGCAATGCGATGCCTGAGCCCGCCGATACTGAACTTGACCGGCTCTGTGCGACGGCTATTCGTGCGCTTGCGATTGATGGTGTGCAACAGGCGAATAGTGGGCACCCTGGGCTGCCGCTTGGAATGGCCGATGCGGCCTATATTCTCTGGACGCGCTTTCTCAAGCATAATCCTGAAGATCCGACCTGGGTTGACCGTGACCGGTTTGTGCTCTCAGCAGGGCACGGCTCGATGTTGCTCTATGCGCTCTTGCACCTCACTGGCTACGATCTCTCGCTCGATGAATTGCGCAATTTCCGCCAGTGGGGCACGCGTACCCCCGGCCATCCTGAGTATCACGATACGCCTGGTGTCGAGACGACGACCGGCCCGCTTGGGCAGGGTTTCGCAACCGCCGTTGGCATGGCCCTCGCCGAGCGCTGGCTTGCCGAGCAGTTCAATCGTCCCGGCCTTCCACTTGTTGACCATGCGACCTATGTGCTCTGTTCGGATGGCGATCTGATGGAGGGCGTCTCGCACGAGGCGGCGAGTCTGGCCGGTCATCTCCGGCTTGGCAAGCTGATTGTGCTCTATGATGCCAATAAGATTTCGCTTGACGGCGACCTCGATCTCTCCTTCTCTGAAGATGTCCGGCTTCGCTTCGAGGCCTATGGTTGGCAGGTGCTTGAGGTTGATGGGCATCAGATGAGTGAGGTCGCGCTGGCGCTTGCTGAGGCGAAGGAAGAGACCGGACGCCCTTCGTTGCTCATCGCTGAAACCCAGATTGGCTTTGGCAGCCCCAATAAAGCAGGAACCCACAAGGCTCACGGTGAGCCTCTTGGCGTTGATGAGGTGCGATTGACCAAGTTGCAACTGGGGTGGCCGACCGAGCCGGCCTTCTTTGTGCCTGAGCAGGTCTATGAGCATATGCAACTTGCGGTTGAAGTTGGCCTCACGCGTCAGCGCGAGTGGGAGGCGATGGTGGCACGTTATAAGACCGGCCATCCCGAGCTCTATGCCCGCTGGGAGCAGATGCAAGCGCGGGCCTTGCCTGCTGTCTGGGAAGAAGTATTGCCGCACTTTCCACCAACTGACAAAGCCGGTGGCACACGTGTCGCTGCGGGCAAGACGCTCAATGCGCTCGCCGAAGTGATTCCCTCGATCCTCGGCGGCTCGGCTGATCTGCATAGCTCGAATAATACCTTGCTGGCCGGTTCGCCACCGTTGTCGGGGGCCAGTTTTGCTGGGCGCAATATCTACTTTGGCGTCCGCGAGCACGCGATGGGCGCGGCGTTGAACGGTATGGCGCTCCACGGCGGGTTTATTCCCTACGGCGGCACGTTTCTGGTCTTTAGCGACTATATGCGTCCCGCTATTCGCCTCGCCGCCCTGATGGGCCTCCAGGTGATCTATGTCTTTACCCACGATAGTGTTGGTCTGGGTGAGGATGGCCCGACGCATCAACCGGTCGAGCATGTGATGAGTCTGCGGCTTATTCCAAACCTGCATGTCTATCGGCCCGGCGACGCCAATGAAGCAGCGCAGGCCTGGCGTGCCGCACTAGAACGGCGGACTGGCCCGACGGCTCTGATTCTGTCGCGCCAGAATGTTCCGACACTTGATCGCAGTCACAATCGGCTTGCCCCTGCCGACGGAACGCTACGCGGGGCCTACGTGCTCCGTGATGACCCCGAGGCCAGGGTTATCCTGCTGGCAAGTGGCTCGGAGCTGCCGCTGGCGGTGCAGGCGGCTGATTTGCTCGCCGAACGTGGCCTGGCGGCTCGCGTCGTGAGCATGCCCTCGTGGGAGGCGTTCGAGGCCCAGCCCGAGCAGTACCGCCACGAGGTTTTGCCGCCCCAGATGCGCGCACGGGTCGCGATGGAGGCTGGACGTACGCTGGGCTGGGAGCGTTATGTCGGCCCCGAGGGGATCGTGATTGGGGTTGATCGTTTTGGAGCCTCGGCCCCCTATCCTGAAATCTTCAGCCGCCTCGGGCTTACCGCCGAGGCCATGTGTGAGGCTGCGTTGCACGTGACTGGTCACGTGCGCCCTACGCCTGAAGCGTAGGTCTGCCGCATACGCATGACCTGGTATAGGGCGAAAGCCCTACACCAGGTCGTGCGTATGCAAAAAACGCCTCACCCGCTCGCGGAAGGCCGCCGGGTTGCGCCAGGCAATCAGGTGCCCTGCTTCGGCTTCGTAAACGAGACGTGCGCCCCGGATGCCGGTGACAATCACCCGTGCCTGCGCGTCGGGCACAAAGGCATCTTTGCCCCCCTGGAAGACGATGGTTGGTACCTTGATTGAGGGCAGGCATGGCGCGACAATCGTCCGTGAAGCCGCCATCAATTCAATCGCACGCTCGATCCGGTCATTCAAGACCGGCCACCACGCCTCGCCATGCTGGCGTGCCATGTAGCGGTGCCACGATGGCGACATGTTGGCGGTGCTGTGGTGATGCGCATCAACCGTCGCGGTCGTCACCTGATGAAAGACGCCGTCTAGGATCAGTGCGGCGACCAGGTCGGGCCGGTGGCAGACTGCATTGAGTGCGGTCATGCCCCCGGCGCTCATGCCAAAGAGCGGCACCGGTGTGGCAAAGAGTTGTTCAAGCAGATCGGCTAAGGCTTCGCCCTGCATCGCAAAGTAGCGTGTCGTAAAGAGTCCCTCGGGACGGGCCGATTGCCCATGCCCAAGCAGATCAACACTAATGACCCGATGCTCGTCGGCAAATCGCGCCGCCAGCCGCTCCTGTGTTGCTGCACTATAGGTGTTGCCGTGCAGCAGAACGAGGGGCGCTCCACTGCCAACGTCAAGATAATGAAGCGCCCCATGGCGCGTAGGCACAAAATTCACCGCGACTTACCTTTTTCGCCAGAGGCCGATGGCGATCACAACCCCGATCACCAGTGCGAGCAGACTGAGCCCAATTGGCAACCATGGCGTTTCGAACGTCATCGCTGAAACTGGTACGGCCCCCGAAGAGATGGGGATGCCCGAGCCAAGGGCGCGCCGGTCTTCACGCGTCGCATCAAAGCGTGCGGTGCGACTACAGAGATCGGTCGTCAACTGACCATCCGTTGTTTGTGCATAGATCAGGTACTGCTCGCCCTCTTCAAAAGGGAAACCACATGCCGCACTGCTGCCTGGTGTTGTCAGCGTCACTTGCCCTTCTAACTCACTCTTCCAGCGTCGTTCGAGCGCCACGGTGACCAGGAGTTCCTCTTCGTCATTGACAATGCTAACAACCCGCCCGCTAAAGACTGCCGTTGCTTCTTCAAAGGCCTGGCGTGGCGGGGGAACCGGTACACAGGAACAGGCATACGCTACCGGTGGGCTACCAACTAGCCCGAAACTTGCCAGGGCAACGACGATGACGCCGATCGCTGTAAGCCTTCGCCAAACCCACGCTACTATGTTATGCTCCACACCATCACTCCCACCGCCGGCAGTCCCGTCAGCGGGAGCGCACCGGCTTCAACTGTTGTTTCCGTTTCCCCAAGCAGATCGCGGGCACAGGCACCGTCAGGCACCCCGGCATGGCGCACTGGCAAGCTCTGCAGCCCATCATCAGCGCGGCGGGCGACAATAATCAAGCGTTCTTTTGCGACCTCGCGTTGATAGGCAACGGTATGCCCGCCAGCATAGAGCACCTGAAAGCCTCCCCGTCGCAAGGCCAGACTCGTGCGCCGCAGCCGAATAAGCTGTTGAAAAAAGGCCCGCAATTCGTGATTCCAGGTCGTCGTGTCCCACTCCATACAACGACGGCAATCGGGGTCAACGAGGCCTTCCATCCCCAGTTCATCGCCGTAATAGATGCACGGAACCCCTGGATAGGTCAACAACAGGGCCACGGCAAGCCTGACGAGGCGCAGGTCGCCCCCAAGCAGACTCCGCAACCGGGCCGTATCGTGGCTCCCCAAAAGATTGAATTGCTGGGTCACGATCTGCCAGGGAATGGCGGCGCGAAAGGCTTGCCACTGGGCAACCATGTGCTCGGTTGACATTGGCAGCACATCGGCCCAGGGGCGATCTTGCACCGAGGCAAGCTCGAAGCCCGCCAGCCACCGCCAGACGGGAAAAGTAAACCCCTGATAATTCATCGAGGCATCAAGTTCCTGCCCTTGCAGATGCGGTGTCCCGTCAAAAAAATGCTCCCCGAGCAGATAGGCCTCCGGTTGTTCGGCTTTGATCGCCCGGTGGATGCCGCGCCCGATCTTATGCCCAAGATTGAGCGGCCCCTGCCGCCCAAGCATGTTGGCGACATCAATGCGCCAGCCATCAATCGCATAAGGCGGGCGGAGCCAATGCCGCATAATGGCATTTTCACCGGCATACATCAACTCACGCAGCCGTTCACTCCGGTAATCGAGCTTGGGCAGCGTATCAACGCCCAGCCAGCTCTCATACTCATCAGGATGACGGCGAAAGGTGAAAAACTCAGCCGTGGGAGCTGCGGGGTCGGCCTGGGCTGCCACAAACCAGGGATGGGTCGCGCCGCAGTGATTCGGCACAATATCGAGGATCAGGCGCATCCCGCGGGCCGTTAGCGCCTCGCGCAAGGCAACTAATGCATCCTCGCCGCCAAGATGAGGGTCAATTGTCGCATAATCAGCGACGTCATATTTGTGGTTACTGGGCGCCGTAAAGATTGGGTTCAGATAAATGGCATTGACCCCGAGGTCGGTGAGATAATCGAGCCGTTGGGTAATCCCCTGCAGATCGCCGCCAAAAAACTCACTCGAGCCATGCTCGCGGCGTGGCATTTCGCCCCACTGACGTGCGACCACCGGCTTGCCCATGTAGACATACTGCCCATCACGGACATTATTCGTCGGATCACCGTCAGCAAACCGATCAGGAAAAATCTGGTAAAAAACAGCATCTTCTAACCATGCCGGGGCATGATAATCGGCTAAAAGCTTGAAATCATTGGTGTCCGTAGGATAGTGAGGCACAATCCCTGCGGCGTTATACCAGAGATTGCCACTATGCAGCGTCCGGAGCAAAAAACGATAGCCGGTCGAGAGCATGCGCAACGGCAATTCGATTCGCCACCAGCGACAGACGCTATCCGCCCCGGCTGGCTCCATTGGTACAATTGTCTGCTCGCCATCGGGGCAACTGCGCAGATAGACGGCGGTGAGCGGTGCCTCAAGCGCCGCACGCAAACGCAGCGTTGCCGTTGCCCCGAGACGCTGTTCAGCCACCTCGACATAGAGTGGTGAGCCATCGTGATGCACCGACTCAGTCCAATTGATCATACACAAAGCCTTTCGGCGTAGCTCCCTGAACCGTTATCCCAGGGCTGCATAGGCCCGTTCAAGGCGGGCAAGGGTGCGTTCACGGCCCAGGGCCACGAGCATCTCAAAGAGGGGCGGTGCCACGGGGCGTCCGCTGACTGCGACGCGAATCGCACCAAAGAGGGGTCCTGGTTTCACCTCGAGGCGTGCGACCAGCGCCCGTAACGCTGCTTCCACCTGCTCGATACTCCAGATCTCAACCTGACTCAGCGCCGCATGGGCCGCCCCCAAAAGCTCGGACGTCTGGGCGGCCTCCATCTTTTTGGGTACCAGGAGGGCCGGATCATATCCCTCGGGGCCAGGGATTGGTTCGCGGAAGAAGAACTCGAGCAGATCCGGCGCTTCACTCAGTTCGACCAACCGCTCGTGGATCAGTGGCGTCAGGCTCACCACATAAGCACGTTCGTCGGCAGTTGGCGGATCGGCAACCAGGCCAGCCTTGGTCAGATACGGCAACAACCGTTCGGCGACCTGCTCGGTTGTTAGGCGACGGATATAGAGCCCATTCAGATCCTTGAGTTTATCAGGATTCCAGCGTGCTGGCGAGGGTTGCACACGCTCAATCGTGAACCGCTCGACAATCTCGTCGCGGGACATCAATTCCGTATGGTCATCGTAGCTCCACCCTTGCAACGCGAGATAGTTGAACATCGCCTCGGGCAGGTAGCCGCGTTCCCAGAAACGGTTCGTTGAGACATCATCTTTCCGTTTCGAGAGCTTGCCCTTGCCGTCTTGGCGCAAAATGACGGGCAGGTGGGCAAAGACTGGCAAGGGCCAGCCAAAGGCATAATAAAGCAGCACATGATAGGGCGTCGAGGGCACCCACTCTTCGGCGCGCATCACGTGGGTGATCTGCATCAGATAATCATCAACGAGGTGGGCAAAATGGTAGACGGGCATGCCACTCGCTTTGATCAAGACAATATCTTGCAACTGGGAGTGTTGTACCACGATCTGATCGCCGCCGCGCACCAGATCCTGAAACCGGGTTTCACCCTCAAGCGGCGTCTTCAGGCGAATCGTAAAAGGCCGCCCACGGGCCGCCATTTCTTGCTGCTTTTCGAGGGACCAAGCGCGCTCGGGACCACGAAAGCGAAACGACTTGATCCCCCGTGCTTCGGCTTCGACGCGCATCTGCGCCAGTTCTTCTTCGGTCGTGAACGACATATACGCAAGATCTGCTTCGAGCAACTGCGTGCTATATGTCGCATAGATGCCCTCGGCGTGACGCTGCGACTGCACATACGGGCCAAACGGGCCGCCTATGTCAGGGCCTTCATCCCAATCAAGGCCAGCCCAACGCAGCGACGCCATAATATCAGCGGCAGCATCATCAACAAAACGCTTCTCGTCCGTATCCTCAATGCGTAGCACAAACTGGCCCCCATAATGGCGGGCAAAGAGCCAGTTGAAAAGCGCCGTACGCACACCACCAATATGCAGATAACCAGTCGGACTCGGGGCAAAACGCACCCGTACCGGGCCAGAAACAACACTCATAGCGATCTCATTGCTCCTGCATCACCAGCCAGACGAACCCTGCCAACCAAGCGCAGGCGTTGCCCCCTAACAGGGCCATACCATACCCATTATACGCCACATAGCGATCAAGGCTACCGCAATGTTGCCCAGACACCTTTGGGGAGCGCCCAGGGCAAGCGTCGCTTGCCCTGGGCGCTCCCCAAAGCATCGCTCAAACAGTTGTATCTGGAGCACCGGCAAACAGTTGCGCAACCTCGACCGTGATCGGAAAATGGAGTGGCGTCAGGGCTTCTCCAACTCTGACCAGGTGGGTTGCCGTATAGTCGCCAAGCCCGCTATCGGGCGTATGACAAACAAGCACGTCGCGTGTCTCGGGGCGGATGATCCAGTACTCGGGCACACCAGCTCGTGCATAGGCATGGCGTTTGACGAGCGTATCTTGTTCGGCATTATGGGGTGACAGCACTTCGGCGATCAGATCAGGTACGCCACGGATGCGCCGATTGGTGATAATGTCGGCTCTGGCGTGATGCACCAGCACAAAATCAGGCTGTACCGGATCGCAACCAGGCATAAGCAGGCCAATCGGGGCCGTGGCTGCATACGCCAGACCCTGATTCTCTAGCGGAATGCCAAGTTGTGCATCGAGACGTCGAATGATCCACTGGTGAAAATAGCTCGGTGCCGTGGTCATATAGAGTACACCCCCAATAATTTCATACCGATTGCCATCATCAGGGAGTTCGCGTTCCCACCGCTCGTAGTTCCACCTGGCATCCAGGGAACGGAGCGTGATTGAGGGTAAGGTCATGATCTCAGGCATAGCGGCTCCTTTGGCTATTGGCTAGCATACTTCATGATAATTCTGGCCCCGAGTGAAGTCAAATATGCTATAATCAACCTTCGGAACGCTCTGCAACGCGCTACGAGATTGACGTAATGTGCCAGCCTCGCTGGCATCTTTTGTCACTATGCCATGCCTTCCTGTAGGAGGTTGTCCCTCCCCTTCCCGGAGTAGAATGTGCCAGCTCGTCCTTTCCTCAAGTGGGCCGGTGGCAAAGGTCAGTTGCTGGCCGAGTTGACGGCACGCTTGCCAATGACGTTTGAGCGCTACCACGAGCCTTTTGTTGGCGGTGGGGCTTTCTTTTTTCATCTCTGGAATCATGGTCTGCTGGCCCATGGCGCGGTCTTGAGCGACTCGAATCCTGAGTTGATCGATTGTTATGAGGTTGTTCGCGAGCACGTTGAAGACTTGATTGAGTTGCTTGTGGCGATGCGGGTTCATTTCGCTGATCGTGACTTCTTCTACGAAGTCCGGTCATGGGATCGTCAGGCGAACTTTCATCTCCGCCCCAAAGTTGAACGAGCCGCCCGCACGATCTTTCTCAACCGCACGTGCTATAACGGTCTCTATCGGCTCAATAATAAGCGTCAGTTCAATGCTCCCTTTGGAAACTACAAAAAGCCATTGATTGTCGATCCTGATAACATGCGTGAAGTGAGTCGTGCGTTGCGT
Organism: Candidatus Chloroploca sp. Khr17; assembly: GCF_004138165.1. GTDB lineage: Bacteria > Chloroflexota > Chloroflexia > Chloroflexales > Chloroflexaceae > Chloroploca. Next base: position 14,659 of record NZ_RYFF01000054.1, read on the forward strand.
GAGGTTGAGCTACGGGTTGAGCATTTTGATGGGGTGTTGCAGCGTGCCCGGCCCGACGATTTGATCTATTTTGATCCTCCGTATGTGCCTGTGAGTCCTACGTCCTCGTTTACGGCCTATACGCACCGCGGTTTCACCGAAGTGGAGCAGCGTGAACTGGCTCATACCTTCTTTGCCCTGGCCGAGCGTGGCTGTGCCGTGATGCTTTCGAATTCGCATACGCCTCTCGTGGCTGAGCTTTATGCGCCTGCGACGACCAACGATATCGTGATGGCGAGCCGCAAGATTAACTGTGATGGCAAAAAGCGTGGTGAGGTCGCCGAGATGATTGTCTGTAGTTTTCCGGTGGGCCTGGTGCAACCCCGCCGGGTTGCGCTGCTCGCTCAGCCGGTGGTGCTGACCGGCAAGTAGCAGTATGCATATTCTGCATCTCAATCAGCTCTACAATCCTGCCTCGGGTGCCTCGCGCTATTTTCGTGAAATAGGGGCGCGCCTCGTCCGTGAAGGCCATCGTGTGACGCTGCTCAGCACTGATGCCCTGGATCTTGAGTATTTCTGGGATGCCCGTTGCCGCCACGTCGAGCCTGGTGTCACCGAGCAGGATGGGATGCGCATCATCCGCTTCCCTGTGCAGCGGATGCCCGGCCCTTCGCTCGCCTATCAGATCCTCCGTCGGCTGATGGTTGACCTGGGGCGTCTGGGCCAACCCGTTGCCCCGCTCTTGATGCGCCTCGCGACCCTGACCCCGCGCCTCCCCGCGCTTGAGCATTTTTTGGCAACGGCCCCCGAACTCGCGGATGTGACGGTGCTGCATACGACGAATATTACGCTCGATTTTGCCGTCATTCCCGCTGCTCGCTGGGCCAGGCAGCGGGGCATACGCCATCTCTGTACCCCGTTTGTGCATCTGGGCGAGCCGGGCAAGCGCCAGATTGTGCAGTACTATACGATGCCCCACCAGATCGCGTTGCTGCAAGATTGCGCGGCGGTGGCAACGATGACGACGCTCGAACGTGACGGGCTGATTGGCTATGGTGTGCCCGCTGCGCAGGTACACGTTGTTGGCGCCGGCATTGATCCTGCCGAGGTCGCTGGTGGCGATGGGGCGGCGTTCCGGGCGCAACATCAGATCAGTGGCCCGATGGTCTTGAGTCTGGGGGCTGCGGCCTACGATAAAGGAACCATTCACGTGCTCGAAGCAATGCAGCGCCTCTGGGCCAGTGGTGTCGAGGCAACCTGGGTGCAGTGCGGGCCGCTCCTTGCCCACTTCGAGCACTATTGCAAGCGCTTGCCCGCCGAGGCCAGGGCACGCATCCGTGTCCTTGGTTATGTCAGCGACGCAACGCGCCGCGACGCCCTGGCTGCCGCAACGGTCTATGCGCAACCATCGCGCACCGACAGCTTTGGCATTAGCTACCTCGAAGCGTGGGCCTATGGTGTGCCCGTTGTTGGCGCACTGGCCGGCGGCGTCCCCGCTGTCATTCGTGATGGCCTCGACGGGTTGCTTGTCCCCTTTGGCGATACCGCTGCGCTCGCTGCGGCCCTCAAGCGTGTGCTGAACGACCCTGGATATGCTCAGCAACTTGGGCTTGCCGGCCAGACTCGTGTCATGCGCGAGTTCACCTGGGAGGCCGCGTATCAGCGGATACGCGGCCTCTACGAAGCCTTGCTTCAACGTTGAGGGCGCACCTAACGATTAAGCAGCGGCAGATACACCCTCCACTCATCATCTGGGATGGTTGTGCCTGTAATGTCAATCGTATGCGTCGCAGTCACTTCACTCAATTCGTTGGTAACATTGACGCCGATCGTCTTGGTGCCACTGGTGGGCCAGCTATACGTAACAGTAACCGTCGAACTTGCCGTGACGAGGGTAACGGGTTCAGCTACATCAGTGACTGTGGCCGTATAGGTATAGGGTGCCGTCGCCCCCAGCGGCGCAACATCAAAAACAAACGTATAGGTCATCCCGGCGGTGCCTGTGACTGGCCCGGTGATGCTGAGTTCGCTCAACGGCAGATAGAGCTTTGAGACCTGCGTTGTCGTGCCACTCAGATAGTTGCCAATCACCCCAGCAGATTGCGTGGTACTGCTCGTACGAAGGCCCACGCCTGGTTGTAGAGGTGCGCTCAGCGTGACCGTGAAAGCCCCGGTGGCATCCGCAAGCGCCTCACCAAGATAGCTCAGTGTTTCGGCAATCTCGTCGCCATTATCGCTGTAGAGATCGATCAAACATCCGGGACAGGGACTATTGAGCCCACTGCTTCCCCGTACGGTGGTTCCATCAATGGACGTAACGCGGGCCGGCTGGAAGGTGCGCAGCACTGCGGGTATCCCAGGCCCAAAAGCATAGACCCGCCCGGGGCCGCGTTCGATCAGATTGCGTCGCACCGTGATTTGCCCAAAGGTAGGCGAAGTATCGCTCGCAAGGATAGCAGTCGACTCATCATCCTCAAACCCAGCACGACTACCTGTAATCAGATTATCAACGATCTGCGTATTGCTCCCCGAAACCTTAATTCCTTGCCCACAAACGCCAACGGGAGCACCTGCGCTGTCAATGCCAATCACATTGTCACGCACCTCGTGGCCGCTGCCAAAGATCTCAATCGCGATAGGCGGCGTATCGTTGAGCGACTGAATGATATGCAACCCGGCAATGCGATTGCCAATGAGCCGATTGTTGCTGCCACTCAAGGCAATGCCCCAGCCACCGTACCAATTTTGCGGATCAAGGCTGAGCGAACGGAGACACTGCGCCGCCGCAGGGACAGCAGGCACCGTACCATCTGCTCGTGTGCCAATCAAATTATTCTGAATCGTATTGTTTGTGCGACTCCCATCAATGCTGATGGCACGGGCAAACGCCCCAGCAATGATGTTATTCTGGACGAGATTGTCATTAGAGGCAATGAAAATACCGCCCCCAGCCATCCGACTCGGTTGGGCCGGTGTCCGAAAAACGATGGAGGTACCATCATCGCTCAGACCCATCCAGATCTGTTCGACCGTATTGCCATTCTCTTTCAGAAAGATCGCACCGCCACCCTTAAACGCTAAATTGCGGATCGTATTGCCGGTACTTTCGACCTCCAGGCTCTGGTCATTCGTCGCAAGAATGATCGGCGGGCCATCAGTCCGTCCACCTGGCTGCGTTGCCCCATCAATCGTTACATCACCGGTCTTATCAAGAATTGACTGCGTTCTCAATGTAGGCAGTGCCGCATCAATTGGCAACGTCCATGTACCACTGACTTCTCGATCCTTATTCGGATCATCATCAGCCAGATTGAAGTGAATTTCGATCGGGCGATCAGCCGGCGGGCGGGCTGCAGCCTCAAGGATCGCACGGCGCAAGGTACACCCATCGGTTGCGGGCACAAAAATAGCCCCGGAGGTGTAGGTACATGTCTTGCGCATACTGCTACTATCGAGGTCAGCACTCGTATCAACCACGATCACCGTTGTAGCCTGGCTAAGTCTGCCGGCAGCCTCTTGACGTTCCAGTGCAGGCGATTGGGCCTGGGAAGGGGTACGCGCAATGAAGCCAAACACGAACACAACAACCGTGATCAACGTAACCCACAGCGAACGACGACCAGTTCGATCCTCTGGATACTGCATCTGGGACACTCTTTCATCTCCTTTGCCTTTACAGGGAACTTATGGCCATGCCTATAGGGGGGTAAGATTTCAGAGTTGGTGTATCTGACCCTGGGAGCGAGGGCATCTCGCCCTCGAACGTATGACGAGGGCGAGATGCCCTCGCTTCCAGGAGAAAGGGTGAAAGCTACCTCTACCGGGCACATAAAGTGGGCGGTAGGGCCTGCTGTGGCCCTACCGAGCATCAACCTGAGGTTGCGGCAACGCAACCCCCAATTCTTCACTCAGTTGTTGGAGGAACTGGGTAAGGAAGACCGTGCGGCGTTCGGCTTCAGCTTTGCCGGCCGCAGTTGTCATTGTTGCGGCGAGACCGAGCAGTTTGGTGTAGAAATGATCAACGGCTGAAAGCGTATCATCCGCAGGGCGTTGGGTAGGGAATGGTTCGGCAGGATCGTAGAGTGGGCGTCCAAGCTGCCCGTTGAGCATCAGACAGCGGGCGAGACCAATGGCACCAAGGGCATCAAGGCGATCAGCATCCTGAACGACCCTGGCTTCAATGGTCAGCGGGGCAATGTTTGCGGTGAAGCTGTGAGCCATGATCGCATGGGCAATCGCGGGAATACGAAAAGGTGGATAGCCTGACCAAGTCAGGAACGAACTGGCTGCTGTTGCGGCCATCGTTGAAGCAAAGGGGCGTTGGAGCGAATCTTTGGGCACACTGACACAATCGTGCAACCAGGCTGCGGGCAAAACGACCGTAAGATCAGCATTTTCGGCAACGGCAAGGCGGCGTGCATTGGCGACCACCCGCCTGAGGTGTTCACGATTATGGGCAGCATCATGCTCTGCTTCGCGTGAGTCAAGAAAAGCGATAAACCGTGGTTCCCAGAAAGTTTCATCAATCATAAACTCTTGACCCATACTTACCAGGTAACACTCATCATCGAACAATTAATCCCAGAGCCGATTCCGAGCAAACCGACGTGATCGCCAGCTTTGATCCGGCCTGCCTCGGCAGCTTGCGCCAGACTGATCGGAAGTGCTGCAGGCCCGATGTTGCCCAGCACCTGGAAATTCAAGGCAAGCTTCGCCGGCGTCAAGCCAAGGGCTTCGCTGACGGCGGCCATATGCCGTCCGCTGACCTGGTGGGGAGCATAGAGCGCAATCTGCTCATCAGACCAGTTGGGCAATCGCTCTTGGGCGCGTGCCCACGTCTCGGTGGCAAGCTTGACCCCGGCTACCAGCAGGGCGCTGGCATCGGTCTTCATATAATCAGGATTGCCAATGCAGAGCTCGTTGTGTTCGGTGGCTGCCAGTGAGACCAGGCCATTGAGCCGGTGTGGCGAGCGGGCGACGCTGCGATGCGCAAGCAACATTGCTGCTGCGCCAGAGCCAAGGGTCAACGCTGCAAAGTTATCGCGGAACTCGATCGCGCTTGTCTCAGGGCGCTTCAAGCGCTCGAGCGTTGCCGTCACAATCTCTTGCGAGCCTTCACCATTGACGATCAGGGCATACTCGATCTCCCCCAGCTCGATCATCATTGCCGCGACGTGCATCCCATTCAAAAAGCCCAGGCAGGCATTGCGCAGATCGTAGTTGATCGCCTTTGGTGCCAGGCCGAGACTGCGATGGACAAAGCATGCCGTTGAAGGTTCGAGAAAATCCTGACAGACCGAGGTGTTGAGCAAGAGCCCGATCCGGCCTGGATCAACCTCGGCAGCCGCCAGCACTTTGGCGCCGGCCAGCGTTGCCGTGGCACTGGGGCGGGTACCGGCCTCCCAGAAGCGACGTTCCTGAATCCCCGAGAGTTGCTCTAGACGGCCCTTTGGTACCCCAAGGCGCTCCATGGTCTCACTGATCTGATCTTCAAGCCAGGCCGAACTGATCCGGTGCGGGGCCAACTCATAACCCAGCGCCTCGATGGCGACATTCTGAAAGAGCACGCCAGACCTCCCGATTTGCAAAAGGAACCTTTCCTGGGGTATCGTACCACATTTCTTGTGGGCAGGATGACACTGGCATCGCAAATCTATGCTATCCTATGGTAGATTAACCGGCGTGCAAACTGCCGGGCTGCGGGCCGCGTTCGCCTGTAGGCAGGCTTGGTGATACTGAATTATGCGCGTCGCGATCATTCACGATTATCTGAATCAGTACGGTGGTGCCGAGCGGGTCCTCGAGGCCCTCTGCGAATTGTTCCCTGGTGCGCCTGTCTATACCTCGATCTATGATGCCGAGGCGATGCCAGGCCACTATCGTACCTGGGATATTCGTACCTCGTTTATGCAACGCCTCCCGGGTTGGCGCAAGCACTTTCGCCGTTACTTCTTGCTCTATCCAACCGCCTTCGAGAGCTTTGACTTTAGTGAGTATGACCTGTTGATCTCGAGCAGCAGTGCCTATGCCAAAGGGGTCATGCCCCGGCCTGGGGCATTGCATATCTGCTATTGCCATACGCCGATGCGTTTTGCGTGGCGAACACGTGAGTACATCGAGCGTGAAGAGATTACCGGGTTGCAACGGGTGCTGTTGCCGATCGGCCTGACCTATGTTAGACTCTGGGATGTCATTACGGCGAATCGCGTCGATCGGTTTGTCGCTAATTCATATGAGGTGGCCGGACGCATTGCGCGCTATTACGGTCGTTCCTCGCAGGTGATCGCCCCGCCTGTGGATCTGCCTCCGTACGAGCCACAGCCTACGGGTGATTTCTATCTAGCCGGTGGTCGGCTTATTCCGTATAAGCGGATCGAGTTGATTATCGAGGCGTTCACGAAATTGCGCCTGCCGCTCAAGGTTTTTGGCGATGGCCGCGACCGTCAGCGCCTCCAACAACTTGCTGGCCCAAATATCGAGTTTCTTGGCTGGGTGGATGAAGGAACTCGCTGCGATCTCTTTGCGCGCTGCCGTGCGTTTATCTTTCCCGGTGAAGAGGATTTTGGCATTACGCCGCTCGAAGCAATGGCTGCCGGGCGCCCGGTGATTGCCTATGGTGCCGGTGGTGCGCTCGAAACCGTTATTGATGGCGTGACCGGGCGCTTTTTTCATCAGCAGACGGCGGCTGCAGTCGCGGCAGCAGTTGCAGCTTCACACGCAGACTGGTATGATCACGCTGCGATCCGCCGTCACGCCGAGCAGTATCGGCGCGATCTCTTTCTTAGCCGGATGCGCACGCTGATTGATGAGACGCTGCAAGACCATCAACAGCAGCGCCTCCCACACGTTCGTTCGTAAGCCTATGCTTCTTCGTGAATACATTGCGCTGCTGCTCCGTTATTGGCCAGTGCTGGTTGTTTTGCCATTGCTGACGGCTGGTCTGAGTACGCTGACGCTGCTCGGGCGTACCCCGGTCTTCCAGACAACGGTGCGTTTGATGGTGACCCAGGCTCCTGAACCTGATCCTGAGTTGCCGCTGCCGCCCCTTGATGTCGGTACGACTTGGCTCACAACGGCGTATATCCTTGATGACCTGCCCGCTGTGATCTCCAGCGCGCTCTTTGCTACCGATGTCCAGGCCGCGATGGCCGCCCAGGGCTATGCCCTTGAGGTGCCTGCGATCCAGGGCGGTTTGCGTGTCGAGACGACCCATCGCTCGGTGCTGCTTAGCGCAACGGCCGCAACCCCCGAACTGGCTGTTGCGATGGCGCAGGCGGCTGTGACGAGTCTCCGTGAGGGGGGGTTGGTCTACTGGGGCCGCGATCCCGCCGGTGGGTTGCAGGTGCAGGTGATTGATCCCCCGGGGGCCGCCGCTTCGTCGCAGAGCCTCACCGGGCTTGTGCGTGAAGTGGGCCTGCGGGTTGCCCTGGCACTTGTCGCGGCGGTGGGCATTGCCCTTGGCCTTGCGTATCTTGATGATCGAATCTATCATGCACGTCAGGCTGAACGATGGACGGGCGCACCTGTGCTTGCCGTGATTCCTAAAGAATAAGTGAGGGTGCGATGCAGTTACGTGATTATGGGCTTGTGCTCGCGAAACGCTGGTGGGTGGTTGTGCTGACCCTCGTCGCTGCGGCAGTGGCGGCGTATGGCGTCAGCAAGCTGATCCCTCAGACGTTTCGCTCGCAGGCGGTCTATCTGGCCCTGGCCAACCAGGCTGATAATGGCCTGAATATTGTGCTCCGTAATTCGATGAATAGCTACCGCGAATTGGTGATGCAGCCCGATGTGCTCGACCAGATTAGCCAGGAGATTGGCCTGGATATTAGCGGTGAACGCTGGATGCGCGATGTCAATATCCAGCCTCGGCCTGATGAGCAGAAGATTATTATTGAGGTGGACGCACCAACCCTCGCTCAGTCGATGGCAATGGCCGATGCCGTGGGCAATCGCCTCGTTGCGGAAGTGAACCGCATTAATGCGACGCTCGAGGGCACCGCCCGGATCAATGTGCAACGTATTCAGCAGGCCCGCCTGACCGCTATTCAACCCAATACACGGATCAATGTGCTTGCTGGGGCGCTGCTTGGCCTGATGCTTGGGGTGTTGCTGGCCTATGTGCTTGAGTATCTTGATGATACGCTTAAGAGTAGTAGCGATGTTGAGCGTTTTGTTGGCTTGACGACTTTGGGCGCGATTCCTACCGTTGAGCCATAAAACGAGGAGATAGCTGTGGGTGCCAATGGTTCTTCGCCCGAGACGACGCTGATTACGCTGCGCGACCCTGGCTCGCCTGCGGCAGAGGCGTTTCGTACCCTGCGTACCAATCTGCTTTTTTCGAGCCTTGACCGGCCTCTCCATACGCTGTTGGTCACCAGTACGGCCCCTGATGAAGGCAAGAGTACGACCCTGGCGAATCTGGCCGTCACGATGGCTCAAGCCGAACAGCGGGTGCTGATCGTTGATTGCGACCTGCGCCGCCCCAGTTTGCATACGATCTTTGGGCTGCCCAATGAGCGCGGCCTCACTAGTGCCGTGCTTGCGCAGGACGATGGCCCCCTGCCCATCCAGCCGACGAGTGTCCCCGGTCTCCATGTGCTGACCAGTGGCCCGTTGCCCCCGCGTCCCGCCGATCTGCTTGGCTCACGCCGTATGGGCGCCCTGATCGAGCGGATGCGCTCTGAGGCCGAGATTGTGCTTTTTGATACGCCCCCGGTCGTGGCTGTTACCGATGCTGCTACGCTGGCCTCTCGCGTTGATGGGGTGCTGCTTGTGCTCCATGCTGGGCAGACCCGCCGCGACCGTGCCCGTGAGGCGCGCCGTCTGCTCGAACAGGTCAAGGCCAATATCGTTGGGGTGGTGCTCAATGGGGCGAAGGTTGAGCGCGGTTATACGTATTAGGGGAGCATATGATTGATCTGCATTCCCATATTCTCCACAATATTGATGATGGTACTCGTTCACTGCAAGAGGCCGTTGCGCTTGCCCGGGCTGCCGTTGCTGATGGCGTGACGATCATGGCTGCAACGCCCCACGGTGCTAGTTCGGTCAGTACCTGGACGCGCTATGAGGTCAAACTGGCCCAGCAGCGCCTCGCCGAGTTGCGCGCCGCCCTTGCGCACGAGGATGTGCCGCTGCAGCTTATCGCAGGAACTGAGATCTATGGTGAGCCGGGTGCGCTTGAACGCTTGCAGGCCGGTGCGCTCTTGCCCTACGAAACAGGTCGTGCGGTGCTCGTCGAGTTTCCGCTGCATATTACCCCGCAGGCCGCCGAGCAGATTATCTTTGGGTTTCAACTCGCAGGCTATCGGGTTGTGCTCGCCCATCCTGAACGCTACCATTTTGTGCTGCGCGACCCCAATACCTTGATTCCGATGATCGAGCGTGGTATCGTGATGCAACTCACTTGTGATGCGCTGCTCGGTGTCCAGGGTTCGCGTATGAAGATGCTGGGCGAATTGATGGTGCAGCATGGCTTGGTGCAGATCCTCGCAACCGACGCCCACGGCTTGCACCTCGGGCGGGTACCGAATCTGGGCGCAGCACGCATACGTGTTGCTCAACTCGTCAGCGAGGATCTCGCCGATGCCCTCACCCGCCTCCACCCCGAGGCTATTCTCGCTGATGCGTCGCTGACGCCGATGCCTCCCTCGCGCATTCGCAATTGGGACGGCTCGCGGTACGCTTGATCTATGGTCTTACTACTCCCAGTCAAGCTCAACCCAGATCGTATCGTCACAGATCCGTACCGGGTAGGTTGCCAGGCGTAGCCCCACCGGAGGCACGAGGCTTTTGCCTGTCTGCACATCGTAGGCCCATCCGTGCCACGGACATGTGATCGTCGCGCCGATGAGAACCCCCGCCGAAAGCGGCCCGCCTTCGTGGCGACAGGCATCACTGAAGGCATAGAGGGTGCCATCCACATTGGCGACCGTAACCGGCAAGCCTTCGATCACGGCATAGATCAGTTGCCCTGGTGCCAATTCGTTTGCCTCACCTATCTTCACCCACTCACCGGCCATACTCGCTTCTCCCTCATACTATGTAGTGTGTAACGAAGTTTTCTGCTCTTTCAGCCCCCCTCCCAACCTCCCCCCGCTGGGGGGAGGCGTCCGGCTCCCTCCCCCAGCGGGGGAGGGCTGGGGAGGGGGCAAAGCAGGCTTGCAAAAGACAAGAAAACTTCGTTCACAGACCACGTAGTAGTTCTTCCAGGATCGCGGCTGTGATCACATGGTGCCGGTACGGCGGGGGCGTGCGCTGGGGGTAGACCCGATTGCTCAACACAACCAGGGCTAGTTGAGCCTGTGGCACGCCAATGATGGCCGGCCCGGTAAAGCCTGTATGCCCAAAGCTTCCTTTGGGTGCAGCCCCCATAAAGTTGGCCCGATCCAACATCCATCCCAACCCGCTCGACAGTGCCTGCCCTGAGTCAGTTCGGAGCCCGGTAGTAGCATCCCGTAAAGCTAGCGCAACCGTGGCTTCGCGCAGCATCTGCTGATCTGCCCAGGCCCCACCCTGCAGCCACATGCGCACCAGCCGTTCAAGATCGCGGGCGGTGCTGAAAAGCCCAGCGTGGCCTGCAACTCCTCCCAGCGCATAGGCACTCTCGTCGTGAACCACGCCATGCACGAGCCTCTGCCGCCAGGTATCATCCCATTCTGTTGGCACAATGCGTTCGTGTAAGGCTCCTGAGGGGCAGTAGCCGGTTGCGTGCATACCCAGAGGGTCAAGCACAAGTTTCTGGACTGCCTGGTCAAGGGGGAGGCCCGCGACGACTGCGACAATCTCGCCAAGCAACAGACTATTGATATTGGTATAGGCCAGATGCGCCCCGGGTGGTTTGACTGGCTCGGCGGCGTAGATCGCAGCCTGAATGCCTGCGGCCCCCTCGTTGCGCAGCGTCGAGAGGCGCAGATCCAGGCCCGAGCAATGGGTCAACAGATGGTGCACCGTGACGTATTGTGCCCGTGCCGCTGGCAGATAGGATGTGATCGCGTGGTCGAGCGTCAGTTCACCAAGATCATAGAGCCGCAAGGCCGCTGTCGCCGTCACTACTTTGGTCAGCGAGGCAATGTCAAAGATATCGTCACGCCCAACCGATCGCGTGCCCTCATCCTCGTACATCGTTGTGCCATACGCCTGATCACGCAATGTTGCCCCGTCACGGGTTGCCAGGATTACCGCCCCTGGAAAGATGCGTGCTGCAATGGCCTGCTGGATCACAATCGTTTGCCTCACCCCTCGGTCATATACCAGCTACTGCCAACCTGGATCACGGGCAACCCGCCACTTGTTTGTCCAAGCACTTCTGTCAGCCCGCCAGTTCGTTCACGTAACACATTGTCCTCTGCATCAAGAAAGACCAGGACGAATGTTCCGTCAACAAGGTTGACAAGGGCTCGTCCCTCTTCACGACGCAAAATCTCGACATAGCTGTACGTGATCTTGAGGGTGGCGCGGCTTCCCACTACGGGCTCGTTCGCGGTTGTCACAAAATTGAGCAGCATCTGGCTCATTGCGTTGCGTTGATCAACCCGCTCACTCGGGGCAAAATGGCTCGCCAGCCGTTCGGCCCAAATCCGCCGTACTTCTGGATCAGTCAGATTCTCTTCAGCGAGCGCGGTATTCAGATCTTCGATAAAACTCTCAACCACCGCCTGCGGGCTTGAAGCACCTGCGCCTGCGACTTCTTGGTCGGCCACCGTGACACAGCCGGATAACAGCAGCAGCACAAACACCAGGAAGAGTCCCGGAACAGGCCAGGGCACGACGCGAGGTTGCGCGTATCGTACGCTTGGTTCGCCCCACATCTTATTGTGTTCCTTCGCCACTCTCACGAAATGAACGTGGTGGTGCCGGTAGTTCAGCCTCGATGATCTGGTTGGCATTGACGAGGTAGAGGTTCGTGCGGATGCCATCGTTGGTGACCGTCAGATTATTCAACTCATCGAGGCGAAGAGGGCCGTCAGTCCGAACCTTGATCTGTTGAATAATGGTGCCGCTTACCTTTTCCATCTGGAGAATACGCTCATTCAGCGTGTCAATCAAGAAGAAGTAGCCATCTTCGGGTGATGTTCCGGTCACAACAAAGCCACGCACGATTGTCAACGGAGGATTGATCGCTTCTGGTTTTACTTCACCAACAAATTGGCCCTGACTAAAGACGAGCACGGTGCCATCGGCCCGCAGTAAATAGATGCTCCCATCAACAGCCATATCAACCACGGTACTCAGATCGACATCAGCAAGACTATTGACATCAAGCCAGTAATCGGGGGCATCACTATAACTCCCCGAGCGAAAGCGCAGTACCTCATTGGCGACTGCGCCCCAGACATAGAGATTGCCGCCATACTCACGCACCCGCAACCGGTCGCGTAGACGCCAGATCTCGCTTGCCCCGAGCTTGGCGTAGTTCCAGTTTGATCCGGTACGAAAATAGTACCCAAAACCACTCGTCGCCTCGTCAATCGCGACGACTTGGTCAATGCGCCAGGTCGCTGCCCGCACTGGCCCGACCACGGTTGAACCTACTCCCTGCCCAGGGCTGAGAAATGGCTCGGCACGGCCCCCCTCCTGGGGAATACGGTAGAGACGACTATTCTGGGTGTCGATATCAACGGCGTAGATATACTGCAAGCGTTCGAGCAGATTTGTATCGGTCACATTAGTCATCACTGGAGGCACAATCACATCGGCAAAGCGTCCGGTGGCAAGCGGATGCACCGCCACTACCACAGGTTCATCAAGAAAGGTAATGCGCTGTACGGATGCCAAGGCACGTTCGTACTCGCGTTGTAATTCTTGATAGCGGAGCCAGAGCGTCGGATTCGTCGTCGTAATGAGCGCACTGCCCCGTAGCTCATCAATCGCTTCACGGGCAAACTCCAGCGTCACCAGCGCTTCGTTGGCATCTTCGGCGCTACGCACGGTCGCCAATTGTTCGTCGGCGACCGTGAAGTATTCGAGCACAATCTGCTGGTCATTCTGACGACTCAAATTCATGCCGTAGATCACCATGATGGTGATCATCAGCAATAGGCCAAGAAAGAGCGCCCATGGAAAAGGAGGCCCTTTGCGCCGGTACGAAAGCCCATTGCCCCGATGGATCGGACGTTGCGGTTGCACCGTTCGGCGGACGCGACGTTCACGGAAATAGCCATTGACGCTATTGCTCATCCGATGGAAGGGCAGGGCAAGTCGTTCCCCCCAGGTCAGGTCAACGAGGGGGCGTTCTTCATAGCGAGGGCGGTATGGGCCTGCCCCACTGATCGTCTCTTCACTGCTCAGATCGATGCGACGGTTGCCTGAAACGGGCACCGTCCCTTCACCGAGAAAGGTTGAAGGGGGCAGGTTTTCGAGCCGTAGCGGTGCGGTGTCGGCCCGTGCCTCGCGTAGTCGTGCGTAACGATCCCCAATCCCGTCACCAAGATTGATCGGTGTTGCGCGAGGAATTGGTGCCGCCGAGTACGTTGGCTCTTCCGGCATCCGTTGCATCAGATCGATCGGTTCAGCCTCGGGCTCGTCAGATTCCTCTTGATTGCTTCGCTCGGGCCGCCCCCTTAACGTGCGCCTTAGTTTGTCTACCCATTCACGCATCCCTGCCATCTGCGACCCCTGCCTTGTGCGGGTCGCGCTCTTGCTGGGGACGACCTGGCGGTTGCGAGGCTTCGCTTCAGGGGTAAACCTGATCACCAGGGCATGGGGACTGTCGAGTTCATGGGTGTGGGCAAGCTCTTCAAGCCGTTTCAGCATGACCGTGGCGTCATCTTGACCCAGCCTGGCTTCTACCTCGGTGCGGTTCAGCAGTTGCGCAAAATTACTTGAACAGAGCAAGGCCCCCCCGCCTGCGCCTATGCTTGCACGGTAGAGTTCGGGCTCGACAAAGAGGCTTGCGCCCAGGGCCGTGGCCTGGGTAAAAGGCAGGGCATTGGTGCTGGTAGGATCCCAGACGGCATGGGATGGCAAGGCTCGAATGCGCCCCTCACTCAGGATATACGCCTGTGCTGGCTGTACCTGAACAAGAAAGAGATCGGCGTCACGGACGATGGCACAGGTTAGCCCGACCAGCACTCGTTTGTCGGTTGCATGCTTGAAATTGTGTTCGTAGAGCGCCTTGTTGGCTGCGCGGATCGCGGCCCGTAGGGCTGACGTGATACTGGACGAGGTGTCTCGATAGAAGGCGCGCTGAACCACACCGGCAACCAATTCACAGGCGGCCAGGCTTGCTTTGCCCTGGTCAGTCGCTTCAACGACCAGATAGAGTTGTCCCTTGCGTGCCTCGGGGCCAAAAGGCGAGGATGGGATGACCTCGCTGATCAACGCACGCTGGGCCTGTTTGTTCTCGGGAACCAGCCCGAACTGAGCACTCTGGATCGCAATGCGCGACATAGCTTCTCTCTCCTCCTCCTTCACCCCTTGCGATTATAGCATGGTTGCCCTCAACCCCGGGGCGGACTATAATAGACCTAGGTTTGTTGCAATGTGCCAGCCGACACTGTGATGCATGCCACAGGTCTTCAGGATGGATCGGGGCACAACCATGGCTGCCGTCGTTCGCCAGCCCGGAGTCTCGCATGGCCCGCATTACCGTCACCTTACATGATGAACTTCGTACCTTTGCCGTTGCCCCCGGCGGACTCTCGATTGGTCGCCAGTTAGATAATGCCATTGTCCTGAATCATCCGATCGTTTCTCGGAAGCATGCACGCATCGAGTGGCGCGGGCGCCAGGTCTGGGTCAAGGATCTCGATAGCCGCAATGGGGTGACGGTGAACCGCCTTCGGGTCAAAGAAGAGCAACTCACCGATGGCGATATCATTGGCGTTGGCCCTTTTGAACTTCAGTTTGAAGATCGGGCCGTCCAGAGTGTCTTCCTCGACGATCAGCGTTATTATCCCCTTGCGTCGGATGGTCGTACGGTTAGAGCTCACGAAATCCCCCTTGAACCTGCCGATCTCCAGACCGTTTATATGATTGGGATCAGGTTGAACCAGGTGCTCGATTTTCGCGAGTTGCTTGATCTGGTGATGGAAGAGGTGCTCCAGGTTGTTCCGGCTGAACGCGGTCTGCTTTTGCTGCGCAAGGATGATGAACTGGTGCCCAGGGTTGTGCTGCCTGTCGGTACGGGTGATGTCGCTATTTCCAGTACGATTGTTCGCAAGGCAATTGATGCCCGCGAGGCGATTTTGACTCGTGACGCCCGGCTCGATTTTGCCGAGGCCGATAGCATTATTAGTGCCAATATGCGCTCGGCCATCTGCGCGCCCCTCTTGCTCCAGGGTCGTGCCATCGGGATTATTTTACTTGATGCCGCCGGGCGTGATCAGTTTGGTGAGCGTGAACGCGATCTGGTCGTTGCCATCGCTAATTTTGCCGCCGTTGCGCTCGAACGCGCTCGCCTCACCGAAGAGTTGCGCCATCAGGGGCAGCTCCGCCAAAACCTTGAACGGTTTCTTTCGCCCAATGTTGCCAATGCCCTCGCTCGCTATGTTGCCCAACATGGCAAACTCTGGGAGGCGCAAGAACAGCAGGTCTCGGTGCTCTTTGCTGATATCAAGGGTTTTACCTCGCTTGCCGAACAACTCTCCCCCCGTGAGGTGCAGGATCTGCTCAATGAGTATCTCCACGAAATGACGGATGTGATTTTTCGTTACAATGGTACCGTAGACAAATATATCGGAGATGGTATCATGGCCGTGTTTGGTGCGCCACGTTTGCCTGATGAGCCTGAGGACGATCAGCATGCCTTCCGCGCGGTCGCCGCTGCCCTCGAAATGCAGGCCGCCCAGCGCCGTCTTGTGAGCAGGGCGATCTCGGGGCGTACCTTTGCCATCCGAATCGGAGTCAATACGGGGATGGCGTATACCGGTTTCTTTGGTACGCGCCATCGCCTTGAATATACGGCCATTGGTGATACCGTGAATACGGCCTCGCGCCTCGAAGGTGCCGCCGAGCCTGGCTCGGTCTTTATTGGTCAGGATACCGCTGATGTGGTGTGCCATCACTTCGATCTGCAGGCGATGGGCGAGTTGCAGCTTAAAGGCAAGCAACAGCGCGTTCGCGCCTTCAAAGTGCTCAAACCCCGTGAGACGAGTCAACGCGCTGAGTGATCGCCGCTTGCATATCTGGAATCTTGTTTTTTGACTAGATAGTAGTCTTTGTATGCCAATTGTGATAGGAATTCGCTTTAAGGATAGTGGTAAAGTTTACTACTTTGATCCACAAGAGTTCGAGTTGCAAGTTGGTGAGCCGGTGATTGTTGAGACGGTGCGTGGGCTGGAATTGGCACGTGTGGCCTATGAGCGCCGTGAAGTTCCCGCGAGTGAGATTGTTGGTGAACTCAAGCCAGTTGTGCGCCGCGCTGAATCCGTTGATCTCGAACGCTTCCGCGACCTCCAGGCTCGCCACGGTGAGGTGCTTGAACGCTGTGCCGAAAAGGTGCGTGAACACGGCCTGCCAATGAGTCTGGTTAAGGCTGAGTATAGTTTTGATGGGGCGCGCCTGACCTTCTATTTTACCGCTGAAAAACGGGTTGATTTTCGTTTGCTCGTGCGCGATCTCGCTCGTACCTTCAAAAGCCGGATCGAGTTGCGCCAGATTGGCCCTCGCGATGAGGCCCGTTTGCTCGGTGGCATTGGCCCGTGTGGCCGTGTGCTCTGCTGTGCCTCTTTCTTGCCTGATTATGCCCGGGTCAGTATCAAGATGGCAAAAGATCAGGATCTGCCGCTCAATCCTTCGAAGATCAGTGGGGTCTGTGGGCGCCTGCTCTGCTGCCTTTCGTATGAACACGAGCAGTATGTGGCGATGCGTGCCGAGTTGCCCCGCAAAGGGACGTGGGTGCAAACCCCTGATGGCCCCGGTGAGGTCGTTGCTCAGCAGGTGCTCAAACAGCAGTTGATTGTTCAGCTCGTCGGGAGTGGTGTCCAAGAGACGTATGGCATGGATCAGATTGAGCTTGCCACAACCCAGGTTGCAGCTACGGCTCGTGCGCGTAATACCGAAGGGGTTACCCCGGTGGCCCAGCAACGTCGCACGAGTACCCCTGAACGCCATGACCGCCGCAAGCTCCGTGATGAGATTGATCAGTACGATCTCCTTGACGATCTCGAGTTGCTCGAAGATGATTTTGAGTCACCCTTCCGTGACAGTCCCCCCGCAGCTCGCGCTACGCCGCGCTCTGCCCCATCACCTCATCAAGCCCAGCCACCGGTTGAGCCTCCCCGAAAGTCGCCGAGGCGGGTCGTCTCTCCGCCCCCTCCCACTTCCAGCGCTGCATCCCCTGCCGAGCCGACTGCCGAAACGCCTCCTCCGTCAGCGCCGCGTCGCCGTCGCCGCCGGAGTGGGCGCGGTGGTGCGAAACCTGATCCCGAGACCCAATGATGCGCCGTGTTTCCCTGCTGTTCTGGTTGCTCGTTGCTACACTCGGCTTCACTGCCTGTGTCCGTACGACCGAGCAACCAGTCTCAACGCCGCCAACTCAGCCCACTGCAACCCTGGCTCCGCTTTCACCTGCGTTCTTGCCGACAAGCACGCTTCCGGTGCCGACGCCACGCGCCCAGCCTGAGCGCATGGGAACCTTCTTTTTCTACTGGTACCATTGCCCCGAGCGTGCCTGTGATGCTAGTGAATTGACGGCGATCCCGCCGGGTTGGCTGACGCCGTTACCTGATGATCCTGATCCCCGCGATGGTCTGGCTTATTCGTCGATCAATTATGATTGGTTTGAAGGCGAGCTACGCGATCTTGTTGATGTTGGCTTTGATCTTATCTTGCCAGTAAGCTGGGGTGATCATCCACATCCCTGGTTTCGCCAGGATCGTCTCGATCTGCTTGTGCAGGCCAATGGCATCCTCGAAAAGCCGCTCCCAATTGGTATGTTTCTCGATACCACGGCTCAGCAGGCGATGTACAACGATTTTGTCGCGGATGGCTATCGTTTTGGCCCAACCATCCCTCGTATGCCGCTCAGTGATGCACGTAGCGGCTACTTCTTCTATGATTTGCACATCAAAGGCTTTTTCGAGCGCATTCCCCGTGAGATGTGGGCCACCGAGCAGGGCCGACCGATCATTGTAACCTACACCGCTCTCTGTTGTGACGAACTCTATCGCGCAGGTGAACTCTGGCGGGCCGTGAAAGAGGCTTTTCGCGCCGATTTTGGCGTCGAGCCTTGGCTTATCCTCGAAGAGACCTGGTTTACCCCCGAGGCCCTTGCCCCCGGCGAGGGGCTTCAGCCACTTGAACTAGTCGCTGATGGTCGCTACCATTGGGGCACGGCGTTGCATGGCCCACAGACAGCCACGCTGCGGAACTTCTCGGTCACAAGCGTTGGTCCGGGTTTCGATAACCGCAGCATTGTTGGTATCACCGATCCCCGCTTGCAACCCCGTGAAGCGCCGCCTGGAGGTGGCCCGCCTAGCAACGGGGCTTTCTTCCGCGCCAGTCTTGCGGCTGTTCCCCCCGCGACCGATCTGCTTTTGATTGAAACCTGGAACGAATGGCCTGAAAGCACCGGCATCGCACGCGCAAGCCACCAGGGCGTTGATGGGCAGCCGCTCCCTGACGATTTCTACATGGATCTTTTGCGTCGCTGGCGTCGTGGGGGCTGAGCTTAGGCGTATGTTGGCAAACTGCATACTCCTGGGGGCGCAGCCCTCACCAGGTGTCACTTTTTTGAGCGGGCCGTTCCAACACGGTAACCGGCCCCTGGGTGCGTGCCAGCACCTTTCC